>DASZXA010000054.1:0-70180 GCA_035546455.1 Pseudolabrys sp.
AACATGGGACCCGGCCTGTCGACGACCGCGGTGCTCTACTGCCTGTTCGGCGGCACCGGAACCCTGATCGGCCCGGTTCTCGGTACGGCGGCCGTCGAGGTGATCACCTATTCGCTGGCCGACATCGACGCGATCAAGAGCATCTGGCCGGTGATACTGGGCCTGGTGCTGCTGGCGCTGGTGATCTTCCAGCCCAAGGGGCTCCTCGGCTTCTTCGTATCGGACCGCGAGCGCATCGGCTCGTACGGAATCCGGCCCGAGGATCGAGAGTAGCGGCGATGGCGTTGCTCGAAGTCCGCAATGTCGGCAAGTCGTTCGGCGCCTTGCGCGCGCTGGACGGCATCGACGTGGCGGTGGAAGCCGGTTCGTTCCACGGCCTGATCGGACCCAATGGCTCGGGCAAGAGCACGCTCCTGAAGGCGATCGGCGGCGCGCACTTCCCCGACAACGGCACCATCACGTTCGACGGACGCGACATCACGCCGGCGACTCCGTACGAGCGCTCGCGCGCCGGTCTGAGCCTGAAATTCCAGATCACTGCCGTGTTGCCGGAGCTGTCGGCCTACGACAACGTGCTCTTGGCGTTGCAGTCAGACCAGAGCCTGTGGTCGCTGCTGCGGTCCAGCTCGCGTCGACGGCTCGACCGCGACGTCATGACGGCCCTCGACCGGTTCCGGCTGGCCGACCGGGCGCACGATCTTGCCGGCGAGTTGAGCCACGGCCAGCAGCAATGGCTGGAGATCGCCATGGCGCTGGCGCCCCGGCCGAAGCTGCTGCTGCTCGACGAGCCGACGGGGGGCATGAGTCCCGAGGAGCGCCGGGTGACCGGCGAGCTGCTGCAGCCGATCAAGGCCCACTGCGCACTGGTCATCGTCGAGCACGACCTGGACTTCATCAAGGATATCTGCGACCGGCTCACCGTGCTCGACCAGGGCAAGGTGCTGGATGACGGCACGGTCGAGCAGATCGAGCGGTCGGCGCGCGTACAGGAGGTCTACACGTCCCGTGTCTGACACCGATGCTCTCCTGCAGGTCGACAAGCTGAGCTCGGGATACGGGCGCAGCCGCGTACTGTTCGAGCTGTCGCTGACGGCCGGCCGCCGGGGCGCCATCGCGATCCTCGGCCGCAACGGCGTCGGCAAGTCGACGCTGCTGATGACGATGATGGGCTACACCCAGCGGCGCAGTGGCAAGGTCAGCTTCCGCGGCGGCGACATTACCGGTCTTGAACCGCACAATCGCGCGCGCGCGGGCATCGGCTGGGTCGCGCAGGAGCGCGAGATTTTCCCGTCGCTCACGGTCGAAGAAAACCTCACGACCACGGCACGGCCGGGTCATTGGTCGCTCGATCGCGCCTATGAGATGTTTCCCCGGCTGAAAGAGCGCCGCCGCAACATGGGCAATCAGCTTTCCGGCGGCGAGCAGCAGATGCTCGCCATTGCCCGCGCGCTGATGACCAATCCGTCGCTGCTGCTGCTCGACGAACCGCTTGAAGGCCTGGCGCCCGTGATCGTCGAGGAACTGATCGCGGCGATCAAACTGATGGTGGCGGACAAGCGCCTCGCCATCGTGCTGGTCGAGCAGCACACGGATATTGCGCTGGAATTGACCGAGCAGGCCATCGTGCTGGAGCGCGGCGCCGTGGCCTGGCGCGGCCGCTCCGCCGCGTTGAGCAAGGATACCGCCACGCTGGAGCGTCTGGTCGGGTTGCGCGTCGCCGCGCACGCGTGACATTCTACCGGCCTGACTGGCCGGAGTAGCGTTGATGCCCAATCCGATGATCCCGCGCGAGCGTTCCGAATATTCCGCGATCGTCGACCGGCCACCGCTCAAGCTTCCCGGCAACGCCCGCATCGTGTTCTGGACCATCGTCAATTACGAGGTCTGGGACATCGGCAAGCCGATGGCGCGCCAGCTTCTGCCGGCGCCGACGGGTGTGCCGCTGCTGCCCGACGTGGTGCACTGGGGCTTCCATGAATACGGCATGCGGGTGGGATGCTGGCGCTTCTTCGAGCTGTTCAAGAAGCTCGGCATCAAGCCGACGCTCTCCGCCAATGCCCGCATCTGCGAAGACTACGAGCGCGTCGCCGCCCAGGCCCGCGACGACGGCTGGGAGTTCATGGGCCATGCCTACGAGCAAGGCCCGATCCATAAGGAAACCGACCAGGCCGGAATGATCAACCGCTCCATGGACATCATGGAGAAGTTCACCGGCAAGCGGCCGGTCGGCTGGCTCGGCCCCGGGCTGACGCAGACTTTGGAGACGCCGGACCTGCTCGCCGCCGCCGGCGTTAAATACATCGGCGACTGGGTCTATGACGACGAGCCGACCGTGATCAAGACCACGAAAGGCCCGCTGGTCACCCTGCCTTACACCATCGAGTGCAACGACATCCCGGTGATGATCGTCCAGCACCACAACAGCGATTACCTGTTCCAACTGGTGAAGGACCAGTTCGACCGGCTCTATCAGGAGAGCGCATCTCGCGCGAAAATCTGCGCGCTGGCGATCCACCCCTACATCAGCGGCCAGCCGCACCGCATCAAGTATCTCGAAGCGATCTACGACTACGTGAACCGGCACGAGGGCGTGCTGCACTGGAACGGCGAGCAGATTTACGACTGGTACAAGGGCACCGCCGCCAAGCAACTGAAGGCCGCCGAATGAATTTCCCCAAGCCACCGGTCGGCATGCTGCCGGGCGACCGCATCGCCTACTCGCCGATCGTCAACCGCAAGCCGCTCAAGTTGCCGAACAGGGCGCGCATGGTGGTGTGGACCATCACCAATGTCGAGGAATGGGACCCCACGCAGACCATGCCGCGCACGGTGCTCACCCCGCCGGCCGGCGGCTCGCCGATGCCGGACATTCCGAACTGGTGCTGGCACGAATACGGCAACCGCGTCGGCTTCTGGCGGCTGTTGCAGGTCTATGACGACTTCAAGATTCCCGGCGTGATGAACATCAACGGCGCCGCGGTCGGCGCTTTTCCCGAGCTGGTGCAGGCTTGCGTCGAGCGCAACTGGGAGTTCGTCGGCCACGGCTTTACCCAGCGCAACATGCAGAAGGTCGAGAACGAGCGCGACGATATTCGCAAGAGCGCGCAGGTGCTCGAGAAACTGACCGGCAAGCGTCCGCGCGGCTGGCTCGGACCCGGCCTGACCGAAACCTGGGAGACACCCGACATTCTCGCCGAGGAAGGCTACGACTATGTCGCCGACTGGGTGCTCGACGACCAGCCGGTCTGGTTGAAGACGCGCGGCAAGCCGATCGTCAACATCCCCTACACGCAGGAGTGCAACGACGTGGCGATGATGCTGATCCAGCATCATAAGGCGAAAGAGTTCTACGACCGCGCGATGGATCAGTTCGAGCAGGTCCACAAGGATGCCAAGGACTCCGCGCGCGTGATGGCGATTTCGGTGCATCCCTACATCATGGGCGCACCGCACCGCGCCAAATATTTCCGCAAGATTTTCGAGAAGATCGCGAAGAAGAAGGACGTGCTGTTCTGGAACGGCTCGCAGATTCTCGACTGGTACCTGAAAACCGGACCGAAAGCCCCGCACTGAAATGCCGATGCATCCGCGTGAACGCCTGCCCTATTCGTCGATCGAAAATCGGCCGCTGCTGAAATTTCCCAAAGGCGTGCGGCTGGTGATCTGGCCGGTGCTGGCGCTGGAAGAGTGGGACATGGCGCGGCCGATGGCGCGCATGGTGATCTCGCCGCCGCAGGGCCAGCCGCAACAGCCGGACCATCCGAACTGGAGCTGGCACGAATACGGCATGCGGGTCGGTTTCTGGCGCCTCCGTAAAGTACTGCAAAATCTGAAGATTTCGCCGACCGTGACGCTCAATGCGCGGGTCTGCGAAACCTATCCGCAGGTCGCGCAGGCCTGCGTCGATCTCGGCTGGGAACTGAACGCGCATGGCTACGACCAGGTGCCGATGCACAAGCTCGACGACCAGCGCGCGGTGATCCAGAAGTCGATGGACATTATCGAGAAGTTCGGCGGCAAGCGGCCGCGCGGCTGGTTCGGCCCCGGCCTGACGCAGACCTTCGACACGCTCGACTATCTTTCCGAAGCCGGCGTCGAATATATCGGCGACTGGGTGCTCGACGACGAGCCGGTGACGCTGAAGACCACACACAAGCCGGTCGTGGCGCTTCCCTACAATTTCGAGATCCACGACATCACGATGATGGCGCTGCAAAATCACCCGTCCGAGGTCTGGCATTCGCGTGCGATAGACCAGTTCAACTGGCTTTACGCGGAAGCCGCCGAGCGGCCGAAGATCATGGCGCTGGCCTGCCATCCTTATCTCTCCGGCGTGCCGCACCGCATCGGTCACGTCGAGCGCACGTTCGAGGAATTGCTCGGCAAGGATGGCGTCGTCGCGTGGGACGGCTCGAAGATTCTCGACTGGTATCTGGCGGCAAAGGCAACTTGAACATGAACGAGATTTATCGCTCGGCTTTCGTGCCGCATGACCTGAAGGCGCCGCTCGTCGGCGCGGCGAGCGGGCCTCTCGCCGGCCTTACCTGCGTGGTCAAGGACATGTACGACATCGCCGGCGAAAAGACCGGCAGCGGCAATCCGACCATCCTCGAGCATCAGTCGATCGCCAACAAGAATGCGGATTGCATTCAGAAACTGCTCGACGCCGGCGCGACCATCACCGGCAAGACGATCTGCGAGGAATTTTTCTACAGCGTCACGGGCATCAACGCGCACTACGGCACGCCGGTGAACGTGCGCGCGCCCGGCCGCATGCCCGGCGGCTCATCTTCCGGCTCGGCGGCCGCGCAAGGCGCAGGGTTGTGCGATTTCTCGCTCGGCAGCGACACCGGCGGCTCGGTGCGAATTCCCGCCTCCTTCAACGGCATTTACGGCATCCGCCCGACCCACGGCCGCATCGGCACTGCCGGCGTGCGCGACATGGCGCCGTCGTTCGACACGGTCGGCTGGTTCGCCTCGACGCCCGGCATCTTCCGCAGCGTCGGGCCGGTGCTGCTCGATCGCCGCCGCGTCCCAGCCAACATCGCGCGTGTCATCGTGCTGGAGGATGCGTTCGAGCAGGCCGACACCGAAGTCGCCGACATGATGCGCACGCTGCTCGAATTCATGGCCGACGATCTGCCGCCGATGGCGCATGGACGCATCGCGCCGGACGGTTTCGATTCGTGGCGCGAAGCGATGCGGATTCAGCAAGCCTACGAGACCTGGCAGACATTCGGCGCCTTCGTGAAGAAACATAATCCGGAGATCGGCCCCGGCATCCGCGACCGCATCGCTTTTGCCGAGACGGTAACGAAAGAGGACGCCGACAAGGCCATCGCCGTTCGCACCAAAATCCGCGAGCACGTGTTCCAGACCGCGGTTCCCGGCACGCTCTTCGCGCTGCCTGCGGCGCCTTGCATTGCGCCGCGGATCGACGGCGATGAAGCCGAGATGCAATCGTTCCGCGTGCGCGTGATGGGCCTGACCTGCATCGCCAGCCTGACCGGCCTGCCGCAGATCAGCATCCCGGCCGGCACCCTCGCAGGCTGCCCGATCGGACTCTCCTTCATCGGCTGGGCCGGCGGCGACGAAGTGCTGCTCGATTTGGCGGTAAAGCTCGCACGCCACTGTGGAATGGCCGGCTGAGCGCTTTTATAGTCCGCGCCATGAGCACACCCGACAAGCAACAAATCGCCGAGCAGACCGCGCGGATTTATCTCGATACCGGCGCAGTCCGCTTCATGCAGGACAAGCCGTTCATCTTCACCAGCGGCTGGGCCAGCCCGGTCTACAACGACTCGCGCTGGCTGATCTCGTTTCCGCGCGAGCGGACCCAGTTGATGGAGTTCATGGCCGAGACCATCAAGCGCGACATCGGGCTCGACAAGATCGACACCGTCGCCGGCGGTGAAACCGCCGGCATCCCGTTCGCCGCCTGGGTCGCCGACCGGCTCAACAAGCCGATGCAGTACATCCGCAAGAAACCCAAAGGTTTCGGCCGGGGCGCGCAGATCGAGGGCAGGCTCGACGAAGGCCAGCGAGTCCTGCTGGTCGAGGACCTCGCCACCGACGGCAAGAGCAAGGTCAACTTCGTCAACGCGATCCGCGATGCCGGCGCGAGCTGCGACCACTGCATCGTCATTTTCTTCTACGGCATTTACCCGCAGGGCAAACGCATCCTCGGCGATCTCGGCGTCACGCTGCATCAGTTGACGACGTGGTGGGATGTGCTTGCCGTCGCGAAATCGAGCGGGAAATTCGACAAGGGCATGCTGGCCGAGGTCGAGAGCTTCATGAACGACCCGGCGGGCTGGTCGAAAGCGCACGGCGGAGCGTCAGAAGCCGCGGAGTAAATCGTTGGAGGGCGACATGGCGAAGGCGAAACGGAAGACGAAGGCCAAAGCGGCACGGACGTCGAAGCCAAAAGCCAAACGCGCCGCAGCCCGCTGGCCCAAGCAGCTCTTCACCGTCAGCCACCTTCGCGAAGAGGATTTCGACCACGGCCTGCGGCCCTACTCCGCCTATCGCGATCTCGGCCTTGCACCCGCGACCGGCGGCAAGGTGCAGGCGCATGTCATCCGCATGACCAAGCCGTTCGACCAGGACAAGGTCGCGATCCCGCATTATCACGACGTCGAATTCCAGATGGTCTATGTGCTGCGCGGCTGGTTCTCCAGCCAGTTCGACGGCCACGGCACGCACACGTTCAAGGCGGGAAGCTGCTGGATCCAGCCGCCGAAGATCAAGCACACCGTGATGGGCTATTCCAACGATTGCGAGCTGCTGGAGATTGTGCTGCCGGCCGACTTCGAAACAGTGACGCTCGACACCAAGGCTAAGCCAGCAGCCAGAGGCCGCCCGTCACCACGATGAAAATGACGGCGGTGGCGCCGAGCACCGTCGTGATGTGACGCCAGCCGAGCCCGGTAATCGTTTGCACCGAGGTGCCGAGGCCGAGCGCGCCGATCGCGAGCAGCAGGCCCCAGTTCGAGATGTCGACCAGCACCGACTTGACCGGTCCGTAGACCGGCACCAGAGCGGGCACGAATGGCACGACGCTGTTGACGATGCACAGTACGAGAAACACAAGCGCGAACACCGGCACCGGCACGCGCGCTTCGCCATGCCCCGCGCCGATCCGGGTGAAGTACCAGCCAAGCGCCAGCACCACCGGCAGCAGCAGGAACACGCGGAACAGCTTCACGATCACCGCGGCGTTGCCGACCGCATCGGACACGGCGTAACCCGCGCCGGCCACCTGGGCGACGTCGTGAATGGTGCCGCCGAGCATCACGCCGGTGGTCTGCGGATCGAAGCCGAGCAAATGGCAGAGCGGCGGATAGAGCAGCATCGCCAACGTGGCGAGCGCGTTGACCCCGACCACAACGAAGGCGATGTCGGCCTGCTTGCCGGGATATTCCGGTACCACCGTCGATACAGCCAGCGTCGCCGAGGCGCCACACACCGCAACGCCGGTTCCAACCAGCGCGCCGAAACCTTGCGAACGGCCGCCCCAGCTTGCGAAGAAGAAGCCGGACAGCACCGTGGCGATCATCGCAACGACGATCAGCGCGGCAGTACCGAGACCGAGCGCGGCGATGTCGGACAAACCGACGCGCAATCCCAACAAGGCGACCGCCCAGCGCAGCACGGTGCGGACGCAGAACGCCATGCCGGGCTGGGTGAGCGGCTTGGCCGCGACCGGGTTGAGAAGGATGCCGACCAGCAACGCGATAACCATGGCCGGGATCGGTGCGAACCGCGCGACATAAGGCGCGGCGAGATAGCCGATGGCGGCAACCAGCGCCGATACGATCACGCCGGGGATGAGCGACACGATTGTCGTGTTGGACGAGGACGCGGCAGGGCTCAAGCTGAAAATCCTGGGATGGGCGGGACGCCGCTGGCGCCCTCAGCGGCGGGAGCGCGCCTTCCATAGCAGCGGAGCCGCGGCTGCGCTACCGCGCAAGCTCAGTTCAGCGATGCAAAGAACGCGGCCATCTTGTTGCGCTGCGTCTCGTCCGGCAAGCGGCCACGGCCGGCGGCGAGATTGTCGGCCATGTGGTCCGCCTTGGTGGTGCCGGGAATAACCGCAGTGACGACCTTGTGGCCGAGCAGGAATTTCAGGAAGAACTGGCCCCAGCTTGCGGCATCGAATTCCTTCGCCCAGTCGGGCAGTTGCTTGCCGTGCACCGCGCGGAACACCGAGCTGCGGCCGAACGGCAATGCGGTCAGCACAGCCGAACCGGCGTCGGCACAGGCCGGCAGCAGGCGTTTCTCGATCTCGCGGTCGGCGATCGAATAATTGAGCTCGACGAAATCCGGCCTCTCGCGCTTGATCACCGCTTCGACCGCAGGAAAGTCGCGCGGGAACGTGCTGGAGATGCCGACATAGCGGGTAAGCTTCTGCGCTTTCCAGTCGCGCAGATAAGCAAGGCTCTGATGCGCGTCACGCACGTTGTGCAGCATCATCAGGTCGACCTGCCTGACGCGCAACTTGCGCAGCGAGGCATCGAATTCCGGCTGGCCCTCTCTGGCGGTCTCGGCTTCCATCTTCGTCGCGAGGAAAACGCGATCCCGCAGCTTGCCATTGGCGACGGCCTCGCCGATGACCTCCTCGGCGGCGCCGTAAGTCGACGCCGTGTCGATCAGGCTGGCGCCGCCGGCGACCAGCGCCTCGATCACCTTGCGGGTGTCGTCGCGCTCGGCGCGGCCGAAGCTGTTGGCGGTGCCGAGCCCGACCACAGGCAGCATCTCGCCGGAATGCGGGATCGGCTTTTTGATCATGTCGTCGCGATTGGCACTTTGCGCCAGCACTGGACGCGCGAGCATCGTCGCCGTCAGGCCAGCGCCGAGCATCAAGGTGTGTCGCCGGGAATAGTTTGTCATGTCACCATTTTAGCAATGTGCGCGGCGCTTTTTCGGGCGATCACCGGATGTTGAGCGCGGCGCAAGGGCGCATATCCTGTCGTCCCCGCGAAAGCGGGGATCCAATACGCCGTGTCGTCGCGACTTATCGCGAACGCCTGCGTTTACCGGGTCCCCGCCTTCGCGGGGACGACAATGCGAGGCTCAGCCCTTGACGCCCAACCCGGCCATGAAACTGGCGCGGATTTTCACCGGATCGCGCTCGGTGTGGCCGACGCCGGGCTCGCCGTCGATCCGCGCCGCGACGAGATTCGGTCCGCCGCCAAGCGACTTGTCGATCAGCCGGTCGAACTCCTGCTCGTCGGCCGCCCAGTTGCTGTTCGCGAGGCCACAGGCGCGCGCGGCGGCGACCAGATCGACGGTCGAGGCGCTCGCGGTCGGCTGCCCGCCGGTGATTTGGTAGATGCCGTTGTCCCAAATGACGATAGTGAGGTTTTTCGGTGCGCGGCTCGCGACGGTGCCGAGGCAGCCGAGCTGCATCAGCAGCGAGCCGTCGCCTTCCAGCGCGATGACGTGGCGCTGCGGCTGCGCGATGGCAACGCCGAGCGCGATCGGGATCGTTAGCCCCATGCTGCCGAGCATGTAGAAATTCTGCGGTCGCTGGCCGCTCGCCCACAGGTCGAAATTGGTGTTGCCGATGCCGCCGATCACGGCCTCGTCGCGCTTGAGCTTACCGACCAGCCGCTTGGTGAGCTCGAAGCGATTCATCACTTTGGCATTGTGCGCTGGGGCGTTCATGCCGTGAACACCTTTCCGCCGGTCAGGAGCGGCGACAGGATGAAGCAGACCGGCGCTTGCGTCGCCACCGCCTGCTTGATCGAGCGATCGACGCTGAACTCAAGCTCGTCGATCCGGGTGATGGTGTGATGCGTGACGGCGATGGAGTCCAGTACCGGCCGCATGGTGCGGCACACCAGCGCCTGGCCGAGGTTAAACTCGCCGAACACGCCGCGCTCCGACACGAACATGATGAGCGGGATCTGGCTCGGCACCGCCAGCGAGGCGAGCGCGTTCGGAATAGTGCCGAAGCCGGACGTTTGCATCAGCATGGCGGCACGCATCCCGCCCATCCACGCGCCGGTATTGATGCCGACCGCCTCCTCCTCGCGGGTGCAGGCGAACGTGGTGAAATCCCCGTCGGCGTGCAGCGACTTGATCAGCGGCGTGAAGACGCGATCCGGGACGTAAGTGATGAGCTTGACGTCGTTGGCTTTCAGCGTCGCCTGGATGATGGCGTGCCAGGTGGTCTGCGGAGACAAAAGTTTGCGGCCCTTGTTGCGGACCCGCAGGAAAGCACGACCGCCGCCGGGGCCGCAATATCAGCGGGACATGAGGCCCTGAAGCTGGCCGGCGAGAACATTCGCGAACCGCGTAACGCACGAATGGTGATCGCCGGGGATCACTGTCACACGAACGGCCGGCATCAGGCGCCGCCAGTTTGACGGCTTGAAATCGATCCGCCCGGCGTTGTCGGCGCACACAAAGCAATGCAGCGGTGTCGCCGAACGGGCCGGAACGTAATTTGACAGCCGGCGATATTCATCCCATCGCGGCGGACGCGCGGCGCGTCCGGCCGACAACTTGAAGGCCGTCAAGCGGGCCAATTTCCTGAGCGCGCCCCAGACAACCGGGCGGCTCCGCACCAGCACCCAGGCCGCCCACATCCCGTTGCTTGCAATGCGGGCGCGCGCATTGCGGGGGAGAACGCGTGACACCGTGTCGAGCAGCGCTTTCCAGGCCTGCATGCTCACGCGGCCATTGAGCGACGGGCTGTCGATCAGGACGACGAACTCGATGTCGCGGCCGCTCGCCCTGAGCTGGCGGGCGACATCCAGCGCGACAATGCCGCCGACGCAATAGCCGCCGAGTCGAACCGGCCCGCTGGGCTGCGCCGCCAGCACGTGGGGAACATAGAGGCGCGCGATGTCTTCGAGGCTGACATCGTCCGCGTTGCGGAAATCGCGATGATGGTTGAGCAGGAATACCGGGAAGTCGTGCTCGATCATGCCGATCAGTCGCAGCGCGTAAATGCCGCGATCACGCTGGTCGCCATGGCAAAAGAACAGCGGCGCGCCGCTGCCGGTTTTGACGGACGTCACCGGCCCTTCCGGCGGCGGCATGTCGCGCAACAGCACGGAGACGAGCTGCCGGATGGTCCACACCGCGCGCAACGCCGACGGCGGAACCTGGCGCTTGGCCAACTCCTCGACCTCGAGCAGCATCGAGGTCGCCAACAGCGAGTCGCCGCCCAGCTCGAAAAAATTATCGTCGACGCCGACATCGTCACGCTCCAGCAGCCGCTGCCAGATCTCGATGATCAGTGCTTCGAGATTTCCGCTGGCCGGCACCGGCCGGTGTTCCCCAGACGACACCTGCTCGACGAGTTGCGACAACTGAATCTTGCCGCCGGCGTTTCGCGGCAAGGACGTCACGAAATGAAGGCTTTGCGGAATCTTGTGCGGCGCCAGGCGCCCGAACAGGAAGTCTTGCAACTCAGCCGACGTCACATCGGTGCCCGGCTGCACAACGATGGCCGCCGACACGCCCTCGCCGAGACGCGGATGCGGCACTCCGAACACGGCCGCTTCCCGCACCAGCGGGTGCTGCTGCAACGCCGCCTCGACTTCGGAGGGCGCGATCTTCTCGCCGCCGCGATTGATGATCTGCTTGGCGCGGCCGACGATGGTGAGGAAGCCGTCCTCATCGACAACGCCAATGTCGCCGGTCGGCAGCCAATGATCCGGCGACCGGCCGTCCGGAACCTTGTCGGTGCCGAGCGGCAGCGCCTCGATATAGCCGGGAGAAATGCCCTGCCCGCGCACCGCGAGCGCGCCGGCCGATCCCGGCGGAAGCGTCGCACCGTTATCGTCGAACACGGCGATATTTTCGGAGACCGGACCGACCGTGCCGGGCTTCCGGATGGCCGGCGGCGCGGGGTTGGCGGTGATCGGGCCGCTCTCGCGCGATCCGTATTGTTCGACCACCGCAATGCCGAGCGCCGCTTCGAGGTCGGTGCGCAACCGCTCCGGGAAATGCGTGCCGCCCGTCAGAACGAAACGCAGCGAATGTTTCGGCGGGCCGCCGCCCGACGCCTGCAACGCATCCAGCACCGCATTCAGAAATGCGGGGGCGCCAAAAAACCATGTCGGATCGTTTTCGACGGCCCATTGGGCGATCTCGTCCGCCCGCTGCCTGGCCGCGATGACGACGCCGCTGCCGATCAATAATGGAGCAAGCAGCGTGACCTTGAACCCGATCCCGGAATGAACCGGCAGTATGCAGGCGCTTCGGTCCTTGCCGGAGATGCCAAACCAGCTCTGCAGCTTTCCGGCGACATCCAGCACGTTCGCATGGGTGACCAGGACATGCTTCGGCAAGCCCGTCGAGCCGGATGACGTCTGAACGATCGCAACCGATTGCGCCGTCGGGAGACGCGCGCCGTTCGATTGGATACCGCCGCCAATCGACGTCAGACGAACATCGGCGAGCGAACCGGCAGCGCGGGAGGCGTGGAGAATCCCAAGCCGGCGAGCAATCAGGCTCCATGGCAGTTCCGTCCAGTCGGGCAATACGATTGCGTCCAGGTGAACGCGGTCGATTTCGGCCTCGAGCTCGGCCGCCGACAACTCCGGATTGAGCGGATAACAGATCGAATGCGCGGCGGTGGCGAAACCCACCACGGCCGCCTCGGGGCCGTTCGGCAACAGGATGCCGACGCGGCTCGCAGCGCCTATTCCGGCCGCATGGAACTGCTCGCCAATGCGTTCGATCATGCGCGCCAATTCGCCGAACGAGAATGGCGGTAGACCTGAACATGCAATCGCAACGCGATCGGGGTGCAAGGCCGCCTGAAGCCTGATCGCGCTGGAAATCGTCGGCAGACTCGCTTCGACATCGAGCGGTGACAAAACGCGGTTCATCCGGCCGGACCTCTCAGTCCGTCATTGATCGCCACGAATTGGAATTTTCGGTGGCGGCTTCACGCCGAAAAAGCGCTTCGTGTGCCGCGGAACTTCAGGCAGACTGGAACTCATGACCGCACCGCTCGCGCCCGGCCACAACCTCACGATCAACAGTGAGCGGCTGTGGGACACGCTGATGGAGACCGCCAGGATCGGCGGCACGGCGAGGGGCGGCATCAACCGGCTGACGCTGACCGATCTCGACCGGCAGGTGCGCGACTGGTTCAAGGTGCAGGCCGAGAAACTCGGCTGCACGGTCGCGGTCGACGACATGGGCGCGATGTATGCGCGCCGCCGCGGCCAGAAGGACATTCCGCCGATCGGGCTCGGCAGCCATCTCGACACCCAGCCGACCGGCGGCAAGTTCGACGGCACGCTCGGCACCCTCGCCGCGCTCGAAGTGCTTCGCACGCTGGAGGCCGCCGGCTACGAAACTTACGCGCCGATCGAGATCGTCAACTGGACCAACGAGGAAGGCTCGCGCTTCGCGCCGGCGCTGATTGCCTCCGGCGTGTTCGGCGGCGTGTTCGAGCGCGAATGGGCCTACGCGCAGAAAGACCGCGCCGGCATGACGTTCGGCCAGGCGCTGGCGGATATCGGCTATCGCGGGCCGGAGCACTGCGGCGACCGCAAGTTCTCGGCATTTTTCGAGCTGCACATCGAGCAAGGGCCGATTCTGGAGCGCGAGGACATCGACATCGGCGTGGTATCCGGCGTGCAGGGCGTGCGCTGGTTTGACGTCACGCTTACCGGCCGCGAATCCCATGCCGGCACGACGCCGATGGTCGTGCGCAAGGACGCGATGGTCGGGGCGGCGCGCGCCATCGACGCACTCGACAGGATCGCGCGGGCGCACCCGCCGCTCGCGGTGATTACCGCCGGCATGGTCGAGGTGAAAGCCGCCTCGCGCAATGTCATTCCGGGCGAGGTGTTCTTTTCGATCGACCTGCGGCACCCGCAGGAGGCGATGCTCGAAACCATCGAGAACGAGATCAAGGCGGCGATTGCCGGCATCTGCGCCGAGATGAAGCTCGACGCCAACATCAACCGCATCTGGGCGCAGGCGCCGGTGCCATTTCACCCGCAGTGCATCGAGGCGGTACGCAAGGCGGCGACGTTATGCGGCTATTCGAGCCGCGACATCGTGTCGGGCGCGCTGCACGACGCAGCTTATGTGTCGCGCAAGGCGCCGGCCGGCATGATCTTCGTGCCGTGCAAGGACGGCATCAGCCACAACGAGGAGGAATTCTCCTCGCAGAAGCAATGCGCCAAGGGCGCGCAGGTACTGTTGCAGGCGGTGCTGGATTTCGACCGGCAGTTAGCGGAGGAGGCGCGAAGCTAAGGCTGCCCTACTCGATCGACTTCCGCTGATGCGTCGCTTCGGCGAGCAGGCGGATGTTGTTCTTCACGTAAACATTCTCCGGCGCCTTGGTGGCGGCCTGCGCGAACTTGGCGGCGGCCTCGCGATATTTGCCGCGCAGCATCAGCGAATAGCCCTGATTGTTGATGATCTCGACGGTCGGGCCCGCAATGCGGATCGCCTGCCCATACGCGCGGTCGGCGAAGTCGAACCGGCGCAACCGGTCGTAAGCGGCGGCGAGACCGAGCCAGGATTCGGCATCGCTCGGATGGGTTTCGACGGCGCGGCGGAAATATTTCTCGGCGAGTCCGTAGCTGCCGTTGCGATAATATTTCTTGCCGAGGCTGAGATCGTCTTCCGGATTGCTACCGAGCAGGCCGGCCTGCGAGCCCGGCGGCGGCATTGCCGCTTCAGGCGCGGTCGGCGGAACCGCCGACGCCAGCATGGTCTGGTCGATCGTGTCCCTGGCCGTGTCCCTGGCGGCGGGCTGTTCGGCCGTCTGCTCGACGGCCGCGCCGGAGTTGCTCAAGTCGCCGGCAACCGTCGTCGTTGTGGTTGTAGTGCCGCAGCCGGCGAGCCACACGCCAAGCAGCAGCATGACGACGACTTGAGCAACGCCACGCATGGATCGGAATTCCCCCAGCAACGGCGTCACCCTAGCGGCGGCCTGTTAAGATTTGAGGGGGCTTTTGGCGGCAAATCGCCGGCGCTTTTACGCGAGCGCGTTCACTAAAAATTACCCGTGTGCAGCCGCACGAACACCGGCAGCAGGATCACCACGAACAGCGTGGGGAAGATGCAGATCATCATCGGCAGCGCGAGCTTGGCCGGCAGCGCGTAAGCCTTCTCCTCGGCGCGCGACAGCCGCTTGTGGCGCATGTCGTCGCTGTAGACGCGCAGCGCATCGGTGACGCTGGAGCCGAGATCGATCGACTGGGTGATCAGGGTGACGAACGAGCGCACCTCATCGAGCCCGATCCGGTCGGCGAAATGCTCCAGCGCGTCCGGCAGCGTGCGGCCGGCACGGATTTCCAGATTGGTCATGTGGATGTTGGCGGTGAGCGAAGGATAGCTGTCGCCGAACTCGCGGCCGATGCGTTCCAGCGCCGCCTCGATCGGCAGCCCGGCATCGGCGCAGACCACCATCAAATCCATGAAATCAGGAAAACCGCTGCGGTGCTCGAGCCGCCGCGCCGAGATACGGCGGTCGATATACATGCTGGGGCCGACATAGCCGGCGATGCCGCCAGCAATCACCACCATCCAGAGCACGCTGCTGCTGGTCGACTTGAACATCGGCACCGCGACGAACAGCGCCGCGGCGATGCCGACCGCGAGCGCGGTGCGGACGATGAAAAACATCGCGACCGCACGCGCATCGAAGATGCCGGCCTGCACCAGGCGTTGCCGCAGCACCTTCATGCTGTCGTCGCCGGATTCCGAGTAGTGTTTATTGGTATATTCAAGCAGGCGCTGCGCCAGCTTGCGGCTGGAATAGCGCAAGCTGCGCTTTGAATCCGCGTTGCGCGACGTCTCGTCGAGAATGCGCGCGGTGCGCCGCTTCACCGAGGTGCGCACGCGGACCGCCAGCATCACAGAAAAAGCAAGGGTGCCTGCAGCGAGAAACGCCATTGCGCTGAGCGCAAGGCTGTTGTCGCTGAGCAGCGCGGTCACGAGATTGTCGATCACACCCATCGGTCAGATCCTGAAATTGACCAGCCGGTACATGATGAAATTACCGACACCCATCCAGCTGCCGGCAATGGCGAGGCACACCTTGGTCAGGCTCTCGTTCCAGACGCTGCTGTAGTACTGCGGCGTGACGAACTGGATGGCGAGGAAGATGCCGATCGGCAGCGACGACAGGATCAGCGCCGAGGCGCGGCCTTCCGCCGCCAGCGCCTTGATCTTGCGGCGCATCTTGAAACGCTGGCGGATCACGCTCGACAGGTTTTCCAGGATTTCCGCGAGATTGCCGCCGGTCGACGACTGGATGGCAACCGCGGTCACGAACAGCGGCAGGTCTTCCGAGCCGACGCGGAAATAAAGGTCGCGGATCGCGGTTTCGAGATCGGCACCGTAGGTGATCTCGTCCGACACGATGCCGAACTCGCTGCCGACCGGATCCGGCAGCTCGCGCGCCACGGTCGAGATCGCAATCGGCACCGGATGGCCGGCGCGCAAGCTCCGCACGATGATGTCGATCGCATCGGGAAACTGGGCGTCGAACTTGCGCAGCCGCCGACGCCGCATGAACTTGAGCGCGATGAACGGCAGCAGGATGCCGGCGCCGAGTGCAGCCGCAGAAGCCTGCTTCAGCGGCCAGTGGAACATCAGCATGCCGCCGAGCGTCGCGGCGGCGAGAAATGCCGCGATCAGCGCGAGCCTGGTCCAGCCGATGGTGAGGCCCGATTGCAGCATCAGCCGGTTCAGGCTGAACAGCGGCAAGTTGTAGTCGCCGCTGCTGGTGAGGCCGCGCTCGCGCCGAAGCTGGATCAGCACGCTCTGCTGATCGGCCGCATCGTCGGCGAGCCGCAGGCGGCGATTGATGTTCTTGCGATAGGACGCGCGCGTGAAGAACAGCAGGTAGACGCCCTCGGCCAGCAGCGCCGCGGCGAGGCCGACCAGAACGTAGATGACGTAGACCGGGTCGAAATTGAACATGCCTACGGCACCGCCTGCGTGGATTGAAGGAGTTGCGCCCGCCCAACATTTTGCCGGCGCAGCATCTTTTCCGGAAACCGGTGTCCACTTTTCAGGATCATGCGCTACAGCGGGTGCGACGGGTCGAAGAAGTTGCCGGGCAGCTTGATGCCCTGATTGGCGAGATGGGCGAGGAAGCGCGGGCGCACGCCGGTCGCCTGGAAATGGCCTTCCACCGTGCCGTCGGCCGTCGTGCCGGTGCGGACGTACTTGAAGATCTCCTGCATCTGGATGATGTCGCCTTCGAGCCCGGTCACCTCGGCGATCGAGGTCACCTTGCGCTTGCCGTCGGACTGGCGCGAAAGCTGGACGATCAACTGCACGGCGCTGGCGATCTGGCCGCGGATCGAGGAAACCGTCATCGGCAGGCCGGCCATGCCGATCATCTGCTCGAGGCGGGAAATGGCGTCGCGCGGCGTATTAGCGTGGACGGTCGCCATCGAACCTTCGTGGCCGGTGTTCATCGCCTGCAGCATGTCGAAGGCTTCCTCGCCGCGGCACTCGCCGAGGATGATGCGGTCGGGCCGCATGCGCAGGGCGTTCTTGACCAGCTCGCGCTGGCGGATTTCGCCCTTGCCTTCGATGTTGGGCGGGCGCGTTTCCATGCGGCCGACATGGGGCTGCTGAAGCTGCAACTCGGCGGCGTCCTCAATGGTGATGAGGCGCTCCTTCTCCGAGATGAAGGCCGACAACGCGTTGAGCATCGTCGTCTTGCCGGAGCCGGTGCCGCCGGAAATGATCGTCGTGATCCGGGCCTTCACCGCGGCGCCGAGCAGCTCACCCATCTGCGGACGCAGCGCGCCGACCTCGATCAGCTTGTTGAGGTTGAAAGGCTTCTTGGAAAATTTACGGATCGAGACCAGCGGCCCGTCGACGCCGATCGGCCGCACTGCGACGTTGACGCGCGAGCCGTCGAGCAGGCGCGCGTCGCACAGCGGATGGCTTTCATCGACGCGCCGGCCGACCGCGGCGACGATTTTGTTGATGATGCGCAGCAGGTGCGCCTCATCCTTGAAGCGCGCCGGCAGCGGCTCCAGCATGCCGTGCCGCTCGACATAGATGCTCTCATGGCCGTTGATGAGGATGTCGCTGACGGTCGGGTCTTTCAGCAGCGGCTCAAGCGGACCGAGCCCCATCATTTCGTCGAGAATCTCGGAAACCAGTTCCTCCAATTCGCGGCCATTGATGGCGAGCCGCTCGGCCAGCACGTATTTTGCGACCAGACCATGGATTTCGTCGCGCACGTCGTCGGCCGGCAGCTTTTCCATCGCGGAGAGGTTGATCTCCTCGATCAGCTTGCGATGCAGCCGCACCTTGGCGTCGAGCACCTTCTCACTGTGCATTGTGTTGAGCGGCGGCGGCTCGTCGACCGCCGGCGCAGCGGCAGCCACCATCTCCGGCACCGCGACCGGCTGCTCAGGCGCCAGTTGCGGCGAAGCCACACGGCGTATGCTGAAACGTCCGGTCATCTGCCCTTCCTAGCGCGCCGCCGACAGCCGCAACTTGCCGAGCAGCGGCATCGCCTTCGCGGCCGCCTTGCCGGTGACATTCGGCAGCAGATATTTCTTCATCTGCTGCGTGATCTTGTTGCCGGGCTTGACCTCTTCCAGCGGCACGCCGCGGTCGATCGCCTCGCGCACCAGCGCGTAGTCGTTCGGGATCGCGGCGGCGAAGGACTCGCCGAGCACCTGCTCGAGATCGTTGCGCGTCAGGCCCGACGAAAACAGTTTCTGATTGAAGCGATTGACGATCACCTGCGGCTTCGGCGCCTCGCCGAGCCGCGACTTGATGGCGGCGACAAGCTGCTTGGCGTGGCGCAGGCCGGGCACCGTCGCTTCGCTGACGATGTAGATCTGGTTCGAGCCAAGCAACACGCTGTCGGTCCAGGAGAACCAGGTTCGCGGCATGTCGAAAATGACGTAATCGAAGTTGCTGGACACAAGATCGAGCAGCCGCGTCACCACGGTCGGGTCGAACGAGCGCATCTCCGCCGGACGATGCGGCGCGGCCACCACCGCAAGGCCGGACGAATGATGCGACAGCATCACCTCGAGCAGTTGCCGATCGAGCCGCTCCGGACGCGGCTCGATTTCGCCGAGGTCGAGCCGCGGCTCCAGATCGAGATAATCGGCGACCGCGCCGTGCTGGAAATCGAGATCGACCAGGCAGGTCGAAGGCCGCATCCGCGAGCCGCGACTGTTGAGCAGCAGCATCGCGGTCTGGATCGCCAGCGTGGTGACGCCGACGCCGCCGGCCGAGGGCAGCAATGTGTAAATCTGCGCGTCGGCACGGCCTTCGCCGACCTCGCGCTTGGTCAGGCTGGCGCAGGCGCGCACCAGCTCGACCGGCGGCACCGGCTTCACCAGGAAGTCGGCGATGCGCGATTGCACCAGCACGCGGGCGACCGCCGCGTCGAAACCACGCGACACCGCGATCACCGGCGGCCAATGATTGGCCCGCAGCATCAGGCGTTGCAGCGCCACCACCTCGGATTCTCGCGCATCGTCGATGTCGATGATGACGATGCCGGCATTCTTGAAATCGACCTTGTCGGCGTTGTCGTGCAGCGTGCCGGCGACCAGCTCGAGATCGATTTGCGCGGCGGCGCCAAAAGTCGCGCGCAGGACCTCGGCAAACTCGAGGTCCGGCGTAAGTGCAGCGATCTGGACGCGCTCGGGGGTCTGGCCAGGCATGGTTCGCACGCGGCTTGCCTCGTTACTTCACGGAGCCCGCAACAGTCGGGCCGACCGGCGTATTGTTGTTGGCCGGCGTTCCATTGCTGCCGCCCGACATCGCGCCGTAAGTCGTCGAAGCGGAGATGCCTTTCGGCGGCGTCACCTGATTGTTGCGGTAACGCTCGACCGCGGCCTGCATGCGCTGGCCGTTATAGGCGATGTTCTTGTTGCCGGCGTAGCGCGGCCACGGATCGACCATCTGTATGGCGATGTTGCTGGCATTGGCGTCGCCGGCCGACAACTCGATGGAGTCGCGGCGATCGAGATAGCCGTGCGGATCGTAAATCTTCTCTTGAGCGCAACCGGCGACGGCAATCGCAGCGAACGACAGCAGGACGAACGTGGAGCGGAACATCGATGACCTCGTTGCCAATTATTTTGTAGCCATGTCGAGCATGTGGCCGCTGAGCGGACGAGCCACGGTCGCCGCGGCCAGAGTCTGACCGGCGGCAGGCTGCTTGGTGCGATCGACTTCGTTCTTGCTCATGGCGAAGAAGTCGACGTCGTTGGGCGGAATGGTGCGGTCGGCCGGTGTCTTCAGCACTTCACCGGGGCGCGCCGGACGGACCAGCCGCGGCGTCACGATGATGACGAGATCGGTCTCGTTCTTCTGATAGGATTTGCTGCTGAACAAGGCGCCCAGCACCGGCATGCTGCCGACCCACGGCAACTGCTCGACCTGGTTCTGGCCGTTGTTCTGCAACAGGCCGCCAATCGCGAAGCTCTGGCCGTCGCGCAACTCCACCGTGGTGGAGGCGCGGCGCACGATCAGCGAAGGCACCGAGACGCCGTTGCCCACATCGATGCGATGATTGGGATCGATCTGGCTGACTTCGGGCTCGATTTTCAAATTGATCAGGCCGGCGTTGAGCACGGTCGGCGTAAAGGCGAGACCGACGCCGTATTTTTTGTAGTCGACCGTGATCTGGCCGAGCGTGCCGGAAACCGGGATCGGATATTCGCCGCCCGCCAGGAAGCTTGCGGTATCGCCCGACAGCGCCACCAGATTCGGCTCGGCGAGGCTGCGCGCCACACCCTGCCCTTCCAGCGCATTAATCGCGGTGTCAATCGTCATGCCGCCGAGCGCCCAGCGCGCAATGGCAAAGCCGAACGGCGAGCCGCCGGAAATCACGCCGGCTGCGGTTTCCGTCCCGACATTCAGCGGCAGATTGCCGGCCGGCGTCCGGTTGCCGACGTTAATGATGCCTTTGTTGGGATTGACGCCGTTCCACTGGAAGCCGAGCTCGCGGCCGGCAGTGCGCGAAATTTCGACGAAGCGCACCTCAAGCAACACCTGCTGCGGCGACATTACCGAGACGGCGTTGATGACTTCAGGACCGAATTGCCGCGCGATCGTCACCGCCTGGTCGAGCATCGCTGCGTCGGTCGCTTCGCCAGACAGCATGATGCGCCCGTTCACGGAGGACGCCGCGATATGCGAGCCGGGGAAGCGGCGCTTGAGCTCGTTGGTCAATCGCGAGATGTCGTAGGAAACTTCAATGTCGAAAATGCCGATCAGCACCTTGCCGGCGCCATAGACCGAGACGCGCGTGGTTCCGATCTTCTTGCCGAGGATCGACAGCGTGTGGTCGGTCAGCGGATTGACGTCGGCGACGTCGGGGTCGCCGACCGTGATGTCGACGAACCCGGTATCGGTGCGGACATCCTGCGATTTTCCGATCGGCACCATCACCGAAACGGTGCGGTCGGCGCCCGCGATCTGGATCAGCTTTTGCGCCTTGGCGCTCGCCGAGAAGAGCAGCGAAACGCAGAGCGCGATCGCCAGGCAGATCACCAGGCGGGCCATCTGTCCGGCCAGATCGGCCGTTTCGGGACGCGGCCGGCGGCGCACGCCGACGGCCGACAGTTCGGCTATATTCAAGACACCTTCCCCCAACTCATCAGCTTTTCGGTTTGTTTTCTTCTTCGTTAGCGAACGTCTTTCGATCCGGCGCCGACCGTTGCCAGCCGGCTTTCGACCGGCACCTTGTAGTCCTGCCTGGCAGAGCCGCGGGTCACCACCACCGTCGCGGTGTCGCCGCTGTCCGCCGTGCCGAGCACCTGCCCGGCGAGATCCTTCAGCGAAATCTGCCGTGTCTTCACCTCGGCGGTTTCACCCGCCTTGCGCAGCAGCAGCGACAGATTGCCGACCGACGCGGCCAGCCAGACCTTCTGCGCGTCGACCGTGCTGACCTCGAGCGTGACCGACTTGCTCACCGCCGCCTTGGTGGCACGCTGATCGGCCGACTGATCGACCGCGAGGACGCGCGTGTTTTGCAGCACGATCTCCGAGGTCGGCGCGGTGCCCGATTTATTGCGGGTGAGCACGACATCGACGTGGTCGCCGGGCAGCACGAAACCGCCGACGCCTTCGACGTCGTTGACGCGGATCGTGACGGCCTTCATGCCGTCGCCGACCAGCGCTGACAATGTCGCGCGCTGTCCGGGCCCGGTGACTTTGAGCGCCAGCACCGGCTCATTCGCCTCGATGGCGGCGAGCACGATGCGGCGGCCGCCTTTGAGCAGGTCGCCAACCTTGTGAAAGGCGCCGGCCGGCAGCGCATCGCCGGACCAATCGACTTCCTTGAGCATCGACGCGTTGAGCTCGGCGCCGTAACGCAACGGCTCCTTGGCGACGACGATCGTCTGGGTCGGTGTCGCACGCTCCGGCTGCTGGTTGCGAGCCTGCATTGCGGCCTGGTTGCTCAACCAGCTTTGCGCGATGAACACTGCCAGCAAGCCGAACACGACGGCAAAGCCGATCATCACCAGCGTACTGGCTCGCATTTTGAAATCCCCCTGCCTTCGTGCGCAGAACTTTTCGCGCGTTGTTGCGATGACTTGCCGCGTCAGACGTATCGAAATGGTGAAGCGCGCCGCGCTTCTGCGCCTATGCTCAACGCGTGATAAAGCGACATTCTTTAGCGACCGCTCTCGCACGGACGCGAACTTGATTCAGTTTTGAGCGATTGTTCCGACGCATGGCTCGCCGCCACGAGCACGCCGAACTTCGCTGAGACTGCCGGATAAAATTGAATCTAATTCTTATTGAACTCACGGATTCTTTGTATCGAAGCCGCAACGCGGCACGGCATCTGTTCTTAGGATTTCACCGTAAGTTCGGCGTCGTGACTTCACCGCTTCTCTTGTCTCTAATGGGGGGAATACCACCATGTCGAAGTTTATCGCGTTCCTGAAAAATGAAAGTGGTGCCACGGCTATCGAATACGGGCTGATCGCGGCGGGCATCTCCGTCGCCATCATCGCCGTCGTCAACGGCCTCGGCACCAAGCTGAACACCACCTTCTCCAGCATCTCCGGCCAGCTGCGCTGACGCCGGGGCCGGTCTCGGCCTGCATCATGCAGGCGCGCTGGTCACGCGCGCCTACGGCAGGCCGACGACTGTCCGCACAGCGCCTTTCATCGGTGAACCCCATGCGCGCCAGCCATTTTGTCTCCAAGTTGTCCGCGGTGCTTCGCGCCTTCCGGCGCGCCGAACGCGGCAACGTCGCAATCATGCTCGGCCTGTCGATCGTCCCGGTCGTGGGCATTACCGGCGCGGCCGTCGATTACAGCCGCACCAACTCGGTCAAGGCCGAGATGCAGACGGCGCTGGATTCGACCGCGCTGATGCTGGCGAAAGAAGCCGCGGTGGTCGGCCAGGCGCAGGTCAACACCAACGCGCAAAAGTATTTCAGCGCGGTCTTCAATCGGCCGGATGTAACCAATGTCGCCGCCAACGCGGTCTATACGCCCGGCGGCACGTCACAGCTCGTCGTCAACGCCTCGGCGCAAGTGCCGACCGCATTCGTCAAGATGTTCGGCTATGACAGCCTCACGGTGAACGGCACCGCCACCGCAAAGTGGGGCAATTCACGCCTGCGCGTCGCGCTGGCGCTCGACAACACCGGCTCGATGTCGAGCGACGGCAAGATGGACGCGCTGAAGACCGCGACCAACACCTTGCTCACACAACTTCAGGCGATCGCCGAAACCAGCGGCGATGTCTATGTCTCGATCGTGCCCTTCTCCAAGGACGTCAATCTCGATCCGGCCAACTACCAGGCGAACTGGATCGACTGGACCGAATGGGACACCAAGAACGGCACCTGCTCGAAGTCGGGCTACAGCTCCAAGAGCCGATGCGAGTCGCACACCGGTGTTTGGACGCCGGCCGACCACTCGACCTGGAACGGCTGCGTGATGGATCGCGGCAACAGCAGCGGCCCGGCCACCGGCGCCTATGACACCAACGTGGTCGCGCCGGACCCGGCCAATACCGCGACAATGTTCGCGGCGGAGCAGTTCAGCTCCTGCGCCGAGGCCGCGCTGCCCCTCTCCGACAACTGGACGCAGATGGGCACGCTGGTGAGCAACATGAGCCCCGGCGGCAACACCAATCAGGCCATCGGCCTGGCGCTGGGATGGATGTCGCTGACCGGCGGCGGGCCGTTCACCGCCCCGGCGATGGACCCGACGTATACCTATTCACAGGTGATCGTGCTGCTGTCGGACGGCCTGAATACCGAGGACCGCTGGTACACCTCGCAGTCCTCGATCGACGCCCGCCAGAAGCTCACCTGCGCCAACGTCAAGGCGGCCGGCGTCCTGGTCTATACGGTGCAGGTCAACACCGGCAAAGATCCGACCTCGACGCTGCTGCGCGATTGCGCGAGCGACAAGAACAAGTTCTTCGAGCTGAAATCGGCGGACGAAATGGTGACGACGTTCAACACCATCTCGACCGAGCTCGGCAAGCTGTTCGTCGCGAACTAGCGCGCGGGCCGGTTGGCGCGCTGCATCAGCAGCGTGGCCGAAACGATCAACACGCTGACGGCGAGAATAAGCAGCGTCGCCAGCGCGTTGATCTGCGGCGACACGCCGAGCCGGACGCTAGAGAAGATCACGATCGGCAGCGTCGACGCGCCCGGGCCGGTGACAAAACTGGCGATCACCACGTCATCCAGCGACAAAGTAAACGCAAGCAGCCAGGCCGCCACCACCGCCGGCATCAGGAGCGGCAGCGTCACGCGGCGGAACGTGCGCCACGGCGGTGCGCCAAGGTCGGCCGCCGCCTCTTCCAGCACGGGATCGAGCTGTGACAGCCGCGCGCGAATGACGACGATGGCATAAGCCATTCCAAACGGAATATGCGCTAATATGATCGTTTGCGCCCCGCGCTGTTCGGGCCAACCCAATGTGCCGGACAGGAACACGAACAGCATCAGTAGCGACAGACCGGTGAGAACCTCCGGCAAAATAAGCGGCGTCATCGCCAGTGCTTCGAAGGTGTCGCGGCCGAAGAAGCGGCCCATCCGCTGCATTGCGAACGCCGCCATGGTGCCGAGCACGACAGAGACGGTGGCGCTCACCATGGCAACCCGCAGCGACAACCACAGCGCGTTGCCGATCTGCCCGTTCTGGAACAGTTCGCCATACCAGCGGACGGAAAAATGACTCCAGACTGCGACCAGCCTGTTGTCATTGAACGAATAGGCGATCAGCACGGCGATCGGCAGGTAGAGAAAAGCGTAACCGAACGCCAGCACGGTGAGCGGGAATACGGCGCGTTTCATGCGGCCAGTTCCCCGCGCCGGGCCACGCGATAGATCAGCGCCGCCGGCAGCAGCACCGCGATCAACATGACGACCGCCAGCGCCGATGCGAACGGCCAGTCGTGATTGCTGAAGAACTCGGTCCACAGCACGCGGCCGACCATCAGCGTGTCGGGGCCGCCGAGCAATTCGGGAATGATGAATTCGCCGAGCGCCGGAATGAACACCAGCAACAGCCCGGCGATCACACCCGGCATCGACAGCGGCAGCGTCACGCGAAAGAACGAGCGCAGCGGCCGCGCGCCGAGGTCCGCCGCCGCTTCGAGCAGCGTCCAGTCCATCCGCTCGAGCACGCCGTAGATCGGCAGCACCATGAACGGCAGGTACGAATAGACAATGCCGAGATGCACCGCGAATTCCGTGTGCAGCAGCGGCAGCGGATGATCGACGATGCCGAGATTGAGCAGCATCTTGTTGATGAGCCCGTTCGAGTTGAGCAGCCCGGTCCACGCATAAACGCGGATCAGGAACGAGGTCCAGAACGGCAGCACCACCAACATCAGCAGCGACGGCCGCGCCCGCTCACCGGCCCGCGCGATGCCGTAAGCCATCGGATAGGCGATCAGCAATGTGATGAACGCCGACACCGCAGCGATGCGGATCGAGCTTAGGAATGCATCGGCGTAAAGCCGGTCGGTGAAGAGCCGCAGATAATTGTCGAGCGTGATGCTGAAGTGCAGCGCGCCATCCTGCCATAACAGCGGCGGCGTGAACGGCGGCGCGCCGATCCGGGACTCGGCGAAGCTGATCGCCAGAACGACAATGACCGGCGCGAGCACGAACAGCAGCAGCCAGCCGAACGGCAGCCCGACCACCGCCGCGCGCCGGATGCTCATTCGAGCACCGCGCGCGCCTTGGCCGGCGTCCAATGGACGTAAACCTCGTCGCCCTGCCCCGGCGACCCGGCAACCGCCAGCTCACCGGGCGATAGCCGCGCCGTGACCGGCTTGCCGCCATCGAGCGTGACGCGCACCACGTAGAAACTGCCGAAAAAGACCAGGTTCTCGATACGGCCTTGCAGCGAGGTGGCCTGCGCCGGCTCCTCGCGCGAGAGCCGCAGATGCTCCGGTCGCACCATCACCGTGCGGCCCAGCGCCTCGAACACGTTCGCCTGACCGAAAAACTCGGCGACGTAGCGCGACGCCGGGTTCTCGTAGAGATCGTGCGGCGTGCCGACCTGCACCACCTTGCCGTCCTGCATCAGCGCGATGCGCGTCGCCATCGCCATCGCCTCTTCCTGGTCGTGCGTGACCATGACGAAGGTAATGCCAACGCGCTCGCGGAGCGCGACCAGCTCGGCTTGCGCCCGCTCGCGCAGTTTCTTGTCGAGCGCCGCGAGCGGCTCGTCGAGCAGCAGGATCTTCGGCTCTTTCACCAGCGCTCGGGCGAGCGCGACGCGCTGGCGCTGACCGCCCGACAACTGGTGAGGCTTGCGCGCCGCCAACGCGCCCATCTCGAGCAGGCCGAGCGCAGCATGAACGCGCTCGCGAATCTCGGCCTTCGGGCGCCCTTCCTCGCGCAGCCCGAAGCCGACATTGTTCTCGACCGTCAGATGCGGAAACAGCGCATAGGACTGGAACATCATGTTGACCGGCCGCCGGTAGGGCGGCAGGCCCGTCATGTCCTCGCCGTCGATCAGGATGCGGCCGTCGCTCGGCCGATCGAGGCCGGCGATCATGCGCAGCAGCGTGGTCTTGCCGGAGCCGGAGCCGCCGAGCAGGCAGAAGAATTCGCCGCGCGCGATGTCGAGCGTGACGCCGTCGACGGCGACGACAGCGCCAAAGCGGCGCGTGACGCCGTCGATGCCGATGATCGGCTGCGTCAGCGGCCGGTCTTGATCCGCGTCCACAATCGGTTCCGCTCGCGCTCGTATTTCGCGCTCACCAGCGGCGCGGAATAGAGCCTGATGTCCGCCGGCGGATAGACCACCGGATCGCTTTCGATGTCCTTGTCAATGAATTCGCGCGAGGCCGGCACCGCGTTGGCATAGCCGACTGCATTCGTGATCTTCGCGACCACTTGCGGCTCCAGGATGTAGTCGATGAATTTGTGCGCGTTGCCGGGATGCGGCGCGTCCTTCGGGATCGCCATCACGTCGATGTTGAAGGCGGCGCCCTCCTTCGGCAGGAAAATGCCGATCTCGACGCCGTTCTTCGCCTCGGCTGCCCGCTTGCGGGCCTGGAACAGGTCGCCGGCATAGCCCTGCGCGACACAGATCGCGCCGTTCGCCAGGTCGTTGATGTAGCTCGACGAGTGGAAATAGCGGTAGCCGGGCCGCGCCTTGCCGATCACCTCGCCGGCCGCTTTCAGGTCAGCCTCACTCGTGCTGAGCGGATCATGCCCGATGTAGGACAGCGCGGCGGGGAAAATTTCGTCCGGCGTGTCGAGCAGCGTCACGCCGCACGGCTTGAGCGCGCCAACCACCTTCGGATCGAACAGCATCGCCAGGCTGCCGAGGGGGGCGGTCGGCAATAACGGATCGATCTTCGACCTGATGTAGCCGACGCCGGTGCCGGCCATCATGTATGGCACCGCGTAGGCATTCTGCGGATCGGCGGTCTTAAGCTGCGTCATCACCTTGGAATCGAGGCCCTTGGCGTGCGGCAACTTCGTGAAGTCGAGTTTCTGATAGACGCCGGCTTTGGCCTGCCGCGCGAGGTAAGGCATCGACGACGGGAACACGACATCGTAGCCGGACTTGCCGACCAGCAGTTTCGCTTCCAGCACATCGTTGGAATCGTAGACGTCGTAATTGACCTTGATGCCGGTGCGCCTGGTGAACTCCGCCAGCGTGTCCGGCGCGACATAGTCGCTCCAGTTGTAGACGTTGAGGACTTTCTCTTCCTCGGCGCGGGCTGGCGCAGCGGCAAACGCAGCAAGCGAAAAGGCGAGCAGCAGCGCTCCCGTCAGATTCCGAATTCGCGTCATCAACCTTCCCCGCCTCACATCCTTATTGTGCTGCGCCGCGCGCCGACACCGGCCAGACCGCCTCAACTTTTGCATCGGGACCATGCATGCCGCGGACACAGACATACCAGTCATAGAGGTTGACGGTCGGATCACAATGACCGGGGATCAACAGGATTTTCTCGCCACGGCGCGGCAGTTCGCCGCCCTCCGACTGGAGGACGCCGTGCTCGTCACTTGGCCGGCGATAGATCACGCCCGGGCGGCGGAACGGCTCCGGCGGGCCGGAATCGACCGCCGCCGATTTGTGGCCGGCGTCCACCACCGCGCGGGCATCGTTGGGCTTGCTCATGACCGTGGTGAGGATGAACAGCGCGTGCTCGAACCGGTCGTTGCCGCCCCCGTCGCGCTTGCGATTCCGCGCATAGTCGGCGTCCATGAAAATGTAGGAGCCGGCCTGAAGCTCGTTGAACACGCCGCTGCCCGCCTCAAACTCGAAGCTGCCGGTGCCGGCGCCGCCCACTGTGTCGCAGGTCAGGCCTTCACGCCCCAGCAGGTCGACGGTCTGCTGCGTCATGTCGACCGTGCGCGCAATGGCATCGTGCCGCTCGTCGTAGGCGCGCAGATGCTGCGCGCCGCCGTGATAGGCCTGCAAGCCGCCAAAGCGCAGCAGATTCGAGCGCGCGATCTTCGAGGCGAGCCGCAGCGCCGGCTCGCCCGGCGCCACGCCGCAGCGATTGCCGCCGACATCGATCTCGACCAGCACCGAAATGTTGACGTCGTGCCGTTGCGCAGCGGCGGCGATCTCGGCGATGTTGTCGGCATCGTCGACGCAGACGGCGATCTTCACTTTTTTCGCCAACGCGGCGAGCCGGTCGATCTTCTGCGGCCCGGCGATCTCGTTCGACACCAGGATGTCGGACATGCCGCCGGCCGCGAGAATTTCCGCCTCTGAAACTTTTTGGCAGCAGACACCGACCGCGCCGTGTTCCATCTGAATGCGCGCGATGGCCGAGCTTTTGTGCGTCTTGGCGTGCGGTCGCAGGCGCACCCCGGCCTTCTTCGCCACGTCCGCCATGGATCGCACGTTCCGCTCGAAGGCATCGAGATCGATCACCAAAGCCGGTGTATCGATCTCGGCAAACGGCATTCCAGGCTGGGCAGGCGGACGCGCCATCTCTCCTCGCTTTCGCAGGTGCGAGATTTTGCTCATTGGGCCCCGGAAGTAAATGTCGCTCACGCCTAGGCGGGCCGCCCCGATGAGCCTAAGATTGACGCTTCGGCGACAGCAGGAGGCGTCCATGCAGTTTCAGGTTTCGCCGGCCAAGCTCAAGGATTGCAGCGCCGATGAAGCGCAGGCGCGCGTCGATCTCGCGGCCGCGCACCGGATCGCCGTCCGGCACGGCTTCAATGAAGGCATCTTCAATCATCTCACCTTCCTGGTGCCGGGGCGGAACGATCGCTACTACCAGATTCCGTTCGGCATGCACTGGTCCGAGGTGAAAGCCTCCTCGTTCATGGAAGTCGGCATCGACGACGGCGAGGTGAAGCGCGGCAGCGGCGACGTCGAGCGCTCCTGCTACTGCATCCATGCACCGATGCACAAAGCCTTGCCGCAGGCCAAGGCGGTGTTTCACACCCACATGCCTTACGCGAGCGCGCTGACGCGGCTCGAAGACCCACGCATCAAGGAGATCGGCCAGACCGAAGTCGGAACGCTGGGTCAGATCGCCTATGACGACCAATACACCGGCCCCGCTTTCGATCCGGAAGAAGGCCGGCGGCTGGTCAGAGTGGCCGGCGACAAGACTATCCTGTTCATGGCCAATCACGGCATCACCACGATGGGCGAAACCATCGCGGAAGCTTACGACCGGCTCTATTACGTCGAACGCGCGGCGCAGGTGCAAATCTATGCGATGTGGACCGGCCAGCCGCTGAAGAAACTTCCCGACGCGGTCGTCGAGAAGACCCAGCGAGACATGAACGGCGGCCCCGACTATGACCCGCCGCCGTCGCAGCGGCATTTCGATGCGTTGAAGCGCATCCTCGATCGCGAGGAGCCCGACTACGCGTCTTAAATAGCAGGAAAGCTGAGTGGGAGTGGAAATGCCTGACGGTTGCGCGCGGGCAATCTGAGATCGGAAGGGCTGGCGGAGAGAGTGGGATTCGAACCCACGTTACGGTTTCCCGTAAACACGCTTTCCAAGCGTGCGCCTTCAGCCACTCGGCCACCTCTCCAAAGCGCGCGTCCTTATGCCCCAGCCGTTCATCCAATCCAAGCCTGTCGTCCGCGGAATCGCAGCAAGTTGCCCGCCTCCCATTTAATTGCGATCATTGCGTATTCCATTCCCAATCGTGGCACGAGATGTCCGGCGACGCGTCCGCCCTGCACCTGTTCCTGACCGCCGATCCGGCACTGCTCGCGATCGTCAAGCTGTCGCTGGCGGTGAGCCTGAGCGCGGTCGGGCTGGCGGCGCTGATCGGCGTGCCGCTCGGTGCCGCGATCGCGCTGACGCGCTTTCCCGGACGCGAGACGGTCATCGTCACCCTCAACGCCCTGATGGGCCTCCCCCCGGTCGTGGCCGGGCTGCTGGTCTATCTGCTGCTGTCGCGATCGGGCCCGCTCGGCGAGTTCGGCTTGCTGTTCACGCCGGGCGCGATGGTGATCGCGCAGACCTTGCTGGTGACGCCGATCATCGCCGCGCTGTCGCGCCAGACCATTGAGGACCTGTGGGCGGAATATCGCGACGAGCTTGCCGCCATGAATGTCGGCCCGGCGCGGCGAATTGCGACATTGATCGTCGATGCGCGGTTCAGTCTTCTTACCGCGCTGCTTGCCGGTTTCGGCCGCGCCGCCGCGGAAGTCGGCGCAATCATCATTGTCGGCGGCAATATCGACGGCTTTACCCGCACGATGACAACGGCGATCGCGCTCGAAACGTCGAAAGGCGACTTGCCGCTGGCGCTTTCGCTTGGCTTCGTCCTGATTGGCATCGTCATCGTTATAAACGGCCTGGCGTGGGGCATTCGCCGCGCCGGCGAACGCTACGCAGGATGACAGCACCGGTGCTCGCCCCGCTGTCCGATCTGCCGGTCAGGCTCGACGACATTCGCTTGCTCGGGCGCGGGGTGACAATCCTCGACGGCATTTCGCTGACAATCGGTCCCGGCCCGCCGACCGTGCTGATCGGTCCCAATGGCTCGGGCAAGACAACCTTGCTGCGGGTCTTGATGGGCCTGCTGCCGCCCTCGAGCGGCCGCGTGAGCTGGGGCGGCCGCGACAACGCGCCGCCGCAACGGCGCGCGATCGTGTTCCAACGCCCGGTGATGCTGCGGCGGAGCGCCGGCGCCAATGTCGCCTATGCGCTCGGCCGCAACGATCCGGCACGGGTGCGCGAACTGCTTTCGCTGGTCGGCCTGTCGGCGCTCGAAAACCGCCCGGCCCGGCGATTGTCCGGCGGCGAACAACAACGGCTTGCGCTCGCCCGCGCATTGGCGCGCGATCCCGAATTGCTTCTGCTCGATGAGCCGGCCGCGAGCCTCGATCCCGCCGCAACCAAGGCAATCGAAGATGTCATCCGCACGGTGGCAGCCGCTGGTGTCAAAGTGGTGATGTCGACGCACGATCTCGGCGAAGCCAAGCGGCTGGCCGGCGACATCGTCCTGTTGCATCGCGGGCGCATCGCGGAGAGCGGCCCGTCATCCGGATTTTTCTCAGCGCCTCGCAGCGACGCGGCGCGCAAGTTCATCGCCGGCGAATTGCTGGTCTAAAAAAGAAGTGGAGGATCTCATGAACACCCGTCGCACATTTATCGCCGCTGCATTGGGCGCGCTGCTGCTGGCCGCGCCGCAAGCAATCGCCCGGGACAAATCGATCGTCGTCGCCTCGACGACATCGACCCAGGATTCAGGATTGTTCGGCTATCTGCTGCCGATCTTCACCCAGAAGACCGGCATCACGGTGAAGGTCGTCGCGCAGGGTACCGGGCAGGCGCTCGACACCGCCCGGCGCGGCGACGCCGACGTCGTGTTCGTTCACGCAAAATCGGCGGAAGAAAAATTCCTGTCCGAGGGCCAAGGCGTGAAGCGCTTTCCGGTGATGTACAACGACTTCGTCATCATCGGCCCGAAGTCCGATCCCGCCAAGATCAAGGGCATCAAGGACGTCGGCCAAGCGTTGAAGAAACTCAAGGACGCACAGGCCACATTTATTTCCCGCGGCGACCGCTCCGGCACCCATATCGCCGAGCTCAATCTCTGGAAGGCGCTCGGCATCGACATCGAGAAGGATAAAGGCCCCTGGTACAAATCGATCGGCCAGGGCATGGGCGCCGCACTCAACACCGCACAGGCCAGCAACGGCTATGTGCTGTCCGACCGCGCCACCTGGATCCACTTCAAGAACAAGGGCGACCTCGAAGTGGTAGTCGAGGGCGACAAGCGGCTGTTCAACCAATACGGCGTGATGCTAGTGAACCCGGAGAAGCACCCGGACGTGAAGAAGGCCGAGGGCCAGCAGTTCATCGATTGGCTGATCTCGCCGGAAGGCCAGAAGGCAATCGCCGGTTACAAGATCGACGGCCAGCAATTGTTCTTCCCGAACGCAGGCGATCACAACGCTTGACGCGCACATGATGACGGCGCAGCGCGTTTATGACGGCGCAGCGCGTTTCGCTTTATGCCGCGGGCAGCCTGAAAACTGCTCTCACCGAGGTCGCCGCCGCGCGCCCGGCGCCAAGGCCATGCTCGAAGCCAAGGCCCGTAGACTGACCGGCGCCGCAGACAGCGCCAAACCGCCGGCCGGCCGCAATATCTATGGCTGGCATGTCGCGGAAGGCCGCGCCGACATTTTCCTGACCTACCGGACCAACGCAATCGAGGCGCGGCAGCAAAACCCCGATCAGCGGATCGTCATGCTGCCCAATGATATCGCCGTCGGCGCCGATTATGGACTGACGGTGATCGTCGGCGCGCCGCCTGCCGCGCAGCGGTTCGCGCAGTTCGCGCTATCCGGGCAGGGTCGGGGCATTCTCGCGCACCACGGTCTTGCCCCGCCTGCCCCTTGAATCCCCGGCCCCTTTCAAAAGCCGAAAAGGCCGGCACATCCCGCTAGCCGCCCTACCCGCTTTCAGCTTTAATTTCGCCCACAGAACATCACGCAGGCAAAACCGCCGCGTCAGTGGAGGGAAACATGAATCGGCTTCGCAAGTTCTTTCCGATCGCAATCGCGCTCGCCGCCGTAATCGGTAGCGCGCCGGCGTTTGCACAAAATTATCCGGCGCACACCGTAACGATCGTCGTGCCGTTCGGCGCCGGCAGCGTCACCGACGCGATGGCCCGCGTGCTCGCCGACAAACTGAGCGCGACGTGGAAGCAATCCGTCATCGTCGAGAACAAGCCCGGCCTGCCCGGTACGGTGTCGGTCGCCAAGAGCGATCCGGATGGCTACACGCTGATGCTGACCTCGAACGGGCACACCATCGCCAACGTCATCAACAAGGATGTGCCGTTCGACTCGGTCAAGGATTTTGCCGGTGTCACCGTGATCGCCTCGGTGCCGTTCGTCGCAATCGTGCCGATGAACTCTCCCGCCAAGAATCTGCAAGACTTCATTGCGCTTGCCAAGGCGTCGCCCGGCAAGCTCAATTTCTCTTCTGCCGGCGTCGCCAGCACGACCTTTCTTGCCGCCGAAATCCTGAAGCAGACCGCCAAAATCGACATTCAGCACGTGCCCTACAAAGGCACGCCGGATGCGACGACGGCCGTGATCCGCAACGACGTGCAACTCTACTTCGCCCCGGTGCCAAACGCGCAAGAACTCGCCACCGGCAACAAGGTGCGCATGATCGCCGTCAACACCGACAAGCGCGTGGCGCAATTGCCGAACGTGCCGACCGTCGCGGAAGCGGGCGTGCCGGACTACAAGTATGAATCCTGGTTCGGCCTGATGGTGCGCGCCGGCACGCCGAAGGACATCATTGCCAAAATCAGCAAGGATGTCGGCGACGCGCTGAAGAAGCCGGAGGTGGCCGACAAGCTGGTGCAATACGGTGCAATCCCGGCGCCCACGACGCCGGAAGCGTTCGACGCCATCATCAAGGAAGATACCGCGCGTTACGCGCAGGTGCTGAAGGCCGCCGGCATCGGCACGAAGTAGCGACATTGCCTGAACAAACGGCGGCCGGGTCGCAAAGCCCGGCCGCCGTCGTTATATTCCCGGCATGTCCGGCTCCTACATCATCAAGCCAAATCCGGCCGACCCGCGGCTGACCGAGCGCGTCTCCGGCATCGATCAGACCGGGGCGCGGATCGACACCTCGGTCACGGTCGAGCGGCCGCTGACGATCTTCCTCAATTCGCAGGAGATCGTCACCGCGATGACGATCGGCGATTATCCCGACTATCTCGCGATCGGCTATCTGCTCAACCAGAACATGCTGTTGCCGAACGATGTCGTGACCGGCGTCGATTACGACGAGGAATTGTCGGTTGTCGTTGTCCGCACTAAGCGCAAGACGAATTACGAAAAGAAGCTGAAGAAGAAAGTGCAGACCTCCGGCTGCGCGCAGGGCACCGTGTTCGGCGACCTGATGGAAGCGCTGGAGGACGTGAAGCTGCCGGACGCGCAGCTTCGCACCTCATGGCTCTACAAGCTGACGCACGACATCAACACCACGCCGTCGCTTTATCTGGAAGCCGGGGCCATCCACGGCTGCGTGCTGGCGCAGGGCGACAAGCCGCTGGTCTATATGGAAGACGTCGGCCGCCACAACGCGGTGGACAAGATCGCCGGCTGGATGTTCCAGGAAAAAGTCTCGCCGAGCGACAAGATTTTCTACACCACCGGCCGCCTCACTTCGGAAATGGTGATCAAGACCGTGCGCATGGGCATTCCGATTTTGATCTCGCGCTCCGGCTTCACCGCCTGGGGCGTCGAGCTGGCGCGCAAGGCCAACCTCACGCTGATCGGCCGCGCGCGCGGCAAGCGCTTCGCCGCGCTGGCCGGAGAGAGCCGCATCGTGTTCGACCAGGACCTCGATTTCGTCGAGGACGAAAGCGCCAAGCACCGGCGCAAGGCCGCAATGCATGACGACTGACGTTCCGCCGACCTTCGGCCTCATCCTCGCCGGCGGGCTGGCGCGGCGGATGGGCGGCGGCGACAAGGCGAAAATCGAAATCGGCGGCGTCACCATTCTCGACCGCGTATTGGCGACGCTGTCGGGCCAATGCGCCGGCCTCGCCATCAACGCCAATGGCGATCCCAAGCGCTTCGCCGACACAGGCCTGCCAGTGGTTCCCGACAATGTGCCGGATCATCCCGGCCCGCTGGCGGGCATTCTCGCCGGCCTCGACTGGCTCGCCGAACAAGATACTGGCGTCGAATGGATGTTGAGCGTGCCGGGCGACTGCCCGTTCCTGCCGGACGATCTGGTCGAGCGGCTGCATCGGGCGCGCCGCAAGATGGGCGCCGGGGTGCCGCTCGCTTGTGCGCGTTCCGGCGAGTGGCGGCATCCGGTGGTGGGGTTGTGGCCGCTGGCGCTGCGCGCGGACTTGCGCCACGCGCTCACCGTCGAGGATTTGCGCAAGATCGAAGTCTGGACGTCGCGGCACGGCATCGCGGTCGCGGACTGGCCCGCCGAGCCGATCGATCCGTTCTTCAACGTCAACACACCGGAAGATGCCAGGCGCGCGCAGGAACTGACCGGCTAGTTAACCCATCAGCACCGCGTAAGGCAGGAAGCCGGCTCGGTCGCCCGGCGCAACGCTCGTCACATCGTCGGCGAATTCCAGCAGGCCATCGGTTTCAGTCAGCGATGTGATGACACCGGCGCCGTCCTGCGGATGCTTGATGGCTTCGAGCTCGCCGCCGGCGCCGCGCTTCAGCGACACACGCACATATTCACGGCGGCCGGTCTTCTTCTTGTAGGCAAAGCCGACGCGCACCGGTAGCGGCATCAACGGCTGCGGGCGCGCCCCGGCCAGCCGCAACAGCAACGGCCGCACCACCCGAACGAACGTCACGAACACCGCGACCGGATTGCCGGGAAGGCCGACGAAGGCCGCGCCCTCGCCTACTTTTTTTCCAGGAAGCTTCGCCATCGCCACCGGCCGGCCCGGCTTGATGGCGATACGCCAGAACACCAGCTTGCCGATTTTCTCGACCGTGCTGCGGACATGATCGGCTTCGCCCGTGGAAACACCGCCGGAGGTGATCACAACATCGTGGCGCGCACCGGCATCGCCGATCGCCCGCATCAACTTCTCAGGATCGTCCGGCAAGATGCCGAGATCGGTCACCAGCACATTCATGTGGCCGAGCAGTTGCGCCAGCAGATACCGGTTGGCGTCGAAAATCGCGGCAGCCGACCGCGCGCGGCCCGGCTCCACCACCTCATTGCCGGTCGAAAAGATCGCAACTTGCAAGCGGCGGCGCACCTTGAGCTCGGTCACGCCCAGCGCCGCCGCGAGCGCGATCTGGGGCGCAGCGAGCACCGTGCCGGCGGCCAGCGCGACCGCGCCCTTGCGTAAATCTTCTCCCGCAAGCCGCCGGTTGGCGCCGGGCTTCAGACCCGGCGGCACGGTGACGGCATTGTCCTGTGCCTGCACATCTTCCTGCATGAACACGGTGTCAACGCCCGACGGCATCGGCGCGCCGGTGAAGATGCGGATCGCTTCGCCCTTGCCGACACTCGCGGCCGCTTTCTGGCCGGCCTGCAAACGGCCGGAGACCTTCAATGTGGTATCGCCGCTGGCACTGAGATCGGCATGCCGCACCGCGTAGCCATCGACCGCGGAGTTGTCGAACGGCGGCAGATCGACCGGCGCGACGAGATCGGCCGCCAGCACACGGCCGCCCGCCGCGGCGAGAGGCACGGTTTCCGTTTCGGACACCGGCACGATGCGCTCTGCGATGAGCCGCTCCATCTCCTCGAGCGGCATCAGCGGACCGGCAAACGCGAAGCAATCGTCGGTAAGCTGCGCCATCAGGCCTCCGCGACCCGATCTATGGACACGGCATGCTTGAGCAAGGTGTCGGCCACCGCCTCGATGTCATTGAGGTCGATCACCGGCACCTTGGCGTCCGGCACCGGCGCGTCCGACGCAACCGCGATGATATGCGGGTCTTCCGGGTGCAGCAGCGGCTTGCCGTTGTCTTTGCGGAAAATTTCGAGCTTCGGGAACGGCTCGCGCTTGAAGCCCTCGACCAGGAGGAGATCGACCGGCGACGCCTTGCTCAGCAGCGCCGGCATGTCCCATTCCTCTTCGCCGCGCAATTCATGCAGCACCGCCCAGCGCCGTTCCGACGAGATGATGACCTCGGTCGCGCCGGAGGCGCGGTGCATGAAGGAATCCTTGCCGGGCTTGTCGAGATCGAAGCCGTGATGCGCGTGCTTGAGCGTCGACACCTTGAGGTCGCGTCCGATCAGTACCGGCAGCACCTTGGTGATCAAAGTCGTCTTGCCGGATCCGCTCCAGCCGGCGAGGCCGATGATGCGCATGCGCGGGCTTATAGCATCAAGGCTTCGCCGGCGTCATGCCGAGCGCGGCGATCCTGGCCCGCGTCTTCTCGTCATGAAGCGCGGCAACGAAGGCTTTGACGGCTGGCCGCTCGCTGCGGCTTTCGACGACCAGGAAATCGTAGTGTTCAGGCGACACAGGAATGAAGCTGAGGCCGTAGAGCTTGGCCACCGGCTTGATGCCGACGCCCCAGTCGGCGCGATGCTGCTCGATCGCCGCGGCAACGGCGTTGTGCGACTTCGGCTGGTTCGCGTAGCCCGGCGGCCGCGCGCCGTCGAGCAGCTTGTCGATCAGCACGCGGGTGCCGGCGCCGGCATTGCGGTTCACCATCAGGCAGGACGGATCGGCCAGCGCCGCCTTCAGCGCCGTATCCACGCCGCGGCCTTCGAACCGCGCGTCGCCCTTGCGGAACATGATGCCTTGCATGCGCTGCCAGCCGGGCACCAGCCGCAGGCCGTTCGTCGCGAGATGAACATTATATTTGCCGCTCGCCGGATTGATCAGATGAACCGGCGCGATGTCGCATTCGCCGCGCTGCGCGGCGGCGACTCCGCCCTGACTGCCGACCGCGAGCACCCGCGCGGAGAAGCCGCGCTCCGACAGCGCACTCACCACCGCATCGAGCGCGATATCGTGGCTGCCCATGATGACGACATCGGGCGGCCGCACGGCGTTGCCGATCAGCGTGACGCTCGCCTCGGTGCCGGCGTCGAGCACCGACGCCAGCGCATCGATGGCGATAAAGCCGTCCGCCTGCGAGAAGCTCGTCACCGAACCGGAGCCTTTGGCGGTCGGAAACGCGACCGCGCCATCCTCGCCGCGCACCAGCGCGACCAGCGCGAATTCCTGCCGCCCCAATTCCGATGCGATGCGAACCGGAATACGTGCAGCGACCGTTTCGCCGCTATCGGGCGGCAGCCCGGCCCAGGCGCGCAGCACCGGCGCGACGAAGGCATGGAAGGTGAAAATCGCCGAGGTCGGGAAGCCCGGCAGCACCACGATCGGCTTGCCGTCGGCCACGCCGAGGCAGAGCGGCTTGCCGGGCTTCAGCGCGACCCCGTGCACGAGAATGCCGGGCTTGCCGAGCTTCGACACCACGCGATGCGAGAGATCGCCCGCGCCTTTCGAGGTGCCGCCGGACAGCACCACAATGTCACAATCGGCGAGCCCTTCACGCACGGCCTTTTCCAGCGCCGCTTCATCGTCCGGAAATGCGCCGAACGGCACCGCCTCACCGCCAAGCTCGGCGACCGCCGCCGCGATGATCGCGCCGTTGCTGTCGTAAACGCCGGCGGGATGCAGGCGATCGCCGGGCACCACCAGCTCGTTTCCGGTCGACAGCACCGCGACTTTGGGCCGCCGCACGACCGCAACTTTCGCGAGGCCGCAAGCCGCCAGCATGCCGATCTCGCGCGAGCCGATGCGCGTCCCTCGGCGCAGCAGCGTCTCGCCGCGAGCAATATCTGAACCTGCGTAGGAAACAAATTGACCCGGCGCGATGACGCGCCGCAGCTCGATTGCCAGCAGCCCGTCATCGACAACTTCGGTGTATTCCACCATCGCCACCGCATCGGCGCCGCGCGGAATGACGCCGCCGGTTGCGATCGTGGTCGCCGTGCCGGGCTTCACCTCCAGCGCGGGTGCAAACCCGCAGGCGATCACCTCGCGATTGAGCGCAAGACGCTTCGGTGCTGTCTCGCTTGCACCGATGGTGTCGGCCGCGCGCAAAGCGAAGCCGTCGACATTGGATCGGTCGAATGGCGGTGCGTCGACTGCAGCGATAACATCGTGCGCGAGCGCGCGGCCGAGCGCCCCGGCAAGCACGACCTCTTCTGCGCCGAGCGGCGACAAACTGAGATGCCGCTCGAAGCGCGCATGCGCTTCCGCGGCGGATACTACTTCGAGAAATTGCTCCTGCCGCGCCGCCGCGCGCACGCGCGCGAGCAGCTCGGCCTCGGCCTGTTTCGCGGAGCGCGGATCGTTCATGGCAAGCTCTCTACCGCGACTTTCGTCCCGGCGGGATAGCCTTCGCTGTCCGGCGGCACCACCAGCCAGCCATTGGCGCGGGCCAGCGCCCACAGCGGGAGCACTTTCGCGGCCAGCGGCTCCGCATTGGCGTCGTCATGCCGCACCGGGATGACCTCGGCCAAACCGGCCGTCGACGTCACCTTGCGCGAGAGCGTACGCGTCACAGTTGGCGCGGTCTCTGCGTCGCCCGCAAGCCGCGCCAGCATGCGGCGGCCGATCACCAGCCAGCTCGCCAGCGCGCCATCGAGCCGGCCCGGCACGATCAGCACCGGACGAGCGCCGGCGCTTCCCAATGCGGCCGTTTCACCCGGCGTCAGACCAACACCATGAACAGCGACCTTGCCGCGCTCGCCCAGCGTCGCGACACTGTTGTCGCGCGCGCCAGTTCCGCTGCCGCCGGCAATAACGATCGCGTCGCAATCGTCGGCACGTAACGCAGCATCGATTTCCATCCCGTTGCGCAGCACCGGCACCCCGCCGCGCGCCGCAACATCGCGCGCAATCATCTGCACCCCCGGCATCAGCCGCAAATCCTCGCGTGCAGCGGCGATCAGCAGACGCGGCGCACGCACGCCGACACGCGCAATCTCCGCGGCTGCGAACAGCGCGACATCAAGGCTGCGGATGCGCTCGCCCGCCTTGCGCAACGGTTTCGCCGGATCGACTTCGCCGCCGGCCGGCGACACGCCGTCGCCCGCCGTCACGGCGCCGGCCGCTTCGGCAACGTCACCCCGCATCGCGATGGCGTCGATCGGCGCGACCGCGTCGGTGTCGCCCGGCATGGAATCTCCGGTCTCGACCCATTGCGGCTTCTTCGCGAACTGCACCGGCGCATAGCCGCCGGCATCCGCCAGTTCATCCGCCTTGACGGCCCAGCCGTCCTGCAACGCGGCCGCCCGCGCAGGCAGCGCCTTGCCGGTCACGTCCGCCGCCAGCACCTGCCCGATCGCCGCCGATGGCTCGGCCTCGCGCGCCGCGACCGGCCGCGCCAGCGCATCGAGCGCCGCGAAGACCTCTTTCAGCGGCGTCAGCCGGGTGATCCGTTGCCGGTTGTCCATTCCGTCTCGCGTTGTTCTCACCGCGGCGACTTGACGACGCCGCGGACAATCTGCCCATTCTATCGCATGGGCGGCGGCCGGACGCCGCATTTGCGGCGATGATTAAGACGTGACCGAGAAAACGCTCAATCTGCGCGGGCTCAAATGCCCCCTGCCGGCGCTCCGCGCCAAGAAGGCGCTGGCCGGCATGGCGAGCGGCGACCTGCTCACCCTTGAGTGCACCGACCCGCTGACCGCAATCGACATCCCAAATCTGGTTCGGGAGACGGGCGACACGCTGGAAGATAAGTCGGCCGACGCCGGCCTGCTGACCTTCAAAATCCGGAAAAAATAACGGACGCCGTTACAGCGGCATGGCGGAGAGGGAGGGATTCGAACCCCCGATACGGTTGCCCGTATGCCGCATTTCGAGTGCGGTGCATTCAACCACTCTGCCACCTCTCCGAAGCCTGAAAAGCGCTGCCGATGGCCGTGATCCGAGTTGCTATCTAGCGAAGCGAGAGCACCTTCACAAGCCGCGCAATCGGTCGGCCTTTAAAGCTTCTGCACCCAGAAAATATACATGCCGGCGAACACCTGAGGGTTCTCGCGCTCGAACCTGTCCCAGCGGCCGAGGTCGCCGAGCGACCAGCCGTTGCGCGCGAACAGGTTGCGGTAATGCTCCTGCCCTTCCAGGGCGCCGAAGTCGAAGCCGATGAACCGCAGGCCGTTATCCGCAAGGAACGCCTGGATCTCCGGGATCGTGGTCTGCACCTCGTGGACGTGAAACAGCAGGTCGCGGCAAGTGCTAACCGTGAAGTAGTCATGGAGCCGCATGAAGGTGAACCGGTCGCCGCTCGTCGTCAGGTCGTAGCGCAGCCGGCGGATATCGGCGGCGGTCGCCTGATAGCCGCGGTCGGCGATGATCTGCCGCGCGGCGACGATGTCGCGCCGCGCATGCGCGCTGTAGAGACCGACCTGCATCACGCCGTCCGGCTTCATCAGCCTGACGATCTCGCGCCAGCCGGCCCACGGGTCCGGCATGTGGTGAAACACGCCGGCCGCATTGATCAGATCGAAGCGGCGATCGAGCGAGCCAAGCGCCATGATGTCGGCCTGCGCAAACTCAACTTTGTCGGCGAGCCGCGGCGGTGTCCGGCGTTTGGCATGCGCGAGGCTCGACAGGCTGAGATCGATCGCAAGTACGTGCGCGCCGCGATACGACTGCGCGAGCTCGAGCACATGGCGGCCGGTGCCGCAGCCGGCCACCAGGACCTCGAGCGAGTCCTCGTGCCCGACCGGGCGGAACGGCGCGGTTGGAAACCAGCGGCGCAAATGCTCGTCGAGTCCGAGCAGAGGCCACGGCGGCGCGGGCAGGCTCGCCCAGCGCGGATAGGGATTTTCCTCATACTGCTGGCGAACTTGAGCGGTGACGCCGGCCGCGATCGGCGTCAATTGCGTGATCGTGCCGCGCAACGCAGCCTCTTCGCGCGGTTCGGTGACTTGCTGCGCGACGACCGCTGCAACCGGCGCGGGCCAAGACTGCGCGGCAAGCGCATCGGCGTTCGCGAGTTCATGCAGCGGCTGATACATCGCCAGCGCGAGCAGCCTGCCGGCATCGATCGCGCCGCCTTTCAGCCCGGCAACCAGCTCCGCCTCGTCCGGCGTCATGAAGAACACGTACTCGTTGATGAAGCACTGGCGCGCCAGCGCGGCGCAAAATGCCAGCGTGTCCGCGTCGGCGGGAAGCTGCCGGCGTGACACCGCGCGCAGGATCGAGCCGCGCAACCCGGTCAGCCAGCGCTCCAGCGCGCTGTCGCACACGGTCGACTGCTCGAGCACAATCTGGAAATACGGATTTGCCGCGATCGCCCGGATATTCGGTCCGTCAATTCCGGGCGACGACGAACTTGCCAATTCGGCTGCAAGCTCCGGCAGCAATTGCTTGAGCGTGTCGAACACGCGATCGACCTGCGCCAAGGTTTGCGGTGCCATGCGGACCAGCGCGGCGTATTGCTCGGCGGCCTTGTCGCGCTTGCCCTGGGCGAGATACGTGGCGGCGAGCCGATCGCAGGCTGCGACATGATCGGGCACCAGCTCGAGCACGCGCCGGAATGACCGCACCGCCGGCATCAGTTCGCCCGCACGCTGGTGCTCCACGCCGCGGGTGAACAGCGCCATCACCTCGTCCTGGCCAGGACTGGGACTTTTCGAGGCGCGGCGCTCCCGGCGGTTCATTGGTGGCGGCTATTCTGTTTGCGGGTGAACGTGACGAAAAAGGCCGCCGCAGCGGCCCGTTTGCAGCGGTCTAACCAAGGCCGCGCGAGGAGACAAGGCCTGCCCTGCGGCCGCCTCATTCCGGTCCGCTACTATGTTAGGCTTTGGACGGCTGGCGCTGGGGGGCCCGGCACGTGTCGATGAACCGATCTGCTTCCGCCGAAATACGCGGCGCCTTTCGTGGCAGCACGCTGACGCTGATTTTGATTGTGGTGACGACATTCGTCATCGCAACGATCCAATGGGAAACCGGGCTCTCGCACGGCTCGGTCATTTATCTCATCCCCGTCGTGATCGCCGGCATGCGCTGGGGCATCGTCCCGGCCGCCCTCGCCTCCATCTGCGGCGCAGTCGCGTCTGCCTACTTCTTCTATCCGCCGCTCTACAGCTTCGCGATCAAGGACCCGCAGGAGGTCGTGAACCTCGCGCTCTTCCTGTTTGTCGCGGTGGTGATCAGCCACCTCGCGACGCGGCTGAAGCATGAACTCTCGCTCGCGCGTCAACGCGAGATCGACATGCGCGATCTCTATGCGTTTTCGCGCCGCCTCGCGCTCGCGTTCGGCGTGTCCGATATTCACGCGGCGATCCAGGAGCACTTGACGAGCGTCATCCAGCGCAACGTCGCGCTGTTCGCCGCCGCGCGGAACGGCGGCCCAATGGTTGCACGTGCTGCGGGTCCGGAGATTCCGCCGGCTGTGCATGTGGCAGTCGAGGAAATTGCATCGGGCACCCCCGACCGGATCAGTCGCGATGGCATTATCAGACGGGCCGACGGCGAAGCGTGGCTGGTCCAGGCCGTTTCATCGAAAAACCTCGACTTCGGAGTGATCGCGATCAATCTTGGCCGCGACACCAAGGAACACGTCGACGACTTGCGAGTGCGGGTCGCCGCCGTGCTGGCCGACGCGACCGCGACGCTGGAGCGTCTCGGCGTCGCGCATGCGATCAACGAAGCGGCGATGCGATCGCAGACCGATCAATTGCGTGAAGCGCTGATCGGCTCGGTGTCGCACGAATTGCGCACGCCGTTGGCGTCGATCATGGGCGCGGCGACCGTGATCGGCTCGGCGCCGGCGCTCGCCGGCGAGGCTAAGCTCAAGGCGCTGATCCACGACGTCCATGACGAAGCAGTCCGGCTCAACAACGATATCCAGAATTTGCTGGACGCCAGCCGCATCAGCAGCAATGGCGTCGAGCCGCAGAAGGAATGGGCGGACCCCGCCGACATCGTGCGCGCCGCGGTCGATCGCTGCCAGCGGCGGTTCAACGGCCACACCGTCAAGCTGATGCTGCCGCCGGACCTTCCAATGGTTCACGTCGATCCTGTGCTGGTGAAGCAGGCGCTGGTGCAGATTTTCGACAACGCGGCAAAGTATTCGCCGCTCGGCACCCAGATCGAGATTTCGGCGCACATGCGCGACGAGCGGCTTGCCGTCACGGTCAGCGACAAGGGCACCGGCCTCACTGCCGAAGAACGCGAAAAAATGTGGAACCGTTTTTTCCGCGGCGAACGGCACGTCGCCGCGATCAGCGGTTCCGGCCTCGGCCTCTGGATCGCCAGCGCCTTCGTCGCGGCGAACGATGGCACGGTCACCGCGGCGAGCGGCGGACCGGGCCAGGGCTCCAGCATCTCAATCGAACTCCCGGTCATGCCAAGTGTTGTCAGCCAAATGGAAGCGGACGCAGATGAGTGATCCAGCCCAGGTCGTGCTCGTCGTCGATGACGAGATTCAAATCCGCCGGTTCTTGCGCACCGGTTTCGAGTTGAACGGATTTTCGGTCATCGAGGCCGGCAGCGGCGCCGACGCCATCCGCGCCGCATCCCTCCAGGCGATCGACATGGTGATCGTCGACCTCGCCTTGCCGGACACCGACGGCTCGAGGGTGGTCGAACAGCTCCGCGCGTCGTCTACCGTGCCCATCATCGTGCTCTCGGTGCGCTCGAGCGAAGCGGAAAAGGTGAGACTGCTGGAGCTCGGCGCCGACGACTACGTCGTGAAGCCGTTCGGCATGGCGGAATTGATGGCGCGGGTGAAGGTCGCGCTGCGCCGCCAGCGGCGCGCCATCTCGGGGGAGTCGCGGGTGACGGCCGGGCCCCTCACCATCGACCTCGCCGCCCGGGTGGTCCTGCTCAACGGCACCCGCCTGACCCTGACCCCCAAGGAGTACCGCCTGCTCCAGGTGCTGGCGCAGCACGCCGGCAACGTCGTCACCCACCAGTACCTGCTCAAGGAGGTCTGGGGGACGATCCACGTCCACAACACGCATTATCTGCGCATTTTCATGCGCAAACTCCGCCAGAAGATCGAGCCGGACCCCAACACCCCCTGCATCCTGCTGACGGAACTCGGGGTCGGCTACCGGCTGGCGCAGGAAGGCGATGGCACCCCCTGGAACGGGACGGCGCGGCGTGTCGAAACCGCCACAAAAGCCGAATAACCGCGATTTGGCGGCCACTTCCTTGACAGAACCGGCGTCCGCCGCCATAACCCTGCCCGCGCGGGCCCGATGCCCGCGCATTTGTTGAAGCGGCGCGCGCGCCCTAAAAACAAAGCAAATTTCGGGATTTTACGGCGCTGCGGGACGCGATCTCACCCGTGCTGGCGCCTGAGGGATACGCAATGTTCGCAGTGATCAAGACCGGCGGGAAGCAGTATCGGGTCGCCGCCGAAGACGTGATCCGGATTGACCGCGTCGAAAAGAAGCCGGGCGAAGTCGTCTCGTTCGGCGAAGTGCTGGTGGTCGGCGGCGACAAGCCGTTGATCGGTGTGCCGATGGTGTCGGGCGCGACCGTCGCCGGCGAAGTGCTGGCGCATGAGCGCGGTGACAAGGTCATCGCCTTCAAGAAGCGCCGCCGCAAGAATTCGCGCCGCAAGCGCGGTTACCGTCACGAGTTCTCGGTGATCCGCATCACCGAAATCCTCACCGACGGCAAGAAGCCGTCCGACAAGGCGCCGCCCCGCCCGAAGCGCGAGGCAAAGCCGAAGGTAGAAGCGGCAGCCGAAGGTGACGAAGGCGCCGCCAAGTCGAAGGCGAAGAAGAAGCCGGCAACAAAAGCAAAGAAACCGGCGGCAAAACGCAACAAGAAGTGAGATGATTCCTTCACGGAATCGATGTATCAGTTAGGCAGAATTCGAGAGTAGAGCGATGGCACACAAGAAAGCAGGCGGATCTTCACGCAACGGCCGCGACTCCGCGGGCCGCCGTCTTGGCTTGAAGGCATTCGGCGGCGAGTCCGTCGTTGCCGGCAACATCATCGCCCGTCAGCGCGGTACGACCTGGCACGCCGGCAATAATGTCGGAATGGGCAAGGATCACACTCTCTTCGCGCTTATCGATGGAAAGGTTTCGTTCGCTACCAAAACTAAAGGCCGCAAAGTCGTATCGGTAGTTCCGATGACGGAGGCAGCGGCCGAATAAACGGTAGACCAAAATAGAGGTCCGCCGGTCATTCCAGTCAAACCGGTGGGGCTCAATGGGCTCTAAGAGGGGGAGACGGGTGACCGGCTCCCCCTCTTCGCATTTGTAACTGCGTCAACGAGCACACTGAGCCCTAGGGAGCCTGACAATGACACTGCTGGAAGAACTGCCGAGAGGAGCGTTTCACGAAAAGAGCGTCCCCGTCCTCGAGACCAAGCGGCTGACGCTTCGCGCACCGCGCCTCGAGGACGCAAAAACGATTGCAGCACTCGCCAACGATCGCCGCATCGCCGAGAACACGGCGCGCATTCCGCATCCGTACAAGCTGTCGGACGCCGAGAATTTCATCGGCACGGCGAACAAGGGCGAGGAAGCACTGTTCCTCATCACCGCGCGCGACGGCGTCAACAAGGGTCAGATCATGGGCGCTTGCGGCTTCGTCACACAAGACAAGGCGGTGCCGGAGCTCGGCTACTGGCTGGGTGTCGAGCACTGGGCCCAGGGCTATGCCACCGAAGCGCTGCACGCGTTGATCGATTACATGTTCAACGAGTTCGATCACATCGCTTTGCAGGCGGGCGCACGCGTCACCAACCCCAACTCGCGGCGGGTGCTGGAGAAGTGCGGCTTCCAGTGGACCGGCGTCGGCCTTTACCGGATCCGCGCCATCAACTCGTCGGCGCCGATCGACCGCTTCCGGCTCGAACGGGGCATCTGGTCCGCGCTCAAGGCCTGGGGTAAGCCGTCAGGCCGCCCCAAGCGGACTCAGTGAGGGATGAGCGATGTATCAACCTCCGCACTTTCGTGAGGATCGGCTTGATGTTCAGCATCAACTGATCCTCACGCATTCGCTCGGTCTGCTGATTACGGCCGGCCCGCGGGGGCTGCAGGCGAACTACATCCCTTTTCTGATCGACGCGGCTGCATCAGAACGCGGCACGCTGCGAGCGCATCTCGCTCGCGCCAATTCGCAGATCGAGGAGCTGAATGCGACCGCTGAATGCCTCGTCGTGTTTCAGGGGCCGCAGCACTACATCAGCCCGTCGCTTTATCCGACCAAGCAGGAAACCGGCAAAGTCGTGCCGACCTGGAATTACATCACGGTCCACGCCTGGGGCGCGCCGCGGGTGATCGACGATACCGCCTGGATTCACCAGCAGGTCGACGACCTCACGCGCCACAAGGAATCGCCGCGCGCGGCGCCCTGGCAGGTCTCGGACGCGCCGGATGCGTTCGTGAACGCGCAGCTCAAGGGCATCATCGGCCTCGAGATTCCGATCGCGCGGATCGAAGGCAAATGGAAAGTCAGCCAGAACCGGCCCGCCGTCGATCAGGCTGGCGTTGTCGCCGGGCTCGAAAGCGAAGGCGGCGACGCCTTGCTCATGGCCTCCGCGGTGTCGCAACGCCGCAAACCGGTGCAGTAATGGAGCGCAAGCTCGTCTCGTCCGGCTCGAAATATGAACCCGTCATCGGGTTTTCGCGCGCCGTGCGCGTCGGCCCGCATATCGCGGTGTCCGGCACGGCGCCGATTGCCGAAAGCGGCGGTGTTGCCTGCCATGGCGATCTCTACGGCCAGACCAGGCGCTGCCTTGATATCATCGAGAAGGCGGTGAACGACGCCGGCGGCAAGCGCGAACACATCGTGCGCACCCGCATCTACCTGAAAAACATGAATGACTGGGAAGCCGCCGGACGCGCCCACGGCGAGTTTTTCAAGGATATCCGCCCCGCTTCGACGATGATCCAGATCGTGCAGGCGATCGATCCGGACTGGCTGGTCGAGATCGAAGCCGACGCCATCGTTCTCTGATCAAGGCGGCTCGTTGAACGAGGTCGGGGTGGCGCGCACCTGCTCGCGGAAGAAAATGTAGATGCCGGCGCCGACGATCACGATGGCGCCAAGCAGCGTGTGCCAGCTCGGCACGTCGCCGAAAAAGATGAAGCCGAGGATGATCGCCCACACGATCGTGGTGTACTGATACGGCACCACCACCGAGGCCGGCGCCAGCTTGAGCGCGCGATTGATGCAGGAGTGCGCGAAGGTCGCGACCACGCCGAGCAGGATCAGCAACAGCCCGTCGCCCCAGGTCAACCCGACCCACGCCGCCGGCGCCACGAAGGCGCCGAACACCAGCGCCCCCGCGGTCTGCCAGGTGATCAGCACGATATCCTGCGTGCCGCGCAGCCGCCGCGTGCAGATCATCGAGAAGGCGAAAGCGAAGCTGCCGGCGATCGCGACGAACGCCGCCGGCGTCATCATCGCCCCGGTCGGGTCGAGCGCGATCAGCACGCCGATGAAGCCGACACCGACCGCCGCCCAGCGCCGCCAGCCGACCTGCTCGCCGAGCAGGAACGGGGACATCGCCGTCACATAAATCGGTCCTGCGAGATAGAACGTCATCACGTCGGCAAGCGACATGTCGGCCAGCGCCCAGTAGAACGCCGCCACCTCGAAGGTGAGAAACACCGCGCGCAGCACCTGGATGCCGGGCCGCGGCGCGTCGCGGAACGCCGCCCAGCCCCCGCGGCGGATGAAGGGCGAGAGCATCACCAGCCCGGCGGCGCTGCGGATCAGCAGGATCTGCCCGACCGAAAACGTTGCGATCAGGAACTTCCCCATCGCGTCGTTGAGCGAAAAGAAGAAGATGCCCGTGAGCATCATGCCGATGCCGGCGAGGCCGGCGGACCGCGCCGCGGCGCTGTTTTCGAGGGTCATTTTGAAACTCGGGCCTTCGCCGCTATATAGCGCGTCGAAAGCGAACCTCGCATGAAATTCCTCGATGAAGCCAAGGTCTATATCGCCTCGGGCGCGGGCGGAAACGGCTGTGTGTCGTTTCGCCGCGAGAAGTTCATCGAGTTCGGCGGCCCGAACGGCGGCGACGGCGGCCGCGGCGGCGACGTGATTGTCGAGGCGGTCACCGGCCTCAACACCCTGATCGACTACCGCTACCAGCAGCACTTCAAGGCGCAGCGCGGCGAGAACGGCATGGGCAAGGATTGCCACGGCGCCAACGGCAAGGATGCCGTGCTGCGCGTGCCGGCCGGCACGCAGGTCTATGAGGAAGACGGCGAGACGCTGCTCGCCGACCTCACCGAGATCGGCCAGCAAGTGAGGATCGCCAAGGGCGGCAATGGCGGCTTCGGCAACGCCTACTTCAAGTCGTCGACCAACCGTGCGCCGCGCCACGCCAATCCCGGCCAGCCGGGTGAAGAGCTGACAATCCGGCTGCGGCTGAAACTGATCGCCGACGCCGGACTGGTCGGATTGCCGAACGCCGGCAAGTCTACGTTCCTCTCGGTGGTCAGCGCGGCGAAACCGAAAATTGCCGACTATCCGTTCACGACCCTGCATCCGCAGCTCGGCGTGGTGCGGATCGACGAGCGCGAATTCGTGCTGGCCGACCTGCCCGGCCTGATCGAGGGCGCACATGAAGGCGTCGGTCTCGGCGACCGATTCCTCGGCCATACCGAACGCTGCCGCGTCATCCTGCATCTGGTCGATGGCACCGCCGAAGATGTCGCGGGCGCCTACAAGACCGTGCGCAGCGAACTGGAAGCCTACGGCAACGGCCTGACCGACAAGCCGGAGATCGTCGCACTGACCAAGGCCGATGCGCTGACGCCCGAGCTGATCAAGGAACAAACCGCCGCGCTGAAGAAGGCGGCGGGCAAGGTCCCACTCGTGATGTCATCACAATCGCGTGCGGGCGTGCCGGAGGTTTTGCGCGCGCTGATGAAAATCATCGAGCAGGCACGCGAGAATTCCGATTCCGCGCCGCAAGAAGCCATCTCGCCTCCGTAAGCACCTCCCCTTCCCGGCCTCAAATTCCAACGCTAGCCTTCCGGCAAAATCACAACCGGGAGGCCGTCGATGAAACTTCGCTTCGCTGCCGTCGCGTTGCTGCTGTTCACGTTTCCCGCTTTCGCTGCCGATTATCCGGCGCCGAAGGAGGGCGACTGGATCGCCAAGAATTTCAAATTCCACACCGGCGAAGTGATGCCGGAAGTGAGGCTGCACTACACGACGATCGGCGATCCATCGAACCCGGTCATCGTCGTGCTGCACGGCACCGGCGGCTCGGCGAAGAGCCAGCTCAATGCGAACTTCGCCGGCAATCTGTTCGGCAAGGGTCAGCCGTTCGACGCCGAGAAATATTACATCGTCATCCCCGACGCGCTCGGCCACGGCAAATCCACCAAGCCGTCGGATGGGCTGAAAACGAAATTCCCGCACTACGATTATGCCGACATGGTCGAGGGCCAGCATCGCCTGCTGACCGAAGGGCTCGGCATCAAGCATGCGCGCTTGTTCATCGGCAATTCGATGGGCGGCATGCAGGTCTGGATGTGGGGCGAGAAGTATCCGGACTACATGGACATCCTGGTGCCGATGGCCTCGCAGCCGACCGCAATGGCGGCGCGCAACTGGATGCTGCGCCGGATGATGCTGGAATCGATCAAGCAGGATCCGGAATACGCCAACGGCAACTACACCAAGCAGCCCGGCTCGCTGAAGCTCGCCAGCGTGTTCTTCGGCCTCGCCACTTCGAACGGCACGCTCAATCTCCAGAAGCAGGGCCCGACCAACGCGCTCGCCGACAAGGTGGTCGATGCGCGCCTCGCCGCGCCGATGACCGCGGATGCCAACGACTTCATCTATCAGTGGGGCTCGTCGGCGGATTACGATCCCTCGCCCGATCTTGAAAAGATCGAGGCGACCTTGCTGGTCATCAACGCCGCCGATGACGAGCGCAACCCGCCGGAGACCGGCCTCACCGAGGCGGCGGTCAAGCGCGTCAAGCACGGCAGCATCTATCTGATCCCGGCCAGCGAGCACACCGCCGGTCACGGCACCACCGGCAACGCCGCGCATTACACCAAGCAGGTCGACGAGCTACTGAAGACCGCGCCGAAGCGCACGATGTAACGCAACAGCCGCGCCGGCCCCGAAGGCCGGCGCGGCTTTTTTTACAGTTTGCTCAATAAGATTTTGGCAGCCCGAGCACCTTCTCGGCGATGAAGTTCAAGATCATCTGCGAGCTGACCGGCGCGATCCGCGTCATCATTGCCTCGCGCATGTAGCGCTCGACGTGAAACTCCTTGGCGTAGCCCATGCCGCCGTGCGCCAGCACCGCCGTTTCGCACGCCTTGAATGCGGCTTCCGACGCCAGATATTTCGCCGCATTGGCTTCGGCGCCGCACGGCAAGCCCGCGTCATATAAAGAAGCGGCCTTGAACACCATCAGGTTGGCGGCCTCGAGCTCGGCCCAGCATTTCGCCAGCGGGTGCGCGATCGCCTGATTCTGCCCGATCGGCCGGTTGAATACGACGCGCTCCTTGGCGTAACCCGCCGCCTTGCGCAGCGCCGCGCGGCCAAGCCCGATTGCCTCCACCGCAATCATGATGCGCTCCGGATTCATGCCGTGCAGGATGCAGTCGAAGCCCTTGCCCTCTTCGCCGATCCGGTCGCCGACCGGCACGCGCAGTCTGTCGATGAACAGCTCGTTTGAATCGACCGCGCTGCGGCCCATCTTCGGAATCTCGCGCACGTCGACGAATTTCCGGTCGAGGTCGGTGTAGAACAGGCTCAAGCCCCCGTTGCCCTTCGCCGGCCGCTCCGAGGTCCGCGCCAGGATCAGCATCTTGTTGGCGACCTGCGCGGTCGAAATCCAGATCTTCTGGCCCGACAGCACGTAGTGGTCGCCGTCGCGCACGGCCTTGGTTTTCAGGTTGAGCGTGTCGAGCCCGACATTGGGTTCGGTCACGGCAAAGCAGGCCTTGTCCTCGCCGGCGATCAGCGGCGGCAGCATGCGCGCCTTTTGCTCCGCGGTGCCGAACTTCACCACCGGATGCAGGCCGAAAATGTTGATGTGCAGCGCCGAAGCGCCCGACATGCCGGCGCCGGATTCCGACACGGTGAGCATCATCAGCGCCGCCTCGACGATGCCCAGCCCCGCGCCGCCGTATTCTTCCGGCATGGCGATGCCGAGCCAGCCGTCCCTGGCGAAGGCGGCGTGGAAGTCGGTTGGGAAGCCGCCCGCCTTGTCCTTCTTGAGCCAGTAGTCGTCGGGAAACCGCGCGCAGATTTTCTCGATCGCGTCGCGCATCGCCTGTTGTTCGGGGGTGAATGTGAAGTCCATGCGCCATGTTGCCCTGCCCGCGCAAAAGAATGTAGAGGCTAAAGAAACGGAGGACGCGCCCATGAAAACCCGCGCCGCGGTGGCCTGGAAGGCCGGCGAGCCGCTCACCATCGAAACCATCGACATCGAAGGCCCGAAAGCCGGCGAGGTCATGGTCGAGATCAAGGCGACCGGCGTTTGCCACACCGATGCCTACACCCTGTCGGGCGCCGACCCGGAGGGCCTGTTCCCCGCGATCCTCGGCCACGAAGGCGCCGGCATCGTGCGTGAGGTCGGCCCGGGCGTGACGTCGGTGAAAGCCGGCGATCACGTTATCCCGCTCTACACGCCGGAATGCCGCCAGTGCAAAACCTGCCTCTCTCGCCGGTCAAATCTCTGCACCGCGATCCGCGCAACGCAAGGCAAGGGCGTGATGCCGGACGGCTCGTCCCGATTCAGGTGTGACGGCGACAACGTCTTCCACTACATGGGCTGCTCGACGTTTTCGAACTTCACCGTGCTGCCGGAAATTGCCCTCGCTAAAGTCCGCGAGGACGCGCCGTTCGACAAGATTTGCTACATCGGCTGCGGCGTAACGACCGGCGTCGGCGCTGTCATCAACACCGCGAAAGTGTGGCCCGGCGCCAATGTCGCGGTGTTCGGCCTCGGCGGCATTGGCCTCAATGTTATTCAAGGCGCGAAGATGGTGGGGGCCGATAAGATCATCGGCGTTGACCTCAATCCCGGCCGCCGCGCCATCGCCGAGAAATTCGGCATGACGCATTTCATCAATCCGAAAGAGATCGGCAACGACAAGGTCGTGCAGGCGATCGTCGATCTCACCGGCGGCGGTGCGGACTTCTCGTTCGAATGCATCGGCAATGTCAACGTGATGCGCCAGGCGCTCGAATGCTGCCATCGCGGCTGGGGCGAGAGCATCATCATCGGCGTCGCCGGCTCGGGTCAGGAAATCGCGACGCGCCCATTCCAGCTCGTCACCGGCCGCGTCTGGAAAGGCACCGCGTTCGGCGGCGCGAGAGGCCGCACCGACGTGCCGAAGATCGTCGACTGGTACATGGACAAGAAGATCAATATCGACGACCTCATCACGCATGTGATGCCGCTCGACAAGATCAACGATGCCTTCGATCTGATGCACGAAGGCGAGTCGATCCGCTCGGTCGTCGTTTACTGAGCTACTTGCTGCAGAGCCGCCGCGGGCCTTCCAGCGGCTGATAGGTGCAATCCGACGCCGTGAATGAGCGGTAGGCCGCCGTACAGGCGGCCACATTGCATGACGGCGGCGGTTCCGGACTTTGCGCGGTGGTCTGTTCCGGCTGGTAAATCTGCGGCGCGGGCTGTTGCGCCACGTTCGGCGCCTGCTGTGCAGGCCGCGGCGCGGCGGCTGACGGCGCGGGAGCGGCGGGCGACGGCACCGCAGGCTGCACCGGAGCGGCTTCATGGCGGATCGGCTCGGCCGCCGGACGCGCAGCGATCCGCACCGGAGTCGTATCGACCAGGCTGACGCCCATCGCGACGCTCACCAGCGCAGCGATGAACATTGCCACATAAATCAGGGGCCGCATTGCCTACCGCCGCTCGTGACTCATTTTGAAACCGACACCGCGCTTCCGCGTTGCTGCCTAGAGGTTCCCGTCGCCAGACAAAGACCTCATTGTCGCCGTCAAAGCGCACACTACCGCCGCTAGTCAAGTCGCGAGCGATGGTGGAGGGAAAGATGATGCGGCGTTTATCCGCGGCGCTATGTGGCGCCACGTTGTTATTGGTCGGCCTGTCAGCAGCAAGGGCCGAATCCGGGGTCGCTTCGGTTTATGCCTACGAAAGCGGGAAAACCGCGAGCGGCGAGCGCGCCTCCGCGGCGGGGCTGACCGCCGCGCACCGCACCCTGCCGTTCGGCTCGCGCGTGCGGGTCACCAACAAGCGGAACGGCAAGAGCGTCGTGGTCCGCATCAACGATCGCGGGCCGTTCGTCAAAGGCCGCGTTATCGACGTCACGCCGGCCGCAGCGAAAATTCTCGGCTTCTCTGGCCTCACCAAGGTCTCGCTGGAGCGCGTCGACGGCCTGGCGTCGAACTAGCTACTGCCCGCCGGCGAGCACGTCCTCGCGTGGCCGCTCGTCGAACAGCGGCGTGCCCTGCACGATATAGTACACCGTCTCGGCAATGTTGGTCGTGTGATCGCCGATCCGCTCGATGTGCTTGGCGCAGAACAGCAGATGCGTGCACGGCAAGATGTTGCGCGGATCTTCCATCATGTAGGTGAGCAGCGCGCGGAACAGCGAGTTATAGGCCGCGTCGATCGCCTTGTCGCCGCGCCACACCTGCAAGGCGAGCGAGAGATCGCGCCGCGCGAAGGCGTCCAGCACGTTACGCAGCGCCGTCAGCACCAGGTCCGACATGTTCTTGAGGCCGAGCAGCGCAGCTTCCGGGCCGGTGTCCGGCTCGCTGGCGAGCAGCCGCTTGGCGATATTCTTGGCGTAGTCGCCGATCCGCTCCAGCGCGTTGACAAGCCGCAGCGCGCCGACGATCTCGCGGAGATCGACCGCCATCGGCTGGCGCCGCGCCAGCGTGAGGATCGCCAGCTCTTCGACCTCGCGCTGCATGGCGTCGACGCGCGCGTCGGAAGCGATCACGCGGCGCGCCAGCTCGACATCGTGCGAGGTCATCGCGCCGACTGCGCCGGCAATCTGCTTTTCGACCACGCGGCCCATCTCGCCGATCTTGCGGGTGAGCTCCTGGAGCTCGTCGTCGAACGCCTTGACGGTATGTTCGGCCATGATGTGTCTCCTCAGCCGAAGCGGCCGGTAATGTAATCCTGCGTGCGCGGGTCGCGCGGCGCGGTGAAAATCTTGGTGGTGCGGTCGAACTCGATCAGCTCGCCGAGATACATGAAGCTGGTGAAGTCCGAGCAGCGCGCCGCCTGCTGCATGTTATGCGTCACCAGCACGATCGTGTAGTCAGTCTTGAGCTCGCTGATCAGCTCTTCGATCTTGGCGGTCGAGATCGGATCGAGCGCCGAGCACGGCTCGTCGAGCAGGATGACTTCCGGCTGCACCGCGACGGTGCGGGCGATGCACAGCCGCTGCTGCTGGCCGCCCGACAGGCTCTGCCCGCTGGCGTGCAGCTTGTCTTTCACCTCGTTCCACAGCGCGGCGCGCTTGAGCGCGCTCTCGACGCGGCCGTCGAGTTCCGAACGCGCGATCTTGTTGTGCAGCCGCACGCCGAACGCGACGTTCTCGTAGATCGACAGCGGGAACGGCGTCGGTTTCTGGAACACCATGCCGATCCGCGCGCGCAGCAGAATCGGGTCCTGCCCGGCATCAAGGATGTTCTCGCCGTCGAGCAGCACCTGCCCCTCGGCCCGCTGGCCCGGATAGAGGTCGTAGATCCGGTTGAGCACGCGCAGCAGCGTCGACTTTCCGCAGCCGGATGGGCCGATGAAAGCCGTCACCTGCCGCGCATAAAGCGGGATCGAGACGCCCTTCAGCGACAGCGAGTCGCCGTAATAGAACTTCAGGTTCCGGATCGAGATTTTCTCCGGCATCCCGTCCGCACCCACGATGGGCGGCGGCGCGGCGTTCTGTCCGGGGAGCGTGACGGCGATGTCGATCATGCTGATTTCCTGACTCTGGCGAGCGAGCGTGCAACGACGCTCAGCGCCAAAACTGCGAATGTGATGATGAGTGCGCCGGCCCAGGCGAGCTGCTGCCAGTCCTTGTAGGGACTGAGCGCGAACTGGAAGATCACCACCGGCAGGCTGGCGATCGGCTGGCCCATATTGGCGCTGAAGAACTGGTTGTTGAGCGCGGTGAACAAGAGCGGCGCGGTCTCGCCGCTGATGCGCGCCACCGCAAGCAGGATGCCGGTGAGCAAGCCTGTCCGCGCCGCGCGATAAATCAACCGCGTAATCAGCACCGAACGCGGCATGCCGACCGAAGCGGCCGCCTCGCGCAATTCGTTCGGCACCAGCAGCAGCATGTCTTCCGTCGTGCGCAACACGACCGGCACCACCAGCAGCGCTAGCGCCGCGGCGCCGGCGTAGCCCGAGAAATGCCCGATCGGCGCGACCATGATCTCGTAAATGAACAGTCCGATCACAATCGACGGCGCGCTGAGCAGGATGTCGTTGACGAACCGCACCACCGGGGTGAGCCGGTTGTACCGCCCGTATTCCGCCATCCACGTTCCGGCCAGCATGCCGAGCGGCGTGCCGACCACGACTGCGCCGACGGTCAGCATCAGGCTGCCGACGATCGGGTTGAGCAGGCCGCCGGCCGATCCCGGCGGCGGCGTGTTTTCCGTGAACACCGCGAGCGACAGGCCGCCGACGCCGTTCCACAGCAGCACGCCGAGGATCAGCACCAGCCAGCCGAGCCCAAGCCCGGTCGCGCATATCATCAGCGTGGTGGCGATGAAATTGCGGCGCTTGCGTTTCTGGTAGAGCGCGTTCATCGGCCCTTCCCCCGCTCGAGGCGCAGCAGCATGTAGCGCGCGATTGCGAGCACGATGAAGGTGATGACGAACAGGATCAGGCCGAGCGCGAACAGCGCCGAGGTGTAGATGTCACCGACCGCCTCGGTGAACTCGTTGGCGATCGTCGCCGAGATTGTGGTGCCGGGGGCGAGAATGGACGCCGATATCCGGTGCGCGTTGCCGATCACGAAGGTGACCGCCATCGTCTCGCCGAGCGCGCGGCCGAGTCCGAGCAGGATCGCGCCGATCACGCCGACCCGCGCATACGGCAGGATGACGTTGCGCACCACTTCCCAGGTCGTCGCGCCGACGCCATAGGCGGCTTCTTTCAGCACCGTCGGCGTCGAGGCGAACACGTCGCGCGACACCGAAGCGATGAACGGCAACACCATGATGGCGAGCACCAGTCCCGCGGTCATTATGCCGATGCCGTAAGGCGGCCCGCCGAACAGCGATGACAACCACGGCACATCGGCGAATGTGTTGATCAGCGCCGGTTGCAGGGTCGCCTGCAGGAATGGCGCGAATACGAACAGGCCCCAGATGCCGTAAATGATGCTGGGAATGCCGGCGAGCAGCTCGATCGCAATTCCGATCGGCCCGCGCAACGATTGCGGACACAGCTCGCTCAGGAACACGGCGATGCCGATGCCGATCGGCACCGCGACCAGCATCGCGATGATCGCGACGACGACCGTGCCGTAAACCGGCGCCAGTGCACCGAATTTCTCGGTGACCGGGTTCCAGCTTTCGCTGGTGAGAAAGTCAAAGCCGAATGTCTTGAGCGCCGGCATCGCGCCGACGATCAGCACAACGATGACACCGCCGAGCAGGACGAGAACCGCCGCCGCCGATGAGAAGGTTAACAGCCGGAAAGCACGGTCCCATGTCCGCAACCGCGGCAAGGCCTGCGACGCCCCTGAAGCCACCATGGAACTCGTATGTGGGAGGGATTGAACTGACACCTTGGCTTGGTGCCACCGCTACATGACAGTTAGATGAGAACTTTATGACGTCTGGATGACAGCCATTTTCTCAATCATTATCGGGCCTTGCCGACCAGTCGACCGGCACGACGGCGGTAAAAGTCGACCCCTGGCCGAGCGTGCTGTCGATCTCAAGCCGCCCCTGATGGCGATTGAGGATGTGCTTGGCCAGCGCAAGACCGAGGCCGGTGCCGCCCTCGGCGCGGCTTTGCCCGACATCCACCCGATAGAACCGCTCGGTGAGCCGCGGCATGTGCTCCGGCGCGATGCCGGGGCCGTAATCGCGCACGGCGATCCTCGCCTCGTCAGGCTTGCCACCGGCGGTCTTGATGACCTCGATGCGAACCTCGACCCGCTTGCCCGAGGCGCCGTACTTCAGCGCATTCTCCACCAGGTTCTCGAACATGCGGACCAACTCATCGCGATCGCCACGCACGGTGACCGGATCGCTCGGCGCCGCCAGGGCCAGCTTGACGTCACGCTCTTTCGCCAATGTTTGCAGGCTGTCGAGCACTTGCCGGACAATTGCAACCAGATCGAGCGCCACATCGGGATTGACGTGGGCGCGCAACTCGATGCGCGACAGCGACAGCAGGTCGTCGATCAGACGGGCCATGCGGCTCGCTTGCGTCTGCATGATGCCGAGAAACTTCTCGCGCGCCGCCGGATCGTCACGCGCCGGACCGAGCAGCGTATCGATGAAGCCTGACAACGCCGCCAGCGGCGTGCGCAGCTCGTGGCTGGCGTTGGCGACGAAGTCCGCCCGCATCTGCTCGACCCGGTAGAGCGGCGTCAGGTCGTGGAAGGTCAGCAGCAGCAAGGTGCGTCCGCCCGGCGCGACGGCCGGCGGGCGCACCGGCACGACATGCACCTCGTACCAGCGCTCGGCCGGCACCTTCTCCGAAAAATGCGCCTTGTCGGGCTGCCCGGTGGCGATCACCCGGTCGATCGTCTCGATCAGCTCGGTGGCATGCAGCATCAGCGCCACCGGCTGCTGGAGCCGCAGGCCCGCCAGCACCAGCCTGGCCCGCGCGTTGGCGGCCACGACAATGCTCGCGCTGTCGATCGCCACCACCGGCGACGGCATGGCGTCGAGCAACGCCTGCAATTGTGGGAGATCCGCCTGTTCGGTCACCTTCGCCGGCCAGCCGTCAGAATGGGCACGCTGGAGGCGGATCAAATCACTTTCCGTAGCGCTCGTCGAATGAATAGCCGGCGCCGCGCACGGTGCGGATCGGGTCAGTCTGGCGGCCGGGGCTCAGCGCCTTGCGCAGGCGTCCGACATGCACGTCGACCGTCCGCTCGTCGATATAGACTTCGTTGCCCCATACCCCGTCGAGCAGCTGCTCGCGGGAGAACACGCGGCCGGGGCTTTGCATCAGGAACTCGAGCAGCCGGAATTCGGTCGGGCCGAGCTCGACTTCGGTCTCGGCGCGCAGCACGCGGCGCCGCTCGCGATCGAGCGAGATATCGCCGGCCTTGAGGATGGCGTTGACGCGCTCGGGCTTGGCCCGCCGCAGCAGCGCCGTCACGCGCGCCAGCAGCTCCGGTACGGAAAACGGCTTGACGATATAGTCGTCGGCGCCGGTCGCCAGCCCGCGTACGCGGTCGTTCTCTTCGCCGCGCGCGGTCAGCATGATGATCGGCAGTTGCGCCGTCGCCGGCCGCGAGCGCAGCCGCCGGCATAATTCGATGCCTGAGATGCCCGGCAGCATCCAGTCGAGCACGATCAGGTCGGGGGTCGTCTCGCGCAGTTTCAGCTCGGCTTCATCGCCACGCGCCGCTGAATCGACGGAATAGCCCGCCGATTCCAGATTGTAGCGCAGCAGCATTGTCAGCGGCTCTTCGTCCTCGACGATCAGGATGCGAGCGCCCATGGCAGCGGAGACTCCAGGACGTAGTGACGATGCAGCCCCGGGCTCCGAGCCCCGGGCTGCACCGCCATTCATCATCGTATTTTCGCGATCGGTCAATTGGTCGCCACCAGCGGCTTGCCGCCGGCGTCCTTGATCTCGGCCGACCAGGTCTGCTCGATGTCCTTGACGACATTCGCCGGCATGGCGACGTAGTCGAGTTCATCGGCCATCTTGGCGCCGTTCTTGTAGGCCCAGGCGAAGAACTTCAGGGCCTCGGCTGTGGCCGCCGCGTCCTGCGGTTGCTTGTAGACGAGGATCCAGGTCGCCGCCGTCATCGGCCACGACTTCTCGCCCGGCTGGTTGCCGAGGATCACGCCGTAGCCCGGCTGGGACTTCCAGTTGGCGTTGCCCGCCGCGGCCTGGAACGCTTCCGAGGTCGGCGACACGACCTTGCCGGCCTTGTTGAGCATCTTGGCGTAGGTCAGCTTGTTCTGCTTGGCGTAAGCATACTCGACGTAACCGATCGAGCCCTTGGTGTTGGCGACGTTGTTGGCAACGCCTTCGTTGCCTTTCGCGCCGATGCCAACCGGCCACTCGAGCGAGGTGTTGACGCCGACCTTGCTCTTCCACTCCGCGCTCACGTCGCCGAGGTAGTAGGCAAAGTTGAAGGTCGTGCCCGATCCGTCCGAACGATGCACGACGGCGATCGCCTGCTTCGGCAGCTTGACGCCCGAGTTGATCTTCGCGATCGCCGGGTCATCCCAGCTCTTGATCTCGCCGAGGAAGATTTTCGCCAGCGTGGTGCCGTCGAGCGTGATGCCGCCCGGCTGCACGCCGTCGATGTTGACGACCGGCACGATGCCGCCCATCACCATCGGGAATTGCACCAGGCCGGTCTTGGTCAGATCGTCGCCGGGAAGCGGCGCGTCGGAGGCACCGAACGTGACGGTCTTGGCCTTGATTTGCTTGATGCCGCCGCCCGAACCGATCGACTGATAGTTCAAGCCGATGCCGGTTTCCTTCTTATAAGCGTCCGCCCACTTGGCGTAGATCGGATAGGGGAACGTGGCGCCGGCGCCGGAAATATCGGCGGCGGCCGCGATCGTCCCCGTCAGGGCGAGGCCCGCAAGGGCCGCCGTCAGGGTTCGTACCAACTTCATATGCCTCTCCATCAATAATCATTGCGCGGCCGATGCCGCGATGAACCGGACCTAACGCCGCCACGTCACGGTCCTATGACGAGTGCATGACAGTTGGATGACACCGGAAAAGCGCGCTGGGGCGGCCCTTTCCGCGTGTTTTGCCGGTGGGCCGGCAGGGCATTAACCCTGACCGGGGGGCGCTATCGCGGCTAGCCCGGCAGGAGCTGAAACGCAGCAATCGCCGTCAGGGTCGGCGGCGTCGCCGCCGCCGCGAGCCACAGCGGATCAATTGCGCCGTTGTCGAACGTGCTCTTGAGGATCGCGAAGCCGGCCGGGTTCGGCGCATTGGCGATGACGGTCAACCCCCCGCCGCTCACCGCGCCGGCGACCAGCGAATACTTCGCCTCCGGCGATAATCCATCGACCAGCGAGCCGAGATATGTCAGCGCCGCATTGTCGGTGATCGCCGTGAGCGCGGTCGCACCGTAATAAAGCGTGGTCGTGCCCATCTGCGACAACAGCGGGTTGAGCCACCACTCCTGCAATCCGCCCAGCACAACCAGCCCGCCGAGAAACAATCCGACCAGCAGACCTTCACGCAGAATCAGCCGGCTCTGATATTTGCGATAGGCCTCGGTGAACCCGAGGAAGAACAGAAACAGCGCCGCGAATATCACCAGGTGATGGCTGGTGACGACAACGCCCGCCAGGAAAGCGAGGTGAACCACGATGACGGTGATGGGAACGTCGAGCCGTCCGAGCGCTTCCGAGATCGCCGGGAGTTGGACAAGATGCTTGCGGAACATGAAAGCAGCAGCAGCCGCGTTGATGAGCACCGCCGTGGCCGCTTTCCACCCGAAGGCCTGAAGGGTGAAGCCGATATCCCAACCCCATCGCTCGGCTACCATTAAAATCGGCGGAGCAGCGAATGGCGTCAGCGTGCCCCCGATCGAAACATTGACGAACAGCACGCCGATCGTGCCGTACTTGAACAGCCGCGGCGCCTGCGCGCTGAAATAGCGTTGCCGCATCAGCAGCGCGCATAACGTCATCGCCGCCGGCTCGGTAATGAATGAACCTAACAGCGGCCCAATGAACAGGATCGACAGGTAATAGCCGATCGATCCATTCATCGGCAGCAGCGCGGCGAACCAGCGCAACGCAGCGCCGGCGAAATCGAGGATCGGGCGGCTCGCCGCAATCACCATGATCACGAAGATGAAAGCGGGCTCGGTGAATGTCCTCGACTGGAGGTAATGCAGGCTGCTTGATGGGCCGGCATACAGCGCGATGAAGCCGATCAGGATCAGCGCCCAAACCCCGAATACGGTCTCCACTTCACCAAGCAAATGCCAAAGCCCGGCATGCTTCGGCTGCAGGCGCGCCAGGTGCTCAAACCGGCTGGTGAGAAAGGTATGCAGCACTGCCAATGCGAACAGCGCGGTCGCCACCACCTGAATCGTGCCGAGCTGATGGAGGGAAAACGACGCGGTCACTCGACGCTCGCGAAACCGACCGCCTCGAGAACCGCCTGCCGCTTCAGCGGGCGCGACAACGTCGCCCCGGCGCCGGTCACGCGCGCAAGGATCGTGTCATGAATATTCGATCCCTCGACGAAGACGATGTTGAGATTCGGATACCGGCTTCGCAGATCGAGGAACGGGTCGAGACCCGGCCACGGGGGCAACACGCGGTCGGTGACCAGCCAGCGGCTGCCGTGCCGCAATGCTCGCGCCGCCTCGTATCCGTTGGCGGCGACCACGACGTTCATGCCGTTCATCGCCAGCCAATGCGCGATGACATCACGGACGTCCTCTTCCGCGCAGACGATCACGACGTTGTCCGGCTTGCGCCGTGATCCTGATTTTCGCTTTGTGTCCATCTCCCGCGAGTCGCATGTGACGCCTCGCTTTGACAATTCCGGGCGCGTGCCTAGGCTTTGTCACTGAGCGGACCTACCTAGGTGTTCGCCCTTAGCCGTTTCCGCAACCCATCAGGCGTAAAACAGCCATGAGCGATCCTGGACGATGGCGGACGATGGCTTTCCAGAGGGTATTTTCGCTGCCCATGCCGGTTTTGGTAGCGGCCTATCTGGCCGGCTATGTCGCGCTCGATTGGCTCAGTTTCATTCAGCCATTCGCGCCGTTCGGCATCACGCCGTGGAATCCGCCCACCGGCCTGAGCTTCGTGCTGGTGCTGTTGTTCGGCCAGCGATTCCTGCCATGGCTGTTCGTCGCGCCATTCCTCGCCAACGTGCTGGTGCGCCACCTGCCATTGTCATGGCCGATCGAGCTTGCCGGCGACGCGATTATCGGCGGCGGTTATGCCGCCGGCCTGCTGGTGCTTTTGAACCCAAAGGTGCGCTTCAACCCGGCGCTGCCGGCGATGCGCGATGTCATCATGCTGCTCGCGATCGCGGCCCTGAGCAGTGCCGCGGTGGCAATATGCTTCGTATTGCTGTTGTGGAGCGCCGGGCTGATCGCGCCCGATGCTTTTGCGCGCGCCTCGCTCCGATTCTGGATCGGAGATCTCATCGGTATCGCCGTGGTTGCGCCGTCTGTCCTGATCTTCCTGACCCGCGGCAAACAACTGACGGTAAAGTCGGAGACCCTGGCTCAGGTCGCCGCCATCCTCGCAGCGCTGATCCTGGTCTTCATTTCCGCGGAGCAGCACAGGTTCGAGCTCTTCTATTTGCTTTTTCTTCCGGTGATCTGGATGGCGGTGCGCGGGGGGATCGAGCTGGTGACGGTTGGCATCCTGCTGACGCAGATTGGCCTCATCCTGTGCATTCAAATGCTGCCGACGGAAGGCGTGGACGTCACGGCGTTTCAGGCGTTGATGCTGGTCCTGGCCTTGAGCGGGCTCGCGGCCGGCGCGGCAATCACCGAGCATCAGCGTATCGAGTCGCAATTGCGACGCCATCAGGATTCGCTGGCGCATGTTTCCCGACTTGGCAGCATGGGTGAGCTTGCGGCCATGGTGGCTCACGAGATCAATCAGCCCCTGATGGCTGCCGGCACTTATGTCCGGCTGGTGGCGGATGGACTGCGCTCGGTCGAGGTGCCGCCGCCCCTGGTCGAGACGACCGAGAAGGCCGTCGGACAGGTGCAACGCGCCGCCGACGTCGTGCGGCAGTTAAGGGCATTGATCCGCCTCGATCAAAGCAACCGGGCGCCGGTCAGTGTCGACAGGATTGTGAGAGAAACCATCGAGCTTTATCGGCCCGAGATCGAGCGAAGCGCCGTCGCGGTGCGGCTGGCTATCGATCCGGCATTGCCGTTGGTCATGGTCGACCTGCTTCAGATCGAGCAGGTGGTATTGAACCTCCTCAAGAACGGAGTCGAAGCGATACGCGACGGCGACGGCGGCGGTACGATCACGATCGCGGCCAGGCAGCAATTGCCCGCGCGGATCGTCGTGACGGTCAACGATACCGGACCCGGTTTCACGCCGGCCATGCTTGACAACGAGCGGACGCTCAACGCCTCAAAGAAGATCGAAGGCCTTGGCATCGGCCTGTCGCTATGCCGCTCGATCGTCGAGTCTCACGGCGGCGAACTGCAAATATCGAATACAGGCGCCGGAGCGTGTGTCACGTTCACGCTTCCGGTTGCCGGAAAGGAATGATCGTGCGTGTCGCGCTGATCGACGATGACCGCGCCGTCCTGGACTCCCTGTCGCTTTATCTGCGGCGCGAGGCCTTCGACGTTACGTGCTTCGCTTCGGCGGAGGAATTTCTCGCCGGCGACGCGGCGTCGTTCGATTGCATCGTCACCGACGTGCGGATGCCCGGCCTGTCCGGGCTCGACCTCGTTCAGCGCCTGGCCGCGCAAGGGCAACCTGCCCCGCTGATCCTCATTACCGGCCACGGCGACGTCGAAATGGCGGTGAAAGCAATCAAGCTCGGCGCATTCGACTTCCTGGAGAAGCCATTCGACGAGCGGCGGCTGGCCGAGGCGATCCGGCTCGCCGGCCTCGAGGCGGCCGAAAGAAGCCGCATCGAGGCGCATGCCGCGGAGCTAAAATCACGGCTCACCAGCCTGTCCGACCGTCAGCGCGAGGTCTACGACCTGGCGGTCACCGGGGCATCAAACAAGGAGATCGCGGAGCGGCTCGGCATCAGCTTCCGCACTGTCGAAATCCACCGGGCCTGGATGATGACTCGAATGGGTGCGCGTAACCTCGCCGAACTGGTGCGGATCGATTCGACCATCGGCAAGGGTTAACGCCGCGGTTTCTGCAAATGACGGCGCGACGAACCGTGTGCTAAAGAGCACGCGCAACAAACGTCGCGCCCATGTCGAAAACGCCCGAACTCAAATCCTTTCGCCGGGTGGTGGTGAAAGTCGGTTCCTCGCTGCTGGTCGATTCCAAGGCCGGCGCGCTGCGGCGCGACTGGCTGGATTCGCTCACCGCCGATATCGCCGCGCTGCATAAGAACAAGTGCGATGTCCTGGTGGTGTCGTCCGGCGCGATCGCGCTGGGCCGCGCAGTGCTCAAGCTGCCGAAAGGCGCGCTGAAGCTCGAGGACAGCCAGGCCGCGGCCGCCCTTGGACAAATTGCGCTGGCGCGCTCCTGGGCCGCGTCGCTCGACGCGCACAAGATCAAGACCGGGCAGGTATTGCTCACGCTTGGCGACACTGAAGAGCGGCGCCGCTACCTCAATGCGCGCTCGACCATCGACAAATTGCTCGAATGGAAATGCGTGCCGGTCATCAACGAGAACGACACCGTCGCGACGAGCGAAATCCGCTACGGCGACAACGATCGCCTCGCCGCGCGCGTCGCCACCATGACCAGCGCCGACTTGCTTGTGCTGCTGTCGGATATCGACGGGCTTTACGATCGCCCGCCTTCCACTCCGGGCGGCAGACTGGTGCCGCTGGTTCAGCGCATCACGCCGGAAATCGAAGCGATGGCGGGCGCCGCCGGGTCCGAGCTGTCGCGCGGCGGCATGCTGACCAAAATCGAGGCCGGCAAGATCGCCACCACTGCGGGTATCCACATGGTGATCGCCTCCGGCCGCGTCGCCAATCCGCTTAAGGCGATTGGCGACGGCAAGCCCTGCACCTGGTTCCTGACGCCGGCCAATCCGGTGACGGCGCGCAAGAAATGGATTGCCGGCTCGCTCGAGCCGCGCGGCGCGATCGTGATCGACGCCGGCGCGGTGAAGGCGCTCAAGTCGGGCCGCAGCCTGCTGCCCGCCGGCGTCGTCAAGATCGAGGGCGACTTCGATCGCGGCGATGCCGTGGTGGTGCGCGGGCCGGATGGCGACGAAGTCGGCCGCGGCCTGATCGCCTACGACTTCAACGATGCCGAAAAGATCAGGGGCCAGTCGTCGGCCGAGATCATGGAGATCCTCGGCTTCACCGGCCGCACCGAGATGATTCACCGCGACGATCTGGTGCTTCGCGGGGAATAACCCCGAGCACCGGGCGAAAAAACGAACATGCAGCGGAACTGGCGCCGATGTAGCGCGTTATTTGGATAACGACGCGACGCGAAACAGTATCCAAACAGAGTCAGAAGGCGGCTCACCGCCGCCCGGACACCCGGCCTTGCAGGCCGGGTTTCTGTTTGTGGCGCAGCGACTTAGGCGGTTTCGAATGCGGCGTTTTGGCGCGTTGCGCTCGCGCCGGAATCCAGATGTTTTGTTATCTCGGAACGAAACGCTGATCCCCAGCTAGTCACCTAGCTCGAAAAGCGAATTGTTCTGGACACTACATCCCCCCGGGGCCGCGAAAGCGGCCCCTTCTTTTTCAGGCGGCCCGTCCAATTAGTGGCGGCGGCCGCGCGGGCTTCGCGCTTTGCTGGTTCGCGCCTGCGGCGCGCGCGACGGCAGGGGAAAGAATGTGCCGTCCGGAAATTCGAGATGCCGCGCATAGACTGACTGTCCGTCGCGCGTTTTGTGGCTCTCGATCACGAGCTTGGTGCCGACCGGAAACCGCGCGGGCATTTGCTTGGCGTGTGAATTCATAAATTCTCCTGCAGCATCAGCATTTTGTTTGACTGCTCAATGTGTCCGGTCAGTTAAGCGTTCCGGATATGGGCAGGTTATCCACGCAATCCCCATTTGAATGTGGCGCCGGCTGAAACCGCCGCAAAATCAACGCGCTCGCGAGGCCGCGCCCGACGTGTTAGGAACTTCGCTCAGGATTTAGGCGATGGCGACGACGCTCAAGAGCATTGAAAAGACTGGCGATTCCGCCCAACTGGCGGCGGCGATGCGCGACATCGGGCGGCGCGCGCGGGCGGCTTCGCGTGTTCTTTCAATGGCTTCGGCGGACCAGAAGAACGCCGCGCTGCTGGAAATGGCCGCCGAAATCCGCCGCTACATCGGCACCATTATCGACGAGAACGCGGCCGATCTGGCCGATGCTCGGCGTTCTTCTAACCTTACAGATGCCTTCCTCGACCGTCTTCTGCTCAACGAGCAACGGGTCGAAGCGATGGCCGCCGGCATCGAGGCGGTCGCTGCCCTGCCCGATCCGGTCGGCGCCGTCATCGATCATTGGACGCGGCCGAACGGCATGACCATTGAACGCGTCCGCGTGCCGCTCGGCGTGGTGGCGATAATCTACGAGAGCCGCCCGAATGTGACTGCAGACGCCGGGACGCTGTGCGTCAAGAGCGGCAACGCCGCCATTTTGCGCGGCGGCTCCGTCAGTTTCCGCTCGTCGCACGCGATCGTGACCGCGCTGCGCGCCGCCCTCCAAAAGACGAAGCTGCCCGAAGACGCGATCCAGCTTGTGCCGACGCGTGACCGCGATGCCGTCGGCATGATGCTGACCGGCCTCGATGGCAATATCGACGTGATCGTGCCGCGCGGCGGCAAGGGCCTGGTCGCACGCGTGCAGACCGAGGCGCGCGTGCCGGTGTTCGCGCATCTCGAAGGCAACGTCCATGTCTATGTCGACAAGGCGGCGTCGCTCGACATGGCGAAGGAGATCGTGCTGAACGCCAAGATGCGCCGGACCGGCGTGTGTGGCGCGGCGGAGACGTTGCTGGTCGACAAGGATGCCGCCGCTAAGGAACTCAAGCCGCTGGTGACCATGTTGCTCGACGCCGGCTGCGAAGTGCGCGGCGACAAGGCAACGCAAGCCGCCGACAGCCGCGTCAAGGCCGCGACCGAGGAAGACTGGTCGACCGAATATCTCGACAAGATCATCGCCGCAAAAGTGGTCGACGGCGTCGACGGCGCCATCGACCACATCGAGCGCTACGGCTCGCATCACACCGATGCGATCATCACCGACGACGCCAAGGCGGCGGAGAAATTCCTGCGCGAAGTCGACTCGGCAATCGTGCTGCACAACGCCTCGACGCAATTCGCCGACGGCGGCGAATTCGGCTTCGGCGCCGAGATCGGCATCGCCACCGGGCGGCTGCACGCGCGGGGGCCGGTCGGCCTCGAACAGCTCACCAGCTTCAAATATCGCATTCGCGGCACAGGGCAGACTCGTCCGTGAGTGGTCCGCGTCTGCGTAATGAGCGCCTGCTGCCGCCGCATGCCCCGGGCATGCGCATCGGATTGTTCGGCGGCACGTTCGACCCGCCGCACCAGGCACATCTCGGCGCCGCGCTGCTGGCGATGAAGCGGCTCAAGCTCGACCGCATCTGGTGGATGGTGACGCCGGGCAACCCGCTGAAAGACACGCGCGGCCTCGCGCCGCTCGAACAGCGCATCGCTGCGGCGCGCGCGCTGGCGCATCATCCGCGCATCGACGTGACCGGCCTCGAGGCCGTCATCAAGACGAGATACACCTACGACACCGTGCGGTGGCTGCTCACGCGCTGCCCCGGCGTGCGGTTCGTCTGGATCATGGGCGCCGACAATCTGCGCAGCTTCCACCGCTGGCAAAAATGGCGCGACATCGCCTCGATGCTGCCGATCGTGGTGATCGACCGGCTCGGCCCCAGCCTTTATGCCGCCGCCAGCCCGGCCGGCGCCTCACTCTCAAAATTCAGGATCGCCGAGGAAAACGCCGCCAACCTGCCGGACCGCCAGCCGCCGGCGTGGTCGTTCCTGCACGGGCTCAAGTCGCCGCTGTCATCGACGGCGCTGCGGGCGATGCGGAGCGGCAAGCCAGCAAAAAAACGAAGGCGGCGCTAGTCGCCTTCTGCAACAGACATCGCGGGCGCAAGGCTGGAACTTTGCGGTCAGGCCACCAGGTAAAGCGGGGGTGAACCGGCCCTTCAAAGAGTAGCAACAATCGCGGGTTACCATTATCTTTGTCGTGGCTCCTGCTTCGGCAGTGAGTCGTGTGCGCGACATAAGGAAAGGACTGGTACCCCTGTCGACACCTGCACTCTCTCGGACAGCCAAGGTTCGTAATTTGGCTCGTAACCTGCGCGTGTCCGAACCCGTTTCGAAGCATCCCGATGCCGACGAAACGCTCCGCGTGGTCCTCGCCTGCCTCGACGACATGAAGGCCGAGGACATCACAACCATCGACCTCACCGGCAAAACCTCGATCGGCGATTACATGGTGGTGGCCTCCGGCCGCTCGCAACGCCATGTGGGCGCAGTGGCCGACAATATCGTCGATGAAATCGAGAAAGCCGGCGTGCAACGCGTGCGCGTCGAGGGCATGAAGCAAAGCGACTGGGTGCTGATCGACGCGGGCGACGTCATCGTCCACGTGTTCCGGCCCGAGGTGCGTGGCTTCTATAACCTCGAAAAGATGTGGTCCGGCGGCGGCAAGGCAAAAGCCGCGCGTTGAGCTCACTTTGCGCTAGACTGGCGCGATGAGGATCATCGTCGCCGCGATCGGGCGCCTGAAGGCCGGATCGGAAACCGAGCTTGCCGAACGATATCGCAAGCGCGCGGAGCAGACCGGCCGCAACCTCGGCTGGAAGAGCGTCGAAATCATCGAAATCCGCGAGAGCAAGGCCGACGATGCGCAGAAGCGCATGCTCGAAGAATCGATCGCGCTTGCCAATATCATTCCCGAGCGTGCCGTCGCCGTTCTGCTTGACGAACGCGGCGACAATCCGGGCAGCGCCAAAGTCGCGGAGCAGCTTGCCAAGTGGCGCGCGGCCGATGCGCCGGCGCTAGTGTTCATCATCGGCGGCGCCGACGGCCTC
>DASZXA010000055.1:0-107578 GCA_035546455.1 Pseudolabrys sp.
GAGGACGTCGCGTTTTTTCGCAGTGTGTTCAAGCGGCATACCGGCATGACGCCGGGCGAATATCGCGAAACATTTGCCGGGCTCACGTTCGAGCGGGGCGAACTCGTTGGCGGACGCGCGTCGGCTTGAGGCCACAACAAAAAGGCCGGGCGCGGGCCCGGCCTTCGATATCGTTTTGGCTGGCGAAGTTACTTCCACTCCACCTTTTTCACTTCGTAGCCCTTGGCGCCGCCGGGAGTGTTCACTTCCACGGTCGCGCCCTTGGTCTTGCCGATCAGCGCGCGCGCGATCGGCGAGGTGATCGAAATCCGGCCCTTCTTGGCGTCCGCTTCCGGCTCGCCGACGATCTGCCACACCTTTTTCTCGTCGGTGTCTTCGTCGACGAGAGTGACGGTCGCGCCGAATTTGATCGTGTCGCCGGACAGCTTCGATACGTCGATGATGTCGGCGCGCGCCAGCTTGTCTTCGAGCTCGGCGATGCGGCCTTCGTTCAGCGACTGCTGTTCTTTCGCGGCGTGATACTCAGCGTTCTCCGACAGGTCGCCATGGGTGCGCGCTTCGGTGATCTGCTGGATGATGCGCGGGCGCTCCACCGACTGGCAGTGCTTCAGCTCGGTTTCGAGCAGCGCATGGCCGGCAGCGGTCATCGGAATCTTGTCCATCGTCTCATTCTCCTCCTGACGGCCCATTTGCGAGGGCCGCCAAGCGCAATTCGACTCCGGTCGCGGTTACGCGGTCCGGAGCCCGTCAAAGTCTAGCCAAAAAAACGGATGGCGGAGAACTGGCTCCGCAATCTGCCTTCCCGGCCCATTTACTGCCGTCAGGAACGCCGAACGAGGCGGGTGGTTCCCGCTTACGCCCGGCCGCTGAAGTAGCTCTGAAGCGCGCGCACCTCGAGGTCGCCCCCCAGGTAGGCTTTAATACCCTGCGCCGCAGCGACGGCTCCCGAAAGAGTGGTGTAGTAGGGCACTTTATGCAAGAGGGCTTCCCGCCGCAGCGAAACGCTGTCGGCGAGGGCGGTTGCCCCCTCGGTGGTGTTGAAAACAAGCTGAACATCGCCGTTTTTGATGGCATCGACGATATGTGGGCGGCCTTCCAGCACCTTGTTGACCTTGGCGGCCTCGACCCCATGCTCGGCCAGGTAGCGCTGGGTTCCCGAGGTGGCGATCACCTTGAAGCCGAGCTGGCTCAGGGTTTTGACCGACTGGAGTACCCGCGGCTTGTCGGCGTCCCGCACCGAGATGAACAGGGTGCCGCCGCGCGGCACCGTGGTGCCGCCGCCGAGCTGGCTCTTGGCGAACGCCACGTCGAACGCGCGGTCGAGCCCCATCACTTCGCCGGTCGATTTCATCTCCGGGCCGAGCACGGTATCGACGCCGGGGAAGCGCGCGAACGGGAACACGGCTTCCTTCACCGCGGTGTGCTTGTGGGCGACTGGCTTGAGCTTGAACGAGGCGAGGCTTTCGCCCGCCATCACCCGCGCCGCGATCTTCGCGACCGGCAAACCGATCACCTTGGCGACGAACGGCACCGTGCGCGAGGCGCGCGGGTTCACTTCGAGGACGTAGATCTCCTTGTCCTTGATCGCGTACTGCACGTTCATCAGTCCGCCGACCTTGAGCGCCAGCGCGAGCTCGCGAGTCTGCCGCTCGAGCTCTTCGATCGTTTTCTTGTCGAGCGAGAATGGCGGCAGCGCGCAGGCGCTGTCGCCCGAGTGGATGCCCGCCTCCTCGATGTGCTCCATGATGCCGGCGATGAAGGTGTCCTTGCCGTCGGCGAGGCAATCGACATCCACTTCCGTCGCATCGGAGAGATAACGGTCGATCAACAGCGGGCTCTTCTTCGACACGACCAGTTCTGATGGCCGGTCGAGGTCGGAGGTGAGCCGTGCCAGGTAGCGGTCGAGCTGCGGCGCGTCGCGCACGATCTCCATGGCGCGGCCGCCGAGCACGTTGGACGGCCGCATCACCACCGGGTAGCCGATCTCTTCCGCCACCGTCTTCGCCTGCGCCGGGCTGGTGGCAATGCCGTTCTGCGGCTGACGTAGTTTCAATTTGTTGAGAAGTTGCTTGAAGCGGTCGCGGTCTTCTGCGAGGTCGATCGCGTCCGGCGAGGTGCCGAGGATCGGCACCTTCGCCTTCTCCAGCGCGTCGGCGAGCTTGAGCGGCGTCTGGCCGCCGAACTGCACGATCGCGCCGTGCAGCGTGCCGTTGGTGCGCTCGCAATCCATGATCTCAAGCACGTCTTCGGCGGTCAGCGGCTCGAAGTACAGGCGATCCGAGGTGTCGTAGTCGGTCGACACCGTCTCCGGATTGCAGTTGACCATGATGGTTTCGTAGCCGGCGTCCTTCAGCGCGAACGCCGCGTGGCAGCAGCAGTAGTCGAATTCGATGCCCTGGCCGATCCGATTGGGACCGCCGCCGAGGATCGCGACCTTCTTCTTGTCGGACGGCTTGGCCTCGTTGACCGGCGCGCCGGCGAACGGGCTCTCGTAGGTCGAGTACATATAAGCGGTCGGTGAGGCGAACTCGGCGGCGCAGGTGTCGATCCGCTTGAACACCGGCCGCACGTCGAGCGCGTGGCGCTTCTTCGTCACCGCATCGGTCGCCTGCCCGGTCACCTTGCCGAGCCGTGCATCGGAGAAGCCCATCGCCTTGAGCTGGCGGAAGTTCTTGGCGTCGCCCGGCAGGCCGTGGGCCTTGAGCTTGGTTTCCGTATCGATGATCCCGCGCATCTGCGCCAGGAACCACGGGTCGATCCGGCAGGCCTGGTGGATCAGGTCGTCCGGCGCGCCGAGCCGCATCGCCTGCGCTACCTTGAGCAGCCGGTCCGGCGTCGGCGTGCCGAGCGCGGCGCGGATCGCATTCTTGTTGTCGGCGTCGTCGAGCCCCTTGGCTTCGTCGAAACCTTCGATCGCGATTTCGTCGAGTCCGGTCAGGCCCGTCTCCAGCGAGCGCAGCGCCTTTTGCAGCGACTCCTGGAAGTTGCGGCCGATCGCCATCGCCTCGCCGACCGATTTCATCGAAGTGGTGAGCACCGGCTTGGCGCCGGGGAATTTCTCGAACGCGAAGCGCGGGATTTTTGTGACGACGTAGTCGATGGTCGGCTCGAACGACGCCGGGGTCGCGCCGCCGGTGATGTCGTTGGCGATCTCGTCGAGCGTGTAGCCGACCGCCAGCTTGGCCGCGACCTTGGCGATCGGGAATCCGGTCGCCTTCGAGGCCAGCGCCGACGAGCGCGACACCCGCGGATTCATTTCGATGACGACGAGGCGTCCGTCTTCCGGGTTGATGGCGAACTGCACGTTCGAGCCGCCGGTCTCGACGCCGATCTCGCGCAGCACCGCGATCGAGGCGTCGCGCAGGATCTGGTATTCCTTGTCGGTCAGCGTCAGCGCCGGCGCGATGGTGATCGAGTCGCCGGTGTGGACGCCCATCGGGTCGACGTTCTCGATCGAGCAGATGATGATGCAGTTGTCCTTCTTGTCGCGGACAACTTCCATCTCGAACTCTTTCCAACCCAGCACCGACTCTTCGATCAGCACTTCGCTGGTCGGCGAGGCGTCGATGCCGCCTTCGACGATCTCGATGAACTCCGCCTTGTTGTAGGCGATGCCGCCGCCGGTGCCGCCGAGCGTAAACGACGGCCGGATGATGGCGGGGAGGCCGATCTCCTCAAGTGCTTCCAGCGCCTGCGGTAAAGTCTTGATCTGCTTGGAGCGCGGCGACGGCAGGCCGATCTTGGTCATCGCGTCGCGGAAGCGCTCGCGGTCCTCGGCCTTGTCGATGGCGTCGGCGGTGGCGCCGATCATCTCGACGTTGAATTTCTCCAGCGTGCCCATCTTGCGCAGCGACAGTGCGCAGTTGAGCGCGGTCTGCCCGCCCATGGTCGGCAGCAGCGCGTCCGGGCGTTCCTTCTCGATGATCTTGGTGACGACTTCGGCGGTGATGGGCTCGACGTAAGTGGCGTCGGCGAGATCCGGATCGGTCATGATGGTCGCCGGATTGGAGTTGACCAGGATGACCCGGTAGCCCTCGTCCTTCAGCGCCTTGCAGGCTTGCGTGCCGGAATAGTCGAACTCACAGGCCTGGCCGATCACGATGGGACCGGCCCCGATGATCATGATCGATTTGATGTCGGTGCGTTTCGGCATCTCACTCCATCCGCCGCCTGCGGGCGGCGGCAAAAACGACGCGGCAGACAAAAAAATAGCGCGGAAATCCGCGCGTTTGCCCCCGGGGCGGGGTGGACCCCGCGCGGGGATTGCTTAGACCGGAATCGGGGACGAAGGGAAGGGCGGCCGGTGGCTTGGCCACAGGCCGAAATGGCCGTTACTTCAGGATATCGGCGATCGTGTTGTCTTTGGTGTCCACGATCACGACCTGGTTGTCGCTGATCATGTATTTGTAGGTCTTCACCGACGGCACTTTCTGCTGAACGATCTCGGGGAAATCCTTGAGATCGGAGGTGACCGGCACCTTGCCGCCGATCTCGAGCTTGCCGCTGGCCGAGCCCGTGGTGCTGCCGCCCTTGTTGGCATTCTCCGCGCCGCCGGGAATCACGTTTTCCTTGATGATGTAGCCCTGCTCGGCCGTCAGCTTGATCGACCGGTTGGGGATCGGCGCCTCGCGCTGATCGTTCTGCGCGGGTGGCGGCGAGGGCGATTGGGCAAGCGCGGTTCCCGCGAGCAGTGCGGCTGCCAAAGACACAATTGTGAGGACCCGTTTCATAAACCGATAACGGGCAGGGGCGGGTGAAAGTTCCAGCCATTTTTGGCCTGCGGTGGCTGTCCACCTTCTTCAAGGCTTCGGTGGACACCCGCTACGCGAAGGTCTTGCCCGCCGAAGCTTTAGCGAAGGCGGGTGGAGGCTCGGCCAGGATTTGAACCTGGGTGAGAGGACCTTGCGGGGTCCTCCGCGTACGCACTCCGCCACCGAGCCGCCGGCAAAGCTACCGGCGTAGGGTTGACGAGGCGTTAGAAGATTTCGCCTGTGACCAACGCGGTTAACCGGTGGTTACACCCCCCGTCTCGCCAGACGAAAGGGCGTTCACGCCCGTCTTGCCAAAAACGTCATGCGCCACGGGTTGTGGCCGATATTGGTCTCGCTGCGCGCGGCGATGTAACCGGCAGCCCGCAGCTTGGTCAGCATCGCCTCTTCCGAGTAGTGCGTGAGCCCGACTTTCTTGTTGAGCTTGAGGTAGTCGGACAGCGCGATGCGGATCAGTCCGCCGATCGCCGCCAGCAGAAACCCGTTTTTGGCGGCGAAGCCGAGCAGCGCCACCGCCGCCTTCGGTGCCGTGAGACCGGGCGGCACGATGTCGCCGACGATCAGCAGCCCGTCGCGCTTGAGCAGCCGATGGAAGGTGACGAGCAAATCGTCGAGCTGCGCGCCGGTCAGGTATTGCGCGACCGAGTGCAGCACGATGAGGTCGAACGATTGCGGCGCGCGCGCCGCGGCTTCGTCCGGCGTCAGCACCGAGATTTTCGCGTTGCCGCCATATCGCGCATTGAGCGCACCGCGCACGTTCGGCGCGGCCTCGACCATTGTGAGGTGCGCGCATGAATCGGCGAGGATCGCCGCCGAGGTCGCCTCGCCGCAGCCGTAGTCCATGACCTGCGCGTCGGGTGAGGGGATGTACTCGCGGATGTCCTGCGCGATGGTGCGGTAGTGCACATCGCGATGCCGGTCGTTCACGTAGATCAGCGAATGGCGCAGGTCGTAGAAGCTGATCCAGTCGCTCATCGTTCGTCCTCGCGCATGACCTTGTCCGAAAACCGGTTCCCGTTTTTCGGGATCATGCGCTCTGCTTCCACAATTTCACCAGACCGCCATCCTTGCCGAGCACCGGATCGCTTTTCGGCACCGGCACTTTCGGGATCGTCGTCAGCGCCGTGTCATGCTCGCTCTTGCTGCCCTTGCACAGATTATACGTGCCCTCCGGCGGATAGGCGCCGATCACCAGCAGGTCGCCGCTCGACGACAGCCGCTGGTGCCCGGTCCCGGCCGGCAGCACCGCGAGATCGCCGGCCTGTACTTCAACGACTGCGCCGTTGTCGCCGCCGAACCGCACGGTGGCGTGGCCGCGCGCAATGCCGAGCGCCTCATGGATCATCGAGTGATAATGCACGAACGGAAAAATGCCGTTGCGCCACTGGCCGTGGCCCCAGCCGTTCTCGGCGAACAATGTCTCGATCGCGTCGGCCAAATGATTGACATTGTCGTCGGCCTGGACGGCGCCGCGATAGAATAGCATCGGCAGCGGATTGTTGGGTACGAGCCCGTCGTCCTTGAAGAACAACGTCTGCGGCGCGGTCATTACGCGATCTTGCGCTGCTTGCCGGCCTTGTTCGCGCGCATCATCTCGACGAATCGCGTGAAGAGATAGTGCGAGTCCTTCGGGCCGGGCGAGGCTTCCGGGTGGTACTGCACCGAGAACACCGGGCGGTCCTTCAGCGCGATGCCGCAGTTCGAGCCATCGAACAAAGAAAAGTGCGTCTGCTCGACATTCTTCGGCAGCGAGTCCTTGTCGAGCGCGAAGCCGTGGTTCATCGACGTGATCTCGACCTTGCCGGTCGTGACGTCCTTCACCGGATGATTGGCGCCGTGGTGACCCTGATGCATCTTCTGCGTCGTGCCGCCGACCGCGATGCCGAGCATCTGGTGGCCCAGACAAATTCCAAACGTCGGCGTGCCGGTGTCGATCACCTGCTTGATAACCGGCACCGCATATTTGCCGGTTTCGGCCGGATCGCCGGGGCCGTTCGAGAGGAACACGCCGTCCGGCTTGAGCGCCATGATCTCATCAGCCGAGGTCGTCGCCGGCACCACCGTGATCTTGCAGCCGGCGCCGGCGAGCAGGCGCAGGATGTTGCGCTTGATGCCGTAGTCCACCGCGACGACATGAAATTCCGGATTGGTTTGCCGCCCGTAGCCCCTGTTCCACTCCCACGGCGTCTCGTCCCAGGTGAAGCGCTGGGCGCTCGTCACCTTCGGCACCAGGTCCATGCCGACCAGGCCCGGCCACTCGCGCGCGGCCTTCTTGAGCTTGTCGAGATCGAACTTGCCGCTCGGCTCGTGCGCGATCACGGCATTCGGCATGCCCTTCTCGCGAATGAGCGCGGTCAGCGCCCTTGTGTCGATGCCGGAAAGGCCGATCACGTCGCGCGCCTTCAGCCACGCATCGAGGTGCTCGTTGGAGCGATAGTTCGAGGGATTGGTGATGGCCGAATGCAGGATCACGCCGCAGGCGCCGGGGCGCGCGGCCATGTTCACGCTCTCGATGTCTTCGCGGTTCGTCCCCACGTTCCCAATATGAGGGAAGGTGAAGGTGATGATCTGGCCGGCATAGGACGGGTCGGTGAGGATTTCCTCATAGCCCGTCATCGCGGTGTTGAAGCAGACCTCGCCGACCGCGTGCCCGGTGGCGCCCAGGCCGATCCCTTCCAGCACGGTTCCGTCGGCCAGCACCAAAAGGGCGGTGGCCTTTGGCTCGGCCCAGCCGTCATTTTGTCGCTGTTGGGTCATGCGCATTTACTTGCTTATTATATGTGGCGAGGCAAGGGCGGGTTGCGGCTCTCCCCATTGGAAATAGGTGTGAAATGACAGGCCCCCACCGCGAGAACTACCGGGAAGACGTGGCCGGGCGGGCCAATGTCGAGGACACCCCGGAGCTCAAGGCCTATTACGGCGATCTCGAACGGTTCGACGCCGCCGCGCTGTGGACCGTCGCCAACAAGATCGAGCCGTGGGAGCCGAAGTCCGAATCGAAGCCGGTGCTGTGGCGCTATCAGGACCTGCGCGATCACGTGCTGCGCTCGCTCGAGCTGGTCTCGCCGGAAAAGGCGGGCCGCCGCGTCATCTATCTCAACAACCCCGGGCGGCGCGATGTCGCCGCCGCGGTGGGCTGGCTCTATTCCGGCTTGCAGGTGATGAAGGCCGGCGAGGTCGCCTCGGCCCACCAGCACTCGGCTTCCGCGCTTCGCTTCATCATGGAAGGCAAGGGCGCCTACACCGTGGTCGACGGCCACAAGATGACGCTCGGCGAAAACGACTTCGTGCTGACCCCGAACGGCTCGTGGCACGAGCACGGCGTTGACGCCAGCGGTACCGACTGCATCTGGCAGGACGGCCTCGACATTCCGCTGGTGAATTGCCTCGAGGCGAATTTCTATGCCGTGCATTCCGACTTGAAGCAGTCGGTCAGCTATCCGGTCGATGACTCGACCGCGAGCTGGGGTGCGCCGGGTTTGCAGCCCGCCGGGGCCGACTGGTCGAAGCCCTATTCGCCGATGCTCAAATATGAGTGGGAGCCGACCTACGAGTCGCTGTCACGCTTTGCGAAAGCGACTGATGGATCGCCCTATGACGGCGTGCTGATGAACTACGTCAATCCGCAGACCGGCGGCCCGGTGATGCAGACCATCGGCGCCTCGATGCAGATGCTGCGGCCGGGCGAGAAGACCCGCGCGCACCGCCACACCGGCTCGTCGATCTACCAGGTCGCCAAGGGCGAGGGCTATTCGATCATCGGCGGCAAGCGCTTCGACTGGAAGAAGCGCGACATCTTCTGCGTGCCGGCCTGGGCCTTCCACGAGCACGGCAACGCCTCGAACAGTGACGACGCCTGCCTGTTCTGCTTCAACGATCTCCCGGTGATGCACGCGCTCGGGCTTTACCGCGAGGAAGCGTTCGGCGAAAACCAGGGCCACCAGAAAATCAACTAGGACAGACCATGCTCCGCGACGACATCAACAAGGCCCTGACCGAGGCGATGAAGGCCAAGAACGAGCGCGCCGTCTCGACCTTGCGCATGGTCAATTCGACCCTGAAGAACGCCGACATCGAGGCCCGCGGCGCGAACAAGCCGCCGCTCGGCGATGCCGAGGTCATCTCGGTCCTGCAGAAGATGATCAAGCAGCGCCAGGAGTCCGCCGATCTCTACAAGAAGGGCAACCGCCCCGAGCTGGTGAAGCAGGAGGAAGAAGAGATAGCCATCATCTCCGGCTATCTGCCGAAGCAGATGGCGGAGGCCGACGTCGCCGCCGCGATCGACGCCGCCATCAAGGAAACCGGCGCCGCCGGCATGAAGGACATGGGCAAGGTGATCGGCGTGCTGCGCGGCAAGTACGCCGGGCAGATGGACATGGCCAAGGCCTCCGCCGCCGTGAAGGCGAAGCTCAGTGGCTAGCGCCGGTCTGTGGATAACCCGAAAACTTCAATGATCTCGCGCGGGATAGCGGGGAAAGAGCCGCCGTCTCATTATCTCTCAAATCGGACGCTTATGATGGCGGCTTCGAATCGGTCCCATCGCCATGCGCTTCACGCCTCAGTTCCTCGATGAGCTGAAAGCCCGCCTCCCTGTGTCGGAGGTGGTGGGGAAGCGCGTCAAATTGACGAAGGCCGGCCGCGAGTTCAAAGGCCTGTCGCCCTTCAACAAGGAGAAGACGCCGTCGTTTTTCGTGAACGACCAGAAGCAGGCGTGGTTCGATTTCTCCTCCGGCAAGAACGGCTCGATCTTCGATTTCGTGATGCAGACCGACGGCCTCTCGTTTCCCGAAGCCGTCGAGCGCCTCGCGCAGATGGCCGGCATGCCGCTGCCGAAGGTTTCGCGCGAAGACGAGCAGCGCGACATCCGCCGCAAGACCTTGCACGACGTGATGGAGCTGGCCGCGAAGTTCTTTGCCGACACGCTGGCGGGGCGCGGCGGCGCGCGGGCGCGCGGCTATCTCGCCGACCGCGGCCTCGACTCCTCCGTGCAGCTCCAGTTCAGGCTCGGCTATGCGTCGAACGAACGCTACGCGCTGAAAGAGCATCTCGGTTCGCACGGCGTCCCGGTGCCGGATATGGTCGAGGCGGGCCTGCTGGTGTCGGGCGACGACATCCCGGTGCCGTTCGACCGCTTCCGCGACCGCGTGATGTTTCCGATCACCGATGTGCGCGGCCGCGTCATCGCGTTCGGCGGCCGTGCGCTCGAGAAGGACGTGCAGGCGAAATACCTCAACTCGCCGGAGACACCGCTCTTTCACAAGGGCCATACGCTCTACAACATCGCCGCCGCGCGCCAGGCCACGCACGAGAAAGCCGAGCTTGTCATCGTCGAGGGTTATGTCGACGTCATCGCGATGGTGCGTGCCGGTTATCCCGCCGCTGTCGCGCCGCTCGGCACCGCGCTGACCGAGGAGCAACTCGCGCTGCTCTGGAAAATGTCGGACGAGCCGTTGATGTGCTTCGACGGCGACAAGGCCGGCCTGCGCGCCGCCTATCGCGCCGCCGACATGGCGCTGCCGCGTCTCAAGCCGGGCAAGAGCCTGCGCTTCGCGTTCCTGCCGGAGGGGCAGGACCCCGACGATCTGTTTAAGGCCGGTGGCCGCGACGCCATCGCCGAAGTGCTAGCCGCCGCGCGGCCGCTCGCGCAGGTGCTCTGGATGCGCGAAACCGAAAACGGATCGTTCGACACGCCGGAGCGCCGCGCCGCGCTCGAAGCGCGCATGAACGAACTCTCCGCCTCGATCGCCGACGAGAGCGTGCGTCGTTATTACCGGCAGGACTTCAACGACAAGGTCCGTGCGCTGTTCGCGCCACCACCGCGCACCGGCGCCGCCGGAGCGCCGCAACGCTACGCCAACCAGAACGCGCCCCGCCGCTGGCCTTCCGGCCCGCGTGTCGTCACCGGCGGCCGCTCACGCGACCGCTTCGGCGGGCAAAATCCTTTTGCGCCGGACCCCTACACCCTGGTCAGCCGGCAGATGGCGGCGAGCCCGCTCTATCTCGGCCATCGCACCGCCATCCCGCGCCGTGAGGCGCTGATCCTTCAGGTGGTGCTCAACCACCCCTGGCTGCTGCACGACCACATCGAGGAATTGACTCACCTCGAGTTCCGCCATGCCGAGGCCGAGCGGCTCAAGAGCGCCATCGTCGATATTTGCGCTCACGACGGCTCGCCGGAACCGAAAGCCCTGTCCGAGGAGCTCACCCGCCGCGGCTTCGCCGAGCCGATGGAAAAGGTGGCCCGCGCGATCACCACCGGGGACGTCTGGGGCGCCGGTCCGGAGGCCGCCCCGGCCGATGTTCTCGTGACCTGGCAACAGCTTGTCGGCTTGCATCGGCAGTGGCATTCACTACTTAAGGAGCTCAAAGAGGCCGAGCGGGCCTTGGGCAGCGACCCCAGCGAGGCCAATGATTTGCGCTTGCGGGACGTCAAGGCCCGGCTATTCAAGATGGAAGGCACCGAGGCGCTGATCGAAGGCTTCGGAGCCCCGTCAGGACGGCCGGCAAGAAGCTTTTAGGCGAGAGAGTTTTGGCGGACGCGGGAATAGCCATCGTGTTTCCGCTGTGTTTTACGGTTAAGCGGAGCTTAAGCGGGTTCCGGCGAGATTGAGGCTTGATTCGGGGCTGCGGCCCCCTTTTTTGCACGTCCCGCGCCGTAAGGCGCGAAACGAAGAATGACTGAACGGCGCGGCGTGGCGTTATAAGAGTAGAGAGACAGAGAGAGATTATGGCGAGTAAGGCAACGGCAACCCGGTCCAAGACCCCCCCGAAGGCAGTCGCGGCCAAAGGCGCCACGAAGGCCGCGCTCAAGGGCGCCAAGCCGGCCGGCAAGGATGAGGCCGAGAAGGACGAGGCCACGCCCGATCAGCCGCTGCCGCTGCTCGATCTCTCGGACGCCGCCGTCAAGAAGATGATCAAGGCCGCGAAGAAGCGCGGCTACGTCACCTACGAACAGCTCAACGCGGTCATGCCGTCGGAGGAAGTCACCTCCGAGCAGATCGAAGACACGCTCTCGATGCTCTCCGAGATGGGCATCAACGTCGTCGAAAACGAAGACGAGACGGAAGAAGGCGAGGAAAAAGCCACCGACGAGATGGACGACGATGACGACGAGACCGGCAACGAGCTGGTCGAGTCGAAATCGAAGTCGCTCGCGACCTCCGAGAAGAAAGAGCCGTCCGAGCGCACCGACGATCCGGTCCGTATGTATCTGCGCGAGATGGGTTCGGTCGAGCTGCTGTCGCGCGAAGGCGAAATCGCGATCGCGAAGCGCATCGAGGCCGGCCGCGAGGCGATGATCGCGGGCCTCTGCGAATCCCCGCTCACCTTCCAGGCCATCATCATCTGGCGCGACGAGTTGAACGACGGAAAAGTCTTCCTCCGCGACATCATCGATCTCGAGGCGACCTACGCCGGTCCCGACGCCAAGAATTTCCAGCCGCCGCAGATCGACCCCGCGACCGGTCAGCCGATCCCGCAGCAGCCGGGCGGCAACGGCGCCGGTCAGCCGGGCCAGCCGCCGCATCTGCGCGTCGTTCCGAACACGCCGCCGCCGCAACCCGCCGCGCCGCCCTACAAGGCCGCGCCGTCCACCGCGCCCTCCGACGAGGAGCCGAAGGACCCGGGCGAGAGCGCAGCCGAGTCCGATTACGATGAAGACGACATGGAGAATTCGCTTTCGCTCGCCGCGATCGAGGCCGAGCTGAAGCCGAAGGTCGTCGAGTCGTTCGACGTCATCGCCGACACCTTCAAGCGGCTGCGCCGCCTGCAGGAGCAGGATATTCAGCTTCAGTTGAAGTCGGGTTCGCTCTCGCCGGCGCAGGAGCGCAAATACAAGAAGCTGAAGGAAGAGATCATCGCCGAGGTGAAGAAGCTCAGCCTCAATCAGGCGCGCATCGATTCACTCGTCGAGCAGCTCTACGACATCAACAAGAAGCTGGTGTCGAACGAAGGCCGCCTGATGCGGCTCGCCGAGTCTTACGGCGTCGCCCGCGAGGACTTCCTCAAGCAATATCTCGAGAACGAGCTCGATCCGCGCTGGCTCAATCGCGTTTCCAAGCTCGCGGCCAAGGGCTGGAAGGGCTTTGTCGCCAAGGAAAAGGACCGCATCCGCGAAATCCGCCAGATGGTGCAGGACCTCGCCGGGCAAACTGGCGTTGAAATTGCCGAGTTCCGCAAGATCGTGCACGGCGTCCAGAAGGGCGAGCGCGAGGCGCGGCAGGCGAAGAAGGAAATGGTGGAGGCGAACCTCCGCCTCGTCATCTCGATCGCCAAGAAATACACCAACCGCGGCCTGCAGTTCCTCGACCTCATCCAGGAAGGCAATATCGGCCTGATGAAGGCGGTCGATAAGTTCGAATACCGCCGTGGCTACAAGTTCTCGACCTACGCGACGTGGTGGATTCGTCAGGCCATCACCCGCTCGATCGCCGATCAGGCGCGCACCATCCGCATCCCGGTGCACATGATCGAGACGATCAACAAGATCGTGCGCACCTCGCGCCAGATGCTCAACGAGATCGGCCGTGAGCCGACCCCGGAAGAGCTGGCCGAGAAGCTCGGCATGCCGCTCGAGAAGGTTCGCAAGGTTCTCAAGATCGCCAAGGAGCCGCTCTCCCTCGAAACGCCGATCGGCGACGAGGAAGATTCGCATCTCGGTGATTTCATCGAGGACAAGAACGCCATCCTGCCGATCGACGCGGCGATCCAGTCGAACCTGCGCGAAACCACCACGCGCGTGCTCGCCTCGCTCACCCCGCGCGAAGAGCGCGTGCTGCGCATGCGGTTCGGCATCGGCATGAATACCGACCACACGCTCGAGGAAGTCGGCCAGCAGTTCTCGGTCACCCGCGAGCGTATCCGCCAGATCGAGGCGAAGGCGCTGCGCAAGCTCAAGCATCCGTCCCGTTCGCGGAAGCTGCGGAGCTTCCTCGACAATTGACCCTACCGTTCGTCCCCGCGAAAGCGAGGACCCAGTTCTTCCAAAGCGCGGCCTGCGGGCCGCGCTCTCGTTTTGAGTCTCACGCCGCCTACCCATGATCCGCCTCGACAACATCACCAAGCAGAGCGGCACGCGGCTGCTGTTCGTCGAGGCCTCGGCCGCGCTTCATCGCGGCGAGAAGGTCGGCCTGGTCGGCCCGAACGGCGCCGGCAAGACCACTTTGTTCCGCATGATCAAGGGCGAGGAAGCCCCCGACGAAGGCCAGGTGTCGGTCGATCGCGGCATTACCATCGGCTACTTCAGCCAGGACGTCGGCGAGATGGCGGGCCGCAGCGCGGTCGCCGAAACGATGGACGGCGCCGGACCGGTGAGCGAGGTCGCCGCCGAGTTGAAGGCGCTCGAAGCCGCCATGTCCGATCCCACTATGGCCGATCCCGAACGCGCCGATGAGATGAACGAGATCGTGGCGCGTTACGGCGAGGTGCAGGAACGTTTCGAGGAGCTCGGCGGCTACGCGCTCGATGGCCGCGCCCGCGAAGTCCTCTCCGGTCTCGGTTTCAGCCAGGAGATGATGGACGGCGATGTCGGAAAGCTGTCCGGCGGCTGGAAGATGCGCGTCGCACTCGCCCGCATCCTGCTGATGCAGCCGGACGCGATGCTGCTCGACGAGCCGTCCAACCATCTCGATCTCGAAAGCCTGATCTGGCTCGAAAATTTCCTGCGCGGCTACGAGGGCGCGCTGCTGATGACCTCGCACGACTGGGAGTTCATGAACCGCGTCGTCAACAAGATCGTCGAGATCGACGGCGGCACGCTCACCAGCTATTCGGGCGACTACGCGTTCTACCTCAAGCAACGCGCGCTCAACGAGAAGCAGCAGCAGGCGCAGTTCGAGCGCCAGCAGGCGATGCTCGCCAAGGAGATCAGGTTCATCGAGCGTTTCAGGGCGCAGGCCTCGCACGCCGCGCAGGTGCAGAGCCGCGTCAAGAAGCTCGACAAGATCGAGCGCGTCGAGCCGCCGCGCCGGCAGCAGACTGTGGCGTTCGATTTTCCGCCCGCGCCGCGCTCCGGCGAGGACGTCGCCAGCCTCAAGGGCATCCGCAAGGGCTACGGCAGCCGCACCATTTATGACGGCTTCGACTTCATGGTGCGCCGGCGCGAGCGCTGGTGCGTGCTCGGCGTCAATGGCGCCGGCAAGTCGACGCTGCTCCGCCTCGTCGCCGGCACGACCAAGCCCGACGATGGCGCGGTGACGATCGGCGCCAGCGTGAAGATGGGCTACTTCGCCCAGCACGCGATGGATCTGCTCGACGGCGAGCGCACGGTGTTCGAGGAGTTGGAACACGCCTTCCCGTTGGCGGGACAAAGCTCGCTGCGTACTTTGGCCGGCTGCTTCGGGTTTTCCGGCGACGACATCGAGAAGCGCTGCCGCGTGCTGTCCGGCGGCGAGAAGGCGCGCCTGGTGATGGCGCTGATGCTTTACGATCCGCCGAACTTTCTGGTACTCGACGAGCCGACCAACCATCTCGACATCGCCACCAAGGAAATGCTGATCGCCGCGCTGGCGGACTACGAAGGCACCATGCTGTTCGTCTCGCACGACCGGCACTTTTTGGCCGCGCTGTCCAACCGGGTGCTGGAGCTCACCCCCGAGGGGCTGCACCAGTATGGCGGCGGCTACACGGAATATGTCGCGCGCACCGGCCGCGAAGCGCCGGGCCTGCGGGCGTGAATCAAAAACCCCGGCGTAAGGCCGGGGTTTTGGTTTGCCGCACGTCGCCGTTCACCGCGGCGGCTGCACCACGAGCCCGACGATCCGCCGCACCAGCGGCAGCACCAGCAGCAGCGTCGGAAACGCCACCAGCCACGACAGGAACCAGGCGACCGGCCAGGTCGAGACGAACGCGGCGTTGATGCCGAGGCTCTTCAAAGTCGCCACTGCCGACACGATCATCGACATCAGGATCGAGAGCACGAACGGCATCACGAACGCCGCATAGCGCGGCGGCAGTCGCCGTTCGGGAGAGATAAAAGTCATCGCAAGTACTCCTTGGTTTCAGGGTTCAGTTTCAGAATTCGAATGCGCGTAGCGCCCAGCCGGCGGCCAAACCCGTGAAGTAGAGGCCGAGCGCGAAGATCGTGTGGGTGGTGAGGCTGCGGATGCGTGCGGCGCGCGGATTGGGCGTGCGGCTCGCGCACAATCCGGCGCCCATGCCCGGCTGCATCAGCAAAAACGGCGCGGCGACGCTGCCGATGCCGACGATCAGCGCGGGGAGGAGCGTCGGGGCACGCGCAAAGTCCGGCCACACGAACAGCAGCACACCCGCGAACGCGGCGCCGATCGCGTAGTGCGCGGCCCATCCGAATGGGCGTTCGCCGGCGAGCGGCGCAGACTTCGCAATCGCGCCGTGAAAGAATTGGCCGCGCGGCAAGTACAGCAGCCAGCGGCCGACCGGCCCGTAGTCCGGCGCCGCCGTGCCGGTCAGCCAGGCCCGCGCCACCCCATACAAATCGAGCAACGCGGTCGCGCCCGCCCCGATCAGAACCGCATCCAGAACCCGCTCATCCATCTTCGCCTCCGCGCGGTTGCATTCGCGTGAGGCTGTGCTACGACTTCAAGTTCACTTTAGGTCAAGGACAATTCTTGGCATGAAGCTGCCCGATATTGCAGAGGTGTCCCGCGTGTCCGGCATCCCGGCCTCGGCGCTGCGGTTCTATGAGGAGAAGGGCCTGATCGCCTCGGCGGGCCGCCACGGCCTGCGCCGCGTCTACGAGCCCGCAATCTTCGAGCGGCTCGCCTTGATCGCGCTCGGCCAGGCGTCCGGCTTCACGCTCGACGAGATCGGCGCGATGTTCTGCGCCGACGGTCGCGTGAAGATCGACCGGCAGATGCTCTCCACCAAGGCCGACGAGCTCGACCGCACCATCCGCCGGCTCAACGCGATGCGCGACGGCCTGCGCCATGCGGCGGTCTGCCGCGCGCCGAGCCACCTCGAATGCCCGACGTTCCGCCGGCTGCTCTCCGCCGCCGCCAAAGGCACGATCCGCGCGCCGGAAAAACCCGCGCGCAAACGGCGGCGTTAGCGCGCCGTTTCGCCTTCGCTCCGCCGTGCCTGATAAATCCCATCAACAATCGTGATCCGTCCGCGCGCCAACCCGTGCTACCAAGCGCGCGAAATCCATCCACGAGTGTCGCCAATGTCCGTCGCCAACGGCCGTGAATTCCTCGCCATCCCCGGTCCCACCGTCATCCCCGACAAGGTGCTCGCCGCCATGCAGCGCCCGGCGATCGACATCTATTCCGGCGAGGCGGTGGGCCTGACCGACACGCTGCTGCGCGACCTCAAGAAAATCTTCGCGACATCCGGCAAGGTCTACATCTACGCCGCCAACGGCCACGGCGCCTGGGAGGCCGCTCTCACCAATGTGCTCTCCCGCGGCGACAAGGTGCTGGTGCTCGAGAGCGGCCGCTTCGCGATCGGCTGGGGCGAGGCGGCGAAGATGCTCGGCGCCGAGGTCGAGGTTCTGCCCGGCGATTTCCGCCGCGCCGTGCGCCCCGACGACGTCGAGAAGCGCCTGCGCGCCGACACCAAAGGCGAGATCAAGGCGCTGCTGGTGGCGCAGATCGACACGGCGTCCGGCGTCGTCAACGACATCGAGGCCATCGCGAAAGCCGTCCGCGCCGCCAGGCACGATGCGCTGCTGATGGTCGACACCGTCGCCTCGCTCGGCTGCGTGCCGTTCGAGATGGACGCATGGGGCGTCGATCTCGCAATGGCCGGCTCGCAAAAAGGGCTGATGACGCCGCCGGGGCTGGGCTTCACCGCCGCCGGCCCGCGCGCGCTCGCCGCGCACAGACAAGCCGGCATGCGCACGCCCTATTGGGACTGGACCTTCCGCGACGGCGAGGTGCACTACCACAAATATTGCGGCACCCCGCCCGAGCACCTGCTGTTCGGCCTGCGCGCCGCGCTCGACATGATCTTCGCCGAGGGCCTCGGCAACGTGTATGCGCGCCACCGCCTGCTGGCGGAAGCGACGCGCCGCGCCGTCGCGGTGTGGAGCCAAGGAAACAACATCGGCCAGGTGTTCGGCTTCAACATCGCGGAGCCTTCCGAGCGCTGCGACACCGTCACCGCGATCGTCACGCGCAACGGCGAGAGCGCGCAGCCGCTCGCCGATTACTGCCGCGACAAGTGCGGCGTCGTGCTGGGCAAGGCGCTCGGCGCGTCGGAGGGCAAGGGCTTCCGCATCGCGCATATGGGCCACGTCAACGCGCCGATGCTGTTCGGCACGCTGGGGGCCGTCGAGATGGGGCTCGAAGCGCTGAAGCTCCCGCACGGCAAGAACGGCCTCGCCGCCGCGGTGGAGTTCATGGCCAAGGAAGTGCGGGCGTAGCAACTGTCGTCCCCGCGCAGGCGGGGACCCAGTAAACACAAACGCACGAGATAGGATCGCACCGGCACGGCGTACGGGACGCCCGCTTTCGCGGGCATGACAGCAACGACCTACTTCACCTTCATCATCTTCGGCGGCTTGGCGCCTTCGCGCAGGATGGACTTGATCTTGAGCGGCGCGCGGCCGGATTTCTCGGCGATCTCGCGGTCCTGCTCGATCAGGTAGCCGAGCGCCTCGCTGTCGTCCTTGGGGTTCACCGCAAGCTCGGAGGGCACGCGGCGGTTGGAGCGCTGCGAGCCGTCCTCATAGACGACGTCGAAAAACACGAATTCGCTCTTCGGGTTGGTCCCCGGTTTCTTGGGCATTTTGTTTGTCCTTGTGCGCCGGGGTTTTGGGACGGGGAGGCGGCGGTGTCAAACAGAAGTTGATCTATCCGGCCGTAACATAGGATTTCGAGATGTGGAGCAATAGTTCGGTGTTTGTCGCGGCTATCGGCAAAGTTGTGCTAATCTTTCTCCATGTTGCCGAATTTCGAAAAACTCAACGATCTGTTCAATAAAGCGGTCACTCATGCCATCAAGCAGTTGGCGAGGAGCGATGGCCTTTTAGCTCAAATTAAAAGCCATGCGATTCACGAAGGTAGACTTCCTTCCATAAGACGGCCGGACGACACAGTAGACGCTACCGAACTAGTCTCGTCTGAAGCAAAGTTTGAAATGGCATTCAAGGAAATCGAGAACGTAACGCTCGAAAAGATAATCAACTCAATAATTTCGATGGCGTCGCAGTTTAATGAACAGCAAGCTAAGCACTTATTCGGCACTCTTGAGAAGGTTACGGAAAAAACCGGACAGGTCCATGACGCTAAAGGCAAGCCCCTCACTAATGACGATATTATTTTATTGATGGGAAAAGCTCAGATCGATTTCGAGAAAGATAAAGAACACGGAGACAGTTCATTCGTCACATCTCCGCAAATGGCTCCTGTGTTTGCAAGATTGGATGACGAAATGAAGCGAAGCCCGGAATTGCAAAAGAAGTGGAAAGCAATGCTGGAGAGAAAGAAAGGTGAGTACCGAGAAAGAGAGGCTGATCGAAATCTGGCTGGATAACGCATCAGAGCGTGAGTATCAGGCCGGGTTTCGAAGCGCACTAATATTCAGTGGCCACAAGGTGGTTCACAATACTTCCCACACTGCCATGGAGTTGGGAAAGGATGTTATTGCCGTTGCGCCAGATGGGGAGGTTATAGCTTATCAGTTGAAGGGGAATCCCGGAGGGAGGATTACCGTTTCTCAATGGCACGAATTGATTCCTCAAATAAACGCGCTTGTGTACCAACCGATCATTCATCCGAACATTAAAGCTAAAACGATTCATCAGCCGATTTTAGTGACGAACGGCGAAATACATGAAGACGTCCTCGCCGCGATCGTTATCTACAACGCCGCCGTTGAGGCTTCAGGATTAAAGGTCAAGCCGCTCAAAACAATTGCTCGCGGCGAACTTCTTTCCCTTTTCGTAGAGCAAGCGGAAAAAATTTGGCCGGTTGATCCGGAATCGCAACGCGAGATTCTAAATTTACTTGCGTGCAGCGGCACAGATTCTGTGCCTGAAAATGCCTTTAACGAATTGATCGAGCGGCTTCTCGGTCTCTCCGGTCCGGCACAGAAATTCAAGCTTGAGCGGGTGGCTGCTGCTCACATGATCACGACAATTATTGCTGGCAATTGGGAGCGGCCTCGCAATTATTTTGAGACGATCAAACTATACGTACTTTTGTACGTGAAGATTTCTGCGTGCTTATCGCAGTCGAAACTGAAAGGACGCAAAGCAAATGTCTTCTTGCAAGATATCGAATTCAATATTAGGGGCGGACTTGTCGAGTTTGTTCGCTGGGTTGCTAAGGAATATGGGACAAGGCGACCGCTTCTAAACCAACATATTTTTAGAGAGTTTTCTTATTTTCACGTTCGAAAGAAAATGTTGATGGGATTGTTTGCGGCCATCGCACTGGACGAGACCCTCGAAGTGGGTGAGGATTCAAAAGATTTTTTGTGGGATTTCGTATGCAAGAACGAGTCAAAGATGTTTTTATCAGGAGAGTTTATCCTCCCCTATTGCCTTACCTGTTTTTGGGCTCAGTCAAAAATTCAAGGAACGCAGACGCCTGATCGGGAACTTGCCGGAATTTTGAATACATTATTGGTAGCAAATGGCCAAGAGGAAGTGCGGCAGCACATCCCAGGACCGTACTACACGCTGACTGAGGTGATTGAATGGTCGCATCAGGATTTTCTTGGAATCAAAAACTTTGACTTGGAAGAAGACAGCCATTACAGGCGCGCTTGGTTTGCCGAACCGATATTTTATCTTTTGGCTCGACGAAATTGGAAAAAAACCTGTCAGCTTCTATGGTATGAACTCACCAAATTTTTGCATACGGAAACGAAGCTCAACTCACCTCAAGAATTTGGATTGGCGAAATCAGAGGAAGCGCAGCAGCAGGACAAACAAATTAAGATACCCCAAAGCTGGGATGACGTAGTCAGTACTGCGAAAAATGAATCGTCTCCCAACGTCCCACCACTGTTGCTTGAGAAGCCGATTATTGTTCTCCTTTATTGTCTGTTTGTGCCGTATCGAATGAGTTACGACGTAATAATGTGGCTCGACCGGCAATTCTGCAAAACTTGGTACTAAGGCCAGATGTGCCGCCTGACTTAATCAACTCCGCTTGACATAAATTCCTATCTTCCCTATATTCCTATCGCCCGGTCCCACTGAAGGGCGTTTTCGCGAGCGTGGCGGAAGCGGGACCGTCCGGAGGCATTTGGCGCCGACAACTGCGCCAGTCCCGGGGCTTTTCTCTCCGAAAGGAGGGGGAAGTGAGTGCGGTGGCCGTGTCGGGGGCGCTTACGCGCGCCCAATGATGCGGCGGTCCAAGCCGCGGTCTTCCCGGATGCCAGGCAGGCATCCACGGGGGTGACGGGAGGGTTTCACGAGCGCGGCCTCATGGCACCGCGTATTGGCCTTCGAGTTTCCGGTCCCCCTAAAGCGGTGGGTAAAAATTGTGACCCCACCGGGGTGGCCGCAGAGCAAACCTCAAACATCGCGCGCGGAACGCCGAGGCGCTCGGCGGAGTCGCGTTCAATTTCCTCGACTAGCCTCGGAGTCGCGAGGCTTCGAGGCCCGCGGGTCCGGTTCGCTCAGGCGGACAACGAGACCCGGCGTTCCGCGCGCCCTTCGTTCAGGAGGGACCGGCAAATGGACGACGGCGTACCCGGCGCCGCAAAGAATACGGGTGATGATGCGCGCCTGCGCCAAACGTCGTCATGGCCGGGCTTGTCCCGGCCATCCACGCCTTAGGGGTAAGCCGTCCGGAAGACGTGGATGCCCGGCACATAGGCGTCCTTTAGGACGCCGTTCTTCGAACGGCTATAGGCCGGGCATGACGTGGAAAGGGCGATGAACTCAATTCGTCCCGCTGCCGGCTTTCGCCACCGTCACCGGCGGGTCGCGCCACAGGTCTGGGAACAGCGCCTGCAGCTTCGCCACTTTCGGCGCATCGTTGAACATGATGTAGGGCTGCATCGGGTGCAGCGTGGCGTAGTCCTGGTGGTAGTCCTCGGCGCGGAAGAAGGCGGTCTTCGGCGCGCCGACCTGGGTGACGATCGGCTTGGCGAACACCTTGGCGGCGTCGAGCTGCGCGATGTAGTCGCGCGCGAATTTCGCCTGCGCCTCGGTCTGCGGGAAAATCTCCGAGCGGTATTGCGTGCCGATGTCCGGGCCCTGCCGGTTGAGCTCGGTCGGGTCGTGTGCCACCGCGAAGAACACCTGCAAAATCTGCCCGTAGGAGACGACGTGCGGGTCGAACGTCACCTGCACGCTCTCGGCGTGGCCGGTGGTGCCGGTCGACACCGCGTTGTAGGTCGCTGCGCCCGGATTGCCGCCGGCATAGCCGGACACCGCGTTCTTCACGCCCTTGATGTGCTGGTACACGGCCTGAATGCCCCAGAAACAGCCGCCCGCCAGCACCGCGATCTCGTTGTGACTGGTGGCCGCCGATTGCGCTGTCGGCGGCGGCACATTCACCGCGGTTTCGGCGTGGGCGCTCAGCGGGGCCAAAGTCGGCACAACAGCGGCGAGGGCGGCAGCAAGAAGGGCAACTTTGCGCATGAATCCTCCAATCATTCCGCCGCCGTTCTAGGCGAAATCGCGCCCCGCGCACTACACATTCTTACACGTGCGCGTGAGGCCTTTTGGCCGCGTGGACGCTGTTTTGCCGCCATGATACGAGCTTCGGCATGATCAAAAAGCTGATTATCCTTATTGTGTCATTCGCGTTCGCCGCGCCGGCCATGGCCGCGCAATGCGGCGGCGACTTCAACACCTTCCTCGCCGCGATGGCGAAGGAAGCGCAGGCCCAGGGCGTGTCGCGCCAGGTCATCAGCGAGGCCTTCGCCGGCGTCACCATCGACCACAAGGTGCTCGATTTCGACCGCCGCCAGCGCGGCACCTTCCGCAAGAGCTTCGAGGAGTACGCCCGCACCCGCGTCATCCCGGCCCGCATCAAGCGCGCCACCGGCCTGATGCAGAAGCACCACCAGTTGCTCGCCCGCATCCAGCAGCAGTTCGGTGTCCCCGCCAATCTGGTGGTCGCGATCTGGACGCTCGAGACCGACAACGGCACCGGCGACATGGGCAAGCTGCCGGTCATCCGCACGCTGGCGACGCTGGCGCACGACTGCCGCCGTACGGATCTGTTTCAGGTCGAGCTGATTGCCGCCCTGCAGATCGTCCAGCGCGGCGACCTGCCGCTGCGCGATCTGGTCGGCGCCTTCGCCGGCGAGATCGGCCAGACCCAGTTCCTGCCGTCGTCTTACATCAAGTACGGCGTCGACTATGACGGCAACGGCCACGTCGATCTGCGCCACTCGGTGCCGGATGTGCTGGCCTCGACCGCCAACCTGCTCAAGACCAACGGCTGGAAGGCCGGCCAGCCCTACGGCGAGGGCACCGAGAATTTCCAGGTCATGCGCGAGTGGAATCGCTCCGAGGTCTATCGCAAGACCATGGTGCTGATGTCGGAGCAGCTCCCCGCCATCCGCTAGGGGGAGACGAGTTCGACCCGCCGGTTCAGCGCGCGCCCGTCATCTGTAGCGTTCGAGCCGACCGGCGCCAGATAGCCGACGCCCGCCGTGTAAAGTCTCGCGCGCGCGATCTTGTAGGACCCCGCCAGCGCCACCGCCACCGCGTCGGCCCGCTGCTTCGACAGCGCCATGTTGTGCTCATATGTGCCCTGGCTGTCCGTGTGCCCGACGATGAAGACCTTGAGGTCCGGCTGGCCCCCGAGCAGCTTGGCCATCTCGTCGAGCGTCGGCTTGCTCTCCGGCTTGATGGTCGCCTTGTCGGTGTCGAAATAAATGCCGTAGAGCGCGATGTGACCTTTCTCGCCGAGGCCCTTCTTCATCGCCGCGGCGTCGACCATCTTGTTGCCCATCGCGCCGACCACGGCGACGATGAGCTGCGTGGCGACCTCGTCATTGGTGATGCTGGTGATGACGGTGGCGTAGGTTTCGGTCGCGCCGTCCTTCTTCACGCCGGCGTAGTAGCGGAAGTTGAAGCCGTCGGCCCACATCTGCGGGACCGGCAGCACATCGACGGACTCGACGAACGGAATGCCGCCGCAGGCGTCGGTGTCGCAGGCGAGCAATGCCTCGAAGCCGGCCTTGGCGAGTTGCGTTTCGAAATTGCGCGACACCTCAAGGATCGAGGGCCCGCGTTGGGTGCGATAGGCGATCCGCACGACGCGGCCTTCGACGCGCCGCGCGTCGGCTGGCTTGCCGTCCTTGAACGCCGCGGCCTGCAGCCGAACGGCGTCGAAATCCTTGGTCTGGTACCCGGTCGCGACGCTGCCGGCGAAACGGCCGATGCCGGGATAGTCGCGCGCGCCGGCGACGTCGCGGGTTTGCGCGAGGGCCGGTAGTGCAAGAATTGCGGAGAGGATGAGGGCGGCGGTCAGGCGATGCATCGTCGGGCCTCCAGGGTCGGCGGAATTATGCCATATCCCGTCCGTCGCCGCGCGACCCGTTAACGACACGTGACAACGCGATGAATTGCTGCGGAAACAAGCAGTACGCCGCACGATTCATCCGCCACTGCACAAAGAGGCGACAGGAATATTTCGCTGCGCTCGAACGCGCATGAGGCCCATGCGCAAACTGGGTCTGCTCAATCGGGCCGACTCGGACTACATTCCTGCCAACAACAAGAACAAAGGAAACGCCTTGGGCTCCTGATTAGAAAGGATTGACCCATGGCCTTCGCTTCACACGCGCTGTCACCCAGCGATACATCGCTTACCGCCGCCACCCCCAAGCCGAGCTTCATCGTGCGCCTTTTCCGTGCCATGCACGAAGCCCGCATGCGCCAGGCCGAGCGCGAGATCGCAGCTTATCTCGCCCGCACCGGCGGAAAATTTACCGATTCCGCCGAGCGCGAAATCGAGCAACGCTTTCTCTCTCGCAACTGAGGCAACGATGACGACGTTAATTCTTAAACCGGCCAGTACGCCGCGTTTCGACGCGCTCAAGCGGTTGGCAGATGCCTTCAACGATTTCGTCGAGGCGCTCGATGAAGCCAAGCAGATGGCGCGCGACGCGGAGCGGAAGTTCCCGCTCGCCGTCGAGTAACGTTTGCACGCTAACTATGTGGAACTTTGACGCGAAGTTGCGCCACATTGTGGCCCGACTTCGTCCGCACAAGGCGCGAAATCATTCACGCTGGAGGGTTCAGCATGATTAATCGCGCCGTGGCGTGCGCCACTCTGATCGCGACTGCCTCGTTCATCGCGCCGGCCGATGCCGGCGAGCTTCGCGATGCCAATGGCAATCTCGATGCGTTGATCGCCAAGCACGCCTCCGCCAACGGCATTCCGGAATCGCTCGTCCGTCGCATCATCAAGCGCGAGAGCGGTGGCCGCGCCCATGTCATCAGCAAGGGTAACTACGGCATCATGCAGATCAAGCCCGCCACCGCGCGCGGCCTTGGCTACACCGGCACTGCGTCCGGCCTGCTCGACGCCGACACCAACATGACTTACGCGGTGAAATATCTTGCCAACGCCTACAAGGTAGCCGGCGGCAATCCCGATCGCGCGGTCTCGCTCTATGCTGGCGGCTACTATTACGCGGCGAAGGCGAAGGGCATGCTGAAGGATGTCGATCCGAACGCCGGGCTTACGGCGAATGCACAGGTGGTCGATGTCGCTGCCGTCAAGCATGACGTGACGGCGCCGGCCGGGATGCGCGCAATCAACGTCGCCAATCTGCCCTAGTGTGTCGGGTTTGTTGCCGGCGCGGTTGAATCGCCGCCAAATATCCGGGTGAGAAAATCCGGCTCCGGCTTTGCCGGGGCCGGTTTTCGTTTCGTGATGTGTCGCGCCGGCGTCTTGAGCTGGCTCTGATTGCGCTTCAGCGTTTCCGGCCGCTCGATCGGCATGGGCAGTTCGAGTTGCTGGACCGGCAATTCGGTGGCCGAGGCTTCCCCGATATCGATCGACATCGAACCAGAGGCCGCGTCATCGATTGCGCCGGTGATCTCTTCAGGTTCGATCTCCGCGTGGGCCGGTGGCAGTTCGGCGACCTGGACCGGCACGGTCGGCGTGGCGACCGGTGTGAGAGTGGGAGCGCTTGGCAGCGTGCGCAGTTGGCCGAGCTCGTCGGCTCGCCGGTAGGCCGCCTGCACCAGAAACTGTTTCCATTCAGGGTGTTGGTCGGCCTCGATCAGCGGGCCGCGGGCCGGCGGCAGCGGCCGGGCCAACGTCGACGGAGCCGGCGCGACGAATCCGACGAGAAGGGCGAGTATGGCCAGCACACCGCCCGCAAGCATTGTCCGGAATAGGGGCAACACAGGCTGTGCATAACTGAGTCGCAGTTGTTGCAAAAAGAAAATTTGCATCGGCTGCAGGTGCGGCCGGCCACACGCAAAACGAGTCCTAGGCCTCGGGCCGGCAGGGATCGTGACTCGCCCCAGCCTTGGGTGAACGTCAGCCCACAACCATCGTTCCAGACGGAACGTTGTCGCGGTCTGTGGTCGATTGGCCCGCCCTGTCGTTTTTGCGAGATGTGATAGAAGGGCCGGCGTCGGGCCCGTAGCTCAATGGTTAGAGCCGACCGCTCATAACGGTCTGGTTCCTGGTTCGAGTCCAGGCGGGCCCACCAATGTTTCAGGCATTTCTTTGCGGTGATTTTTCTCTGACCCGGTACCGCCAAGAAACCGGCAATGTTTCTCGGAAAATCCTGCGCGGCTTTCCGTTTTAGGCCTGCTTGACGCCCAGTTCTTCGAGTTGTTGTGGCGTCAGATGCCGGACCCGGTGGCCGTCGAGCAGCAGGAACAGCTTAGCTGTTTCTTCCAACTCTTCCATCGCGGCAACGGCGGCGTCGAGCGATGTGCCGGCGACGACCGGCCCGTGATTGGCCAGCAGAACGGCATGATGTTTCCCGGCGAGCGCTCGCACGGCGTCGGCGAGCTTTAAGTCGCCCGGCTTGAAATATGGAATGAGGGGCAGGGTGCCGATTTTCATCGCGTAATAGGCGGTGATCGGCGGCAGGACGTTGTGCGGATCGATATCCGCAAGGCAGGAAACTGCGACCGAATGCGTCGAATGCAGATGAACCACAGCGGCGCAGTCTGCCCGCATGTCGTACATCGCGCGATGCAGGAAGGCTTCCTTTGTGGGTTGATGGCCCGCCACGAGTTTCCCATCGAAGCTGAGACGTGACATCGTCGACGGATCGAGTTCGCCGAGCGAGCTGTTGGTCGGCGTCATCAGCCATCCATCTGCGACTTTGACGCTGATGTTGCCGGACGTTCCGGCGGTCAGGCCTCGGTCGAAGATTGACTTTCCGAAGCGTGCAATGCGCTCGGCTTCGTTCGATTTGCTCATGTCGACTTCGTGGAAGAATGGCGCTTCTGGACCAACCTAAGCGATTTTGTTAGAGCGCGATAGTCGTACATCTGTGCTGGAAATTTTCAAATGTATCTGGGCGTCATTGCTGATGACTTTACCGGCGCCAGCGACATCGCCAATACGCTGGCCAAAGGAGGTTTGGCGACCAGGCAATATTTCGGCATTCCCAAGACAAGCGAGGATGGCGATTGGGCCGCCGGCGTCATTTCGCTCAAGAGTCGCTCGATCGATGCCGATGACGCCGTCGCGCAGTCTTTAGCCGCTCTCGAATGGCTGAAGGCGCAAGGCTGTCGCCAATTTATCTTCAAGTATTGCTCGACTTTCGATTCCACGCCGCACGGCAATATCGGCCCGGTCGGCGAAGCGCTGGCGAGCGCACTCGACGTCAAGGGCGTGCCCGCCTGTCCGGCTTTTCCGGAGACCGGGCGGACCGTCTATCAGGGGCATTTGTTTGTCGGCGGCAAGCTGCTCAACGAATCCGGCCTCGAAAACCATCCGCTCAATCCGATGACCGATGCCGACATCCGCCGCTGGCTTGCGAGGCAGTCGATGCAGCCAGTCGGGTTCGTTCCGTGGCCGGTCGTCAATCGCGGGGCAGCCGCCATCCGGCGTGCGCTCGATGAAGCCTCTCAGCGTGATGAGTATCTCGTTATCGTCGATGCGATCAGCGAGGCCGATTTGGTCTCGATTGCCGAAGCCTGTGCGGACCTGCCGCTGCTGACGGGCGGCTCCGGTATCGCGCTCGGATTACCCAAGGTGCTGCGCGCTAAGGGCGCGGCCGTCGAAAGAAACGGCCAATTTCCCGGTATTTCTGGGCCCGGCGTGGTGCTCGCCGGGTCCTGCTCGAAGATGACCTTGCAGCAGATCGAGACCTATCGCCGCGCGCATCCATCGATGCCGATCGACGTCGGCGATGTGCTCGACGGCCGCATTGAGCCCGGTCACGTGGCGGCCTTTGTGCAGAAGCACCGGGCCGATGCGCCGCTGGTCTTCTCGTCGGCTGCACCGGAACGGGTGAAGCAGATGCAGGACGCCTTCGGACAGGAGCGTGTCGCGCATTCTCTCGAACAGCTTTTCGCAACGGTTGCGCGGCGGCTCGTGGATGACGGGCTGACACGTTTGGTGGTGGCCGGTGGGGAAACGTCGGGTGCGGTCGTGACGGCACTCGATCTTGACGCCGTCACCGTCGGGCCGGAGATCGATCCCGGCGTTCCAGCATTAGCCGCGCGACGCGATCGGCCGCTTGCACTCGCACTGAAATCGGGGAATTTCGGCACAACGGACTTTTTCGACAAAGCATTGCGGATGCTTGAGCAAGGCGTCTCGGCGCAAACCACGTCATGAAAGCGCAACGTGTTCTCATTACCGGGGCAGCCGGCGCCATCGGCTCCGTTGTCCGGCATGGCATCGCCGGCCGATACGAGCATGTCCGCCTGATGGATATCAACCCGATCGTTAATTTACGTGCCGACGAGTCTGTGCTCGTTGCGGATTTGCTCGACTGCGATCGACTCAACGAAGCCGTCAGGGGAATGGACTCGATCGTCCATCTGGCCGGCGTTCCGCGCGAAGCGGAATGGGAAAAAATCCTGCCAAACAACATCGCCGGCACCTATAACTTGTTTGAAGCTGCACGAAAGGCGGGCGTCCGTCGGGTTTTGTTCGCCAGTTCAAATCACGTGATCGGCTTTTATCGCGCCGATCAGGACGTCAATGCGATCGCGCCGGCGCGGCCCGATAGCCGCTATGGCGTCAGTAAGGTGTTCGGCGAAGCTCTGGGGCGTCTTTATGCCGATAAACACGGCATGGACGTTGCCTGCCTACGGATTGGCTCGTTTCGAAAAGAGCCCGAAAATGCACGGCAACTGACGACCTGGATGAGCCACGGTGACATGGTTCGCCTTGTCACTTCTTGCCTCGACGCACCGAAATTTCACTTCGCGGTTCTGTATGGCGTGTCCGCCAATACGCGGCGCAAATGGTGGGACCATGCGCAGCGCCAGCTCGGCTATGCGCCCCAAGACAATGCGGAAACCTTTGCCACGCGGTTGACCCAAAACGCGCCTCGGTCGACCGGCGATCTCTTCCACGGTGGTGAAAACTGCGCGCAGGAATTTAGCGGCCGCGTCGAAGATATCGACTAAGCAATTCAGAAATGGACATGCACGGTCGCTGAATCCGTGCGGCCTTTTCCGGATGTCAGCACTTCGAGCTTGACGCCCCGCGCCGTCTCGAGATGGCGGGCAAGAAACGCTGCGGCCGCGTCCATATCGCCACTTTCGATCAGATCCATAATTTTCAGATGCTCGCGCGCCTGCTCGATGAAATGCGCGGTATCCACCATCGCACGGTACTCGATCAGGCGGCGAAGCCGGTTGATCCGTTGCAGCGCATCGAAGAAAAAAGGATTTCCCGAGCATTTCGCCAGCATCTCGTGGAATGCCGATCCCAGTCGGAATAGTTCGACCGAGCTCATCGTGTAGATCCGTCCGTCGACCAGCGCCTGCTGGGCGGCGCGAAAGCGAGCGAAAGCTTGCTCGTCGATTTTGAAGGTCGGCTGCAGCAGGCCCGCGGGCTCGAGCGCGAGACGGAATCGATAGCTGGATGAAAATGCCTGGGGTGTCGTCAGAACTGGCTGGAACGCCCAGCCGTAGCCCGGCCGCCGCTCGATCCAGCCTTCCTGCGCGATGCGAGCCATGATGTGCCGCGTTTTGGCGCGGCCGAGCTTATAGCGGCGGCTGATCTCCGCTTCCGTGCATTCGGTCGGAAGGGTGCCGGCAAGATGGTCGGCGGCGATCCGCCGATAAGGTTCGTCGTCGTCGCTGCGCATAAACCGCTGGCGAGCGCGCTTGAGCGCTTCCGGCTTGATGCTGTCGGCGATGACAGTGCCTCGGTTGGCGTGATGCCGCGTCAGCTTCGCTGCCGTCAGCGCCCGCAGCGCCTCCCGAATCGGCGAGCGCGAAACTTGGTGAGTCTCCGCGAGCGCCGTCTCACGGAGGGCGTCGCCGCCGTGCAAGCGACCGCCTTCGATTCGGCCGATGATGTCGAGTGCGATGCGTGCAGCGAGAGGGGAGATATCGTGACGCATCTTGCGTTGGGATTTAGGGCGCGCGTTTGAGCGGGTTAGGTGACGAATCGGGCAGAACGATAGCAAATCGCTCGCCTTCCTCGCGAAGGAGACGCACGAGATCGTCCTTGATCGGAATACCGGTCACCCCGCGTTCTTTGGCGACGCGTTCTTCCGGTTCGCCTGGGATCAGAATTTCATCGACGTCAGCGGCCCGTGGCAGCTCTTTCACGGTGTCGACGAAAGTATCCATCCGCTTGTCGAATTCCTGGCGCGGCATAAACAGATCGGGCCGAATCGCGATGCAGACGTGCCCGACATTCTGCGGCTCGGAGTGATCGAAATACAGACTCTTCACGTTGCCCGCGTAGTTGGCGCCGGTCAGCACGCCGCACATCAGGTCCATCAGCATCGACAGCGCCGAGCCTTTGACGCCGCCAAACGGCAGGCAGACGCCTTCGAACGCTTTCTTGGCGTCGCGGGTGGGGCGCCCCTCGGCATCGAGTGCTAGACCTTCGGGAATCGGCTCGTTGTGCATCGCTGCAAGCCGGATCTTGCCGCGTGCAATCACCGTCATCGCCATGTCGAGTACGTACGGCGTATGCCCGCCCGGAATTGCAGCGGCGAACGGCGCTGCGCCAAGGAACGGCGTGCGCCCGCCCCACACCGAGATGGCCGGCGAAGAGTTGGTCCACGCAAAGCCGATGTATCCCTTCGCGATCGCCTGCATGACGTAGATCGCCGCCATGCCGTAATGCGTGCTGCGCTTCACGCCGACGAAGCCGATGCCCGCACCGGCGGCTAGCGCCATCGCTTCGTCCATGGCGCGCCGGCCAGCCATGAAGCCCATGCCGTCGTCGCCATCGACCATCGCGACTGCCGAGGTGATTTTCTGCGTGGTGATCGTCGGCTTCGGGTTGACGACGCCGCGCCGCAGCCGTTCGAGATACATCGGGATGCGCGAGACGCCGTGAGAGTCGATTCCACGCAGGTTTGCAGCGATCAGTCCATCGGCCACCGTTCGGGCATCCGGGCCGGGCAGGCCCGCTTTCACGAAGATTTCGGTGGTGAATGCCTGGAGTTGCTGGGGATCGAAATACGACACGGCCGTTGCTTTCTGTTGTCCGGGAAAATCGACGGGTTGACTTATTGCATTTTTGTCGTCCAAAATGCAATCGAGGTTAGAACAAAGCGCACAGAGCGCATGAAGGAGGAAACGCTATGCAACGGTTGGGAAGCCTCGCACTCGCGTGCGGATTGGCCTGCACCCTGGCTTTTCTCGGGCCGGTAGACGCCAAGACGGTGCTTAAGCTCGGCAACGTGCAGGCGCCGGGCATGCCGGTTCAGACCGGCCTGAAGAAATTTTCCGAGCTGGTCAACGAGCGGACGAAGGGCGAGGTCGTCGTCGAGATTTATCCGGCCGCACAGCTCGGCAGCGAACAGGAAATTCTCGAAGGCGTGAGCCTCGGTACCATCCATATGTTCGAGGGCAGCGCCGGTTCGCTTGGTCGCTTCCTGCCCAAGCTCGATGCGTTGTCCTGCCCGTTCCTGTGGAAGAGCGAGGCGAGCATGGTGAAAACCGTGCGCGGGCCGATCGGCGACGAGCTCACCAAGGAGCTGCTCAAGACGCGCGGCATGCGTATGCTTGACCTCGGTTGGATCTTCGGCGTGCGTCACCTGACGACGGCGAAGACGCCGGTAAGGGAGCCGACCGACGCCAAGGGCCTCAAGATTCGCGTGCAGCCGGATGCGATCTATCTCGCCACCGTGCGCGCGATGGGCGCGAGCCCGACGCCGATTGCGGCGAACGAGGTTTACACCGCACTGCAGACCGGCGTGGTCGACGGCCAGGAAAATCCGGCGTCGAACATCTGGCAGCGCAAGCTGCAAGAGGTTCAGAAATACCTGATCCGCACCGGACATATCACCCAGAACCAGGTGATCGTCATCAACGAAGCGACGTTCCAATCGTTGTCGCCGGCCAATCAGAAAATCCTCACCGAGGCTGCGATCGAAGCCGGTACCTATCAGAACGGTGTCGTCGATCAGACCGACAAGCAGGACCTTGAAAACCTGAAGAAGGCCGGAATGACGATCATCGATCCGGATGTTGCGAAATTCCGCGAGGCGGCCAAGAACGTGTGCCGAGATCCCGCGCTCGAAAAGAAGTGGGGCGCCGGCTTCTTCGACAAGCTCGCGAAGACGCAGCAATAATGGCCTCCGAGCAGCCAGCCAAAAGAAAAGATCCGGTTCGGATCGTATGCGAGGCGGCCGTCGCACTCAGCGTGATGGCTGCCTGCGCGGCGATCTTCGCCCAGGTGATCTACCGCTATGTGCTGGACGATCCGGTGTCTTGGCTCGACGAATTTGCCGTCTTCATGTTCGCCTGGATCATCATGCTCGGTGCTGGAGTCGTTCAGGCGGAGGACGCGCATATGCAAGTCGAGACGCTAGCCCGCTCGGTCGGCCGCAATTCGCAGCTCGTCCTCTATATCATCCGATTCCTCGGCATGGGGTCGATGATCGTTCTGCTCGGCTATTACGGATGGTTTCTTACGACCCACATGTGGTTCGTTGAATATCCGGCGATGGAGATATCGCGCGGCTGGCTGTTCGTCGTGCTGCCGGTGTCGATGCCGTTCCTGTTCTATTTTCTGGTCCGCAACGCGATCCGCGCAATGCGCGTTTACCGCAACGGCGGCAAGGTCTTCGACAGTACCCATTCGGAGGATGTGCTGTGACCACCTTCCTCGTTTTGGGTCTGCTTGGTTTTCTTGTCATCGGCGTGCCGATCGGGTTTTCGCTGCTGCTGACATCGGCGATTTACCTGCTGATGAAAGGCGACGTCTCGCTTGTCGCGGTCGCCCAGCGCACGATAGCCGGCACCGATCAATATCTGCTGCTGGCGATCCCGTTCTTCTTCCTCGCTGCCGAATTGATGAACAGCGGCGGCATCATGCAGCAACTGGTTCGCGTGGCGATGGCGACGGTCGGCCATTTCCGCGGCGGACTTGGCCATGTGAGCGTGGCGGCCAATATCCTGCTCTCCGGTATCAGCGGTTCTGCTGCGGCGGATGCCGCCGGCCTCGGCCGGCTTCAGGTCGAGATGATGAAGAAGGGCGGATACAGCGCGAGCTTCGCGGCTGCGCTCGGTGCGTCGGCAGCGACGATCGGTCCGGTGTTCCCGCCGAGCATTCCGTTCGTCGTCTATGGCGGCATCGCCGGCGTCTCGGTCGGCGCGCTGTTCCTCGCGGGCATCGTGCCCGGTCTCCTGATGGGCGTATTCCTGATGGTCGCAGTGTGGGTCATCGCGAAAAAGCGCAATTATCCACTGCAGCCCTGGATGGGTTGCCGCCACCTCATTCGTGAGACGTTCAGCTCACTACCGATCCTAATGCTGCCGGTCATCATTCTCGGCGGCATTCTGTCCGGCGCATTCACCGCGACAGAGGCAGCGATTGTCGCCGCGGCCTATGCGTTCGTGGTCGGCAAGTTCCTGCTGCGGACGCTGCAGTGGCGCGATCTCTATCCGATCTTCGTCCGCGTCGGCACAGAGAGCGCGAACTTGATGTTCATCATCGCGTCTAGCACGATCTACACTTGGATTTTGGCGCGTGAGAACGTCCCGCAAGAGCTGACAGAGGCGATGCTGTCGCTCTCGCATGAGCCGTGGGTCGTGCTGCTTCTGATCAACGTGCTGCTGTTGATCCTAGGCACCGTGCTTGAGCCGGTTGTTATTCTGGTTCTGGTCGTTCCGATTTTCGCTCCGCTGATCCACCAGCTCGGCATCGACCCGGTGCATTTTGGCGTCGTTATCACCCTGAACTTGATGATCGGTCTGCTCACTCCGCCGATGGGCTCAGTGATTTTCATCATGATGGCGGTCGCCAAAGTTTCGATGGAAGACTTGATGAAGGAATGCTGGCCATTCATGCTGGCGCTGACGCTTCTGTTGATCCTGCTCACTTATGTGCCGTCGATCGTGACATTTGTGCCGAACCTCTATTACGGCAACTGATCGAGAGGTGCCATGTCGCGCCCGATGTCACGCGTTGCCTTAATTCATGCCGTCACGGTCGCTGTCGATCCTGTAAAGGCGGCATTCGCCGAGCTCTGGCCTGACGCCGATACCATCAACATCCTCGACGACTCGTTGAGTGGCGATCGTGCGCGCGACGCCGAATTGACCGAGGCGATGCGCAACCGGATCGGCTCGCTTGGCGACTACGCCCTGTCGGTCGGTTCCGAGGCTGTTCTGTTTACGTGCTCGGCATTTGGCGGCGCGATTGAGGCGCTGGCGCGCCGCGTTGATGTACCGGTGCTGAAGCCGAACGAGGCGATGTTCGATGACGCGCTCGGGATGGGCAATCGGATTGGCATGATCGCGACATTCGGGCCCAGCGTCGCCGGCATGGAAGCCGAGTTTGAGGAGCAGCGCCGCACAAAGCAAAGTCATGCAACGTTGAAGACGATATTGGTCGAGGCTGCGATGAACGCATTGAAGGGCGGCGACGCTAAAACCCACAATGAGCTGGTCGCCGCCGCCGTTAAGCAACTCGACGGCGTTGATGTGGTGATGCTGGCGCATTTTTCGACATCCCGCGCATTTGAGGCTGTATCTCAGCGCACCAAGAAACCGGTCCTGACCAGCCCACGAAGCGCTGTATCAGCATTACGAGCGAGGCTCGGCATCCATTGATGAGTCCGTCTCGCAAGGCGAAGCTCGTTACCCCGCCGGGCAGCTGCGATTGCCACATCCATATTTACGGCACCCACGAGCGGTATCCGCTCGCGCCGAGCTGCCGCTATCCGCCGCCGTTGGCGACGCCGCCGATGTATCGCGCGGTGATGCAACGGCTCAATCTTGACCGCGTCATTCTGGTGCAGCCGACGGCGTATGGCGACGACAATCGTTGTCTTCTCGACGCATTGGCCGATTTCAAGGACGCTGCACGAGGTATTTTTCTCGTCACTCCCGAGACGTCCGCGCAAACGTTGAAGGTGTGGAACGAGGCGGGCGGGCGAGGCGCGCGCTTTTTCATGCTGCCGGGCGCGATCCTGACTTGGGATATGCTCGAACCCGTAGCGCGGATGATTTCGGAATTCGGCTGGCATATTCAGTTGCAGCTCGATGGCCGCATGCTCGCGGATTACGAAGAACTGATTTTGCGTCTGCCATGCCCTGTCGTGATTGATCACAACGGGAAATTTCTGGGGCCTGTTACACCAGACCATCCGGGCATGCAGAGTCTGCTGCGGCTACTCGATAGCGGGAAGGTCTGGGTCAAGGCGTCCGCGCCCTACGAAACATCGAAAACCGGAGCGCCGGATTATTCCGATGTCAGCGCAATTGCTAAACAGCTGATCAGCGCCGCGCCGGACCGGATGGTCTGGGCCTCGAACTGGCCGCACGGTGCGCAAAAGCATAAGCCCGATGATGTCGGCCTGCTGGACCTGCTGATGGACTGGGCGGTGTCCGATGATATTCGGCAACGGATTTTGGTCGAGAACCCGAACCGGCTTTACTTCTAGCCACGAATTGCCTTGATACGATCGACATCGACGTCGTCTGAAGCTTCTCCAATTAGTCCACAGCAAATATGGAATATCGTCGGTTCGGTCGCACGAATATTCTCGTCAGCGAACTCGGTTTGGGGTCTGCGTTCGTTTCTGCCCAAGGGCAATCGATCGTCAGCGACGGGATACGCGCCGCAATCGACGCCGGGGTGAACTTTTTTGATACCGCGCCTTACTACAGCGCTGGTGCCGATGAGCAAATGCTCGGCCAGGCTCTTGCCGGCGTGCGCGACCGGATCGTCCTCGCAACGAAAGTGGGCTACACTGCGGACCCGAACGATCATCGCAGTGTGGCCGGCCTTACGCAGCAGTTCGAAGGGTCACTCCAGCGTTTGAATGTCAGTTATGTCGATATCATCCAGATTCACGAAGCGGATTTCCGCAAGTGGTGGGTCGACGAGAACATCACCCCTGAAGAAGGGTCCAACCCGCAAGGGGCATTGATACAGGACGACGAAATCTACGATTTCGCCGGCGCGCCGGTTATTCAGTTCGTCGCGAACGCGATCGAAACAGGGAAGGCGAGATTCGTCGGCATCACCGCCAAGGATGCGCGCCGCGCCGCACGGCTTACACGAGCGCTCGACGTCCACACGATCATGATTGCGCACCAGTTCAATCCGATTCTGAGAAATGCCTCGGAATTTCTGTTCGAAGAAGCGGTTGCCAAGGATGTCGGTATAATGGTCGCGGCGCCTTTGATGCAGGGTTTGCTGGCGCGTCCGAAGCTTAAATGGCGTGGCGCCCCGCCGCCATGGATGGATGCGACGTTTTTCAACGCCTATTTTGGCTTTATCGATCTCGCCGAGAAAGTTGGCATTGGCGTCCAGGAGCTTACGTTTCGTTGGTTGCTGCGAGAAGCGCGCCTGCACACGGTTCTTTTCGGGTTCAGGTCGGTTGACGATATCAAAGCGAATGTTAGGGCGGTCGAGTTGGGCCCGTTGCCGGAGCCCCTTCAGGCCGAGATTGACGCGCTTGGAATTGTCCACCCGCTGATCTTCCAGGGCCGCACCACAATCTGACCCGGCGCTTATGCGCGCGGCGCATGAATGCCGTCTTTGATCGGGAGGCGTCCTTCTGATATTGTCCGGACAAATAGAATAGTCAGGAGGATCGCTTGCTCAAGGGAAAGTGCGCGCTGCTGACCGGCTCGGTGTCCGGAATTGGATTTGCGATTGCGAAGAAACTGGCGGCCGGCGGCTGCGACATCGTGCTTCATGGGCTTGAGGGCGCCGCAGTCGCGGCGGAGAGACAAGCCGAGCTGGAGCGCGACTACGGCGTCCGCACCAGTTACAGCGATGCTGACTTGCGTCAGCCCGAAAGGATTCGCGATATGATGCGGAACGCCACGGACAAGTTCGGCTCGGTGGATATTGTGATCAACAACGCCGTTGTTCGGCATTTTGAAGCCATCGAAACATTTCCCGAAGAGAAGTGGAATGATGCGCTTGCCGTCAATCTCTCATCGACGTTCTACACCACCAAGCACGCGCTGCCCGGTATGCGCAAAAAGGGATATGGACGTATCGTCAACATCGCGTCCACTGCGGCGTTGCGTGCGATGCCATACCGGATCGATTACGCAACGACCAAGCACGCTTTGATCGGGATGACGAAAGTTATTGCATTGGAAACAATTAACAGCGGCATCACATGCAACGCGCTCTGCCCTCATTCGGTTCTGACACCGAGCAGCAATGCTCGCATCGAGCAATTGATGGCGCGTGAATCACTGCCCCGCGACAAGGCCGTAAAGCAGTTTCTTTCCAATCGGCAACCAGCCGGTCGTTTTGTCGACCCAGACAAGATCGGTGGCACCGTGGTATTCCTGTGTGGGGAAGACGCCGCCGACATCAGCGGCGTTGCGTTGCCGATCGACATCGCTTGGATGGCCGGCTTCAGTCAGGACTAGAAAAACCGGCTTCGGTTGTAACCCGAAGCCGGTTTGTTTTACTTGCGGAACAGGTCCTTTTCCCGCGCTTCGCGGAAGCGCGGCGGCCGCTTTTCGCGCATCGCCGCGCCGCCCTCCTTCGATTCGTCGGTCTGGTAGTAGAGAGCCACTCCGGCAAATCCGAGATTGCCGATACCGCGGATGCTTTCGGTATCCGCATTGAACGACCGCTTGGCGATTGCAATCGCTGTTGGGCTCCGCGCCGCGATTTCCTCAGCCCATCGATCGACTTCGGCGTCGAGTTCATTGTCGGGAACGACCTTGTTGACCAGCCCCATCTGGAAGGCCTCCTGCGCGGTGTACTGTCGATTGAGGTACCAGATTTCTCGCGCGCGCTTTTCTCCAACGATCCGGGCGAGATATGCGGTGCCGAAACCTGGGTCGACCGATCCGATCTTCGGACCCACTTGTCCGAACTTGGCAGTTTCGCTGGCAATCGTGAGGTCGCACACCGTTGCAAGGACGTTGCCGCCGCCGATCGCGTAACCGCGGACCTTGGCGATAACCGGCTTGGGGATGTCGCGGATCGTTGATTGCAGATGCTCGGTCGGAACGCCGACGGCGCCATATCCCGAGAGGCGTTCAGATTTCTTCTCCGATGTGTCGCCGCCGACGGCAAATGCCCGGTTGCCGGATCCTGTGAGGATAATCACGCCTACCGTGCGATCCCATCCCGCACGCAGCAATGCCTCGGTGACTTCACCGTAGGTCTTCGTACGAAAGGCGTTCATCTTTTCCGGGCGGTTGAACGTGATTGTTACAACTGCGCCGCGTTGTTCATAGAGAATATCTTCGTACGGCTGTGCGGTCACGATTTGCTCCTTGGGAATTCCCGATCCGGCAGGTTTTAGGATCTACTTTTCCGTCCATTGCCTCTGGGGTGTTTCGTAGCATTTTTGTACGGACATTTTCAAGAATAACCTTGCAAAGTTGTCCGTACATTATTTGCAAGGCGTCGACCGGCGGGTCATAATAGGTCGCAGTGCGGAAAGTGAGGTGGCCGTGTACGCCGAATTGGATGGGAAGGTTGCGCTGGTAACGGGAGCTGGCAGTAATTTGGGGCGCGCGACCGCGCTGGCATTGGCCAAAGAAGGATGCCGGGTGGGCGTGGTTGATCTCGATCTCCGGACTGCGACGGCGACTTGTGAAACTGCTCGGGCCGCCGGTCGTGCGGCTTCGCCATTCTTCGCCGACATGGGCAATTCCGAAGATGTTGCGCGGATGGTGGATACCGTCCTGGGTGAAATGGGTCGGATCGACATTCTCGTGAACTGCGCCGGCGTTCCTCAATATGGCCGATCGTTTCTTGCCGATGTAGATGAAAAGACGTTCGACCAGGTGATGCGGGTTAATGTCAAGGGCGTCTGGCTGGCGATGAAGCACGTGCTGCCGCATATGGTTGCGAAGGGGTCTGGATGTGTTGTGAGTGTCGCGTCGGTGATGGGATTGGTCGCTGAGCCCGGCCTTTCCATTTATGCGACGTCGAAGCACGGCGTGCTTGCGTTGACCAAAGCTGCGGCTCTGGAATACGGGCCGAAAGGCGTGAGGGTGAATGCCGTTTGCCCCTCACGACAGGAAAACACCATGATAAATCCCTCGCGGATAATCCCCGACAGGGAGAAAAAGCTGGCCGGCGACAAATACATGAATCCGGCGAGTGGTCGCGCCGGCCGTGCCGAGGAGCTGGCGGCGACGGTCATGTTCTTGTGCTCCGATGGTGCATCCAATATCCACGGTGCGGCAATAGCCGTCGACGGCGGGTTCACCGCCCAATAGCGCTGCATCGAATGAATGATTTTTCACTTCCGAAGCCGGTGAAGATCGTCATGCTCGACGACGACCACGTCATTCGCATTGGTCGTTATATGTTATCGGGTCCTCCGGAAGTATCGGACGATTGGATTCGCGATTTTCTTCTACCGGAGGAAATGAACCTTGCGGATGTCTTCAACTTGGGTCGCGGATTGCACAAGAGCGATGGGGTCGAACTGATCCCGCGATCGGCTCATCCCGTGATCGGAGCGGGAGACGCGTCCATCCTCGTCTTTCGGCGCGGAAAGATTGATGCGGAGTTCATTGCCGCGTCACCGAACCTGCGATTGATTCAGCGTTTCGGCGGACGGCCAAGTGGCATCGACCTCGCCGCTGCGACGGCGCGGGGCATCATGGTTTCCTGCCTCCCGCGGCCGTCATTGCAATATGCGGCGGAACACGCGGTGCTGTTGATACTAGCGCTGTTCAAGCGGCTGGTTGAAGCCGACAAAGCCGTTCGGCTTGCAACATTCGATCTCGCAAGGCTGCGTCCGCAAAATAATGTGTGCGGGAACTGGGCGGCCCTGCCTTCTCTCGGCGGGCTGTTTCAAAAGAAAGTCGGTCTGGTCGGTGTTGGTGAAATCGGCTCTCTAGTTGCAGCAATGCTGCGCGCTTTCGGCGCAACAGTCCTGTACACGAACCGCCATCGTCTCCCGGCCGATCAGGAGAAATTGCTCGGCGCGGAGTACGTCTCCTTCAACGAGCTTCTCGAGAGAGCTGACGTTGTCTCACTGCATGCAAACAACATTCCGGAGAACGTGAGCCTCTTCGGAGCCGACGCCTTTTCCAGAATGAAATCGACGGCCTTTTTCATCAATACAAGCCGCGGTGCGCTGGTCGACGAAGACGCGCTCTTTTCTGCCCTATCCAAAGGCACGATCGCCGGCGCGGGTCTCGACGTTCACGCTATCGAGCCGAGGCCGATCGACCGTTTCAGCGCGCTGTCGAACGTCATTATGACGCCGCATACGGCCGGCGGATCGCGAAAGGACGTGATCGGGGAAATCGGATTGATCTGCGACAACTGCCGAGCCTTCATTTCCGGTCAGCCGATCAAATACCGTATGGCTTAGTGCGAGTCTTCGACGAGTGCGTCGGCGATCCGTTGCCAGTGCAGTTCCCGATGCTGCATGATGCCTTGCCAGGGGCGCGGTTTCTGGCGCAGCACCATGTTGCCGTCGATAAACGAGACAAATCGTGTTTGTTCACCGCCGATCCGCTCCGGCGTTGCTGACGCATCCACACGTGTGACGAGTGTCTTCCCGTCGAATTGGTAGTTGCCGCAATAGGAATTATATTCGCGGATCGTTTCGCCTTGCGGCAGTTCTCCGCGTGAGTCGCAGAGCACCGACATCATTCGTCCATCCGGATAAAACACGAGCAGACCCCGCGGCCTCTTGCCATAGGGCGGATGCATTGGTTCGCCCGCATCGTTTTTCGCGAAAGTTTTGACCAGTCGCCAAACGCCGACGAGTTCGTTCATGGAGCACCTGCCGGCCTTTTCCTAATCGAGAATTGTCTCGACTGCAATTGTACAGACATTTACAGTGAAACGCGTCCTGCATGAGGAAGGATTGTTCTGTATGGCTCAGTTGTTTGCTCCGTTCACGATGGACGGGCTCACGTTGCCCAATCGGATTGTCGTCTCTCCAATGGGGCAAGGCTCCGCTGTCGACGGCATCGTGACCGACTGGCATCTTGTGCACTACGGAAACATGGCGATCTCTGGCGCCGGTCTTCTAGTCATGGAAGCCACGTCAGTCCAAAGAGACGGCCGCAACGCGCCCGGTGATCCTGGTCTGTGGTCCGACGCTCAAGCGGCAGCGTGGGAGCGCCCGATTGCATTCTGCCGGAAATACGGCGGTGCAAAACTTGGCATCCAGCTTTGGCACGCCGGCCGCAAAGGGTCTGTGACGATTCATTGGGAGCGTCAGCGTCTCATTCCTCTAGAGAAGGGAGGGTGGGAAGTCGCGAGCGCCTCCAATGTCCCATATGGTGATCGCCGCATACCGAAAGCCTTGTCCGAGGAAGACATTGCGCAGCTGATCGCCGATTATGTTGCTGCCGCTAAGCGCGTAGAGGCGCTGGGCCTCGACCTAATCGAGATTCATGCGGCGCATGGCTACCTCATTCACAATTTTCTCTCGCCGCTGAGCAATCGTCGCAACGATCGGTACGGTGGCGACCTGGCCGGCCGCATGCGGCTCGGACTCGAAATCTTCGATGCCATCCGCGCGGTTTGGCCCGAACGCAAGCCACTGGGCGTCCGGATTTCGGCGACCGACTGGACCGTCGGCGGATGGACGCTTGATGAAAGTGTCGAGTTCGCGCGTGAGCTGCGCGCGCGCGGATGTAGCTATGTGACCGCATCGAGCGGCGGGCTCTCACCGGAGCAGAAACTCGCCGTCGGTCCGAACTACCAGGTTCCGTTTGCCGAGCGCATCCGAAAGGAAGCTGGAATACCGACCATGGCGGTTGGGTTGATCACGGAAGCGGAGCAGGCGGAGCAGATTCTCCAAGAAGGCCAAGCCGATCTGATCTGCCTGGGCCGAGGCATGCTCTACAACCCGCGCTGGCCATGGCACGCTGCGCATCACTTCGGTGCCGAGCCTTTTTATCCCCTGCAATACGAGCGCTCGCACCCCTCGATGCGGGCGACCGATTTCCTCAAGCCATCCCGCGATTGAAACTCCGGCCTTTTCGCGACGCCTGTCGCTCTTTCCGGCGATTGTCCATACATCTCATTTGCAAATGTACGGACAATTATCTATAACGAACCTTCGATCGGCCGTATAAACACTGGCGCGAAAAGACTATCGGAGGACGCCGTGGCGCACGGAGTGGGTGAGTTAGTTCAAACGCACACGTTGCTCTCGCATCTCTGTGCACTCCGCTGGGAAGACGTTCCCGCGGCGACACGCGAGCGCACGAAAGACCTCGTGCTTGACCATATCGGCGTCACGTTGTTCGGCGCGACGATGGAATGGAGCCGTATCGTTCGCGAGGTGGTTGGCGGCGAGGGTGGTGTCGCTGAAAGCACGATCTACGGCGGCCAGCGCGTTCCCGCCCGCGTTGCGGCCCTTGTCAATGGCGTTGCAGCTCACGGCATTGAGCTTGATGACACGCACGACGAGTCGCTGAGCCATCCGGGCTGCGTGATTATACCGGCGGCTTTCACTCTGGCCGAAGCTCACAGAATATCTGGCACCCGTTTCTTGACGGCCATGATTTGCGGATACGAAGCGATGGGCCGGATCGGTTCCGTCGTCGGCAACGTTCTCATTCAACGGGGATTTCATCCGACCGCGCAGGCCGGTGTCTTCGGCGCAACGGCAGCAGCCGGTCTAGTGCTGGGACTCGACCTGACAAAGCTGACGCGAGCCTTTGGGTTGGCGTCTTCCATGAGCTCGGGTTCGATGAAGTTCACTCAGGATGCCGAAGGCACGATGATCAAGCGAATGCACGCCGGGATGCCGTCCGAGCGTGGAGTGCTGGCGGCAAAGTTGGCGGCGTCGGGTTTCACTGGCCCGCGTGCGGCAATCGAAGGGCCTTATGGCTTTGCAACGATCTTCACCGGAATCGACAATTTGACTCGGATGGTCGACGGGTTGGGTCGTTCATTCGAAATCGACAGCATCAGCATCAAACTCTATCCCTGCTGCCGCATGTTCCATTCGTTGATCGAGGCGATCGCTGAATGCCGTGCGATGCCGGGGTTCCAGGCGGACCAGATCGTATCAGTCGAGGCATACGGGCCACGAAACATGCTCGACGGCCACCTCGAGTTTCGTCCGGCGTCGACAATGGCTGCGCAATACAGCCTTCCTTACACCATTGCTGCGGCCACTATGCTCGATCCGGCGGACCCGGACTCGTTCTCGGTCGAAACGATGCAGCGGCCCGACGTTCTCGCGGTTGCCGACAAGGTCAAGCCAAATTTCTCGGCGGAACTCGAGGCGCTTTTTCCAAAGCGTGTTCCGGCGCGTGTCGTGTTCGAAATGAAAGATGGCCGCAAGCTTGGAAGCACCGTGCTCGACTCGAGAAGCACGCCTCAAAAGCCGATTGGCCGCGCCGAGATCGTCGCCAAGTTCCGGTCGATGACAAATGCCATCCTGAGCGCTGGGCATCAGGATGCGCTGATCGAGAGCGTGCAAATGCTGGACTGCGCGCCAGACGTGGAGGCAGTCGCCGCGCTCCTGCGGGCAGATGCGAGCACGAAAGTGCTGCGTGTAGTTGGGAAGGCCTGACGCTTCAATGTTAGAGAAATCGTCCACTTCAGCGACCTTCCTTGGCCCACTCACCGTCGTTGAGCTTGGCAATCGCGCAGGCGTAGGCGCGCTGGGTGGCCTTCTGTCCCAGCTTGGTGCCCGGACTATCGTTGTCGAGCCGGCTCAACCGGAAGGCACCGGCAAATGGCGAAACCGTCCTGTTATGATGGCCGGCAAGCGCAGCATCGTGTTGGATCACAACTCTCCTGAAGGGGCGCGTGAACTGCAGCGTTTGATAGATGCGGCGGATGTTCTCCTGCTGTCGTCGGACATCGACGCCGAGCAGCAAGAAATCTGGGACGGCCCACGCCCCGAGCGGCTGATCGTTTGCGATATGACGGCGTTCGGGCATTCCGGGGCGATGGCTGGCAAAGCTGCGTCCGACCCGATTGCGCAGGCGATGAGCGGGGTGCTCGACACGACCGGCCCGCTTGACCAGCCGCCAACCGCCATCGGCACGCCGATCCTCGAGATGCATGCTGCTGTGCTTGCTGCGGCTGCGATCTTTGCAGCGTTGCGTGTACGCCGGATGCATGGCTTCGGGCAGCGCATCGACGTGTCGCTATTCGATGTCGGGGTCACCGCCCTCATCAATTTCCTTCCGCTGCATCTGGCCGGTAAGTTCGCCGGGCGCGCGGGAAACCGTCATCCTCTCTATGCGCCGTGGGGTGCCTACCGTGCAAAGGACGGGTGGATCCTGATTTGCGCACCGATGGACGAACATTGGGTGCGTGTTTGCGAAGCAATAGGCCGAAGCGACCTTGCCAAGGATTCGCGCTTCGCCACGATGTCGGCGCGTCTTGAGAATTTCAGAATCATTGATGATCTCGTCAGCGCGTGGACCTCCCGGATGGAGGCGGATGAGTGCGAGCGGCAGCTCACGAAGCTTGGTATCGCCTGCGGCCCGATCGTCGAAATCGATCACCTCGATCAACAACCAAACATCGTTTATCGCAACGGCGTGAAGACCGTTAGCGATCCCGACAGCAGCACGACCATTAAAATTCCGGCGTCACCGCTTCGTGGCGCTCCGATCGGCGGTGTGACGCCGATTTTTGTTCCGGAGCGCGACGCGGATCGCGCGAACATTCTCGAATCGCTGACCGTCTCCAGCGGCTTGCAGGTTCGCGGCGACGTGGTCAAGTCCGTGCGTCCGTACGAGGGAATTCGGATCATCGAGGTCGGTCAATATACCGTCGCCCCGATGGCAGCCCGGATTATGGGCGCGATGGGGGCCGACGTCATCAAGGTCGAGCCGCCGACCGGAGATGCCGTCCGAAAGGCTGCGCCGCTTCGCAACGACGGCGAGTCTTACATCTTTGCGATGAGCAATACGGACAAGCGCGGCATCGTACTCGATCTTCGCAACGCGGACGATCGCGAGACGCTGCACGGCCTATTGGATCAAGCTGACGCGTTGATCGAGAATCTCAAACCGGGTTCGTTGGCGAAGCTTGGTTTCGATAGCGAAAGTGTTCGGCGCCGTCATCCGAAAATTATCTTCTGCTCGGTCAACGGCTTCGGCACCGACTCGATTTACCCCGGCCGTCCGGCTCTCGATACCGTTGTCCAGGCGATGTCGGGCATCATGAGTCTCACGCGCGTCAATAATGTGCCGATGAAGGCGGGGATTTCCGTATCGGATAATCTTGGCGGCCAGTTTTCGCTGCTGGCGATGGTGGCCGGTATCGAGTTGCGAGAGCGCACAGGGGTTGCCGCCCATTTCGACCTGTCCATGCAGGAAACGAGCGAATGGGCGACGCAATTGGCCTGGAACAATGGTCCGCCCGAGCCGGAGACAGCCGTTTTACAGGCTTCCGATGGTTTCGTGGCGGTCGCGGCCGATCGAAAGACCGCCGAGGGGTATTTGAGCGCCCGGCACATTTCTAGCGAGCGCCAGACACGCGATCAGCTTGTCGAGGTGCTGTCGTCGGCATTCATGTCGGCCCCTGTATTGACGGTTGGCGAAGTTGTCGATCATCCGCACACAGCCGGAAGAGAACTGTTGCTGATGCGCCCTACTGCTGAAAATGATTCCTGGCTCGTCTTCTCAACACCTTTCAAGCTTCTGGCGACACCACCCGAGGTGAAGTCTGTCATTTCCCGCCTTGGTGTTGGTGGCGGGAAAATTCTTGAGGAACTCCAGATCGCCGCGGGAGCGCCCAACACTAAATCGGAACTCGCGTCGTAAACGGCAAACCCGGAAGAAAAATCATGACCGAAAAAGCAATCAAGATCGATCGCGACGGTGCCGCTCTCATCATCACTTTCAATCGCCCTGATCGCCGCAATGCCATTAGTTCGGCCGTGATGGACGAGGTGCTTCTGGCGGTTGAATCGGTCGAAAATAACATGAGCATTTTCGGGATCATCATCACCGGCGGTCCGGACTTTTTTTCCGCTGGTGCAGACCTCAAGGAGGCCCCGCAACTGATGGCCTCGCCCGGAAGTGCGGTCAAATACATGAGTAAGTGGCGCCGCCTGAATAGGGCGCTGGAAAATTCACCGAAGCCGGTCATTGCGGCCATCGAAGGCTTCTGCATGACAGGGGGATTTGAGCTCGCCATGGCATGCGATCTGCGGGTCGCCGGCGAAGGCTCGAGCTTTGCGATCACCAGCTCGAAAATTGGCACAGTGCCCGGCTCCGGGGGCACGCAGCGGCTTCCACGTCTCGTGGGTACAGCCAACGCACTCGAAATTCTGTTTCAGGGTGATCCGATCGATGCACAGCATGCTTATCGGATTGGCCTGCTGAACAAGCTTGTCCCGGCCGGGCAGGCGCTGGCCGAAGCCAAGAAGATGGTCCGCGTCTACGAGAATCGGGCTCCGCTGAGCCTAAAGCTTCTCAAGAGAGCGGTGTACAGCGGCATGCAGATGAGTCTCGATGAGGCGATTGAATTTGAATCGTTCATCGTCACCACGATCTATCAGACGAAGGATAAGCAAGAGGGCATCTCGGCATTTCTCGAAAAACGCAAGGCTGCGTTCAAAGGAGAATGATTCGATGAGTTCGTCTTACGAGTTTCCGGGAAGTGCCTTGGTTACCGGTGCGAGCAGTGGTATCGGCGCCGCAATTGCGACCGCTCTAGCGGGTTCCGGCTGCCGCGTCATTCTTGCAGCGCGTCGTGTGTCGGCGCTGGAAAAGCTGAAAGCGAGCTTGGGTAACAAGGTTTGTGCGGTTCAGCTTGACGTGACCGACGGTGCTGCGGTCGCGGCACTGCCGGAAAAGCTACCCGCCGGCTTTGAGGATGTCGGCATTCTCGTCAACAACGCCGCTCACGATGTGGGAGGGCGAACACGCTTCGATAGTTCGACTGCCGACGAACTCGTCAGCGTCATCGACACCAACCTGAACGGTATCATTCGTGTCGTACGCGCTTTCATTCCGAAAATGGTGGCGCGTGGGACGGGTGATATTCTCAATATCGGTTCCGTGAACATGATGCGTGTCAGCCCCGGTTTGGCCGCCTATACGGCCAGCAAAAATGGGTTACGCGGCTTGACTGATGTTCTGCGCGCGGATTTCGCCAATACCGGCATTCGAGTCATCGAGGTCGTGCCGGGGCTCACCCGCACAGAATTTGCGCAGAAGCGTTTCCGCGGCGACGCAGAGAAAGCCGAAGCTCATTTCGCAAAGTCGCAGTTTCAGCTCCAGCCGTCGGAAATCGCGGATGCCGCTCTGTATGCGCTCACGCGCCCACGGCACATGAATATTCTCCAGATGGTTGTTGCCCCGCGTAATCACTGGTGACTTCGGTCGTCGAACCAAAGCTGTCTGTCCAAGGAAGAGTCACATGGATCTCGAGTTAAAAGGGAAAACAGTCGTCATAGCCGGCGCGGGCCGAGGCATTGGTCTGGCGACGGCGAAGCTGATGGCGAGCGAAGGCGCCAAGGTCGGGATCGTTGATTACAACGCCGAAAATGCATCCAAGGCGGCTTCGCTGCTCAAGACGGAGTACAAGGCCGACAGCATCGGCGTCGCGGCGGATATTTCCAAGTACGATGCCGTTCTAGCCGCTCGCGATAAGCTGGATTCGGAGTTGGGTCCGGCCGATATCCTGATTAATTCAGCGGCGGTCGACGACCAGAAATACTTTCTCGACTCCAAGCCTGCTGACTGGGAACGAGTCATCTCCGTTTGCCTCTACGGCACGTTGAATTGCGTCCACGCTTACGGCTCTGCGATGTCCAAGCGAGGGGGCGGGCGTATCATATGCCTCGCCTCGGACTCCGCCCGGATCGGACAGGCACGCCTGTCTTATTACGCTGCCGCTAAGGCGGGCGTGATAGCGCTATGCAAGTCGGTCGCCCAAGAACTGGGCCGCAACGGGGTTGCGATCAACGTGGTCTCGCCCGGCGCGACTAACACCGAGTTGCGTCGCGAGCGGGAGGCGAAATTCCTCACCGAGATGGGGCCGGAGAAATATCAGGATCGGACTAAAAAGGTCCTGCGCTTGTATCCGTTGGGCCGCATTGGTGAACCGGACGATATCGCGTCCGCGATCCTGTTTCTCTCTAGCGCCCGGGCGTCATGGATCACCGGTCAGGTCCTGAGCGTCAACGGCGGCTTTACGATGCCCTGAGGCTGGAGCAATGGAATTTTCACTTACTTCCGAACAGCAGATGATGGTCGATGCGGCGCGCCGCATGACCGAGACCAGCATCAAGCCGATCTTAAATTCGCATCCGAAGGACAAGCCGCTGCCGAAATCGGCTGCGCTCGAGATTCTTCGTCATGCAGCCGATCTCGGGATTATCGCCGCCCGCGTTCCGGAATCGGCGGGAGGCGGCGGACTCCGTGTACTTGACTACGGCCTGATCTGCGAGCAGTTGCCGCCCGTCGCGTGCTGCGTGATCCAGCCGCAGGAAACGACGATCACGCGCCTCTATTACGGGAGCACACCTGAGCAGCGCGCGCGTTTCCTGCCGGCACTGATGGCCGGAAAGAAAATCACGTGCACGGCGACAACCGAACCTGACGTCGGCTCGGATCCACGCGGGGTGACCACGGTTGCTACCCGCGAAGGCGATCATGTCGTCGTGAATGGCCGGAAAATGTGGATTTCCAATGCGTCGATTTGTGACCTGGTCAATGTCACTTGCCGCGATGGAAAAGATGCCACCGGCCGCAATTTGTTGCGCGTCCTGGTCGATCGTGACGAAACGCCATTCGAATCCCGCGAAATTGACGTGACTGGTCTCCAACAAGCGCACTTGGGAGAGATCGTTTTCGACGACTGCCGTGTTCCGAGCATCAATTGCTTCGGCCAATCGGGGGACGCGGCCAAAATCCTCACCCTGACATGGCTTGCGAACCGCCCCTTGCTGGGTCTTTCCGCCGTCAACATGGCGGAAGAGGCATTCCGCGCCGCGCGTGAAGTGGCGGGGACACGAAAGCAATTTGGCCGTCCAATCGGCGCGTTCCAGCTAATCCAGCAGGATCTCGCGGATATCGAAACGGCGATCACCGCGAGCAGGCTGCTTTGCTACAACGCACTCGCAGCCATTGATCGCGGCGATCGCGCCAACGGTCTCTCTGCGATGGCAAAGCGGTATTCAATCGAGACCTGCGAGCGTGCCATCGCATTGGCAATGCGGATCCATGGCGCCATGGGGCTGAGCCGGGAGGTTGGGCTCGAGCGGCTAGCGCGCGATTGCCGCATGCTTTCGATACCTGACGGGACACCGGGGATCCTGACCCTAATTCAAGGGCGTGAAATCACAGGCATCGATCCGTTCCGTACGCCTAAAGGCGCGTAGTGGCTGTCCTAGTTGCCAGCGATGAGAGTGCTCGCGTCGCGGAGAAGGCCTTCACGCACATCTGGATGAGCGATGGCGATCATCCGGCGGACTCGTTCACGGATCGGTTGACCTCGCAATTCGGCGATACCGTGTTCGGTAACGATCGTGTCAGCGTCGGCGCGCGAGGTTGTAACGACTGGACCGTTGAGTTTGGTGACGATGCGGCTGGCTCCATTCCCCGCCATGGAATTCAACGCCATGATCGACCTTCCGCGCGACGACGCCAGCGCGCCGCGGACAAAATCTGTTTGGCCGCCAATAGTGCCGACGTAATTGGAGCCGATCACCTCCGCGTTCACTTGGCCGGTCAGGTCGACTTCGATTGCGGAGTTGATCGCGATGAAGCACTCGAACTGTCCGAGAATTTTGGGGTCGTGCGTGTAGGTGACCGGCTCGACCAGGACGTCAGGGTTGTCGTGGACGAAGTCGTAGAGTTTCTGGGATCCGACCAGTGTGCCAGTCACCGTTTTGCCGGTGTCGATCGGCTTGCGGCCGTTGGTGACGATGCCGCCCCTTATCAGGCCGACCACGCAATCTCCCAGCGTTCCGGAATGCAGGCCCAGGTCGCGGTGCCCGGCAAGTGCTTCGCCGAGCGCGTTCGGCAAGGCGCCAATTCCCAGTTGAAGAACGGCGCCATCCGGGACCAGCGCGGCAATGTGTTTTGCAATGGTCCGATCGATATCCGTGAATCCTCTCATCTCGTTCGTAACGAGCGGGCGGGAAACGTGAACGATGGCGTCGAGTTTTCCGGAATCGAACGGCACGCGGGAAGAGGTGCGAGGCGCTTGGTCGTTGATCTCGCCGATCACGACGCGCGCGTTGTCGATCGCGGATTGGATGTAGCCACCGACAGTCGCCATCGTATAGTTGCCGCTGGCATTTTGGGTGCTGAGCTGGACCAAGGCGACGTCGATCGGGATCGTCCTTGTGTCGAAATATCGCGGCAACTCCGACAGGTGACACGGGATGATCTCCATCGCGCGCGCCTTCGTAATCGCGCTGTTGGAGCCCACGCCACCGAGCCCGATAAACGAGATTGCATCTGTGTGTTCAGGCTGGATCAGCTTTGAGTAACTCGCTCCGAGGAATGCGCGGAATTTTCCGATTTGATGACGCTGCTCGATCAGTTTTTCGAGCAGGGTCAACGGTTCGCCTGCCCCCTGCGTCCAGATGACGGTATCGCCGGCACGCACGAACCGGTTCAACCGAATATCGTCTGGCGAGAGCTCCTCAGGCATTGGCATCCATGTCGATAGGGGGAGACAAGCGTAACAGAACCATTTATCCTCAAAAGTCCGTACATTTCAATTGAGCGGCAGGCTGATGCCAGATTTTAACCGGCTGAAATCTCTCAAGGATGACATTGCGATCGTTGGGGTCGGCAACACCGACTACGCCGCAGATCACGCCCGGGCGCGCGCCGGGGAACTGGAAGAAAATGCGTATGGTTACGGGGCGCGGGCGTTTTCGCGCGCCCTTGCCGACTGTGGAATTGATCGTTCCGAGATCGACGGCCTGGTTGCCGGGCCGCAGCTTGCGATCGAGCGGCTCGGCGAGATCATCGGCGTCAATCCCCGTTGGGCGGCGCAAGGCGACGCGGTCAATTCGATCGTCACCGCCACGCTTGCGCTTCATTGCGGCATGGCCGAGTGCGTCGCGCTGATCTACGGCAACGATCAGCGCGCGGTCGGCACGCAATATGGCGGTCCCCAGGCAATGGGAGGCGAGAACTATCTTTCATATGTTTACTACCAACCGTGGGGTTTGACCTCGCAGGGCGCGCTCTATGCGCTTATGACCCGGCGCTACATGGAGTTGACAGGTTTCAGGTCGGAGGATCTGGCCGAGGTATCGATGGCGCAGCGCCGCTTCGCGCAGCTCAATCCGGACGCCTTGATGAAGAAGCCGTTGACCCTCGACGGCTACATGAGCAGCAATTTCGTCTGTGAGCCGCTGCGCCTGTTTGATTACTGCCTCATCAACGATGGCGGCGTCGCATTGATCATGACGACGGCGGATCGTGCGCGCCGGCTCAAGAAGAAGCCTGTATTGATCAGCGGCATCGGACGAAGCGACACCAACGCTCAGGCAACAAGCCTCTGGCCCCGTCTGATCGATTTCTATCACACCAGTCACCGGAAAGCGGCCGAGCAAGTCTATGAGATGGCCGGTGTCGGTCCCATCGATGTCGATTTGCTCGAAGTCTATGACAGTTTCAGCTCGCACATTGTGTTCGCGTTGGAGGGGTTCGGATTCTGCCGTGAAGGCGAGGTTGCGGAATTCATCAGGGGCAAAGGGATCGGTCCGGGTGGTCAGCTTCCGGTCAATACGTCCGGAGGGCATCTCTCCGAGAGTTATATGCAGGGCTGGAACCATCAGGTGGATGCGGTCAGGCAGTTGCGCGGCGAGGCTGGCGCGCGCCAGGTGCCGGGGGCGCGTCACGCCCAATACATTTCGGACATCGCTGGCAAAGTCATCACCTTGATGTATCGAAGGAGCGAATAGTGACGCTGCTCAAGCGCGCAAAGCCACGCGTTGGTGTTTACGAAAAGCCTTTCTGGGCCTATGTGCAGAAGGACGAGCTCAGGCTGCAAAAGTGCATCTCGTGCGGCCGATTCCGTTATCCACCGGCTGCCGTTTGCGCTGAATGCCTGTCGGATCAGTATGAATGGACAAAGGTGAACGGTCGCGCCCGTGTTGTTTCCTGGGCGATCTTCCATCGTAAATATCTCGATCTCCCCGTGCCCTACATTGTTGTCAGTGTGGCGCTCGAGGAAGGGCCGATGCTGATCGGAAATATGGACGTGGAGCACGCATCGTCATTGCGCGTCGACCTGCCCGTCGAAGTACGGTTTGAGGATGCCGAAGGGGAGGACGGCGCACCCTGGCGGATTTTCCAGTGGACGCCCGCTACCTAGCTGCGCCGCGGGAAAGCGAGTCTTCCTCGAGCAGTCATTTGTGGGTTCTGCGATCATCAGTAGCTGCGTGACGCGACTCCGTATATTAACGCATGAGCGAGGGGTGGGGCTCATGGTGGTCAAGGCTGTTCGGCGGAAGATGTCGGCGAAGGGGACACGATCGGGTTCCAGAGTTTCTCGCTCTCGGAAATCGAACCAGCCGGTCAATAGTCAGATCGCCACGTTGCTGCGGCGGCGGATCGTGGAAGGCCATTATTCCCAGCAGCAAGGCTTGCCTCCGGAATTGGAATTGGTCGAGGAATTCAAGGTCAGCCGGCACACGGTGCGCGCTGCCTTGCACAAGCTGGTTGTCGACGGGCTGATCGAACGACGCCGTGGCTCGGGAACGACGGTTGTGAATCGTGACTTCCTGGCCGGCACGTGGGTGGTCAATGCTCTCGACTTGCTGGTTGGCGATTTTTACGAGACGAAAGTTCTGTTCGCAGGCCGGGTTCCGGCTGCCGAACACCCCGAGATGGCCAAGCTGTTCGGAATCGCGGCGGGAGACGATCTCTTCAAGATTGTGCGGCTTCTGAAATCGCGGGTCGGCCCTTATGCCCATTCGACAATTTTTTCCCGTCCCGAATACGGTGAAGGCGTACCGAAAAGATTGCTCAACAAGCGTATTTTTGTCTCGCTGGTCGAAGAATATTGCGGAGTCAGTGCTGGCCGGGTCCGCCAGACAATAACGGCGACCGAGTGTCCCGAGGAAGCCGCAAAAGAGCTCGACGTGGCCCCCGCGCATCCGATGCTTCGCGTGCGGCGGCAATATTTGACGCGATCCGGTGATCCGATCACGGACACGGAATTGTATTGCTTGTCCGAGCGCTACTCGCCGGTCGAAGTTTTTCTGCGCCAGAATGATCTGGGCAAGAAGGCGGCGCAGAAGAAGAGCAGAAAAGCGTCGTAGAAAAAAGTTACGCCCGCTTCCTTGGGAGGAAGCGGGCGCTCGTTAGGTATTTGAGTTATTTCCGGTACTTCTTCAGTGCGACTTCCACAAAGGAATTGTCGTACGTCTTCGAAAGATCGATATTGGCCTTTGCGACAACGGGGTCGATTGACCTGACTGTCTTCAGAACGGTTTCCGTCTCTTCCCTGCTGACAAGGCCATCCGGCGCAACCGTGAAGAAGCTGTTTTTCAGAGCTTCACGAAAGGTTTCCTTGTCGGCGCCGGTGACATTCTCCGGCAGGATCTTGATCACTTCGTCGATCGAGTGACTTTGGATCCAGAGGATCGCGCGCACAGTCGCGTTGACGACGGCTTGAGTGGTCTTCGGATTGTTCTTGATGAAATCGGTCTTCATCATCATGCAGCCCGAAGCATACTTTGAACCGTAATATTCGTTCGTTCCGGCTTCCGTGCGGCCGTCGACCACGATCTTGAGATCGCCGCTGCGCGTAAGGATCGTGAGCGCGGGGTCGACCGTCGAGATCGCGTCGATCTTGCCCGATTGAATCGCGGCAATCGCAACGGAGCCGTTGCCGACGCCGACGATCGACACGTCATTCGGCGTCAAGCCGGCCTTGGCCAGAACCAGGTTGAGGAAGATCGAGGTCGATGAAGCGCCCGGCGACGAGACGCCGATCGTCATGCCCTTGAGGTCCTTCGGGCTCTTGTAGCTTCCGATCTTGCCCTTTCCGACGCCGACGGCTGCGCCGACAGCTTGACGATACAAAGCGACGCACTGAATCGACTGGCCTTTGGCCTGCATTTGAATGGTGTGCTCGTAAGAACCGGCGTCGACATCGGCGCTTCCGCCGACAACCGCCTGCATTGCCTTCACGCCGCTTCCGACTTCGGGGGCATCCACTTCAAGCCCTTCTTCCTTGAAGTAACCGAGCGCTTCAGCAACGTCGTACACGAGATAGTCGATTTGGGCTTTAACACCCGCAATCGCCATCGTGATCTTCGGCTTTTCCAGGCCCTGCGCATTGGCACCCATCACAAAAGTCAGGGTCGCCAATAGCGAAAGCGCACACGTGCGTAGTCTCATTGAAGTCCTCCCGTGATGAGTTGTTTTTTGATCGCGCATCCACTCGATCCGATCATCGCCCACTGCTATTTATTGCATTTGTCCGTACATTATGCAACGTCGTTGCCGCGCGTGTTTTGAGACTGAAGAGGGCTGGATGAAACAAGACCTGCCGTTGAGCAAAGCTCGCATTGTTGATTTTTCACGGCTGTTGCCAGGACCTTGGGCAACGCAGGTTCTTGCCGATCTCGGTGCCGAGGTAATCAAGGTCGAACAACCGGACGTAGGGGACTATGGCCGATTCAATCCGCCCCACTACAAGGAAACCGGCGTTTATTTTGCGGCAAATAACCGCAACAAGAAGAGCATCGTTCTCGACCTGAGCGATAACGAGGACCGTCTGTTTGCGGAGGGACTGATCGGCCGGGCGGACATTCTTGTCGAATCCTTCAGGCCGGGAGTGCTGGCGAAGTTCAAGCTCGATTATGCGGCGGTCTCCAAGCGCAACCCTTCCATCATCTACTGTTCGGTGAACGGTTTTGGTTCGGACGGGCCTCTGTCACGATTGCCCGGTCACGACCTGTCACTGCAAGGCCTCGCGGGTTTCATGGAGGTTAGGGCCGATCGCGACAAGCTGCCGGCGGTGCCGACGATCCAGGCCGGCGATTACGCGGCGGCGACCTATGCGGCCATCGGTATTCTGGCTGCATATGTCCGGCGTCAGAACACAGGGCAAGGGTGTTTCCTTGATGTGCCGATCTACGATTCGTTGATGAGTCTGGGCGGCTGCACGTTGTCATCCGCACTCGCGCGTCTCGCCGGCTCCTCTGGTCTGCCAAGTTTGGGAAGCTTTGGCACAAACCCGCGTTATGCAACGTACAAGACGCGAGATAACAAGGCTGTCACTGTCAGCCTGCTTGAAACACGGACCTGGCATTTGTTCTGCAAATATATCGGCCGGGACGACCTGATCTATGACGAAAGCTGGAAGGATCGGCACAGCACTCACGGCGAGTACGAGCATAAGTTTCGTGAAGCGATCTCGAGCTTCTGCTTGCAGCACAATCGGGATGAACTCGCACGGAAGATGCACGATGCGGAGATTCCAATCTGCGCGATCTATACGGCCGATGAGGCTGTTAATTCGCCGGAAGCCAAAGCGCGAGGCGTCATCGCATTCCGGGACAACGGTAAGGATGGTGCGGTGCCTTACTTCCGTGATCCGCTCCAGCGGGCAGGCCTGACGGATCCGACCAGGTTTCCAGCACCTTCGCTCGGAGAAAACAGCGAGGAAATTCGGCAGCGGTTCGCCCTTGGCAAATCGGCCGCTTTGAAAAGAAGTCGGAAGTAGGAGACTGCCGTGGCCGCACCACCAAAAAGCCCAAGTGAAAACTCGGCGACCCTGCCTTTGAGTGGTCTCAAGGTCGTAGAGTTCACGCAGCTCATCATGGGGCCGACCGTCGGCATGATCCTGGCGGACCTTGGCGCGGACGTCATCAAGATCGAGCCCGTCGATGGAGGGGATCCCACGCGCAAGCTCAAGGGCTTCCCGGCTGGCTTTTTCCCCTACTTCAATCGCAACAAACGAAGCATCGCCGTGGACCTCAAGGCCGCAGAAGGTGCCGCCCTCGTTCGCCGGCTGATTGAGGATGTCGATATCGCGATCGAAAACTTTGCGCCTTCGACGATGGAGCGTCTGGGGTGCGATGGGCCGACCTTATGCGGGATCAATCCGCGGCTGATCTATTGCTCCCTGAAGGGCTTTCTGGATGGCCCATATGCGCACCGATCGGCGCTCGACGAGGTGATCCAGTTCATGGGCGGGCTTGCATACATGACCGGCCCAGCGGGGCGTCCCTTGCGCGCCGGAACGTCCGTGGTCGACCTTATGGGCGCGACAATGGCGGTAATTGGTATCCTTGCGGCAATGCGTGAACGCGACCGGACAGGGCGCGGAACGATCGTGAAATCGTCCCTGTTTGAATCGACTGTATTCATGATGGGCCAGCACATGGCCGGCGCGGTGGTCACCGGCGAAAAGCTGCAACCGATGCCGGAAAAGCGCGGCGGCTGGTCCATTTATGAGCCGTTCAAGACAGCGGATGGCGAGCAGGTTTTTATTGCGTTAACGAGCAACAAGCATTGGGTGAATTTCTGTGAATCGTTCGGTCTGAAAGACCTCAAGAACGACTCGCGCCTTGAAACGAACGAGCAACGCGTGGCCGCTCGCCCATGGATGCTGCCGCATATCGTTGAAGCCGTGGGGAAGCTTTCGAAGTCGGAAGTTCTGACGCTTTGCGATCGCGCTAATGTGCCGTTCGCTCCGGTCGCGCATGTCGAGGATCTGTTCGATGATCCTCATCTCAATCAAAGTGGGGCGTTGCTTGACATCGAAGTTAGCGCTGGCAAGAACGCCAAGCTCCCCCGCCTGCCGATTGCAATGCAGGGACACTCACTCAATCTCGCGCAGCGCGCACCGCATGTCGGCGAGCACAGCTACGCCATCCTGAAAGGCATGGGATTTAGCCCGGATCAGATAGCCAAGCTGGTCGATGAAGGGATTGTTGCGGCGCCTCGATAAGGGCGCTTGATTACAGACGCCAAGGCATCAGGCGCCGCTCTGTCAATGTGACGCCATAGTCGAGAATGAGCGCGCAGACGGTCAATACGCAGACGCCTGCAAGGACCGCGTCGATGTCAAAAACGCCTTCCGCCTGAAGGATCAGATAGCCAAGTCCCCGGGCCGAACCCAGGTATTCGCCGACCACGGCACCGACGAATGCCATGCCGACCGACGTGTGAAGGCTGGAAAAGACCCAGCTTGTCGCAGACGGCAGATAGAGATTCCACAGAAGCTGCCGCTTCGAGGCTCCCAACATCCGCGTGTTGGCGAGCACCGATGGGTTGACCTCACGGACGCCGCTGAGCACGTTGAAGAATACAATGAAAAAGACCAGCGTGACGCCAAACGCGATCTTCGAGAGCATGCCGAGGCCGAACCAGACGACGAAGATCGGAACGAGCACAACACGCGGCATCGAGTTTGCCGCCTTGATGAGAGGCTCCAGCAACTCGCAAGTTCTAGTATCCAGACCCAGCCAGAGGCCGAAGACCAGACCAAGAAACAGGCCGCTGAGAAAGGCGGACGCGGTCTCGAACAGGGTTACGGCGAGATGCTCCCAGATGATGCCGCTGTGAAACCACTGGTAGACTTGGGACAGCACTGCGAGGGGGCGTCCAAAGAAGAACGGCGACAGAATTTTTGTTTCCGTCAGCGCGTACCACAGGACGAAAAGGCCGACGATCAGCAGTGTTTGCTGAAACGGGCGGCCGGTCAGGATCATCCGAATCCGCGATTGCGGCTGCTGAAATTCGAGTTCGTGTGCCATCTGTGGTTACCGCGAGTCAGTGAGATGGTTTTGCTGAGATAGAGGTGTTGTAGCTGTAAGCCTTGAGGACTTCGGCTTTCATATGGCCCCAGATTTCCGCGTGCAGTTCCATGAAGCGGCGATCATGCTGGACTTCGGAGATGTCGCGCGGGCGTGGGATGTCGATGTGAAAATTGCCGATCGGCCGTGTTCCTGGTCCTGCCGAGAGGAGCACAATACGATCGGACAATGCGATCGCTTCCCCGAGGTCGTGTGTCACGAACATGACCGATTTTCGGTCCGTCGACCAAAGGTCGAGCAGCTCGTTTTCCATAAGAATGCGCGTTTGAATATCGAGCGCGCTGAACGGCTCGTCCATCAGTAGGATTTTCGGATTGAGGATCAGGGTTTGCGCCAAGGCAACCCGCTTTCGCATTCCGCCCGACAGCTGATGCGGATACCTGTCTTCGGCGCCGGCGAGGCCCACCCGGGCCAGCCACTTCATCGCTTCCGCTTCTCTCGTCCGTTTGTCGACGCCGCGAAACTGCAAGCCCGCCGTCACGTTGCCCAGCGCGGTGCGCCAGGGCATCAGCGCATCGGTTTGGAACATGTAACCGGCCTGACGATTGAGGCCCTTCAATTCCTTGCCGAATATCTTCACCGACCCCGAGGACGGGGCGAGAAGGCCCGCCGCAATGTTGAGCAGCGTCGATTTTCCGCATCCGGTGGGGCCAACGATTGAGACAAACTCCCCGTCAGCAATCTGCAAGGTGGAGTTTCGGAGCGCCACATGGGGCTTCGCGCCGTGCGCAACCGGAGCGAAGACGCGCGTCACGTCTTCGAACTCCAGCGCCGGATCGATTTGCGCCGCCGTCCGCTCGCGCGGGGCCAGAGAGAGTTGCTCCATTTCCTCCGTACCGTCTTTTTTATTTGTCACGGGTACTATTCAGGGTTCTACTATATTGTCTGGACATTTCCAAGGCGTATTATGCCTGAAAACAGGCCATATTTCGTATACCTGCGGTGCTGAAGCGCATGGCGATTATTGACGGATTGCACCACTTCGTCGAGGAGTGTTTGGACGCAGAATGAAATTTGGCTGGTGTCTTCCATTAAGCGAGGCGACGCTGATCCGTCAGACCGGTTTCGATTTTCTCGAAGCGCCGCTCGCGCCGCTGGGCTTGGAAACTCCGTCAGGTTTAGCGGCAGCAAAGGCACGGATCGTCGAATGTCCAGCGCCGATAGAGGCATTTAATTCACTCTTTCCGTCCGGCATGAAGATTGTCGGCCCCTCCGTTAACAACGACGCCATCGTCTCTCAACTCGGTCGAATTGGCGAGGCGGTTGAATGTGCAAAGGCGAAGATCGTTGTATTCGGAGATGGTGCAGCGCGATCAGTCCCCGTTGGGTTCGATCGCAGGCGCGCGGAAGAACAATATTTGAATTGTCTTGCTTGGGCGGCCAATGCACTCAAAGGCACGGGCGCGACCCTTGTGATCGAGCCGATCAATCGCAATCGAACGAATTTCTTGAACTCGTTGTCTGAGGCCGCTCATTACGCGAAGCTAGTCAACCGCTCTCATGTGAAAGTTGTCGCCGACTTTTATCACATGCAGGAAGAGCAGGAGTCGCTTTCGGAAATCAGCGCGCACAAAGATTGGATTGTGCATATTCATCTCGCTGACACGGGGCGTAAAAATCCTGGCTCTGGTCACTATGATTACGACGCATTCTTTTCCGAGCTGAGGAGTGTTGGCTATACTGGTCGCCTCGTGGGTGAGTGCATCATCTCTGACCCCGAGGCCGAAATGCGATACAGCGCGACCTTTCTCAGGGCACGACACTCGCTGGTAGCGAGCGCCAATGTTTCGCCGCCGTTGCGGGATTGACAGAGTCCTCCGAGATCAGTTCGATCTTGCGCCCCATCACGCCGCCGGACGCGTTGATTTCTTCAGTCGCCATCTTGATGCCGAGCTGCGCGTAGCCACCGATCGCACCCAGAAAACCGGTCAGTGGTGTGAGATGGCCGATCTTGATCGGCCCGCTTTGCGCGCGAGCGATGGCCGGAAATCCCAGCGCCGAGGCGCCTGCGAGTGCCGCGCCTGGGGCGTCGCAAGGAGTGGCTTGCGAAGATCGACGGGTATCGCAAGGAATGGGAAAAGTTGGTTGCTCCGGGGTTCACCGACGACAGCCAGCCGGTCAATCCGCAGCGCGCAGCGTTCAAAATTCAGCGCGGGCTGCCGGACGATGCATTTCTCGTTTCGGATATCGGCGTGCACCACAATTGGCTGCTCGGCTATTGCAAGCCGCGGCGGCCCGACTCGCTGATCGGCTGCATGGCGTTTGGTGCGATGGGTTTTGGCGTGGCGGGGGTGTTGGGCGGGAAATTTGCCGCGCCCGACCGTCCTTGCGTTTCGGTGTGCGGCGACGGCGCCTTCTTCATGCAGGCGAACGTCCTCGGCACGGCGGTTGAATACAATTTACCGGCCGTGAGGGTGGTCTGGAACAACTACGCCTATGCATCCATTCGTGGCCTCCAGCGCGGCTACCTCGACAAGCGCGAGCTGGCGACGGATTTCCATAATCCGGTGACCGGCGAACGGTACAATCCCGATTTCGCCGCGATGGCGCGCTCTTGCGGCGTCGAAGGGGTGCGCGTTGATCGCGCTGCCGATATCGCCGATGCGATCAAAACCGCGATCGCGGCCAACAAACCTTATCTCATCGATGTCGATATCGCCGCGGACATCAATCCTGCCGGCGCAGGTGTTTGGGAGCTGCCGGGGCTCGGCATGAGCAAGCCCTCGATAGGCAAGCAGTACGTCCCGAGTTAGATGATGTGTCGATTGCTCAGCTCATGAAGCACACGCGGATGAATTCTGTCGAACGCAGTCGGGCAGGCGACTGCTAGTTGGCAGTCAGTTCGCGGGCGATCACGAGGCGCTGGACCTCGCTCGTGCCTTCGACGATTTGCAGCACCTTCGCTTCGCCCCACAGGCCCGATATTTCAAATTCGTCGAACACGCCGTACCCGCCGTGAATCTGAACGGCGAGATCGACGGCTTCGGCCGCGAGCTCACTGGCAAACAGCTTGGCCATCGATGTCTCGGAGCGGAACTGGCGGCCGCTGTCTGCAAGCTGTGAGGCGTTCCGGATCATCAATTCGGCGGCGTGAATCTTCGTCAGTACGTCGGCTGCTGGGAAGGTGAGACCCTGATTGTCGAAGATCGGCTTGCCGCCGATCTTGCGCTGCGAGCCGTAGTTCTTCGCCAGTGCCATTGCCTTGCGGGCGAGGCCGAGCGCGGTGGCGCCGACGAGGATGCGGCCGATACTCAGCGTGGTGAGGATCTGGCGGAGGCCGTCACCGCGTTCGCCGACCATCATGCTTTTCGGAACGCGGCAGTTGTCGAAGAATAGCTCGACGGAATCGGCGATCCGCCAGCCGACTTTATGCCCGGCCTTGCCGACACTAAAGCCGGGAGTCCCGACTGGGACGACGAATGTCGACAGACCCTTCGGGCCGCGATCGGGATCGGTCACCGCAATCACGGTCGATAGGCCGTGGAGGGGCGTGCCGCCGTTGGTGGAAAATATCTTCGAGCCTTTGAGCACGTAGTGGTCGCCGTCCTCGATAGCACGGGTCTTGATGCTGGCGACGTCCGAGCCACCGCTGGGCTCGCTAACCCCGAACGAGGCGATCATGTCGCCTCGGCACAGCTTGGTGAGCCACTCCCGCTTGAGAGCGTCGGAGCCGTAGCGGGCAATCACCGTCATCGGCGCGCTGTTGCATAAGTAAATCGCCGCGAAGCCCGGCTCGGTTTGTGCAAGCGTCTCGGCGACGATCGCAGCGCCACACGTACCGAGCCCGCTGCCTTCGTATTCTGGATCGTAGGCGGTGCCCATCAGCCCGAGCGCCGCGAATTCGCGTACCAGATCGGTCGGGAATTCGCGACGCGCGACGAATGGGCGGATGCGATCTTGCAGGGACTTGGCCGCAAATGTCGCGATGCTGTCACGGAGCATTCGTTCGTCGTCTGAGAGATCCATCAGCATCGCTGTTCTCCGTTTGTCACTGCAGACAACGCCTCAAAGCCGATCGGCGAATTCATCGGGCCGGTCCATGAAATCCCGCTGCGCCTTGGAAAATTGCGGCGCGCTCACGCCGACTTCGGTCAGCCACGCCAGCGGGATGCCCGCTTGCAACAATTGGTTCTGGTATGCCCTGAGAGCCTGCGCATCGTCATGAAACGCGCGCAGGGGGCGCCCCTGTTTCAGTGAAAGCGCACAAAGATGACCGGCGGCCTCGCCGATATTCCATTCGACCGGGTGGAGACGAAAGCAGCCATTGGTGATGTGAGTAACGCCGATGTTCTTGGCACCGGCGATCAGATTGCCGGTTTTGCGGGGCAATAATGCGCCGAGCGGAATCTGAAACGGTTTGGTGCGGGCGCTGGTGCCCACTTCGTCAGGTGTCGAACGATGAATATCGATAGGGTACCACCCGATACCAACTGAGTCCGCAAAATGAGCGGCGCGCAATCCTTCCTGGAAATTTGCGGAAACGTCTTGCTCCCGAACTGTGCGGACCGCGCGGATGCGGCGCGATTCACGGATGTAAGGAAACTTGGCTAGGCCATCCGCGCTGCCCATGATGTCGTTGCGAAGCCGCAGTTCGGGTGCTCCAATGCGGTTGCCCTCGGCAGGGGCTTCTGTTTGCAGCCAATAGAGGAAGCCGAGGCTCACGGCCTTCGCTTCCTGCAATGCCGTTGCAGTCGCTTCTGGTGTTGCCGTCAATATGTTGACGCTTCGGTAGTCGTTCCCGGGCCAGTTGATCATTGAGATGTCGCGCGCAACGTCTGGAAACAGCGACGCGTCGAGAAGCCGGCGATAGGTCCAGAGCGAGCCTTTGGTATCCGGCAGGGTGTCGAAGACCGAATAGCGGAGGTGGCCGCTATGTTCGCCGTAAATCTCACCGCCATGCACCTCGATCTCGAGACTGTAGGGCTGGCCCGAGCGGTTCTTCTCGTAGCCCGCGGGTTGTTCGATCAAATTGATTTCACCCGATGCGTAGCGTTCAAGACCGAACGTGTAGGTGAAGCTCTGCACGCAATGTTCGCGATGGCCGGCCGGGTGGCCGCCGGGCTCGCCGGTATCTGCGGCGGCTTCCGCACCGATGACGTGTTCGACATCGGCCAGTGCGAGCAGGTCTCCAAGTTCCGTGGCGTCGATAACCAGGCGAGGCTCAAAAACAGTCACCTCGCGCGTCTCGAGATTGACAACCGACACCTGACGCACCGAATTGCCTTCGCTGACAGCCGCAAAGGGTTTCGTTCGCAGGAAGAGCGACAGCGGGCCCGGCTGTTCCTCGATCATCGCCTTCACGGTGCGGGCGGCCACCGCCGGCTCGAACGCCAGCCGTGTGACCCAGCAGCGTCCGGGGTTGAATGCCTCGACACGTGCTTCCGGTCTTGCGAGATCACGATAATGCCGGCGGAGGCGATTGCGGAAATCGTAATACCGTGCGGTGCCACCGAATTGCTCGATGTGATCGTGCTCGTCGAGAGCCGACACCCCTTGGGCGCTGAATTGCCCGCCGAGCCAGTCGGTCTCCTCGGTCAGGCAGACGTCGAGCCCTTGGCTGGCCGCCGCGAGCGCAGCAGCGGCCCCGCCTGTGCCGCCGCCGACGATCAGCAGATCGCAGCACCGCACAGGGCCGCGCGCTACCAAGCCTTCGGTCGAAACGACCGCCCGTTCCGCATCGCCTGTAGCCGGAACGGACATCACGTCAACGACGCGTGAAATCTTACCCATAGCTGCGTTTCCCTTGACCGGTCGGCGCTTCGAAAACGCCGTTGCGGTCGTTATTAATATCTTAGTACCATGTCACAGCCGCGGGCAAATAATGCGCTATGAGGTGGGCTCCGTTGCGCGGGGCGCGTAGCGAGCGGGGGCAGACGCGATGAAATCTCCGTCGGTAAAAACAAAAACGAAGGCTGCTCGTGGCGCCGGTGTGCGTCACGCGCCACAGACGTCGGAAGCGGAACGCAAGGTTCTCGAATGGGCGGAGTCCCCGCTATCGGGCGAGGAACGGCTGGCGGATCGCGCGCTGCGTCTTCTTGAGGAGCAGATTGTCACACTGCAACTCCCGCCCGGCAGCATCTGGTCGGAGGCAGCGCTCAGCGCCCGTATCAAGATCGGGCGTACGCCTGTGCGCGAGGCCCTGCAACGGCTCGCCGCTGACCTGCTTGTCGTCATCATGCGCCGGCACGGCATTATGATCTCGCAGATCAACATTCAGAATCAGCTGTTTGTGCTTGAAACTCGCCGTCAGCTTGAGGGAATGATTGCCAGCCGTGCAGCCCGCCGTGCAACGCCGGAAGAGCGCGAGAAACTGCTGGTGATCGCCGACGCGATGTCGGCGGCGGGCAAGCGCGGCGATGTCATTGACTATCTGCGCTACTACTTTTTTTCGAAGAAGCTGCTGCGGGAAGCTTGCCGCAACCCTTACGCGGCACGCAGCATCAACACGTTGCACTCATTGTCGCGGCGATTTTATTTCACCTACCACAAGCAGTTCGGCGACCTTTCCGTCGTCGCCGATCTGCATGCCGAGCAGGCGCGTGCCGCGGCGCGTGGCGACGAGAAGGGTGCTCTGGAGGCGTCGGATCGGATTCTCGCGCACGCCGAAGCCTTCACGAAGCGCACCGTCACCAACAGCTTCTGACGGCGCGGCGATCCTCGGATTGCCAATTACCCCAGCAGCTTGCTGCGCTGCACCACTTCTGTGGCTGTCCTGCACGGCTTTCCTGCCGTGGTGCGGATTGACTTCGTCGCTCGCATATCACTACCATGGTAGCACCATTGCAGCGACGGATAACGATCGCGATTAGGGAGGACGATATGACGAAGACCAGACGGAATTTTTTGAAATCCGGATTGGCGGCAGGTGTTGCCCTTCCGGCCATCGCGGCGCCTGCCATCGTGCAGGCGCAAGCACCGATCAAGTGGCGCGCACAATGCTTCTGGAGCACCTCCGAGATCACCTACAAGGCGTTCGAGGAACTGTGCTCACGCGTCAACAAGCTGACCAACGGCCGCCTGACCATTGAGCCGTTCTCCGGTGGCGCAGTCACTGGCGTGTTCGAATCGCTCGATGCGGTGTCGGCCGGGGTGCTTCAGGCGCAGTCGTCCTGGCCGGGGTACTGGACCGGCAAGGAGCCGGCCCTGTCGATCCTGAGCGATCTCGCCTTCGCCTATACCGATCCGATGCAGATGGCGACTTGGTATTATGAGCGCGACGGCCTGTCGCTGCTGCGTGAGGCCTACGCCAAGTTCGGCGTGCATGTCGTCGGCGTCACCTGGTGGGGCGCGGAGTCGCTCGTCTCCAAGAAGCCCATCAAAACCATCGAGGACTTCAAGGGCCTCAAGATCCGTTCGCCACAGGGCCTGACGGCCGACATCTTCACCAAAGTGGGCGCGTCGCCGGTGATTTTGCCGGGCGGGGAAGTTTACTCGGCGCTCGACAAGGGCGTGGTCGATGCTGCTGACTGGGCGACTGTGTCGATGAACCAGCGCATGGGTCTATTCGAGCCGGCGAAGTACTCGGTCACGATCTTCCACTCGCTGCCGGTGCAGGAATTCTCGGTCAACGCCGCAGCGTGGAAGGCTCTGCCGGACGAGCTCAAGGAGATCGTTACGGCGGCGGTGCACGAGTGGGGCTGGGCGCAGATTCGCAAGGTCGCCTCGGAAGACGCGCGCGTCGCCAAGGACATTAAAGCCAAGGGTGTGACCCAGATCACCTGGGGCGGTGACGAGCTCAAGAAACTTCGCAGCATTGCTTACGAGAGCTGGCAGCAGTTCTCCACCAAGAGTCCGCTCGCCAAGAAGGCCTACGACTCGCAAGTCGCATGGCTCAAGGAAATCGGGCTGTTGAGCTGATATGTCGGCGGACGGGTCTCACTTGTCGCCGTCGCAATATGACGGGCTGCCGCTGGCGGCAGCTCGTCTTTGCGCGTCGATTGATCGGCTTAACCGCGTCGTCGGATGGACGATTGGCTTGAGCGTTATCGCGGTCACCGCGATGGTGATCTATGAAGTCGCGGTCCGTTCATTGCTCGGGCGCGCCACTACCTGGAGCAACGAGGCGGTCATCTATCTGTCGGCGATGACGTATCTTCTGGCTGGCGGTTATGCGCTCTATCACCATGCGCACGTGCGGATCGACATTCTGTATTCCGTCCTGTCGCCGCGCGTGCAGGCATGGCTCGATGCGGTCACCTTCATTGCGTTTCTGCTCTACATGGGCACGCTGATTTATGTCGGCGGCTCCATGGCTTGGACGTCGATGCAGCAGCATGAGACGACCGGCTCGCCTTGGGATCCGCCAATCTGGCCGGTGAAATTCACCATCATGTTCTCAGGTATTCTGATTCTGCTGCAGGGCATCAGTAACCTGATCAAGAAATTCGTGGAAGTGCGCGCGGCCGCACCCGGTGACACACAGGGCGGTGCGATATGAGCGTCGCCACACTCAGCCTTCTGTTTGTTGCCTGTTTCTTCATCACGCTGCTGGCCGGCCTCCCGCTCGCCTTCTCGACCGGCGCAGTTGCGGTGTTCTTTGCGTATTTCCTGTTCGGCGAGCCCGGCCTCACGCTGATCATCAGTCGTGTCTTCACGCTGATGGGCAACTACGTGCTCGTCTCGGTGCCGCTGTTCATCTTCATGGCGTGCATTCTCGAGCGCGCCGGAATAGCGGAGCAGATTTTCCGCGCCGTGCACGTCTGGTCCGGCCGGCTGCGCGGTGGTCTCGCGGTCGCGGTGATCATTTCGTGTGCGCTTATGGCAGCGATGGTTGGCGTGATCGGCGCCGAAATCGTCACGATGGGCGTGGTCGCGCTGCCCGCGATGTTGAATCGCGGCTATCACAAGAATCTTGCGCTCGGGTCGATCTGCGCCGGCGGCGGTCTGGCGACACTCATTCCACCAAGCGTGGTCTTTATTCTTTATGGCCTGACGGCGGGTGTGTCGGTTGGCCAGCTCTACATGGCGGGTGTTGTACCCGGCTTGATGCTGTCGAGCTTCTATATCATCTACATCCTGGGACGAAGTTATCTGCAGCCCTCGATCGCGCCGCTCCCCAGCGCCGAAGAGCTTGCAATGCCTCTGAGCGAGAAGCTCGCGCTCCTCAAGGAATTGGTATTGCCAGGTATCGTTGCGTTCAGCGTGCTCGGGTCACTTTATCTTGGTATCGCGACGCCGACTGAGGCCGCCGGCGTTGGCGTGCTCGGTGCAATGATCGCCGCGGCGGTCAATCGCAAGCTCAGTTGGGCCGGTATTGGCCGTGCGGTCGCCGACACGACGCGCGTGACAGCGATGCTGTACTGGCTGTTCTTCGGTTCGTCCGCGCTGATCGGCGTCTATACGCTGGCCGGCGGCACCAAGCTGATCCAGGACGTCATGACCAATCTGCCGATCGGTCCGCTTGGTGTTGTGATCCTGATCCAGATTATCTGGATCATCCTGGGCTGCTTCATCGACTGGATCGGCATCTTGTTGCTGACAGCGCCGATCTTCGTGCCGATCGTCTCGGCGCTCGGCTTCGATTTGGTGTGGCTCGGTGCGTTGTTCTGCATCAACATGCAGATCTCCTACATCTCACCGCCGTTCGGCCCGGCTGCCTTCTACCTGAAAGGCGTTACGCCACCCGACATCACGCTCAACCAGATCTTCAATTCGGTCTGGCCTTACCTTGGGCTGCAATTCATCGCGCTTGGACTGGTCATCGCGTTCCCGCAGATCGCGCTCTGGCTGCCAAGCACGATGGCGCACTAGCGTCTGCGGTCCGCGTGTTCAAAGAGAGGTCGCGATGAGCAGTAACACCACGACGGATCGACGCGATCCGTTTGCGCTCGAAACCGACGTGCTCGTTGTCGGCGGCGGTGCGGCCGGTGTTGCCGCGGCAGTCACTGCGGCCCGGCAGGGGCTGAAAGTGACTCTGCTCGAGCGTTACGGTTTCTGTGGTGGGGGCGCTGTTGCCGGCCTGTCGGGGACCATCTGTGGCATGTACGAGGCGTCCGACGACCCGAATTCGCAGCCCAAGCAGGTCGTGCACGGCTTCCTCGATGAGTTCGTCGACGCGATGTCGGCTCGGGGCGGTCTGACCGGACCGGTTCGCTACGGGAAAACATTCACGCGCGTGCATGACCCGCTTGTATGGCGCGAAGTTGCCGACCAGATGCTGCGTGACGCGGGCGTGCATGTCCTGCTGCACACCACGGTTACCGATGCGCTGGTCGAGGGGGGTGAGAAGATCGACGGCATCACCGCTTATACGAAACAGGGCAAGGTGTCGGTGCGAGCCAAGGTGACCATCGACGCCAGCGGCGATGCGGACATCATGGCGATGGCCGGCCTGCCGACCACGATCGGTCAGGACGGCAAGGTGCAGAACCCGACCATGATTTTCCGGATCGGCAACGTCGATACGGAGCGATTCCTGGCGCAGCAGGGTGCCGACAGCATCATGGGGGCGGACATTTCCGACCTGATCCTGCGCCTGCACAACAGTCATGAATATCGGTTGCCGCGCGCCAAGATCTTCCTGTTTCCGACCCCGCGGCCCAACGAACTCTTGTGCAATTGCACGCGGATTGTCGGCCGCGATGGCCGCGAGCTCAACCCCCTGTACGTCGAGGATATCACCGAAGCGGAGATCGAAGGCCGCAAGCAGGTGCGTGAATACGCGCGTTTCTTCCGCGACCACATGCCTGGATGTGAGGAAAGCTTCGTCAACGACACTGGCGTCCAGGTCGGTGTGCGCCAGAGCCGGCAGATTGTCGGCACCAGGACGCTCCGCAATGAGGACGTGACACGCGGCACGAAGTTCAAGGATGGCGTGGCACGCTCGCCATGGCCGATCGAATTGCACAGTGGCAACAAGCCGCGCCTCGTATGGCTCACCGACGATTTCTATGAAGTCCCGCTGGGCTGCTTCGTTCCGGAGCGCGGCGAGGGCCTGTTCGCCGCGGGCCGCTGCCTCTCGGCCGAGCATGAGGCGATGGCGTCTGCGCGCGTGACTGCGCAGTGCTTCTCCTACGGCCATGCGATCGGCCATGCCGCGGCGATCTCTGTGAAGGACAAGGTCGCGCCACGCACCGTCGACGCGGCGGCAGTGCGCGAAAAGCTCAACAAAGACGGTGCGCGGCTGTCGTGATTTTGTGTGGTCGAAGCCATGTTGAATGAGAAGCGAGAGGGACGGGTCTGCGTCCTCACCATTGATCGGCCGGCGCGGCGTAATTCGATCTGCGTCGAATTGGTGGAGACACTGCGGGCGGCATTCCGTCGCCTCGATCGCGATCCGGATGTCGCGTCGATCGTCCTGACGGGCGCTGCGCCCGGATTCTGCGCCGGCAGCGATCTCAAAGAGCTTGCGACGCTCGATCTCGCCGGCATGGCGGAGCACGAAGCCGATACCGGCGCGATGACGCGTGAAATTGCGCTTCTGGAGAAGCCGGTTGTGGCTGGGGTCGAGGGCTTCGCCCTCGGCGGCGGCTTCGTCCTGGCGGCATCCTGTGACGTGGTCGTTACGTCGCGCACTGCGCGTTGGCATCTGCCGGAGGTGACGATCGGCTGGATTCCCCCTTGGGGTCTTGAAACCCTTGTTGCGCGGGTCGGACCGGTAACGGCACGGCGGCTGGCCTGGGGGAGCGAGCCGCTTGATGGTGTTGAGGCGCACCGGCTCGGTGTCGCCGACTATCTCGCCGAGGGCGGTGTCGTCACGGACGCAGTTGTGGTCGCGGCGCGGCTTGCTGCGCTACCGGCCCCAGCGGTCTCGGCCACCAAGCGATATTTTTCGTTCGCCGCCGCCCGTCAAGGCGAAGCCGGCGATGCTGCGGCAAATCGCATGTTCATCGAAAACTGCGGGCACGAGGTTGCAAAAGCGACGTTGAAAAAATTCGGTGTGAAGGCGGATTGAAGAAATGACGAAGGTTTGTTCGTTCGATGAGGCGGTCTCCGGAATCAAAGATGGGCAGACGGTTGCGACCGTCGGAGTGATCGGTTGGATTACACCCGACAAGACGCTCGCGGCGTTGGCCGACCGCTTCCGCAAGACGGGCGCTCCAAAGAATCTGACGTTCTATTTTCCCTGCGGTACCGGCGATGGCCAGGATATTCCCGGCATGGATCGCGTTGCGATTCCCGGCCTGATGAAGCGCATCGTTTCAGGGTCTTACGTCAATCCGGCGCATCCGGTCACCGGCAAGCGACCGGAACTGATGCGCGTCATTCGCGAAAATCTAGTCGAGGCCTATAGCTGGCCGATCGGCGCTTCGATGCAGTGGCTGCGCGAGGTCGCGCGCAAGAGCCCAGGTTACATGACCAAGATTGGCCTCAACACCTACATCGACCCGCGGCAGAGCGGCGGCAAGCTTAATCCGCGGACGACCGAGAATCTCGTCGAGCGGATCGAGTTTCGCGGTCAGGAATATTTATTCTATCCGACATTTCCGCTCGATGTTGCAATCATCCGCGCGTCTGCATCGGACGAGCTTGGCAACCTGAGCTTCGAGGATGAGCCGTTGATGTCATCGTCGCTGGCGCTGGCGCTCGCGGTCAAGGCCTGTGGCGGTACGGTGATTGCGCAAGTGCGGCGCGTGGTAGAACGATTTAGCCGCCCGGCTCACACCGTGCGCGTGCCGGCCTCACTGGTCGATCACATCGTCGTCGATCCCGATCAGATGATGGTCACCAACATCCCGATCGATTCCGACTTCATCGGGGGGCACTGGGCACCGCTTGACCGCATGCCGCGCCTGCCGCTTGGTCCCGACAAGGTGATTGCGCGCCGTGTCGTCAAGGATGTGGCGCGCGACACAGTCGCAATTTTCGGCTTCGGAGCGTCATCTGATGCACCTTCGGTGATGGTTGAGGATGGGCTCGTTACCAAGGAAACCATCCACCGTTACCCGGCGACGACAGAGCACGGTCCGCACGGCGGTGTCGTCACCAGCGGGTGGACTTTCTCTGCAAACATCAACCCTGAAGCGTTGCTGGATGGGGTGACGCAGTTCGACTTCATCGACGGCGGCAACTGCAAGATTGCAGCTCTGGCGTTCGCAGAATTCGACGTGAACGGCAACGTCAATGTCAGCAAGTTTGGCACCGCTCATCCAGGGGCGGGCGGGTTCATCGACATCGCTTACAATGCTGAGCAGCTCATCTTTGCCGGCACCTTCACGACGGGTGGCCTGAAGACGTCATTCGGCGATGGTACGATCCGCATCGACAAGGAAGGCGCGGTGCGCAAGTTCGTGAAGAACATCACCCAGATTACCTATCCGGTCCGAGACGGCGTCGCCAATCGGAGCCAGAAGGCCATCATCGTGACCGAACGTGCGGTATTCCGTGTCGAGAAAGATGGCCTGGTGCTCATCGAGATCGCCAAGGGCATCGACCTCAAGACGCAAGTGCTTGATTTGATGGAATTTGCGCCTGTGCGCATTGCAGAGCCGCTTAAGATCATGGAAGCGGCACTTTTCCGTTAGTGCGTTGTGGGCGGCTGGAGTGATTCATCCGGAGCGGTAATTTTCGCAAAAGCCGCGAGCAGAGATTTGTGGGCGCACGCGCGGAGCACGCTGCCAGTGTGCCTCTTTTCTAGACGTGCCGGCTGATGAAATAATTAGCAACCGTTCAACAGAGCGGTGAATTGCCTAATAAAACTACAGTCTGTCCTTTGGCACGCCCCTTGCGATGTCCCTATTGAGCCGGTGCCGCCAAGGCCCGGCCGACAAACGTGAGGGTCATCCATGTTGAAGTACAGGGGGGTCGCAACGCGACCGAAGACAAGCCGCTGGCTCGCCGCCGCGACCGGTTTGGCGCTTACTTTCGCCGCCACGGTGGCTGCGAAAGCCGAAGATACAATCAAAGTCGGGATTCTCCATTCGCTCTCCGGCACGATGGCCATCAGCGAAACGACGCTGAAGGACACTATGCTGTTCCTGATCGATGAGCAGAACAAGAAGGGCGGTGTGCTCGGGAAAAAACTCGAAGCCGTCGTTGTCGACCCTGCCTCGAACTGGCCGCTGTTCGCCGAAAAAGCGCGCGAGCTGATCTCCAAGGACAAGGTCGCGGTCGTATTCGGCTGCTGGACCTCGGTGTCACGCAAGTCTGTCCTGCCGGTCTTCAAGGAGCTCAACTCGATTCTGTTCTATCCGGTGCAATACGAAGGTGAAGAATCCGAACGCAACGTCTTCTACACCGGCGCCGCGCCGAACCAGCAGGCGATCCCGGCCGTCGATTACCTGATGAGCAAGGACGGCGGCTCGGTGAAGCGCTGGGTGCTGGCGGGCACCGACTACGTCTATCCGCGCACTACGAACAAGATCCTTGAGGCCTATCTGAAGTCGAAGGGCGTCAAGGATGAAGACATCATGATCAACTACACGCCGTTCGGCCATTCCGATTGGCAGACGATCGTGTCGGACATCAAGAAGTTCGGCTCGGCCGGCAAGAAGACGGCGGTGGTTTCGACCATCAACGGCGATGCCAACGTTCCGTTCTACAAGGAGCTCGGCAACCAGGGCGTCAAGGCGACCGACATTCCGGTCGTGGCGTTCTCAGTCGGGGAAGAAGAGCTCGCGGGTCTCGATACCAAGCCGCTGGTCGGCCACCTGGCCGCCTGGAACTACTTCGAGTCGATTAAGAACCCGGCCAATGCCGAGTTCATCAAGAAGTGGCAGGCTTTCACCAAAAATCCGAAACGCGTCACCAACGATCCGATGGAAGCTCACGTGATCGGCTTCCAGATGTGGGTGAAGGCGGTTGAGAAGGTGAAGTCGACCGACCCGAACAAGGTGATCGACGCGCTGCCCGGCATCGAAGCTGCAAACCTGACCGGCGGTACCTCGAAGATGCTGCCGAACCACCACATCACCAAGCCGGTGTTCATCGGCGAAGTGCGCGGTGATGGCCAGTTCGACGTGGTGTGGAAGACCAAGGGCCTCGTGCCCGGCGACGCCTGGTCGGACTTTCTGCCTGGCTCGAAGGACCTTGAAGCCGACTGGGTGACCCTCAAGTGCGGCAACTACAACAAGGTCACCAAGAAGTGCGGCGGTCAGGCGTCCTGACCCTCTAGATAGCCAACGGAGGCGGCGAGGACCGCCGCCTCCACTTCCTCAAGTGACATCCTTGCCGGGATTGATTGCTATGAGCCCGTTGTTCGGCCGCCTTGTTGCGGCGTTCGTGATCGTTGTCGCCTTGTTCGGTGCGAGTCAGCGCGCTTCCGCTGAAGCGTTTGAGGGTGCGCTGCAAGGCTTCCTGACCGACAGCTTCAGCGACACCGCCGACGCTATCGAAGCCGTTGCCACCAGCGGCCACGCAAGGTCCGCCATCGTGCTCGAGGCGCTTCAGAACGGACGGCTTCTCTACAGCGTCGAGGCGAAGAAGGTTTTCATCAAGGGCAAGGCTGGCACGCTGCATGACGCCATTACCGGTGCCGCGATTGAGTCAGCGCCGGCTGATGTCGACAACGTTCGCCTGAACAATCGTCTGCGCGGTATGCTTAGCGGTGTGATCGGCGGCCTGACATTAATGTCGCCCGATCCGGCGCAACGGCTCGAAGCCGCGCAATCCGTTTTCAAGTCGCGGGATGCAACGGCGCTGCCCGCACTCGAAAAGGCCATCGCCACCGAAAAGGACGCCGGCGTTAAGCAGGCGCTGCTGCAAGCGCGCGCCGCCGTCGTGGTCGGCAGCAGCGAGGCAAGCCCCGAGGATCGCGTGGCGGCAATATACGTCATCGGGGCACGCGGTGGGCAGGATGCGCTGAACATCCTCGGTAATCTGCCGGCCGACGCGCCGGACACGGTCCGCAAGGCAGCCGCGGCTGCCGTCAATTCACTAAACCAAGGCCTCGCGATCTGGAGCGCGGTGCAGAACGCCTGGTATGGCTTCTCGCTCGGCTCGGTGCTGCTGCTCGCCGCTATCGGCCTCGCCATCACCTTTGGCGTAATGGGCGTCATCAACATGGCGCACGGGGAGATGGTGATGCTCGGCGCCTATGTGACATTCGCCGTGCAGCAGATCATCCGTACCTACAATCCCGGCCTGTTCGATTATTCGCTGCTGATTGCCCTGCCGCTCGCGTTTCTGTTCGCCGGCGCCGTCGGCATGCTGATCGAACGCTCGATAATCCGTTTCCTCTACGGCCGGCCGCTGGAAACGCTGCTCGCGACTTGGGGCCTGTCCCTAATTTTGCAGCAGGCGATCCGCACGATCTTCGGGCCGACCAATCGCGAAGTCGGCAATCCGTCGTGGATGTCCGGTGCGTTCGAAATCGGTCAAATGACGATCACCTATAACCGGCTCTGGATCATCGTCTTCACCGGGATCGTGTTCGTCGCGCTGCTCGCGATGCTGCGCTTCACTCGGCTCGGCCTCGAGATGCGCGCCGTCACGCAGAACCGCGCAATGGCCGCGGCGGTGGGCATTCGGACGGCGCGGATCGACGCGCTGACCTTCGGCCTTGGCTCCGGTATCGCCGGCATCGCCGGTGTGGCGCTGTCGCAGATCGACAACGTCAGCCCTAATCTCGGGCAGAGCTACATTATCGACAGCTTCTTGGTCGTCGTGTTCGGCGGCGTCGGCAATCTGTGGGGCACCCTTGTGGGCGCGTTGACGCTTGGCATCGCCAACAAATTTCTTGAGCCTTTCGCCGGGGCTGTACTCGGGAAAATCGCCATCCTGGTCCTCATCATCCTGTTCATCCAGAAACGGCCGCGCGGGATGTTTGCGCTCAAGGGCAGGGCGGTCGAAGCATGACTTCGTTCTCGCTCATCCGTATTCTCGATCGCGGCGCGATCGTTTTCCTGGTGCTACTCGCCGCCTTTGCGATCGCGATCCCGGCCCTCAATCTGCTGACGCCCACAATTTCGACGTTTCACGTGCCGACCTACTTCGTTTCCCTGTTCGGCAAATACGTCTGCTACGCGCTGCTGGCGCTCTCCATCGATCTGATCTGGGGCTATGCTGGCATTCTCTCGCTTGGCCACGGGGCGTTCTTCGCGCTCGGCGGTTACGCAATGGGCATGTATCTGATGCGGCAGATCGGCACGCGTGGCGTCTATGCCAATCCGATCCTGCCAGACTTCATGGTGTTCCTGAACTGGCCGGAGCTTCCGGTCTATTGGTACGGCTTCAATCACTTCGCCTATGCGGCGCTGATGGTCGTGCTGGTGCCCGGGTTGCTTGCCTTTGTGTTTGGCTGGTTCGCATTCCGCAGCCGCGTGACCGGCGTCTACCTGTCGATTATCACGCAGGCGATGACGTTCGCGCTGATGCTTGGTTTCTTCCGGAACAACTTCGGTTTTGGTGGCAATAACGGGCTGACCGACTTTAAGGACATCCTCGGCTTCAACGTCCAGGCCGAAACGACGCGCAACGCGCTATTCTTCTGCTCTTGTGTCGCGCTGCTGCTTGGCTTTCTGGTCTGCCGCGCGCTGGTGACGTCGAAATACGGCAAGGTGCTGGTCGCCGTACGCGACGCGGAGTCGCGCACTCGCTTCCTTGGCTACCGTGTCGAGTCCTATAAGCTGTTCGTTTTTACGCTCTCCGCGTGCATGGCCGGGGTCGCCGGCGCGCTCTATGTCCCGCAGGTCGGTATCATCAATCCGAGCGAATTCGCTCCCGGTAATTCAATCGAAGCCGTGATTTGGGTTGCGGTCGGCGGCCGTGGCACGCTCACCGGAGCGGTGCTCGGCGCCTTCGTGGTCAACTATGCCAAGACCTATTTCACCAGCGGCTTTCTTGCGCCGTACTGGCTTTTCGTGCTGGGCGGCCTGTTCATCGCGGTGACGCTGCTGCTGCCGCGCGGCATTGTCGGTACGCTTAATCACTGGCGAGCTGGACGTGCGGACGCAAAAGCAGCGTCAGACACACCGTGCGCCGTGCCGCAGGCGGCGGAGTGAGGCGGCCATGATCGTCGAAAAGAAAACTACCACCGCGCTGCTGTATCTCGACGGCATCAGCGTGTCGTTCGACGGCTTCAAGGCGCTCAACGACCTGTCACTCGTCATCGAGCCGGGGGAGATGCGCGCCATCATCGGGCCGAACGGGGCTGGCAAGACGACCATGATGGATGTCGTCACCGGCAGGACCCGTCCCGACGAAGGCGAAGTCTATTTCGGACAGGGTAGCTATGATCTCTCCACGCTCGATGAAACCGAGATCGCCGAGCTCGGCATCGGACGCAAGTTCCAGAAACCGACCGTGTTCGAGATGCACACCGTCGAGGATAATCTATTGCTGGCGCTGAAAGGCGATCGGCGCGTGCGCGGCACGCTACTGTGGGAAACCACCCAGCCGCAGCATGAGCGGATCGACAGGATTCTCGAGACCATCCGACTCAGCCCGGTTCGCTCGCGTGTCGCCGGTGGCCTATCGCACGGCCAGAAGCAGTGGCTCGAAATCGGCATGCTGCTGGCGCAGGAGCCGCAACTCCTGCTGGTCGACGAGCCGGTCGCCGGCATGACGGATGCCGAGACCGAGCAGACCGCGCAGCTCCTAAAGGAGATCAATCGCGAGAAGACGGTGGTGGTCGTCGAGCACGACATGACATTCGTACGGGAGCTGGGCGTCAGGGTGACGTGCCTTCATGAAGGCTCGGTGCTGGCAGAAGGGACGATCGATCAGGTCTCGACCAACGATCGCGTTGTCGAAGTGTATTTAGGGCGATGACAGATGTTGGAAGCAAATAACATCGACTTGCACTACGGCGCGGCGCAGGCGTTGCGCGGTGTGTCGCTCACCGCCGAACCTGGCAAGGTCACCTGCGTGCTCGGCCGCAACGGTGTCGGCAAGACGAGCCTGTTGCGGGCGTTAGTCGGCCAGCATCCGATATCGAAAGGTTCGATCACGATTGATGGCAAGGACATCACCGGCCTGTCGACCGTCCAGCGCGCGCGCAACGGTGTCGCATATTGCCCGCAGGGGCGCGAAATCTTTCCGCTTCTGACGGTCGAGGAAAATCTCGAGACTGGATTTGCGCCCTTGCCCCGCAGCAGCCGCATGCTGCCGGAGGACGTGTTCTCGCTGTTCCCGGTGCTGAAATCGATGCTCGGGCGGCGCGGCGGTGATCTTTCCGGTGGCCAGCAGCAGCAGCTCGCCATTGGCCGCGCACTGGTAATGCGGCCGCGTCTGCTGCTGCTCGACGAGCCAACCGAGGGTATCCAGCCCTCGATCATCAAGGATATCGGCCGTGCCATCTCCTATCTGCGCGGGTTGGGCGAAATGGCGATCGTGCTGGTCGAGCAATATCTCGATTTCGCAAAGGAGCTGGGTGACCAGTTCATCGTGATGGACCGCGGCGCTGTGGTCTATTCGTGCAGCCGTGCCGACCTGGACGAAGACGCGCTCAAGCGCGCTTTGGCGATTTAGCGGCGGACGTGCCAGCATAGGTTGGTCGCCGGGGAGGATGGGTTTGAGTCAGGCTTTGGCCGCACATCACGGGGAGCAGGCACTGTTTGCCGCCAACCGCGCGAATGGGCGTCTCGCGCTGTCGGTGCGGCAATCGGGCGGCCGCAGCCGGCGCGGCAGCGTGCATGAGTCTGGATCCCTGCGCCTGCGCTTTCCCAACGTCGATGCTGCCACGCTCGAAGCTGTCATTATAAACACTGCCGGCGGCATGACCGGCGGCGACCGCTTTGCTATCGATATCGACGTCAAGGAAAATGCACGTCTTTTGCTGACGACCACGTCCGCCGAGAAAATCTATCGCTCGCTGCAGGACGACGTGACGGTCGATGTGCGCCTGAAGGTGGCCGACGACGCGCGGCTCGCCTGGCTGCCGCAGGAAACCATCCTGTTCGATCGCGCGCGCTATTCACGGCGCATCGATGTCGATCTTGCCGAGGACGCCTCGCTGGTGCTGGCGGAAGCGGTGGTGTTCGGCCGCGCTGCGATGGGCGAAACCGTCAAGCAGGGTTTTCTCGCCGATCGTTGGCGGGTGCGGCGCGGCCGCAAACTCATTTTTGCGGAAAACGTACGGCTTGATGGTGAAATCGACCGCAAGCTCGCCGCAGTTGCTGTGGCGAAAGGCGGAATGGCCGTGGCGACTGTTCTGATCGTGCCTGGCACGGACACCCATGTCGAAGCCGTGCGTGCGCTGGAAGGCCAATCCTCGGACGAGGTCGCGATCTCGTGCTGGAACGGCCTCGCGGTTGCGCGCTTCTGCGCGCCTGACGGCGCTTCGTTGCGCCGCGATGTTTGTGCGGTCTTGACTACCCTCGATGTTTCGCTGCCTCGGCTCTGGCTCAACTAGCGGACCTACGATGAATCTGACGCCCCGGGAAAAGGACAAGCTGCTGGTCGCGATGGCGGCGATCGTCGCGCGCCGCCGGCTCGAACGTGGCGTCAAGCTCAATCATCCCGAGGCCATCGCGCTGATAACCGACTTCATCCTGGAAGGCGCACGCGACGGCAAGACGGTGGCCGAGCTGATGCAAGCCGGCGCGCATGTCATCACGCGCAGCCAGGTGATGGAGGGCATCGCTGAAATGATCCACGACATTCAGGTCGAAGCGACATTCCCCGATGGAACGAAGCTGGTGACCGTACACGAACCGATCCGGTGAGGTGACAAATGAAGCGTAACGTTATTGCCTTTGCAGCGGTGCTGATCGCGACGCCGGCCTTTGCTCACGTCGGCGCCGGGTCGGTTTCGTCGTTCGGCGCGGGGTTTGATCATCCGATCAGCGGCCTCGACCATGTTGCATCGATGGTCGCCGTTGGTCTTTGGGCGGCTCTCAAGGGCGGGCGCGCTCTGTGGATTTGGCCGGCGGCCTTTGTCGGGTTGATGCTAACCGGTGGCGCGTTCGGGATCGCTCATTTTCCGCTGCCCTTCGTCGAGCAGGGCATTCTGGCTTCCGTCGTCGTGCTTGGCCTCCTCGTGGCGCTGGCGATCGATCTGCCGGTCTGGCTCGGTACGGCGATTGTGGGGCTATTCGCTGTGTTGCACGGCCATGCTCACGGCAGCGAAGTGACGGAGAATATCGGCGGCGCCGAATACATGCTCGGCTTTGCTATTTCGACAGCCAGCTTGCATGCGATCGGTCTTGCGGCCGGTCTGCTGCTGTCGGGCATTCGCATGCAGCCGCTGGTTCGCGCCGCGGGAGTGGCGTGTGTCGTACTCGGTGTCGCTCTGATGGCAGGGGCGGTGTGACGCAATGATCCCGGGCGAGATGTTCATCCAGGACGGCGAGATCGAGCTCAATGCCGGCCGCAAGATCGTAACGCTGACCGTTTCCAACGCGGGCGACCGGCCGATCCAGGTCGGCTCGCACTATCATTTCTTCGAGACCAATCCGGCATTGAAATTCGACCGGAAAAAAGCGCGCGGCATGCGGCTCGACATCGCCGCGGGAACCGCAGTGCGTTTCGAGCCGGGCCAGTCGCGCGATGTGACCTTGGTCGCGCTTGCCGGCAAGCGCACCGTTTATGGCTTCCGGCAGGACGTGATGGGCAAGCTCTGATGGCCAGGATCAAGCGTAGCGTCTATGCGGACATGTTCGGCCCCACGACCGGGGACCGCGTGCGGCTGGCCGACACCGATCTCATCATCGAGGTTGAGAAAGATCTCACCACCTATGGCGAGGAGGTGAAGTTTGGCGGCGGCAAGGTGATCCGTGACGGCATGGGCCAGTCGCAAATCACCAACAAGCAGGGCGCGGTCGATACCGTCATCACCAATGCGCTGATCCTCGACCACTGGGGCATCGTCAAAGCTGACGTTGGGCTGGTAGGAGACCGCATTTCTGAGATCGGAAAGGCTGGAAATCCTGATATCCAGCCCAATGTATCCATCGTTATTGGCCCCGGCACGGAGGTGATAGCAGGCGAAGGCAAGATTCTCACCGCCGGCGGCTTCGACAGCCATATTCATTTTATCTGCCCGCAGCAGATTGATGATGCCTTGATGTCTGGCATCACCACGATGCTCGGTGGCGGTACGGGACCCGCCCACGGCACTTTCGCGACCACCTGTACGCCAGGACCATTCCATATCGGTCGCATGATTCAGGCCGCCGATGCTTTCCCCGTGAATCTTGGGTTCGCCGGCAAGGGCAATGCGTCACGACCGGCTGCACTCGAGGAGATGATTAAGGCCGGCGCTTGCGCGCTCAAGCTGCACGAAGACTGGGGTACGACGCCCGCCGCGATCGACAATTGCCTGTCGGTCGCGGACGACTACGACGTTCAGGTGATGATCCACACCGACACGTTGAACGAATCAGGTTTCGTGGAGGACACCATCAAGGCCTTCAAGGGCCGCACCATCCACGCATTCCACACCGAAGGTGCCGGCGGCGGGCATGCGCCGGACATCATGAAGGTCGCTGGTCTGAGGAACGTGCTGCCGTCTTCGACTAACCCCACTCGACCGTTCACCCGTAACACCATCGACGAGCATCTCGACATGCTGATGGTGTGCCACCATCTCGATCCGTCAATTGCGGAGGACCTGGCGTTTGCGGAAAGCCGCATCCGCAAGGAGACCATTGCGGCCGAAGACATCCTTCACGACATCGGCGCGTTATCGATGATGTCCTCGGACTCGCAGGCGATGGGGCGTCTTGGCGAAGTGATCATCCGCACCTGGCAGACCGCCGACAAGATGAAAAAGCAGCGCGGCCGCCTCAAGGAAGAGAAGGGCGACAACGACAATTTCCGCGCCAGGCGCTACATCGCCAAATACACGATCAATCCGGCGATCGCGCATGGCGTGTCGAAGCACATCGGCTCGGTGGAGAAGGGCAAGCTCGCGGACCTCGTGCTGTGGTCGCCAGCGTTCTTCGGCGTGAAGCCCGACTGCATCGTCAAGGGCGGCACGATCGTTGCCGCGCCGATGGGCGATCCGAATGCATCGATCCCGACACCACAGCCCGTTCATTATCGTCCGATGTTCGGCGCGTTCGGCAAAGCGGTGACGGCATCGTCGCTGGTATTCGTGTCGAAGGCGGCGGTGAAGGGTAAGCTGGCCGATAAGCTCGGTATCGAGAAAAAGCTCGTTGCCGTCGAGAATGTGCGTGGCAAGATTTCCAAGAAAAGCATGATCCACAACGACGCCACGCCGGACATCGAAATCGACCCGGAGACCTACGAGGTGCGGGCGGACGGCGAACTCTTGACCTGTGCGCCTGCGGACGTGCTACCGATGGCGCAGCGTTATTTCCTGTTCTGAACGCCTGGGGCCGGGTCCATGCGTGCAACCAGCGTGAAGCGTGCATTGTCGTGGTCGGGCGACGCGGTCGACAGCGTGGTGCTCGATTACGACGACCGTCACCGCCGCCGCATGACGATGACCGGCACACGCGGCCTGTCGTTCCTGCTCGACCTTCCCGATGCGACGTTCCTCCGCCACGGCGATGCGCTGGTGCTGGAGGATGGCCGGCTCGTCGAGGTGCTGGCGGCGCCGGAGCCGCTGTTCGAAATCCGCTGCAACGATCCGCTGCATCTGGCGCGCATTGCCTGGCATTTCGGCAACCGCCATCTGCCGACCCAGCTCTTCCCGAAATGTCTGCGCATCCGTCGGGATCACGTCATCGCCGACATGGCTGCAAAACTCGGTGCCCGCGTTATCGATATCGAGGCGCCGTTCGACCCTGAAGGCGGCGCTTATCAAACGCCAGTCCATTTGCACGATCATCACCACAGTCATGCGCATGGCGATGATCACCATCACGGCCACTCTCGCGATCATGGGCAAGGTCATGGCCGGTGACGAACGCCTGTCGCGTGAGGAGTTGGCCCCGATCGAGCCTCTATCGCACGCCGCGCTATATCGGCTCGCGACCTGGCTGTCCCCGGCTTACCCGGTTGGGGGCTTCGCTTATTCGAGCGGGATCGAATGGGCGGTGGAGGTGGGGGATATTGTTGATCGTGCGTCGTTACTGAATTGGCTGACGGCGGTGCTAGCCGAGGGCGCGGGCTTCAACGATGCCGTGTTGATGGCTGCCGCGCATCGCTCGGTGAGTACCGAAAACGACAGGGCGTTGATCGAAGTCGCCGAACTTGCGTCGGCATTAGTGCCGACCCGAGAGCGTCATCTTGAGACGACGACGCTCGGCCGTGCCTTTATGGACGTGACATCTTCCGCGTGGCCGTGCGGGGCGCTGACCAAGTTCAGAGCACTGTGGGGCGGGCCGTTAGCTTATCCGGTCGCAGTCGGCGTGGCCTGCGCCGGTCACGACATTCCAGTGGCCGCGGCGGCGCACGCTTTTGTTGCCGCCCTCACTGCAAATTGGATATCGGCTGCCGTGCGCCTTGTCCCGCTCGGTCACACCGATAGTCAGATGGCCCTGAAAGCGATCGAACCGATTATCGCCGCAACCGCGCGGCGCGCGGTCGCGGCGACGGTCGAAGATCTCGGCGGGGCGACGTTCCGCGCGGACATCGCCAGCGCGCGGCACGAAACTCAATACACCCGTTTGTTCAGGAGCTGAGGAATGGCTAGCCCCAATGGTCCCTTGCGCGTCGGCATCGGCGGGCCGGTCGGCTCCGGCAAGACCGCATTGATGGATTCACTGTGCAAGGCGATGCGCGACACCTACGACATCGCCGCCATCACCAATGACATCTATACGAAGTGGGATGCGGAATTCCTGGTTCGTGCCGGTTCGCTGACGCCCGACCGCATCGTTGGTGTCGAGACCGGTGGTTGCCCGCACACTGCGATCCGAGAGGATGCGTCGATGAATCTCGCTGCTGTTGCTGATATGCGAGCCAAGTTTCCAAATCTCGATGTGGTGCTGATCGAATCCGGCGGCGACAATCTGGCCGCGACGTTCTCACCAGAATTGGCTGACCTCACGATCTACGTCATTGACGTCGCAGCCGGTGACAAAATCCCGTCGAAGGGTGGGCCTGGCATTACGCGCTCTGATCTGCTCGTCATCAACAAGGTCGATCTCGCGCCTTATGTCGGCGCATCGCTCGAAAAAATGAACACTGACGCCAAGCGAATGCGTGGCAACAGGCCTTTCGTGATGACTAACCTTCGGAAGGGCGACGGGCTTTCGACAGTCGTTCGTTTCATCGAGGCGGTAGGTGGCCTCCGAGCTTCAAAATAGCAACGAGCAATTCCCATCATTGCTCATAACGATTCAGCCCCCGGTCCAAGTGCTCCCGGTCCCGCTATATTTTTTCATCAGTTTCTGAAGAGCGTCGAAGAGCCCTTCGAGCCTCTGCTTACGCTTGCTAGCCATGTCAGCAAGCGTAGGGGCGGATACCAACCGGTTGCCCGCAGTTCGCCTTTACGCTCACAGCCTGCTCGGCTTGAGGCTCGTGCCGCTCGCGGATTGACAGGGGAACTACTTAGTCGTTATCTGGTCCGATAATCGGGAAGTATGTCCGATTATCGGAACACAAGATGCCCGCCTCTATCAGCGCCAATTTCGACGCCAAAGCCGAATTCTCTCTGAGCGTCAGTAGGGCGCTGCACATTCTTTCCAGCTTTTCACGTGAGCATCCCGAATGGGGGCTGTCAGAGCTCAGCCGCGCGATGAAGCTGTCGAAAGGCAGCGTGTCGCGATTTCTCCAGGCGTTGGAGATGCATGGCTACGTCGATCGCGACCCGCAGACGCGGCTCTATCGTCCGGGTCCGGAGGTCGCGCGTGTCGGCAGCCTCTATCATTCGGCGGGGCGACTGCGTCAGCTCGCGATGCCGATCATGCGTGATCTCGTGCAGCGCGTCGGGTTCACCAGCTACGTATCCGAAATGCGCGACGATCAGATGTTGATTCTTGCCGCGCTCGAGGGGCCGGGCCCGATTAAATACACCATTCCCGTCGGTACAAAATTGCCGGTGCACAGCACAGCCACAGGCCAATCGGCGCTGGCGCAGCTTTCCAGCGAAGATGTCGGCAAGCTGGTCGTTCGGACCGGTCTTTCGGCCGACACCAAGTTCACTGTGACGACCAAGGCAGCGCTCCTGAAGCGGCTCGCGGAAGTCCGCGCCAATGGCTACTCGGTCAACTGGGAGGAGCGCACGCTTGGCGTTGGTTCGGTCGCGGCGCCGGTGAATGCGGCGGATGGCACACCGCTCTGCGTGTTGTCGCTCGGCTTTGCCACCAGTCAGGTCAAGAAGGATCAGATCGCGGCGCTCGGCCGCGAGACGAAGTCCTCTGCCAAGCAGCTCGCCAAGATTTTAGCCGAAAAAGGAATTGTTCGTGTCGAGTAACAGTGTGCCGTCTGACGAAGTTGTTGCGTCGCTTGGAAATCTACCGACTGCAACGATCTACGAAGCCGCTGGAAAATGGGGCGAAGTCGCCGCCAACATCCGGCCGATCGTTGACGGGGTGCGGCTGTGCGGCCGGGCGTTCACGGTGAAGGCGATGCCGGGCGACAATCTCGTCGTCTTCCGGGCGATCGAGGAAGCGCCTGCGGGCTCGGTCCTGGTGATTGATGGCGGCGGAACCGATCGCGCGACGATCTGGGGCGGCACATCCACCTGCGCCTGCGTCGCCAAGAAGATCAATGGTTGCGTCACCAATGCGGCCGTGCGCGATATCGCACAGATCCGCAAGCTGAATTTTCCCGTCTACGCCGCCGGCATCAACGTGCGCGGCACCGTCAAATCTCATCCCGGCTGGACGCAGGTGCCGATCTCGTTCGGTGAAGTGCCGGTACGTCCCGGTGACATCGTGGTCGGCGATGAAGATGGCCTGGTGATCGTCATGGCCGAGAAGGCGGAAGAAGTCCTGAAGAAAGCGATCGAGAAACACCAGAAAGATGAAGAGCGCGAGGCGCGGATTCTGAGGGGTGAGCCCGTCAGAACCGTCCTCAAGCTCTGATGGAATGTGAAGGAGCGTGCCTTGGGACAAACACTGACTGAAAAAATTCTGTCGCGGGTTATCGGCAAGCCGGTCAAGGCCGGCGACACCATCTATCCGGTGCCGGATTTGATGACCTGCCATGATTGGTACGTCGTCAACTTCGACAAGGCGTTGCAGCAGCTCGGTGTTGACGAGCTCTTTGATCCCGAGCGCGTGCTGATCTCGACCGACCACGAGCCGGTCGCAACCAATCCGGCCGGTGCCGAGCGCCAGAAGAAAGTACGCGAGATCGTCGCCAAGTACCGTATCAGGCAGTTCTATGACGTCGGGCGCGGCGGTCTCGGCCATATCTTCCCGATGGAGAAAGGCCTGATCCGGCCGGGTATGTTCGTTCTGGCCTATGACACGCACGTTACGAATTACGGCGCGGTCGGCTGTCTCGGGATTCCGATGGTGTTCGAGATTCCCGAAGTGCTGGCGTGCGGCTCGGTGTGGATCAGCGTGCCGGAAACGGTGCGCGTCAATCTCACTGGCAAGCTCAAGCCCGGCATGACGATTCGCGACGTGTCGCAGAAGATGATCGTCGATATCGGCGAGGACAATCTCGACTACTCGGTCGTCGAATATTCCGGCCCGTCGCTCAAGGACATTGGCTTCGGCGGCCGCATGACGCTTTGCAACAATCCGCTCGAAATGGGCGCCAAGTCGGCGCTGATCGAAACGGATCAGTGGACGCTCGACTTCCTCAAGGATCGCACCGACGCGCCATTCAAGGTCGAGAAGAGCGACCCGGACGCCAAATTCAAGTCGGTCTACGACTACGATCTTGGATTGATGGAGCCGCAAGTCGCGGCGCCCCCGCGCCCAGACAATGTCGTCGGTGTGAGTTCGGTGGCCGGCACCCCGGTGCATCACGCCTTCATCGGTTCCTGCGCCAACGGCTCGATTGAAGATATGCGCGATGCCGCCAAGGTGCTGCGTGGTCGCAAAATTCACGACGGCGTCCGGCTATTCATCACGCCGGCGACGCAGGAAATTGCCGTGAAAGCGGGCCAGGAAGGCCTCATCACGGCGTTCATGGACGCGGGCGCCGTAATGACGGCTCCCGGCTGTGGCCCCTGCGCCGGCGGCCGCATCGCGCCGATGGCGCCAGGGGAAAACTCGATCAACACCGGTACGCGAAACGATCCCGGCCGGCTCGGCACCCGGGAGGGCAACGTCTATCTCGCCAGCCCGCTCACAGTTGCTGCGTCCGCCGTAGCCGGCTCAATCGCCGATCCCCGCAAGTATCTGTGAGGCGTGTCATGGACTTTGTTTATCAGGGCAAGTGCTGGAAATTCGGCGACAATCTGGCGGTCGACGCCGATCTCACCAAGAAGGAATTCGCCACTCAGCGTGAAACGCGGCTCGAAGTGCTGCGCGATTTCGTCATGTGCGGTATCGATCCGGATTTCCCGAAGAAAGCTAAGCCGCACGACATTGTCGTCGCGGGCCGGCGCTTCGCGCAAGGCAATCCGCACATCCAGGGCCTGCTCGGCCTCAAGTCGCTCGATCTCGGATTCGTCTGCGAGTCGATTCCGCGCGGCAGCTATCGCAACGCCATCAATGCCGGCGTGCCGTTCCTGACGCAGTGCTGGGGCGTGCCGAAGGAATGCGAAACCGGTGACGATCTTCGCGTCGATTTCGCGACCGGCATTTTTGAAAATCTGACGCGCGGCACGAAGGTCCAATACACGCCGTTGCCGCCCGAACTGCTCGAAAAAATCGCGATCGGCGGCTGGGAAAAGGCTGTCGCTCAACGGATTGCAACGCTGCGCGCGCAGGGGTTGATGAAGCCGGCCGCGACAGCGAGAGCTTAATTGCCGGTCCACCGGAAAACAAAAATCAACTTGGAGGAAAGTATGCTCAAGTCGTTCAAAATCACAGCGCTGGCCGCAATGGTCGGCCTTGCATCGGTGGCACAGGCGCAAGCCGCATCGCAAAAGGTCATCGTCGGCGATACCGGTTCGCCGACCGGCATTATCGGCCGCACGCTCGTGCTGTTTAAGGAGCGTGCCGAAAAGTATTCGAACGGCGGCCTCAACGTCGAAATCTATTCGAACAGCCAGCTCGGCACGTTCGGCACGATGGCGACGCAAATGAAGGTCAATCTCGTCAACGTGATGTTCATTCAGCCGGACGCGCTTGGCCAGCAGGTCAGCATCGTCACAGCGAATTCCTGGCCGTTCCTGTTCGCCAACGCCGACGAAATGCTCAAGGCCTGGAACGGTCCGGGCGGGCAGGCGCTGATCGCCGAGGTCGAAAAGCGCAGCGGCTACCGCATGATTGCGCCATCGTGGAATGTGCCGCGCTGGATTTACACGCTGCGCGACGCCAAGTCGCTTAACGACGTCAAGGGCATGAAGATCCGCGTTCCGGGGACCGCAATCTATGTCAACCAGATCAAATATCTCGGCCTGAGCTCGACGCCGATGAACATCGCCGAAGTATTCACGGCGATGCAGCAGAAGGTTGTCGAAGGCATGGAAGGCGCCATCTCCGACATGGCGACCTACTCCATGCAGGACGTCTCCAAGTCGGTGGTGAAAACCGGTCACGTGTTGTCGCCGAAGGCGTTCCTCACCTACGGTCCGTGGGTCGACAAACTGTCGCCGGAGAACAAGCAAGCCTTCCTGAAGGCTGCCCGGGAAGCCAGCGACTTCTACGGCAAGACCACGCAAGATGAAGAAAAAGAATTGATCGCCGCTTTCGAAAAGAAGGGCGTGAAGTTCGTCGAACCGGGCGTCAGTGTCGATGAGATGCGCAAGATGGTGGAGCCGCTGAAGAAAGACCTTCCGGAGGTCTGGGAGTGGGCTCAGAAGCTGGCCGGCAAGTAGGGGATAAGACCATGTTGTCGCGCGCTCTATCCGGGTTGGAATGGGCCCTGAATTTTTTCGCGGCTCTGCTCGTGGCGGTGATCCTGGTATCGGTCTGCGCCCAGGTCGTCATGCGTTACGGCTTCAACAACGCGACGACATGGTCCGATCCGATCGCGTCCGCAGCGATGGCATGGCTCACTTTTGTCGCCATGGCGGTGGCAGAGCGCAGCGATAGCAACATGTCGGTGCGCTTTACCTGGAACTGGGTAGGCCCGCGGGGGCGAAAGGTCCTGGAATTGGTCGTGCTCCTGCTCACCGCGATTTTTGCCATCGCGGTAAGCGCATCGGCTTGGGAGCTTATGGAGGTCACCAAGACGGCGCTTGTCGAGGGGCTGCCGATCGATATCACCTGGGCACAGATGTACGGCATCACCCTCGTAAGCGGGGCATTCATCGTGCTCGTCGTCATCGAGCGCCTGCTCAAGTTCTTTGCCGGAGACGCGAGATGATCGGGGGTACGGTTCTGATCGTATTCATTTTGCTTATCCTGCTGGGTTTGCCGCTGGTTTTCGCGACCGGTCTTTCCGCGGTGCTTGGCCTCTTCATGCTTGGAGTTGATAGCTACATCGTTCTGACGATGGAGACCTACGAAGGCCTCAAGGCGTTTCCGCTCGTTGCCATCCCGCTGTTTCTTTTGATGGCGAACCTGATGACAGTGGGTGGTGTGACCAACGCTCTGGTCAACTTTGCCAACTCGCTCATCGGCCATGTTCGCGGCTCGATGGCGATCGGCAACGTCACGGCATCGACACTGTTTGCTGGCATTTCCGGTTCGTGCCTCGCCGACACGACCGCCGTTGGTTCGATGATGATTCCGGCGATGGTGAAGGAGGGTTACCCGCCTGCTTTTGCTGGCGCTGTGACGGCAGCGGCCAATATCGTCGGTCCGATCATCCCTCCGAGTATCTTGATGGTGTTGTACGGCTTCGCGGCCGAGCAATCGATTATCAAGCTTTTTTTGGCGGGCATTATCCCGGGCCTGATGTTGTCAGTCTTCTTTGCGGCACTCGCGGTTTATATGTCGCGAAAATACAAATACGGCTCGGTATCGCATGGCTTCGAGTTGAAGGTGGCGGTCTCAGCTTTTGTTTCGGCGTTGCCGGCACTGGTGATCCCGGCAGTGATCGTCGCCGGCGTTGTCGGCGGCGTCTTCACAGTCACGGAGTCGGCTGGCGCCGCTGCTGCTTATGCTCTTCTTTATGCGATCGTGCGCGACCTGATGCGTGGACGGCAGCCTTGGCGCGACGTTTATCGAGCCTTCATGCGGACGGCGATCGATACCGGCGTGATTATGATTCTGGTGGGTGTGACCGCCGTTCTCACCTGGGTTCTGGCGCGAAGCCAGTTGCCGCAGCAACTGGTCGCGCTACTTCAAGGTTATAATCAGTGGGAAACGTTGCTGCTGATCAATATTGTGGTGTTGATCCTCGGCCTGTTTCTCGAGCCGGCCCCGGCCGTTCTGATGTGTTGCGCGCTACTGCTGCCGCTTGTGAAGTCGGTCGGCATCGATCTGGTCCATTTCGGCGTGATCCTTGTGGTCAACCTGCAGATCGGTGTCCTGACGCCACCTGTCGCGGCTTCTGCCTTTGTTACAGCCCGCATTGCGGGGATCACGCTCGAAAAACAAATTGTGGCGCTGCTGCCATTTATCGCGGCGGGCATCGTTGCACTAGGGATTATCACCTACATCCCTTGGCTATCGCTCGCTATTCCGGCGATTTTCGACTAGTAGCTCAACCGTTGAATGCGCGTGCCGAAGCGGCCGCAAAGTCCCACCAGTCTCCGTCAGAGTACGTCGCTGACGTTGGTAATTTCGCCGGTGCGCGTCGTATCGTAACCGGGGACGCCGCGCACATGGTCGGCGAATTTCGGTGTCTTGAGGCGGGCGATGATTTCCTCAATGTCCTCGCGCTCGATCGCTTCGCGCTTGCCGAGATAATAGTCTTCGAGAAGGAGCGGACTGAAATCGAGCTTGAGGCGCCGCGCCGGCGCTTCGATGCCGACGCTTGGTCGCACGTGCAGAGTCGCAAAGAAGAGGCCATCGGCTAACGGCCTATCGGTTCTCCCAGGCCTCAAACCGGGGAGCTGCGCTTAAAGTTCCCGCAGCGCCTTGAATTACGCGACATGGCCCTATGGGGAACGCTGCGACGCTGAATCGGCCGCTCTTCTACTGAAACCGGTGGCGGAACGGGTGCTGCTGCGGGCTGTAAAATCAGCCCTGTCACGCGGCAATCCGGTTAGCAGCGATTGACATTCGCAGTTCGCGCCAACTGCAAGTGTGACGAAGTTCAGCCGGCCAATTGCAATCGGCTGCGATGCTATGTTCAATCCCGGCCTGTCCTGTTCCGGTAGCATCGTGAAATGACCAAACAATCGTCCGGCGCCTTGCTTCGCGAGCTGCATCGCGCGGCGCGCCCGCTCGTCAGCCCGCTGGCGCATGATGCGCTGTCCGCGCGGCTGATCGCGCAGGCCGGCTTCAAGAGCTTCAACATCGGCGGCAATGCCATGCTGGCGGCGCGTTACGCGCTGCCCGACCTCGGCCTTGCCGCGCTCGGCGAGATGACCGACGGCATCCGCGACATCGTCGGCGCCACGCCGCTGCCGGCTTTGGTCGATGGCGATGACGGCTACGGCGACGTCAAAAGCGTGGTGCGCCTGATTGAAAGCTACGAAGCGATTGGCTGCGCCGGCACGCTGATCGAGGATCAGGTGCGCGAGGGCAAGCAACCGGGCGCGGCAACCGCGCGCGGCGTCGCCCCGATGGAGATATTCGAGCAGAAGCTGCGCGCCGCAATGGATGCCCGGCGCGACAAGGATTTCGTCATCATCGGCCGCACGGATTCGTTCGGCGCGGTTGGCATGGACGAGGCGCTGCGCCGCGGCGAGCGTTTCCTCAAGCTGGGCGTCGATGGCATTTTCATCGCCGGCCTCAAGACGGTCGCCGACTACGAGAAGGTCGGCGCGGCCTTCAAGGGCCAGTGGAATGCCGCGGCGATCTTCCAGGGCGGCACCACGCCGTTCCTGTCGCCGGCCGAGCTTCACAAGATGGGCTTCTCGCAGGTCGCCTATCCGAACCTGCTGATCGGCCGCGTCGCCAGAGCGGTCGAGACGGGGCTTTCGCGCCTGCGCGATTTCGCCGGCGGCAAGACCGATGCCTTCAAGGACAGCGACAGCGAGCTCGCGCTCAAGAGCCTCGCCGAGGCGGTGCAGACCGGCCGCTGGGGCGAGATCGAAAAGAAGTATTCCTGATCAGAGCGCGGCGTCGGTTCGCCGCGTGATGCCGGCTTCGTTGGCGATCCAGCTCTGGAACGCTTGCACCTTCGGCAGACTGGCGCGCCGTTCCGGATAGACAAGGTAATAGGCGACCGGATTGCGCACCTCGATATTGGAGGGTGCGACCAATCGTCCGGACGCGACATCTTCCGCCACCAGCGCCTTCTGCGCGATCGCGACACCGAGCCCATCCACCGCGCCCTGATAGGTCAGCGTCGAGTTCTCGAACGTCAGTTCTTGCGTCGCGGAGAATCCGTGCAGCCCCGCGGCGTCGAGCCATTGCCGCCAGTCGGCCGGCCGCCGCAGCGAGTGCAGCAGCACCTGATCCGCTATGTCGCGCGGCATGTGCCGCTTGCGGCTGCGCCCGAACAGGCGGCGGCTGCAGATCGGGATCAGCACCTCGTTGAATAGCCGCTCGTGCCGCCAGTCGTCCGTCGCTTCCACGCCGTAGTGAATGCCGACGTCGATCTCGTCGCGCTCGAAGTCGACCGGATCGTGCGAGGTCGTCACCTGCACGGCGATGTCGGGATGCCGCGCGTGAAAGCGTCCGAGCCGCGGCACCAGCCAGCGGATCGAACAGCTCGGCGGCGCCTTGATACGCAGCGTGCGCTCGTCCGTACGCGCTCGCGCCCGCGTCGTTGCGTCGGAAATCCGCAGCAGCGCGTCGCGCGCTTCCTGCAAATAGGCGACGCCGGCCGGGGTCAGGTTCACCTGCCGGTGCGAGCGCACGAACAGGCTGACGCCGAGGAAACTTTCGAGATTGAGGACGTGGCGGCTGACCGCGCCTTGCGTGACGCAAAGCTCGGTGGCGGCTTCCTTGAAGCTCAGGTGCCGCCCCGCCGCTTCGAAAGCACGGAGCGCATTCAAGGGCGGCAACGCCAGCACGGGCAATCCTTTCCTCGCTTGAGTTTAAGTCAAGTGTTCACGACAAAAACTGCCTCGTCAACGGCCTCCGGCGCGCCTTTGATGATGGAAAATAATGCCAAAGTCGGGAGCGAAGACGCCGTGAACGTGGTCGACCAGCGCGAAATGTCGGGCGCCAACCAGACGGTGTGGGGCAGCGACCAGATCGCGGCGCAGCTTCGCGCACTCGATTTCGAGTACATTGCGCTCACGCCGGGCGCGAGCTTCCGCGGCCTCCACGACAGCCTCGTCAATTATCTCGGCAACACCAAGCCGCAGATGTTGCTCTGCGTTCACGAGGAGCACGCCGTCGCTCTGGCGCACGGCTGGACGCGCGTCACCGGCCGCCCGATGGCGGTCGCGCTGCACAGCAATGTCGGCCTGATGCATGCGACGATGGCGATCTTTAACGCATGGTGCGATCGCGTGCCGATTGTTCTCATTGGCGCGGTCGGCCCGATGGACGCCGTGCAGCGCCGCCCGTGGGTCGACTGGATTCACACCGCGCGCGATCTCGGCGCGCTCATTCGCGGTTACACCAAATGGGACGACCAGCCCTCGTCGATCCCGGCGACGCTCGAAGCGCTCACGCGCGCGCATAACATCGCGATGACGCATCCGCGCGGCCCGACCTACGTCTGTCTCGACGCCGCGATGCAGGAGATGCTGAGCGATCCGCTGGACGACATTCCGTTGCAGCGTTTCCAGCCGCCGGTCGCGGGCGATCCGCCGGCAGAGATTGTGTCGCGCGCGGCCGAGGCGCTGGCGAAAGCGAAGCGGCCGGTGATCCTGGTCGGCCGCGTCACCAACGATCCCGGCAACTGGGAGAACCGCGTTGCGCTCGCGGAGCGGCTCGGCGCGCGCGTCATCACCGACCTCAAGACCGGCGCTAGCTTCCCGACCACGCATCCGCTGCACACTTATCCGCCCGGCCTGTTCGTGACTGCCGACGCCGGGCAGTCGATCGCGGAAGCCGATGTTATCCTCAGCCTCGACTGGATCGATCTCGGCGGCTCGCTGAAACAGGCGTGCGGCGGCAAGTGGCCGTCGGCGACCGTGATCCAGTGCTCGCTGGACCAGTACACCCACAATGGCTGGAGCATGGATTACCAGGCATTGCCGCCGGCCGAGCTTTCGGTGCTGGCGATGCCGGACCGGCTGGTGTCGCTGCTGCTCGACAAGATCAAGACGAAGTCGCAGTCCACCTGGCCTGCGAAACCGGTGCCTGCCAAGCCGGCGCCGGCAAGCGACAACGGGCCGCTCTCCATCGACACGCTCGCGCGCGTCACTACCGAGCGGCTTGCGCCTTACAACCCGTCCTACATCCGCCTGCCGCTCGGTTGGGCGGGCGACTGCTGCCGGTTCGAGCATCCGCTCGATTACATCGGCTTCGATGGCGGCGGCGGCATCGGTTCGGGCCCCGGCATGGCGGTCGGCGCGGCGATGGCGCTGCGCGGCAGTGGGCGCTTGCCCGTCGCCGTGCTCGGCGACGGCGACTACCTGATGGGGCTGACGGCGCTGTGGACCGCGGCAAACAACCGCGTTCCGCTGCTCGTCATCGTCGCCAACAATCAGTCGTTTTTCAACGATGAGCTGCATCAGGAGCGCGTGGCGCGTGAGCGCGGCCGTCCGGTCGAGAACAAGACCATCGGGCTGCGCATGAACGAGCCGCCGTTCGATCTGGCGAAGCTCGCCGAAGGGCAGGGGGTCACCGGCTTCGGCCCGGTGACATCGAAGGCGGAGCTTGAAAAGACACTGTCGGTTGCTTGTGAGCAGGTTGCCGCTGGAGCAACCTGCGTTATCGATGTCCGCGTCGCCCCCGAATATGCGCGCGCGATGTCGTCGTCACTGCTGCGTCACATTCCGGCGACGAAGTGAAATGATCGAATTGAATCGGCACAGAGCCGGATAAACCGGCCGAAACAAACAGGAGGAAACAATGGGTGCTCGAACTTTTGCCTTTGCGTTCATTCCGGCGGCTGCGATGGCGCTCGTCGCGTCGGCGGCGTCCGCCGAACAGCTTGCGATCGGCAATTACGGCTCGTCGGCGAACGGCATGCCGTTCGGCGTCGCGCTTCACAAAGGCTTCTTCAAGGAAGAAGGTATCGAGGTTACCGGCCTGATTGCTTCGCAGGGCGGCGGCACCTCGGTGCGCAACGCCATGTCCGGCGTGCCTTACGGCGAAGCCAATCCGGGCGCGATCGCGGTCGCCATCCAGCAGGGCGCCGACCTCAAGATCGTCAGCGACAACGTGCTGACCATCGCCGAATTCGCCTGGCTGGTGAAAAAGGATTCCCCGATCAAGACCATCGCCGACTTGAAGGGCAAGAAAATCGGCTACACCAATCCGCGCTCGACCAGCCAGGCGCTCGATATCCTGCTGCTCAAGAAAGCCGGCCTGAAGCCGGATGATGCCGAGCTGATGAAGGTCGGCGGCTTCGGCCCGATGATCCCGGCGCTCGAGCTTGGCCAGATCGACGTCGCGCCGGTCACCGAGCCGCTGTGGTCGAAGAACAAGGACAAGTTCCGGGTGCTGATCACCGGCGCCGAGGCGCTGCCGCCGCTCGACAACGTCGTCGGCGTCGCCACCGGCGAGGCGATCAAGACCAAGGGCGACGTCATCCGCAAGGTCATCGCCGCCCGCCGCAAGGCCGTGAAGTTCATGATCGAGCATCCGGATGAGGCCGGCGCGCTGATCGCCAAGGACTTCAACATCACGCCGGAAGTCGCGGCCAATGCGATCCGCAATCTCACCCAGAGCAAGACGGAAGGCGTGCCTTACTGGGGCGAGGGTCAGGTTCATCTCGACGGCATGAACCGCATCATCGCGGTGCAGAAGAGCGTCGGCGCGCTGAGCGGCGACTTCGACATGGAAAAAATGGTCGACACGCAGTTCCTGCCGGACGATCTTAAGACGATCAAGAAATAGTCCGTCCGGAGGATCGTTCATTGTCGGCACATGTGACGCTGCGCGGGGTGACGAAAGTTTTCCCCGCCAGCGGAGGCGGGCCGGGAGTTCATGCTCTCGGCCCGATCGATCTCGATATCAGGCAGGGCGAGTTCTTCGCCGTGGTCGGCCCGTCCGGCTGCGGCAAGTCGACCATGCTCGAACTGATCGCGGGGTTGACGACCGCGTCGGAGGGCGATGTCGAGTTTGAGGGCAAGCCGATCCGGGACGTGCCGGACGGCGTGGGTGTCGTCTTCCAGGAGGACGCCTGCTTCCCCTGGCTGACCGTGCGCGAGAACATCGAGTTCAGCCTGCGCGGCAAGGCCGTCGACGCCGCCGAAAAGAATCGCCGTGTCGCTGCCGCCATCGCGATGATGGGCCTGTCGGATTTCGAGCGGGCCTACCCGGCGCAACTTTCGGGCGGCATGCGCCAGCGCGTCTGTATCGCCCGTACGTTGGTGCTGCAGCCGCGCCTCATTCTGCTCGACGAGCCGTTCGGCGCGCTCGACCAGCAAACCCGCCTGCTGATGGGCGAAGAACTGCTGAAGCTGTGGCGGGAAACCGGCGCCACCGTGTTTCTCATCACCCACGCGCTCGACGAGGCCGCCATGCTGGCGGACCGCATCGGTGTGATGTCGGCGCGGCCGGGTAAGCTGATCGACATCGTCGAGACCAGATGGCCGCGCGACCGCGACAGCCGTATCGTCGAGCACGAAAACTTCGGTGTGCTGACAAGCCGGCTGTGGAAGTCGCTGCGCGAAGAGTCGATGAAGACGATGGGCCGCAAGTCATGAAAGGCCTGATGAAGCCGGTCACGATCTATCAGACGATCGTGGTGGTCGCCTTCATCGCGCTGCTTGAAGTTCTCTGCCTGGTCGGCGTGATCGACAAGGTGACGATGCCGCCACCGCACATCATCGCCCGCGATTTTGTCCGCATGTTCGCGCGCGGCGAGTATTTCTCGGACATCGCGGTGACGATGACCAACGTCATCATCGCCTTCGTGTCTGCCTTCGTGATCGGCGTCCTCACCGGGACCGTGCTGCACGGCTACAGGACGGCGCGCGACGTGCTCGATCCGCTGTTCGCGACCTATTACGCCATCCCGATCTTCGCGTTTTATCCGCTGTTCATCGTGATTTTCGGCCTTGGCGACGGGCCGCAGCTTCTGATCGGCTTCCTGCTCGGCGTGGTCGCGGTGATCGTCACGATGCTCAACGGGCTCGACCGCGTGCCCAACGTGCTGAAGAAAACCGCGCGCATCAATCGCCTGAGCCCATTGCAGACCGCGCTCCAGGTCACGCTGCCGTTCTGCGCGCCGTATCTCCTCACCGCCGCGAAGCTCGCGCTCGCTTATGCCTTCATCGGCGTGATCGGCTCGGAGTTCATCCTTGCGCGCACCGGCATGGGCTACGAGATCGGCTTCGCCTACACCAACTTCGACAACGCGACGATGTACCCGCTGATCGTCCTCATCCTGCTGCTGTCGATCTTCGCCAATGGCCTGCTGTCGAAGTGGGAAACCGTGCTGCTGCGCCGGCGGGGACAGAAATGAACAGCGACGACCGCAAGCCGCTTCGCAACACGCTGATCTTGATCGGGCTGATCCTGATCTTCTGGGAAGGCTGTTATCTGCTCATCGGCGATGTCGCGCTGCGCTCGCCGTGGCAGACCGTGCGTTTCCTCGGCACGCTGATGCAGACCGACACCTTCTGGGGGCATCTGTCGGAATCGATGCAGGCCTTCGCCTGGGCGCTGGTGATCGCTGTGGCGATGGGCCTCGCGATCGGCTTCGCGCTCGGCCTGCACCGACTGTCGGGCGACGCCTTCGAGCCGATGCTGGTCGCGCTCTATTCGATCCCGAAGATCACGCTTTATCCGATCCTGCTGCTGGCCTTCGGCCTCGGCATCTCGGCCAAGATCGCGTTCGGCGCCATCCACGGCATCATCCCGGTCGCGTTGTTCACGCTGACCGCCGTGCGCTCGATCAAGCCGATCCTCATCAAGACCGGCCGCGTGCTGAAACTCAGCCCGTCGCTGATGGTCCGCACCGTGCTGTTCCCGGCCGCGGTGCCGGAAATCTTCACCGGCATCCGGGTCGGCTTTTCGCTGACTTTGGTCGGCACCGTGCTGGGCGAGATGTTCGCCTCCCAGCGCGGCCTCGGCTACCTGCTGATGAACGCCATCAGCCTCTATAACGTCGACCTCATCATGTCGGTGACGTTCCTGCTGGTGGTGTTCGCCGCCACGGTGAACACCATCATGCTCATCATCGACCACCGGCTGCATCATCGGTGATATAAAACGACATTCCGCGATGGGAATGCCCGATAATGCGTAATAAAAACCGGGTCCCCGCCGCTTAAGGAATTAGGCCGCCTTTATGCCGGTTGCCGTTGTCGTGGGCAGCCGCGGGCCGATGCTTGCGCCAATGTTTCGCCAATGATACCCGCGTGCAAATGCGGCGAACGGCCTTTGCATTTAAGGCAGACCAAAAACACCTAAGATGACGAAGTCTTTCGACAAGAACGTCATACTCCTCGTTGACAACAAAGTTCGCGATCTCGATGGCGACGCACTGATCGCTCACCATCTGCGCAATCTCGGCATTGAATGTCATCTCGAACCGCTCGAAGCATTTCGAGCGGTGCTGGCCGCCTACCGGCCGCACATGATCATTTTCAATATCATGACCGCGAGCCATCTGGTCGAATTCTCGAAGCGGCTTGCTGAGGTCGGCGTGTTAACTGCGGTGCTCCCCAATGAGGGGATTCTCTACGATTACGAAATCCTGCGCTTCCTCGCCGGCAGGCACCATAGCGGCGCCCATATCGATTATTTCTTTTGCTGGAATGACGTGCATCGCCGCGCGATCAAGGCTGAAGGGTTTGACCACTCCACTGTCGAGGTCGTCGGCGTGCCGCGGTTCGATTTCTATTTTGAACCCTGGTCGCGCGTGGTGCGTCAAAAGCAGCCGTCACAGAGTGGCCGTCCGAAAATCCTGTTGTGCACGAATTTTATCGGCGCGCGATACTGGCGGTTGCCGAAATCGGAAGCTGACAAATGGTTTTCGTTATGGGCGCGCGAGATCCCGTTGTTTCGTAACTACTGGCAATCTGTGGAAGCCCATTGGGAGGGGCGAAACCGGTTCTTCGATTATGTAAAGGCCCTGCTGGCGACCGGCCAATTTGACATCACGTTGCGTCCGCATCCGCTGGAAGAAGCCGAGGTCTATAAAAAATGGATCGACGAGCTCGCCCCCCAGGAGCGGGAACGCATCCAATTTAACAGCGGCGGCAATATCTTCGGGCTTATCCTGGACCATGACCTCGAAGTGTCGTGTGAAACCTGCACGACGGCGCTTGAAGGCTGGATTGCGAAGAAGCCGACCATCGAGCTGCTCTTCAAGAAGGACCCCCTCTGGTTCAACGAAATGCATTCGCGGTCGAACATTCCGTGCGACGATCCGGCGAAGTTTCCCGATCTTGTAAACCAGCAGCTGCAAAATCCCGCCCAGCCGGAAAAAGCCGAAATTCGCCGCGCTCATCTCGAGACGTGGTGCGCGACGCCTGACGGACAGTCGTCGTTACGGGTCGCCAAGGTGATTGCGAACGCCGTAAACAATATGAAGGCGCCTGACTGGTCACGCCTCAGTCTGACGGATTATCGTCGGGCTGCGAAGTTGTTAGCCAAGCGCAAGCTGGATCTGGCTTATCATTTTGATCCCTTGCTTTCGATCAAGGGGGCGCTGTTTCCCAAGCGTTACGCGATTAAGAAATACGTGTACGAGAAATCGATTCGACCGTCGGACGTTGAGCCGGCAATCCGCAAATTTGAAAGTGTAGACCATTGAGCCCTCAAACGATGCACATCCCCGATCCCCGCGAGTACGAAGTGGCGATGCGCTACTTCAAGCCGTTCGTGAAGTATTTTGCCGGCTGCCAGCGCATCCTGGATGTGGCTTCGGGGCAGGGGCATTTCCTTCAGATCATGAAGGAGGCCGGGCTCAACGCCGAGGGGATCGAGATCGATACCGAGCTCTGCGAGCTTTCGGCAAAGAAGGGCCTCAAGGTCACCCAGGGCAATTTCTTCGAGTTTCTGAAATCGGTGCCGTCCGGAAGTTATGACGGGGCCAGCACCTCCCATATCGTCGAGCACTTCCTGCCGGTCCAGATCGAGGAACTGTTCGCACTTCTGGCTGCCGCGACCAAGCCGGGTTCGCCGCTTGTCATCATCACGCCGAATATCGCCAATATCCGCCGCGCGGTCGGCGACTTCTGGCGTGATCCGACCCACGTGCGTCCTTATCCGATTTCCGCGCTGTCCAAGCTGCTGCGCCGGACCGGCTGGGAGGTCGTGGAATCCGCCGAGTACACCGATCGCAAGCCGTCGATCGGCCGTTCCATCACCTATGCCATCCGCAATGCGCTGCTCGGCCGCTATTGGGTTGGCGACGATCTCTACGTGATCGCGCGCCGCAAGGCGTAATCATGCCGATAGGTGCGACCGTCTTTCTTCAGGGCCGCACGCACCGCGCCGGAGCCCAGACCTGTCTCGCCCGCCTGCTGCGCCACAAGGAGATGCGTGCGTGGAGTCCGGTTCTGGTCTGCTCGGCGCCCGGTTGGCTGACGCGCGAATGTGAGCGCGAGAACATCCCGGTCATCTGCGAGCCGTTTCCGAAATCGCGCTCGCTGCTTGGCCGCTGGTTTGGCAATGCACGATTTGTCGATCGCGTCGTCGCGAAATTGCACGCGGCGTCGGTGGGCGAGATTGGGATCGTCCAGGCCAACGATCACATCGAAGCCCTCCTGGGGCTGGGGCTCGCCGGAAAACTGCGTGCGCGAAGCGCGGTCTTTCTCCGCTCGCCGGGCATGACCGGGCGCGATTACGTCAAGTATCGCTGCGGCGAATATGATTTCATCGCGGCTGTTGGTGAGGAACTGGCTACTCGTGCGCGCGGATGGGATTCCACCCGGCCGGTCGAACTCATTCACGACGGCTTGGAAGCGGCTGAGTTCGGTGAAGCCAAGTCAAAGCCGCAGGAGGCGCCGGCAAATGTTCTGGTGATAGGCTCGCCGCTCGATTGGAAAGGCTGGGCCGACCTCACCGGCGCGCTTTATCTTCTCGAAAAGAACGACGCGCTGCCCCCGATGACGTTTGACTTCACCGGCAATCGCCCGGACGCGGCTACGAACGATCTGAATCTGAACAGGCTGCGTCATCACCGCTGCAATTTTCTCGGCCGCGTCGAGGCGTTTCGCGACCTAGTGCGCGGCTACGATCTCGTCATCAACCCGAGCAGGATGGAGAGCTTCGGCATGGCGGCGCTGGAAGTTCTGGCCGCCGGCGTGCCGCTGCTCTCCAGCCGCACCGGTGTCATTGAGCAGGTTCTGTACCGAAACGAGATGCTGTTTCCGCCGCACCAGCCTCGGGCTTTGGCCGACTCGCTTAAAAACGTCATCCAGCGCTGGCCCGATATCGATCTCGGCGTCCCCGGCGCGCAGGAGAACATCCGCCGCCTGTTCTCGATCGACAACACCGCCAATCGCGTCTCCGAGGCCTATCGGCGCCTGCTGGGTTAAGGGGCTGCCGCTTTTCCGATACCGCCAGGCATTTTTACGGTTATCTTCCCGGCGGCGACGCATTTGAGGTTTTGCCATGCCGGACGAGACGCCACCCGAAACTCCACCCGCCGCCGAACCGACGCTGCGCGCCGTCGCAATGCCGGCCGACACCAATCCGCACGGGGACATTTTCGGCGGCTGGCTGCTGTGCCAGATGGACCTCGCCGGCACGGTCGTTGGAACGCGCCAGGCCGGCGGCCGCGTCGTCACTGTCGCCATCACCGGCATGACGTTTCACCGCCCGGTCATGGTCGGCGACGAGGTGACGTGTTTCTCCAGCGTCGAAAAAATCGGCAACACCTCGATCACCATCAAGACCGAGAGCTGGGTCCGCCGCGGCATCGGCAACGAGCAGATCAAGGTGACTGAAGGCGTATTCACCTACGTTCGCGTCGGCGCCGACGGCAAGCCGCAGCCGATTGCAAAATAAGTTCAGTTCACCGGCCGAGGTGTGCTGCGCTCGCTAGCGTGGCGCGGCGGCGCCCAGATCAGCGAGTGATAGTCGAAGCCGTCGTCGAGCCCCGGCTTCAGGATCGAGAAATACGGCGACACATCGAAGTCGCGCGGCGTGTAGAGGCCGTGCTTGCGGATGTGCTTGATCTCGCCCTGCACATAAGGCGCAATCCCGATCGTCTTGCCGTTCACGGTCGCCCGCTCCGGCAGGATCGGATAGTGGATCGACTGGAACGACTCGGCGATCAGCGTCGAGCAGATCGCCTTGGTCGGGTCGCCGGCGCCGATCGCCAGCATGCGGCGCCGGAACCACACCGGCACCGGCGGATAGGGGAACAGGTAGCGCGCCAGGTCCACGATCTGCTTGGAGTCGTAAAGCTTGCCGATCCGCGCCAGCGCGTAGTCGACCACCTGTTTCCGCTCGGCGTCGCTCAGGCCGACCGCCCGGCAAATCCGCACGTTGTAATTCGCATATTTGGAGAGCGTGACCGTGGTCACGCCGGTATCGGCCTCGGCCTCCAGCAGCACATTGGGCTCGCCGTTCGGGGCGTTGTCGCCTGGCCGCTCGCCGACATAGAGCGCCGCGTGCGACCAGGTCGACTGGGTCAGGAATTTGATGATGGCGCTGAGCCGGGTATTGCCCTCGATCAGGAGAACATCGCCGACTTTCAGGCTTTTCCGCAGCACCTCCGGCTCCGGCGCGAAAAACGGGGCGTAGCGCACCGTCGGTTTCGACAAAAATCGCAGGATGGCGGCGCTAATTCGTTCTTTGAGTCGGTCGAACATGCGGCGAAAAACGTGCGGTAACAGCCCAAATCAGGGACTTGGCGGATCATTCCACTATAGGAGCGCAAAGCGGAAGGGTGGCCCGATCACCTTCAATTGTAACGATGCAAACGCCGCGAATCCGCTAGAATCGTGGAACTATCTGCGTTCCTGATGCCTTGTTCGTGCCCAGTGCCTGGATGGGGGAAACGAATGGCTGGCTTTTCATTTCGGCGCGACCTGCTCACCAAGCCGATTTTCGGCGGGGCGAAACGCGCGCTGCCGTCGCTGTCGGACACCGAGCGCGAGGCGATCGAGGCCGGCGACGTCTGGTGGGACGCCGACATTTTCTCCGGCAATCCAGACTGGGACAAGCTGCTGGCCTTCGCCCCGGCCAAACTGTCCGCCGAAGAGCAGGCCTTCCTCGACGGCCCGGTCGAAGAGCTGTGCGCGATGGTCGACGACTGGGAGATCAACTGGACCCTGCACGACCTGCCGCCCGAGGTCTGGGATTTCCTGAAGGCGAAGAAGTTCTTCGCCATGATCATCCCGAAGGAATATGGCGGGCTCGGCTTCTCGAATTTCGCCCACTCCGAGGTCATCCGCAAATTGTCGTCCTGCTCGATCTCGACGTCGGTGACGGCGATGGTGCCGAACTCGCTCGGCCCCGGTGAATTGCTCATCAGGTTTGGCACCAAGGCGCAGCAGGATTACTGGCTGCCGCGGCTGGCGCGCGGCGAGGAAATTCCGTGCTTCGGCTTGACCAGCCCGGAGGCCGGCTCCGACGCTGCCTCGATGATCGACACCGGCATCGTCTGCCGTGGCACTTACAACGGCAAGGAAACGCTCGGCATCCGTCTCAACTGGCACAAGCGCTACATCACGCTGGCGCCGATCGCGACCGTGCTCGGTCTCGCCTTCAAGCTGTACGATCCCGATCACCTGATCGGCGACCGTGACGAGATCGGCATCACGCTCGCTTTGGTGCCGACCAATCTGCCCGGCATCGATATCGGCCGCCGTCATCTCCCGGCGATGCACGTGTTCCAGAACGGCCCGAACTGGGGCCACGATGTCTTCATCGCGATGGACAACGTGATCGGCGGCGTCGATCAGGTCGGCAAGGGCTGGAAGATGCTGATGAGCGCGCTGGCGGCGGGCCGCGGCATTTCGCTGCCATCGCTGTCGGCCGCCGGTGCGTCGTTTACGGCTCACGTGACGGGTGCTTACGCCCGTATCCGTGAGCAATTCCACGTGCCGATCGCGAAATTCGAGGCGATTCAGGAGCGGCTCGGCCGTCTCGCCGCCACCGCCTATCTGCTCGACGCCGCACGTCGCATGACCTGCGCCGCGCTCGACGACGGCCATCATCCGGCGGTCGTCACCGCCATCATGAAGTCGCAGGCGACCGACCGCATGCGCGTCTCCGTCAACGACGCGATGGACGTCCACGGCGGCAAGGGCATCATCGAGGGCCGGCTGAATTATCTGGGCAGCCTCTATCGCGGCGTCCCCATTGGGATCACGGTGGAAGGCGCCAACATCGTCACTCGCGCGTTGATTCAGTTCGGGCAGGGCGCGATCCGCAGCCATCCGTATCTCCTCAAGGAGATGATGGCGCTGCAAAACCCGGACAAGGAAAAGGGGCTCGACGAGTTCGACAAGGCATTCTGGGGCCATATCGGCCACAGCATCGCCAACACGTTCCGCGCCTGGGTGCGCGGCTGGACCGGCGGCATGTTCGCGCCGATGCCGAACGCCGGCACATCGTCGCATTATTACCGCCAGCTCAGCCGCCATTCGTCTGCCTTCGCGCTTGGGGTCGATCTCGCGCTGCTCAGCCTCGGCGGCGGCCTCAAGCGGCAGGAGATGCTGTCGGCGCGCTTCGGCGACATTCTCTCCGAGCTTTATCTGTCGAGCGCCGCGCTCAAGCGCTGGAACGACGAAGGCCGCCAGCCGGACGATCTGCCGCTGCTCGCCTATTGCATGGAGTCGAGCTTCGCCACCATCGAGATGCGGTTCGACGAGATCATCGCCAACTTCCCGGTTCGCCCGGTCGCCTGGCTGCTGCGCTTCCTGGTGCAGCCGCTCGGCCCGCGCCGCCGTGGCCCGTCCGACCGCGTGATGGTCGAATGCGCCAACATCATCACCAACCCCTGCGCGTCGCGCGACCGCCTCACGGTCGATTTGTTCCGGTCGACCGCCGTCGCCGGTGACCACGCGCACGGTGTCGCCATACTCGACCATGCCTTCAACATGGTCGTCGCCGCGCAGCCGATCCGCGACAAGATGCACGCGGTGCGTATCCGCGACGCCGAGAAAGCCTTGAAGCAAGGCACGATTACCGCGGACGAAGCCGCGCAGCTTAAGGCCATGGCCGAGGCGGTTTCGGCTGCCGTGGCAGTCAACGATTTTGCCCCGGAAGAGCTGACCTCGCGGGGAAGGCATAGCGGAGACAAGTCATTTCAAGCATCGCATCGTCCGGCGGCAGAGTGAGCAACCGGCCCGTTTACATCATCGACGGCAGCCGCACGCCCTTCATCAAGGCGCGCGGCAAGCCCGGCCCCTTCACCCCGGTCGATCTCGCCGTGCAGTGCGGCCGGCCGCTGCTGATGCGCCAGCCCTTCGCGCCGCATCAGTTCGATCAGGTGATCCTCGGCTGCGTCAACGTCATCGCCGACGAGATGAACCCCGCGCGCGTCGCCGCGCTGCGGCTCTGCATGGGTGAGGACATGGTCGCCTTCACCGTGCAGATCAATTGCGGCTCCGGCATGCAGTCGATCGACACGGCGTACCGCTACATCCAGAACGGCACGTCGAACCTCATTCTGGCCGGCGGTGCCGAGGCACTCAGCCATGCGCCGCTGGTGTTCAACCGTCAGGCCGTCGGCTGGTACGCCCGGCTGTTCGGCGCCCGCGGCCTCGGTGCGAAGCTGGCGGCCTTCGCCAGCTTCCGCCCTTCGATGCTGACGCCTGTGATCGGCCTCGAGCGCGGCCTCACCGATCCGATCACCGATCTCAACATGGGGCAGACCGCCGAGCTGGTCAGCCACATCTTCCACATCACGCGCCGTCAGGCCGATGAATATTCCGCCGAGAGCCAGCAGCGGCTCGCCAAGGCGCAGGCGGAAGGCCTGCTGAAGGACGAGGTCGAGCCCGCCTTCGCGCGCGACGGCACGGTGTTCGATCATGACGACGGCGTGCGGCCGGACAGCACTGCCGACAGCCTTGCCAAGCTCAAGCCTGCCTTCGAGCGGCCGTGGGGCAAGGTGACGCCGGGCAACTCCTCGCAGATCACCGATGGCGCCTCGTGGGTCATCCTCGCCTCCGAGGACGCCGTGAAGGAGCACAACCTGAAGCCCAAGGCCGTGATCGTCGACAGCGAATGGTCGGCGCTCGATCCCGCGGTGATGGGGCTGGGCCCGGTCTATTGCTCGACCGCGCTGATGAAGCGCCACGGGCTATCGCTGCCGGACATCGAGCTGTGGGAATTGAACGAAGCCTTCGCCGCGCAAGTGTTGGGCTGCCTCGCCGCCTGGGAGGACGCCGAGTTCTGCAAGGACGCGCTCGGCCTCGACAAGCCGGCGGGCCGCATCCCCCGCGACCGCATCAATGTCGACGGCGGCGCGATCGGCACCGGCCATCCGGTCGGCGCCAGCGGCAACCGCATCGTGCTGCATCTCGTCAACGCCATGAATCGCCTCGGCCACAAGCGCGGCATCGCCACCGAATGTATCGGCGGCGGGCAGGGCGGCGCCATGCTGATCGAGATGGTGTGAGGCGCACATGAGCAAAGCCCCCGCATCGAAGCCCGCACTCGACATCCTGTGCCCGCGCAATCTCGAGCTTGGCCCGTTCGCATCAGGCGAAACCGACTCCGGCCCATGGCAGCACTGGCGGCTGCGAACCGACGAGGACAACATCGCCTGGCTGCTGTTCGACAAGAAGGACGCCAGCGCCAACACGCTCGACGAGGCGACCCTCACCGAGCTGAACGCCGCACTCGAGAAGGTCGAGCAGGAAAAGCCGCGCGGCCTCGTGATCCGTTCGGCCAAGCCGAGCGGCTTCATCGCCGGTGCCGACATCGCGCAATTCAGGAACGCGACCGATCCCGCCGCGCTCGAAGTCATGCTGACCAAGGGGCATGCCGTGCTCGACCGGCTCGACAACCTGCCGCTGACGACCGTGGCGGTGATCCACGGCTTCTGCCTGGGCGGCGGGCTTGAGCTTGCGCTCGCCTGCGACAAGCGCATCGCAGTCGAGGATGCCAGCTTCGGCTTCCCGGAAGTGCTGCTCGGCCTGCATCCCGGCCTCGGCGGCACGGTGCGGATGCCGCTCCTCATCAATCCGGTCGTGGCGATGACGATGATGCTGACCGGCAAGACCGAGCGCACCCGCCGGGCCAAATCGCTCGGCATCGTCGATGCGGTGACGAAAGAGCGCCACGTCCGCGGCGCGGTGAAGGCCGCCGTCAGCGGCGATCTGAAAGCCCACGCGCAGGGCTTCCTCGACAAGCTGCTCGGCTCTGCGCCGGTGCGCCCCATTCTGGCGGCCCGCATGCGCGGCGAAGCCGCCAAGAAAGCGCCGAAGAAGTTCTATCCCGCGCCTTACGCCCTGATCGACCTGTGGGTCCGCTACGGCGGCAGTCGCACGGCGATGCAGCGCGAGGAGATCAAGTCGTTCGCGAAGCTGCTGGTCACCGACACGTCGCGCAATCTGGTCCGCGTGTTCTTCCTGCGCGAGAAGCTCAAGGGTCTCGCCAAGGGCGAGTTCAAGGGCCGCCGCGTCCACGTGATCGGCGCCGGCGCGATGGGCGGCGACATCGCCGCCTGGTGCGCGTGGCACGGCTTCACCGTGACGCTCGCCGACATGAAACAGGAGCCGCTGGCCGGCGCGATCAAGCGCGCCGCCGATCTTTACGGCAAGATCAATCACGGCGACCGCAAGAAAACGCGCGATGCGCTCGACCGCCTGATTCCCGATCTGCGCGGCGACGGCGTTGCCTCCGCCGACCTCATCATCGAGGCTGTGCCGGAGAAGCTCGACCTCAAGCAGAAGATCTTTGCCGGCGTCGAAGCGAAGATGAAGCCCGGCGCCATCCTCGCCACCAACACGTCGAGCATCCCGCTGGAGCAGTTGCGCGAGGGCCTGAAGAAGCCGGCGCGCCTGATCGGCATCCACTTCTTCAATCCGGTGTCGCGCATGCAACTTGTCGAGGTGGTGAGCCACGACAAGGTCGCCAACGAGGTGATGAGCGCGGCGCGCGCCTTCCTCGGCGAGATCGATCGCCTGCCGGCGCCGGTCAAGAGCGAGCCAGGGTTCCTCGTCAACCGCGCGCTGACGCCGTACATGCTGGAAGCGATGGTGATGCTCAACGACGGCGTGAAGAAGGAGACCATCGACAAGGCCGCCGAGGACTTCGGCATGCCGATGGGGCCGATCGAACTGGCCGACGAGGTCGGGCTCGACATCTGCCTCCACGTCGCCGAGATGCTGCGCGGCAGCCTGCCGGACCTGCCGCCGCCGCCGAAATGGCTGACCGACAAGGTCGAGAAGGGCGAGCTTGGCAAGAAGACCGGCAAGGGCTTCTACGACTGGAAGGACGGCCACGCGGTCAAGACTGGTGAGGCCGGCACGCCGCCGGCCGACATGGCGGACCGCCTGATCCTGCCGATGCTCAATGTCTGCATGGAATGCCTGCGCACCGGCGTGGTGCCGGGTGACGAGATCGAGGACGGCGCGATGATCTTCGCCACCGGCTTCGCGCCGTTCCGCGGCGGGCCGATGCACTATGCGAGGACGCGCGGCGTCGCCGAGATACATGCCACGCTGGAGCGCCTCGCCGCCAAATACGGCCCGCGCTTCAAGCCCGATCCCGGCTGGGACAACTGGAAATGACGCGGACCGGCGGCAGCCCCGCCGTCTTTGCGGAGGCCGCCCAACTCGCCGAGCAAATCGTCGCGCGGGTCGGTCGCAACATCGTGCTCGCGTTGCCGCTCGGTCTCGGCAAGGCGAA
>DASZXA010000056.1:0-9325 GCA_035546455.1 Pseudolabrys sp.
TCGGTCGCCATGTAGCCGGTCATCAGTGCCACGCCGAAGACGACGATCGCCGCGGCCGCACCGGTTTCGATGAGACGCAGCAGGATCATGCCGCGGCCGGGCTTGGCCTTGGCGATGCGGCCGGCAAAGCCGCGCGCGCCGACCGCGATGGTGGCGATCGTGCCGACCGTGATGGCGGTGCCCAACCCCATGGCGAAGGTCGAGGCGACGCCGATCCAGAACAGGCCCTGCGCCAGCGCGAACACCAGCACGATGATCGCGCCCGAGCACGGCCGCAAGCCGACGGCCACCACGGCCGCGAGTCCGCGTTTCAGCCAGTCGCGTCCGGTCAATTCGGACGGCTCCGGCGCATGGGCATGCCCCCAGGCGTGGCCTTCATCGTCGTGGTCGTGATGATGATCGTGCGCGTGATCGTGATGATGCGCGTGATCGTGTCCGTGGTGGTGGTGATGTGCATGGCCATGATCGTGATGGTGATGGTCATGGTGATGCTTGGCCGGGCGCAGCAGCGCGAGCAGCGCCCGGCCCTTCACCCATAACAGCCGCAGCCCGATCAACACGATCAACCCATAGCCGACAATCTCGATCACCCGCACGGTGTTGCCCATCGCCTTTGCGGTGGCGCCGAGCAGCGCCGCGGCAATCCCGACGACCGCGATGGCGACCAGCGCCTGCAAGATCGCCGAAGCGAACGACAGGATGACGCCGCGCTTCCAGGTCTCGTTGTTGGCAACCAGATAGGACGAGATCACCGCCTTGCCGTGGCCCGGCCCGGCGGCGTGGAAAATCCCGTACAGGAACGAAATGCCCATCAGCGTGTAGGCCGCGCTGCCGTCGGTCTTCGCGGCGCGGATCGTGCCGGACAGCATGCGGTAAAACTCCGCCTGCTTGGCAAGGATGTAGCCGGCGAAACCGCCCACCGCATCGCTATGCATGCCGAACGGCTGCGCGACAGCCACATCGAGCGCGATCACACAACAGAGAACTGCAAGCAACGCCCCCCAGCGTTTTATTTGCATGTCACCTTGATCTTGTTTGCAAACTGCGCGCCCCACGCCATCGAAGTATTTTGCTGGTCGGCCGGAATCTGCGCCAGCGCCTTCTGCTCCTGGAATGTCATCTCGCGCGGCAATTCAAACGTGCCGCCGCAATTCGCCGGCTTGTTGACGAACTTGATCGCGTCATCGCCCTTGGCGAACTCGAAGTCGATGAAGATCGATGGATCGTAAACATCGATGTCGAGATGATGCGCCTTCAAAGGCTGCTTCAGCGGCAGCGTGAAATTAAGCGTCAGGACGCCTTCCTTGTAGTCGAGCCAGTAGTCGCCCTTCGGCGGATCGGTCAGCTCGATCTTCTTGCCGTCGGCGGTGACGAAGGTGAAGTAGTCGAATTCCTTGAGCGAGGTGACATTCACCTCGGCGAGCGGCGCCAGCTCCTCACGGGTGAACTTGCCCTTTTCCTTCTGCTCGATGCCCTGGGTGGCGAACGCCGAGAACATGTCGTCGAACGCCCAGGCGTGGCGAATGCCGGTCAGCGTGCCGTCCGGCGCATAGAGCAGTTCGCTCTTGAACGTGACCCACACATGCGGATGCGCCTGCGCCACGCCGGTGAGCGCGAGAAGGACAACGAGGCTGCGGAGGAGATTCGTCATTCGGGCGGCGACATTACCACCAACTGCGGCGCAACGGTGGCGCTACACTGTTGCACTGTAAAGTTACACGCGCTTTACACCCCGGCTGCGCCACCATCGGCGCGTGGATCGTGGCCGCCGTCCAGCATGCCGTTTGGATGCAGCACCACCGCACCGGCGTGCCCCATCGTGTCGGAATAGGCGTCCGGCAGCACGTCGATATCGTGACCCGCGGAAAGCAGCCGGTCGATCAGGTTGCCGTCGAAGCGCGATTCCATCCGCAGGTTTGTGACGGTCGAGCCCCAGGTGCGGCCGAGCAGCCAGCGCGGCGCATCGAGCGCCTGCGCCAGCGGCTGCCCGAATAGAATGTGCCGCGAAAAGATCATGCCCTGCGTCTGCGGCTGGCCGTCGCCGCCCATGGTGCCGTAGGCCATCAGGCGGCCGTCTTTGAGCACCGCCAGCGCCGGGTTGAGCGTGTGGAACGGCAGCCGGCCGGGCGCCAGCGTGTTGAGCGCCTTCGGGTCGAGCGAGAAGCTCGAGCCGCGGTTCTGCATCAGCACGCCGGTTTTGGGCAGCACGCAGCCGGAGCCGAACTCCCAGTACAGCGACTGGATGTAGGAGACGACGAGGCCGGACGAATCCGCCGCGCCCATCCAGATCGTGTCGCCCTCGCCAAAGGGCGCCGGCCATTTCGCCGCCTTCGCACGGTCGATCTTCTGCGCCTCGGCGTCGAGAAATTTCGCGTCGAGGAACTGGTTGAGGTCGGCGGTGATCCTGTTTGGATCGGTGACGACGCGGTCGCGCACCCGGAACGCCCGCTTGGTCGATTCGACCAGCGCGTGGACATATTCGAACGTCTCCGCCTTCTGCACGCGCATCCGCTCGAACAGGCCGAGAATAATGAGCGAGGCCAATCCTTGCGTCGGCGGCGGCGCGTTGTAGATCGTGCCGGCATCGAGCTTCACGCTCAGCGGCTCCGCCACCTTGGCCTGATATTTTTCCAGATCGCCGCGCGTCACCGGCGAGCCGATGCGGTCGAGATCGGCGGCAATCTCGCGCCCGACGTCGCCGCGATAAAAATCCGCTAGGCCGGCGTGCGCGAGATGCTCCAACGTCGCTGCCAGCTTGATCTGCGTCAGCTTCGTGCCGACCTCCGGCACCTTGCCGTCCGGCATGAACGCCTCGCGGAAGCCGACCACCTTGTCCATTTCCGGCAGCTTCTCGGCAGTCAGCCGCTTCTGGCTGCGCGTCACCGTGTAGCCGTCGCGCGCGTGCTTGATCGCGCCGCCGAGCAGAACGTCGAGCGGCAGCTTGCCGCCGTTTGCCTTCGCCGCATCCGCCGCCAGCATCCAGGCGCCGATCGCCGCCGGCACGGTGAGCGCCGCCAGCGGCCCGCGCGCCGGAATCGTGTCGTGGCCGTGCTCGCGATAGAGCGCCGGCGTCGCCTTCGCGCCGGCCGGTCCCGCCCCCATCAGCGCCCGCACGCGGCCGTTGCGCTCCCGCACCAGCCAGAAGCCGTCGCCGCCGATGTGGTTCATGTGCGGATAGACGGCGGCGATCGAGGCCGCCATCGCGATCATCGCCTCGATGGCGTTGCCGCCCTCGGCCACCACGCGGCGGCCGTCTTCGGCGGCGGCGGCATGCGGCGCGCAAACGACGCCGCGGCGATGACCGGAGGCGGTGAGGTCCATGCGCCATTGTTGCCAGCCGTGTTAGCGTCACGCAACAACCGGACCGCCAAAATGCGCTTCATCTCCGCCGAAGATATCCGCCGCCTGCTCACCTTTCCCGTGCTGGTCGATGCGCTGGAGGCGGCACATCGCCGCCCGAAGATGCAGGTGAACGACAGCTTCCTCGGCAGCGAGAAAGAACTGTATTTCGTGCGCAGCGCGGTCGACGCCGGCCGCTTCATGGCGAGCAAGATGATTACGTCTTTCCCGGCCAATCTGGCCGGCGGGAAACTGCCCGCCGTGCAGGCGACCGTCGCTTTGTTCGACGGGACGAACGGCGCGCCGCTGGCGGTGATCGACGGCACCGAGCTGACCTACTGGCGCACCGCCGCGGACAGTGCGCTCGGCGCGCGGCTGCTCTCCCGTCCGGATCCGAAGGCCATGCTGGTGGTCGGCGCCGGCGAGATGGCGAAGTGGCTGGTGCGGTCGCACCGCGCCGTGCGGCCTTCGATCTCGCTCGTGATGATCTGGAATCGCACCGCCGGTCGCGCCGCGGCGCTGGCGGATCTGCTGAAGAAGGAAGGCGTTGCCGCCGAAGCCGTGACCGACCTCGACGCCGCCACCCGCGTGGCCGATCTCATCACTACCTGCACGCGCTCACCCTCGCCGCTCATCAAGGGCGCCAACCTCAAGCCCGGCACCCACCTCGATCTGGTCGGCGGCTATACGCCCGACACCCGCGAGGCCGACGACGAGGCGGCGCGGCGCTCGCTGGTGTTCACCGACCGCCGCGAGTCCGCCTTCCACGGCGTCGGGGACATTTTGTCCCCCATCAAGAGCGGCGCCATCAGGGAGAGCGACGTGCTCGGCGACCATTACGATCTGGTGCCCGGCAAGGTGAAGGGCCGCCGTAGCGCGGACGACATCACCTTCTTCAAAAACGCCGGCGGCGGCCACCTCGATCTGATGACCGCCGAGGTGATCTATCGGTTGGCGAGAGCCTGACTCTTGCTGTCATGCCCGCGCAGGCGGGCATCCAGTAATAATCGCGGTGATTACTGGGTCCCCGCCTTCGCGGGGACGACAAGCTGTTTACGCCGCCTCTCCGTCCAGTCCCCGCTTCTTCAGCAGCGCATCGACCGTCGGCAAGCGCCCGCGGAACGCTTTGTAGGCCTCTGCCGGGTCGCGCAGGTTGCCGGCTGAATAGATGTAGTCCTTCAGCTTCTTCGCCGTCGCCGGATCGAAATGATCGCCGGTTTCCTTGAACGCGGCGAAGGCGTCGGCGTCGAGCACTTCCGACCACATGTAGGAGTAGTAGCCGGCCGCGTAGCCGCCGCCGGAGAACAGATGCTGGAAATGCGGAATGCGATGCCGCATCGCGATCTCGGCCGGCATGTCGATGCGGTCGAGACTCTCGCGCTCCAGCGCGGTCACGTCCGGCGCATCGGCCTTCTCACGCGAATGGAAGTCGAGATCGACCAGCGCGCAGGCGGTGTATTCGACCGTGGCGAAGCCCTGATTGAACGTCCGCGTCGCGAGCACCTTGTCGAGCAGCGCCTGCGGCATCGGTTCGCTCGTCTTATAATGACGCGCGAACTTGGTCAAAATCTCCGGCGTCTCCAGCCAGTGCTCGTAAAGCTGCGACGGCAGCTCGACGAAATCCGACGACACCGCAGTGCCGGCCAGCAGCGGATAGGTGACGTCCGACAACATGCCGTGCAGCGCATGGCCGAACTCGTGGAACAGTGTGCGGGCGTCGTCGAACGACAGCAGCGCCGGCTCGCCTTTGGCCGGCTTCGAGAAGTTGCAGACGTTGAGCACGATCGGCCGGATATTGCCGCGCAGTTTTTCCTGATCGCGCAGCGACGTCATCCAAGCGCCGGAGTGCTTCGAAGTGCGCGCGAAATAATCGCCGATGAACAGTGCGACCGCACGGCTGTCCTTGTCCGTCACCTCCCATGCCCTCGCGTCGGGGTGATAGAGCGGCACCTCCACCGGCTTGAACGACAAGCCAAACAGCCGGTTCGCCGTCTCGAAAGCGGCCGCGATCATGTTGTCGAGCGTGAGATAGGGCTTCACGCTCGCCTCATCGAGGTCGTAGCGCGCCTTGCGCAGTTTCTCGGCGTAATAGCGCCAATCGTGGGCCGCCAGCGCAAAGTTGCCGCCCTCTTCGGCAATCAGCTTCTGCAACTCGTCCTTCTCGCGTCCGGCCCGCGCCCGCGCCCGGCCCCACACCTCGTCGAGCAGTTGCCGCGCCGCCTGCGGCGTCTTCGCCATCTGGTCGTCGAGCCGGTAGTCGGCGAACGACTTGAAGCCGGAGAGTTGCGCCCGCTCGGTGCGCAGCTTCACCAGCTCGGCGACGATGGCGCGATTGTCGGTCTTGCCGCCGTTCTCGCCGCGGGCGAGCCAGGCCGTCATCATCTTCTCGCGCAGATCCCGCCGCGACGAGAACTGGAGGAAACTCTCGACCGACGAGCGCGCCAGCGTAATGACGAACTTGCCGGGATGGCCGCGCTCCTCCGCCGCGGCCTTGGCCGCCGCCTTGGCGAAATCCGGCAGGCCGGCGAGATCGGCCTCCTCGAGAATCAGCGCGAACGACTTCTCGTCGGCCAGCACGTTCTGGCCGAACTGGGTGCCCAGCGTGGCCATCCGTTCGTTGATGGCGGCGAGCTTGCGCTGCGCCGCCTTGTCGAGCGCCCCGCCGGCCCGGACGAATCGGGTGTGGTAGCGCGCCAGCACCCGCATCTGCTCCGGGTTCAGGCCAAGGCTCTCGCGCCGCCGGTAAAGGTCGTCGATCCGGGAGAACAGCGCGCCGTTGAGGTAGAATTCATTGGAGTGACGGGCCAGCAGCGGCGAGATGTCGCGCTCCACGGCCTCGATGGCGTCCGAGGTGTTCGCGCCTGCCAGCACGAAGAACAGGCTCGACACCTTGTCGAGCGCCCGCCCGCTCCGCTCCAGCGCCTCGATGGTGTTGGCGAAGGTGGGGGCCGCCTTGTCGGCAGCCACGGCATTTATCTCGGCTTTATGTTCGGCCAGTGCGGCGTCGAACGCCGGGCGGAAGTCCTCGGCGGCGATCTCGGCGAACGGCGGCAGGCCGTGGGTGGAAGTCCAGTCGTTAAGAAGCGCATTGTTCTGGGTCATGGGCCTATCTAGGGCCGGCAGCGCCGCTTGGCGAGCCGCCTTGCTCTCGCCCTTCATTTCATGTTGATAGCGGCCTTATGGACGCCACCAACACCCCCGCCCCGCGCCGCCGCAGCATCCATTGGCTGAACGTGCTGACCGTGGTCAGCGCCACCATCCTGATCGGCGCCGAAGTGTTCGGCGCCGCCTTTGCCGGCTCCTGGGCGATCGCCACCCTGTTCGAGCTGGGCGGCTGGGGCGCGCGCGTGCTGGACGTCCTGCTGCTCGCCCTCGGCGCGGTGATCATGTTTCAGTTCATCCGCAACGCACGGCGCATCGAGCCCTTCGCCGAATAGCTTCAGGTCGCGTCGCCGATCGGATCGAGGCCGAGCGCCACCCGCCCGGTGAACAGATGCTGCCGCTTGGCCGGCAGCGGATGAAACTGCGCGCCGTGCAGGTCGCGCAGCAGCCGCTCCAGCCCGGTCTTGCGGTAGAAGCCGGCGCCGCCGGCCGCCTCCAGCGCCTTCTCGGCGGTGGCAATCACGCTTTCCGCAGCGATGGTCTTGCGCATCAGAATCGCATCGGTGACCGGCAGTTCCATCTTGAAGCCGAGGTCGTTGTTGATCCGCACCATGTCGTCGACCGCAAGCTGAGCGGTGGTGAGCAGGTTCGACAATTCGCCGAGCTGGAACGGCGTCACCGGGTCGCCTTTGCGGCGGGCGGCGTGCTCCTTGGCGATGGAGACGATCTTCTCGGCAATGCCGACATAGACCGACATGATCAGCGGCATTGCGCAAGTGAGGATGACGTTCCAGGCCGGGTGGAACTTGCCGCGCGGCCGCCGCAGCGCGATCGCGTCCTCCGGCACCATCACCTTGTCGAGGATCACGGTCTGCGAGCCGGTGGCGCGCATGCCGAGCGTCTGCCAGTCGCCGGCCAGCGAGACGCCCTTCGACGAGAACGGCACGCCGAAGTGCAGCACCTGCCAGCCCTCCTTCGGGTCCTGGTAGGGCGCCGAAGTCACCAGCACGCCGCCCTTCGGCGAGCCGGAGGCGAAGGCCTTGCGGCCGCTGACCAGGTAGCCGCCGTCCGCCTTGGTCACCTCACCGTTCGACTCCAGCCAGTCGTTGGCGCCGGTTGAGATCAGCACCACCTGCCCGCCCGCCACGCGCTCGAGCAGCTTGAGGCCGGGCCGGCCGTTCTTGTGGTTGTAGACGTTGGCAGCGACGATGTGCTGGTGCATCGACAAGGCGAGCGCGGTGGCCGGACAGGAATGCGCCAGCTCGCGCAGGAATTTCGCCATCGCGCTGTAGCTCGCGCCGCCGCCGCCGATCTCCTGCGGGACCAGCGCGGAGAACACCTTGCGCTCCTTGAGCGCGTCGTAATGGTCCGCCACAAAGGTGTCGGCGGCGTCGCGCTCGGCAACGCCCTGGGCGAAGCGCGGCCCCAGCTCAGCGCCTAATGCCGATAAATCAATAGTTTGTGTCATAGCCTGTCGCTCCCGGTTGCAGGGGAGCAGAATGCGGCGTTTGGCCCCTTCATCAACTGCAAGAAATGCAGTTGATGAAGCCACGGCGTCGGGCAGTTTCCGCGGCAAATCGGAGATAGGTCATGGACCAGTCCAACGTGTACGGGCAGTTCTGCCCGGTCGCGCAGGCGGCAGCGGTGTTGGCGGAGCGATGGACGCCGCTTGTCGTGCGCGAATTGCTGTGCGGCAGCGTCCGCTTCAACGACCTGCAGCGCGGTGTGCCGCGGATGTCATCCTCGCTGCTGTCGCGCCGGCTCAAGGAGCTGGAATATGTCGGCGTGCTGGAACGCCGCCGCGCCGGCAAGACCGGCTACGAGTATCACCTCACCCCGGCCGGCCGGGAGCTCTTTCCGGTGGTGGAAACCATGGGGCTGTGGGCGCAGCGCTGGATGCGCGACGACAACGTCGCCGCCGAGAAACTCGATGTCAGCCTGCTGATGTGGGACGTCCGCCGCCGCGTGATCGCCGGCAAGCTCCAGCAAGCAGAGGAGCGTTACGTCGTCGAATTCCAGTTCACCGGCCCGGTCCGCGGCCATCGCCGGTACTGGCTGGTGTTCGACCGGGGCGAGGTTGACCTTTGCTACAAGGACCCGGGCTATGAGATCGCCCTCTACGTCGTCTCCCCGCTGCGGACCCTCACCCAGGTCTGGCTCGGCCACCTCACTTTGGCCGAGGCACAGCGCACCGGCGGCCTCAGCTTTGAAGGCGGCACGCGCGATATCGCCGCTTTCCGGTCATGGTTCGCGCTGAGCCTGTTCGCGCCCGCCGGCCGTTTGCCGACCGGGCAGATGGAGCTCGAGGCGGCGGAGTGACGGCGGCGTTGACCGCGACTCATCCGCATTTTTCCTGACATTTCGGCCGTGCTTCACCCCAGCATCGCCTCACGCAGTCCACATCAGTTGTCATGGCCGGGCATGTCCCGGCCATCTCGCTTAGGTGGGCACCGTCCGTCCCTAAGCGAGATCACCGGGACAAGCCCGGTGATGACAACCGAGAGAGCGTGTCGCGCTCACCGAGTCGCCCGCGCGTAAAAAGTTAAGAATGATTTTGTGTGCGGCAAAGATTCCGCTTGCATCGCGTTGCAAATATCCTATTTGTTTTCTCGCCCAAATTCGCACGTGCCTGTGGACGTGTGTCGGTCGGTAGGTAGCGGGACAAGAGGCCCGCCAGCCGCCTGAAGAGAGAGAAGGCAAACTCTCTTCAAGTTTTCTGACCGGCAGCCGGAGGCGAAACCGGCAAAGCCTGCTCTCAGCAGGCGACGCGTCTTGAAGCAACGACGATCGGGCCTTTCTGGTGTCCACCGGCCTTCCACCGCCGGCGCGTGATTTCAGAAGAGGCTTGTTCATCCTTGCCGCCGGCCGTGCGGAGGCTCACCCC
>DASZXA010000057.1:0-105707 GCA_035546455.1 Pseudolabrys sp.
ATCGCCGGTGCCGCCGGCCAGATCGAGCAGGGCGAAGGGACGGTCGCTTTTCGGCGGATTGACCATGGTCATCAGCGCGTCTTTCCACGCGCGGTGCAGGCCGCCCGACATCAGGTCGTTCATCAGGTCGTAGCGGCGCGCCACCGAATGGAACACGCCGTCGACCCGCGCCTGCTTGTCGGCCAGGTCGATGGTCTCGTAGCCAAAATGGGTCTCACGCGAACGCGGCACGCCAAATAGTCCTTTTGTGGCAGGACCATAGCGTGTACTTCCGGCGCCGTCATCACCGGGCTGGCTGTGTGGATTGCCGGGTCAAGCCCGGCAATGACATTGTGCCAATTGCTACGTCCGAGTTTTACATGCCCGAACTCCCTGAAGTCGAAACCGTGCGCCGCGGCCTCGCGCCGGCGATGGAAGGCGCGCGTTTCAAGAAGGTCGAGACGCGGCGCAAGGATCTGCGCTGGCCGCTGCCGAAGGATTTCATCAAGCGGCTCGAAGGCCAGAAGGTGGAAGGCGTCGGCCGCCGCGCCAAGTATCTCATGGTCGATGTGTCGTCCGGCGACGTGCTGCTGATGCACCTCGGCATGTCCGGCTCGTTCCGCGTCGTGAAGGATCACGGCAAGGAGTTGCAGCCGGGCTCGTATCACTTCGACAAAGGCAAGCTGGAGAAGCATGACCACGTCGTGTTTCACATGTCGAACGGCTCGGTGATCACCTTCAACGATCCGCGCCGTTTCGGCTCGATGAAGATCGTGCCGCGCGCGAAAATTGAAGACGAGCCGCTGCTGCGCGAGATCGGGCCGGAGCCGCTCGGCAACGAATTCGACGCCGCGATGCTGGCGTCGGCGTGCGCGGGGAAAAAGACGTCATTGAAGGCTGCGCTGCTCGACCAGACCGTGGTTGCCGGCATCGGCAACATCTATGCGTGCGAGGCTTTGTTCCGCGCGCGCCTGTCGCCGAAGCGGCAAGCCTCGACCATCGCCGACCGCAACGGAAAGCCGAACGAGCGCGCCCGCGCGCTGGTCGGCGCGATCAGGGATGTGCTCAACGACGCCATCAAGGCAGGCGGCTCATCGCTGCGCGATCATCGCCGCGCCGACGGCTCGCTTGGCGATTTCCAGCACAATTTCCTGGTCTATGATCGCGAGGGCGAGCCATGCCCCGGCCGCTGCAAGGGCAAGGTGAAACGCTTTACCCAGAACGGGCGCTCGACCTTCTGGTGCCCAAGTTGTCAGAAATAATTTCAGCCGTGCGGCACTTGCTCTTCCCTCTCCCTCAAGGGGAGAGGGAGACAGCGGCGTAACCCCAGAGTAAAACGACTGGTCAAAACGGAGCACCTGATGCCCAACTATCAGAACATCCTCGTCGAAACCAAAGGCCGCGTCGGCATCATTAGGCTCAACCGGCCGCAGGTGCTCAACGCACTCAACACGGCGCTGCGCGGCGAAGTGTCCGACGCGATCAGGACGTTCGAAGCCGATGCGAATATCGGCTGCATGATCATCACCGGCAGCGAGAAGGCTTTTGCCGCCGGCGCCGACATCAAGGAGATGGCGGACAAGACATATAACGAGGCACTCACCGAAAATTTCGCCGACTGGGATGACGTATCGCGCGCCCGCAAACCGATCATCGCGGCGGTGGCCGGTTTCGCGCTGGGCGGCGGGTGCGAGCTGGCGATGATGTGCGACATCATTCTCGCGGCGGACAATGCAAAATTCGGCCAGCCCGAGATCAAGCTCGGCGTCATTCCCGGCATCGGCGGCACGCAGCGGCTCACCCGCGCGATCGGCAAGTCGAAGGCGATGGAGATGAACCTGACCGGGCGGATGATGGATGCCACCGAGGCCGAGCGGTCGAATCTCGTTGCCCGCGTGGTGCCGCTGGCAAGCCTGATGGACGAGGCGATGAAGATGGCGGAAACGATTGCCTCGATGTCGCTGCCGTCGGTGCTGATCGCGAAAGAGGCGATCCTGCGCTCGTTCGAGGTGCCGCTCGGCGAGGGCATGCGCTTCGAGCGGCGCGTCTTCCACTCGCTGTTTGCAACCGACGACCAGAAGGAAGGCATGAAGGCCTTCATCGAGAAGCGGAAGCCCGATTTCAAAAACAAATGACGCGCAATAATCTCCGCGGTTGACTTGAACGCTCACGGGCCGAAACTGGGCGGGCACAAGAAAACTGGGAGGAACTGATATGCGCATAATCTCTCTTGCTGTCCTGCTGGCGGCCTCGGTGACGCTGGCTGGCTGTTTTGAAGGGCCGGCAGGTCCGCCCGGCCCGAAAGGTGATGTCGGTTCGGCGGGCCCAGCAGGGGCGGCCGGTCCGGCGGGTCCGGCGGGTCCAGCAGGGCCTGCGGGACAGGCCGGCCCGGCAGGTCCGGCCGGCGCGCCTGGTGCAGGTGGGACCATGCTGCGCGTGTTGAAGGGCGACGCCAGTGCGTCGTGCGGCGCGGGCGAGACGATGATCGCTGCCTACTGCTCGCAGGGCGACAAGGCGCCGAACATGTCGGCTGGCGGCGCGACCTGCACAGCGCCGGCGACCGTCGTCGCGACCTGCGCGAAGCTGTGATCGCCGCATAACACCAGTGTCATGCCCGGGCTTGACCCGGGCATCCATCGGGCGTTTCCGCGACGCACTTCTGAATGGACTGCCGGGTCAAGCCCGGCAATGACACCATTTTATCTGCCGTTGCTCACGCGCTCACACATTCATCTGATAACTCGCCGCCACCCAGCGGTGATTGCCGTCACTCGTCTTGTCGATCCAGCCGATCGAGGGGAATGGCATGTGGAAGCCGACCACGAACATCTTCTCCGCGGCGGCCATTGCGAGGATGCGCTTGCGGGTGGCGACCGCCTTTTGCGGATTGTCGTCGAAGCCGATCGTCCAGTCGGGCCGCTGCACGCCGCACACATAGTGCAGGCAGGTGTCGCCCCACAGCAGCACGCTCCTGCCGCCGCTCTCGATGTGAAACGCGGTCATTCCCGCGGAATGGCCCGAGACATCGACCGCGCGGATGCCTGACACGATCTCGTCGCCCGGCTTGATGAACGTCGTCTTGTTGGCGAGCGGCGCAACGATGCGGTCGAACTGCATCTTGGTCGGCTTGCGCGCATCGCTGATGTTCTCGCCCTTCTTCCAGTAGTCGAACTCGGCGGCGGCGATCACATAGCGCGCGTTCGGGAATACGGATTTCCCGCCGCTCACCAGCCCGCCGATATGATCGGGATGGCAGTGGGTGATGCAGATGACGTCGATGTCCTCGGGTCTGTAACCGGCCTGGCCGAGCCGCTCGACCAGATGGCCGTCCGGCACGCGGCCGCGCAGCGCCTCGATGTCGCGCGCCAGTGAGCCGTTGCCGGCATCGAACAGCACGACCTGCTTCCCGGTGTTGACCAGCGCCGGCACAAACGGATGCTCGAAACGGTCGGGATCGATGTTGTTTGCGTTCGCCAGCGCCTCGACTTCACCGGGCTTGGCGCCGCCGCCGTGCACGCTCGCCAGTCCATCGCGCACCGCAAAGCTGTCGAGCACGTTCATCATTTCGAAATCGCCGAGCTTGAAACGATAAAGCGTCGGCCGCAGCTGGCCCTGCAAGGCGGCGGTCATGTCGAACCTTTCCTGAAATTCAGCGGCGAACGCAGATCACGCGAACGATCGCCGATTCACCGCCGCCGCTTTCCGGCGGGGTGACATTATGAGCGGAGAGAAAATCGCGGATCGCAGAGGCGGGGACAAGGCGTACCGGCGGCATGGCGGGCCCGGCGCTCGCGAGCTGCACGCCGTGCATTTCCATGATGCCGAGCACGCGGCCCTGCGCATCGAGCGCCGGCGCACCGGAGAAGCCGGCCAGCGGCATCGGCGCGCGCAGGCGGATCGCATTGCCGTCGGCGAGCTGCGCGGCCATCGCCGAACGGCTGCTGTTGCCGTCTTGCGTGTTCGGGTCGGCAATGCCGATCAGCTTGATGTCGCGCGGCGTCGCGCTGTCGGCCAGCGCCGCCGCCTTCATTTGATGTTTGCCATAGACACGTAGCAGGCCGAGCCCATGCACCGCGTCGTCGGCAACACGCTCGGCGTTGCCGATCCCCGCGATGGTGATGACATCGCAATGATCGACGTGGCGGCGATCCGTGAGGACGTGACCGTCGTTGCTGACCACGACACCGGTGCCATAAGCCACCGGGCGCGACAGCGCGGCGACCGGCATGGTGCCTTCGGGAAACGGCGCGAACGCATTCGCGATCGGCGGCAGTGCCGGCAGGATGATGCCTTCCATCGCCTGGTCGTAATAGATCGTGTAGCCGCGGAGCTCGCCGTTCTTGAGTTGCGCGCGCACAGCGAAGTATTTGAGGCCTTGCATGCCGGCGACGAAGAACGTGTCGCCGCGGGCGTTGCTCGACTCGATCTTGCGGTTAGCCGGCTCTTTCTTCTGCGCCTCGAACAGCGCGTTGAGGCTGTCCGTCGTCTTGATGCGGAAGGTTTCGATTGCAAATTCGCCATGCCGCGCCGACCAGCGCGTGCCGTTGGCCGCCTCGCGCGATTGCGGCATCAGCTTGCCGGGAATACCGAGCCGGATTCCGGTCGCCGGATCGACCACGACCGACCAGCCGAATTCGTCGTGATGCGTCTTGGCGGCGGCGAGCAATTCGCTTCGCTCGGCTTCGGTCAAAGTGCCGGTGACCTTCGCCTTGTTGCGCTTCTGGTAGGCCTTGATTGCAGCCGTCATCGCGTCTTCGCCGTCATCCGGCTTGCCGTCCTCGCCGGACGACCACAGCAGCGCCGCGCGGATCGCCGCGCGTTCGTTGACCGGCAGCTTGGCGAACGGGTCGGCGCGCATCGGCGCCGCCGCCGTTTCGAGCTTCACCACCTTGTCGGGTTTCACCGGTTCGGCCTTTGACTCGACTTTGGCCTCGACCTTAACGTCAGGCGTCGCGGGCCGTGGCGACGGCAGCTTGATGTCGGCCGGCTTGCGGCCGTCGGTGGCCTTTGGCTGGGCGGGCTTGGCGGCGACGTGCGTTGCGGCCTTCGGTTTCGGTGCCGGCTTGGCGGCCGGCTCTTCCTGCATCGGGTACGCCGGCTCGGACGCAAGATCGCGTGCTTGGCCTGTCGTAGGTCCAAGCAACAGACTGCTCGCGGCAAGCAAAACCAGAATACGCATACAACGGACCGATATAGCTGGCGTTTCCGAACCTTAGCGAATGGAAGGTGAGGCGCAATACTGGCCAAAAGGGGTGCGCCGCCATAGGTTTACGCCCGTCATGCTGAGCGCCGAAGAAGTCGAACGCTACGCCCGCCACATTGTTCTGAGGGAGGTGGGCGGCGCGGGCCAGAACAAAATCAAAAACGCCAGAGTGCTGGTGATCGGCGCCGGCGGTCTCGGTGCGCCGCTGCTGATGTATCTCGCGGCGGCCGGCGTCGGCGAAATCGGCATCATCGATAACGACATGGTTTCGCTGTCGAATTTGCAACGGCAGGTGATCTTCAAAACGAACGATATCGGCAAGCCGAAGGCGGAGGCTGCCGCGCGCGAGCTGGCGGCGCTCAACCCGAACGTCAAAATCACCCGCTACATCGACCGTTTCTCTGCGAGCAACGCGCTTGCTCTGCTCGAACAATACGATCTTCTGTGCGACGGCAGCGACAATTTCACCACACGTTATCTCGCCTCCGACGCCTGCTACTTCGCCAAGAAGCCGCTCATCACCGCGGCAGTCGGCACATTCGACGGCACCCTGACGACGATCCGCGCGCACGAGAAGGATGCGTCCGGCAGGCCGAACCCGACTTACCGCTGCCTGTTTCCCGAGCCCCCGCCGCCCGGCGCGATCCCGGCCTGTTCGGAAGCCGGCATTCTCGGCGCGCTGCCCGGCGTGCTCGGCTCGCTGATGGCGCTGGAGGCGGTGCGCGAGATTGTCGGTTTCGGCCAGGGTCTGGTCGGCCGCCTGCTGATGGTCGACACCCGCGACATGCGGTTCGAGACGACGCGCTACAGCTGGGACGAGAACAATCCGCTCAGCGGAAAAAAGCCGGTCATCAAGAATCTCGGCGGTCACGCCGGATGATCGTCATCGTGCGGTCGCCATCGGAAGCGTGATTTCGAAGGCAGCGCCGTGGGGCAGTCTCACGGGGCGGCGAGCTTCGCCATCCTCCGGCTCCGCCCAGCTGCCATTAACGTACTCTAAGATTCATCATGAACCGCGGCGTGTCGGCTCGGAGCTGACGCGGCCGGTAGAGTGCCTGCAACGCCGCCTTGGGGGCGGGCGTAATGTTGCGTGGGGGATGGCGTTTCGTTCTTACAGCCTGATCGTGCTCGCCGCCGTGCTTTGTCAAAGCGCGGTGCACGGCAGCGCATTCGCCGCGCCGTGCGACAATCCGAACGCGCTTGGCGTCAGCCGTACCATTGTCGTCAATCCGCGAGTCACGCCGGCGGTCGGCAGCGAGGATTATGCCGCCCGGTTGCCGCTGGCGCCGGGCGAAGTTGTGCTGACATTCGACGACGGCCCGCGGCCGCCCTACACAAATCGCGTGCTCAAGGCGCTGGCAGATCAATGCCTGCAAGCGACATTCTTCATGCTTGGGCGCAATGCCAACGCATATCCCGAGATGGCGCGGCAGGTGCGCGCGGCCGGTCACACGATCGGCACGCACACGCAAAATCATCCGATGCACGCGATGTCGCCGCAGCGCGCGGTCGTCGAGATCAACACCGGCATTGCGTCGGTCGCCAATGCGCTCGGCTCGCCGCGCGCGATCGCGCCATTCTTCCGGTTTCCGGGCCTCTATCGCACTGGCGCGTCCGAAAACTACCTGCGCTCGCGCGGCATCATGGTCTGGAGCATCGATATCGATTCCTATGATTATCGGCACAGCAGCGTCAGCTTCATGCTGCAGCGGATGCTGACCAATCTGGAACGTCGCCACGGCGGCATCCTGCTGATGCACGACATCCAGCCGAAAACGGCACAAGCCCTGCCGGCGCTGCTTGTGGAACTGAAACGTCGCGGCTTCCGCATCGTTCACGTCGTGCCGGTCGAGCAGGGCGTCGCGCCGGAACTGGTTGCGCGGTCGCCGACCAAAGAGAACGTCGCGGCGAACGTGCCGCGCATCAAGCACCGCAAATTCTACGCGAAGCCCGCGGCAGAAGTCGCCGCGCAGCCGGTCAGTTTCGACGCTGCGTTTGACCGCTAGAGCGGGATGCCGCCGGCGAGCTATTGCCGGACGAACTTAACTTTTCCCGTCACCGGCTTCTTGCCGGTTCGCGTAACGACAAATTTTGCGCGGATCACGTTGCCTTTGATCGTGCCGGTCCACGTCGTCACCGAGCCGCAATCCTCAAGGAACGGCGCCGACCATTGGACGGTGAAGTTGATCTTCTTGCCGTCGCTTTCGCCCCAGAGCGGATAGGGCACACCCGCGCAGTGCGGATAGCCGGGCGCATTGTTGGTGTAGTTGCCGAGAAATCCGCCGCCAATTTTCGGCAGCACGAGCTGCATCGTCGAGCCCTTGTTGTTTTTCCAGGTCGATGGAATGAGCTCGGCGGCGGAAGCGGTCGTGGCGACCGACAGAGAAAGTACCAAAGCAACTGCGCGTAGCATGATGACCTCAAGACAAAGCCGCCCGCCAAGACGATAACAGGCGTTGCCGGTCTTTGCGATGAGAAATCAGAGCATCGACGGCAGCACGCGATCCGGCGGACGGTGACCGTCCATCCAGGTGCGAATGTTGATGATGACCTTTTCGCCCATGTCGATGCGGCCCTCGAGCGTGGCCGAGCCCATGTGCGGCAGCAGCACGACCTTGCCGCTCTTGGCGAGCTTGAGCAGCTTCGGATTGACCGCGGGCTCGTGCTCGAACACGTCGAGCCCGGCGCCGGCGATGTTGCCGGCATCGATCAGGCGCACCAGCGCGTTCTCGTCGATCACCTCGCCGCGCGCGGTGTTGACAATGTAGGCGTCGGGCTGCACCAGCTTGAGGCGGCGCGCCGACAGCAGATGATAGGTCGCCGGCGTGTGCGGGCAGTTGATCGAGATGATGTCCATGCGCGCCAGCATCTGGTCGAGGCTTTCCCAGTAGGTGGCGTCGAGCTCTTCCTCGATCTTACGCGCGACCTTGCGGCGGTTGTGATAGTGGATCTGGAGGCCGAAAGCCTTGGCGCGCCGCGCCACCGCCTGGCCGATGCGGCCCATGCCGATGATGCCGAGCCGCTTGCCCCAGATGCGCTTGCCGAGCATCCAGGTCGGGCTCCAGCCTTGCCAGTCCTTGTCGCCGGGCAGGATGGTGGAACCTTCGGCGAGCCGCCGCGGCACCGCGAGGATCAGCGCCATCGTCATGTCGGCGGTGTCCTCGGTCAAAACGCCGGGGGTATTGGTGATGGTAATGCCGCGCTGATTGGCGGTCGCCACATCTATATTGTCGACGCCGTTGCCGAATTGCGCGATCAGCTTGAGCTGGTCGCCGGCCTTCGACAGAAGCGATGAATCGATGCGGTCGGTCACGGTCGGAACCAGCACGTCGGCGGTTTTCACCGCTTCGGTAAGCAGCGCCTGGCTCATCGGCTTGTCATCGGTGTTGAAGCGGGCGTCGAACAGCTCGCGCATCCGCAGTTCCACGCTGTCGGGCAGCTTGCGCGTCACGATGACCAGCGGCTTTTTCGTTTTCGGCATGGCGCGGCCGTCGGTCCGTTCAGCCCTCTTTAACCGAACTCACCCAAACTGCTCGGCGGGGCTTTTCCGGGCGTTAAAGGGCGGGTTTCGCGTTCTTCCTATCAGATGGCGGTACCAAGACAAAGCATCGGGGCTTTTTGCAGCCGGCTGCTGGCCGTAGCGATTTTCGCTGCCATGCTCGCGCCGGTGTCGGCCGCTTGGGCGGCCGGCGGCGAGAACGCCGGCAATGTCACCGGCCTGCCGGTGCCGCGTTTCGTCAGCCTAAAGTCGGAGCGGGTGAACGTCCGCGGCGGGCCCGACAAGGATCAGGATGTGCGCTGGGTCTATACCCGCGCCGGAATGCCGGTCGAGATCACCGCCGAGTTCGAGAACTGGCGGCGTATCCGGGACTGGGAAGGTTCCGAGGGCTGGGTCTATCACTCATTACTCTCCGGCAAGCGCACCGGGGTGGTGGTGCCGCGCGAGAAGGACGAGTTGGTGCCGCTCTATGAAGCCGCCGATGTCGAATCCGGCGTGGTGGCGAAGCTCCAGGCCGGCGTGGTCGCAAACCTGAAATCCTGCACCGGCAAGTGGTGCCGGATCAGCGGCAAGAATTTCGAGGGCTATATCCAGCAGGAACGGATCTGGGGCGCCTATCCCAACGAGAAGATCGAATAGCTTTCCGCCGCGAATTCCCATTGCCTTCCGGCCGTAGAATGACGCATAGGCTTACGGCCATGCCCGGAAAAACATTCGACGACGTCTCCATCGGCGACACCGCCACCCACAGCCGCACCATCACCGTGCAGGACATCGACCGTTACGCGGAGATGACCGACGACTACAACCCGATGCACATGGACGACGCCTATGCGAAGAAGACCGCATTCGGCGGGCGGATCGCGCACGGGCCGATCGCGCTCGGCTTGGCCGCGCCGCTGATCGGGATGAAGCTGCCCGGCGAGGGCTGCATCCTGATGACGCTGAATTCGGAATTCGTGCGGCCGGTGCGGCCGGGCGACACCATCACGGTGCGCGGCGAGGTCACGGCGAAGAATCCGGAGAAGCGCAACATCGATCTGTCGCTGCGCTTCACCAATCAGCGCGGCGACGATGTCATCATCGGCAGTGCGCGCGTGATCCCGCGCAAGCCGTAAGCGGCTCGCGTTCCCCCAAAAAGCAAAAACCCGCCGAAGCGGGTTTGGCTCGGTCGCGAGAGGCGACCGTTTACCGGTTGCTGCCTTTGCGGCGCAGCCGCACCACGACATCGACGCGGGCGATCTCGTAACCTTCCGGCGCAGTCGGCGCCTTGCCGAAGGTCACGTCGGCATTCGGAATGTCGATGATGGCGTCAGCGTCTTCGAGGAAGAAGTGATGATGCTCGGAGACGTTGGTGTCGAAGTAAGCCTTGGAACCGTCGACGCCAATCTGGCGGAGCAGGCCGACTTCGGTGAACTGGTGCAGCGTGTTGTAAATGGTTGCGAGTGAAACCGGGACCTTCGCATGGGTTGCTTCTTCGTAGAGCATCTCAGCGGAGAGGTGGCGATCGCCCTTGCCGAACAGCAGCCAGCCCAGCGCCATGCGCTGACGGGTTGGACGCAGGCCGACCGAGCGCAGCATCGCCTTCACGTCATGCCAAGGGCAGCCGGTCAGCTCGCCACGCTGCATCGCGTGGGCGTCGCTCATGTCGGTCCGGCCGACTGTCATGGTCCGCGTCTGGCTCATTAGAAGTACTCAAAACCGCTGATAAATAGGCCTTAGACATATACGCCATTGCAATGCAGATGCAACTCGGCGGCTTCGCGGGCATGGCGGAAACCTCTGAAAAATCGGGGAAATGCCTGTCTTTGCCGCTCTGGCACCCTATGTTAGGAAAAATCCTATGTCCGTTGCGACGGTCATTCAGAGGGGAGACGGTTCGTCCATGGAGCAGCGCCGCGGCAGCTTTGAGTATGAGGATCTGCTTGCCTGCGGGCGGGGCGAATTGTTCGGGCCGGGCAATGCCCAGTTGCCGCTGCCCCCGATGTTAATGTTCGACCGCATTTCCGAAATCTCGGAGCAGGGCGGCGAGCACGGCAAGGGCATGGTCCGTGCGGAACTCGAAATCAAGCCGGACCTCTGGTTCTTCCTTTGCCACTTCAAGGGCGATCCGGTGATGCCGGGCTGCCTCGGCCTCGACGCGCTGTGGCAAATGGTCGGCTTCTTCCTCGGCTGGCTCGGCGCGCCGGGCAAGGGCCGCGCGCTCGGCCTCGGCGAGTTGAAGTTCACCGGCCAGGTGCTGCCGACCATGAAGAAGATCGTTTACGGCGTCGACTTCAAGCGCGTGATGCGCTCGAAACTTGTGCTCGGCGTCGCCGACGGCTTCCTGTCGGCGGACGGCAACGTGATCTACAAGGCGGTCGATCTGAAAGTCGGTCTGTTCCGGCAGGATCAGATGGCAACCAGCGGCGCGTAATCCGCGCGAATGTAACTGGCGCAAGTTTAAGGGTAGTGCATGAGACGCGTTGTCGTGACCGGGATGGGCATCGTTTCGTCCATCGGCAACAACACCCAGGAAGTCACCGCGAGCCTGCGCGAGGCCAAGTCCGGCATTTCGCGGGCCGAGCAGTTCGCCAGCCACGGCTTCAAGTGCCAGGTCTATGGCGCGCCGACTCTCGATCCGGCCGGCTCGGTTGACCGCCGCGCGATGCGCTTTCTCGGGCCGGGTTCGGCCTGGAATCACGTCGCGATGGAGCAGGCGATCCGCGATTCCGGCGTGACGCCGGCCGACATTTCCAACGAGCGCACCGGCATCGTGATGGGCTCGGGCGGTCCATCGACCTCCACCATTGTCAATGCAGCCGACGTTACTCGCAAGAACAACAGCCCCAAGCGCATCGGCCCGTTCGCGGTGCCGAAGGCGATGTCGTCGACCGCATCGGCGACACTCGCCACCTGGTTCAAGATCAAGGGCGTCAACTATTCGATCTCGTCGGCTTGCGCGACTTCGAACCACTGCATCGGCAATGCGGCCGAGTTGATCCAGTGGGGCAAGCAGGACATGATTTTCGCCGGCGGCTCGGAAGAGCTGGACTGGACTTTGTCCGACATGTTCGACGCGATGGGCGCGATGTCGTCCGGCTACAACGACACGCCGGAGAAGGCCTCGCGCGCCTATGACGCCGACCGCGACGGCTTTGTGATCGCCGGCGGCGCCGGGGTGCTGGTGCTCGAAGAGCTCGAGCACGCCAAGGCGCGCGGCGCCAAGATTTATGCCGAAGTGGCCGGTTACGGCGCGACGTCGGACGGCGACGACATGGTTGCGCCGTCCGGAGAAGGCGCGCGGCGCTGCATGAAGCTGGCGCTGTCGACCGTGAAGACGCCGGTCGACTACATCAATCCGCACGCCACCTCGACGCCGATCGGCGACATCAAGGAGATCGAGGCGATCCGCGAGGTGTTCGGCGCCGACAAGTGCCCGCCGATCGCCGCGACCAAGTCGCTGAGCGGGCATTCGCTCGGCGCGGCCGGCGCGCAGGAAGCGATCTACTCGCTGCTGATGATGCAGAGCGGATTCATCTGCGAGAGCGCCAATATCGAGAAGCTCGACCCGGCGATGGCGGATATGAACATCGTGCGTGAGCGGCGCGACAATGTGAATTTGAATTGCGTGCTGTCCAACTCGTTCGGGTTCGGCGGCACGAATGCTTCGGTTGTTTTCAAGAGGCCAGACGCATGAGCGTCAAATCCGGTTCGTCATCGTTTTGTTGCATGCGTCACCTAATTCAGCGCCCATCGTCACATCGCGCGATTCGCGGTGTCACAAAGGGTGCAGAGCATGAATGCCGTCGTTCCGTTTCCGCCGCGGAGGCCTGCAATGGCTGACGCAGCAAGCAAGGCCGGCGCACTGATGCAGGGCAAGCGCGGCCTGATCATGGGCGTTGCGAACGATCACTCGATCGCCTGGGGCATCGCCCGCACGTTGCACGCACACGGCGCCAAGCTGGCCTTCACATATCAAGGCGAGGCGTTGAAGAAGCGCGTCGAGCCGCTGGCCGCGCAGGTCAAGACCGACGTGGTCCTGCCGTGCGATGTCGAGAATGTTGCAACGGTCGACGCCGTGTTTTCCGAGCTCGGCAAGAAGTGGGGCGGGCTCGATTTCCTCGTCCACGCCATCGGCTTCTCCGACAAGAACGAATTGAAGGGCCGTTACGCCGACACTTCGCGCGAGAACTTCTCGCGCACCATGGTGATCTCGTGCTTCTCGTTCACCGAGGTTGCCAAGCGCGCCGCGGCGCTGATGCAGCCGGGCGGTTCGATGATCACGCTGACCTATAATGGCGGCGAGCGCGCGATGCCGAACTACAACGTGATGGGCGTGGCCAAGGCCGCGCTCGAAGCGTCGGTACGCTATCTCGCGGTCGATTTCGGCCACCAGAACATCCGCGTCAATGCGATCTCCGCGGGCCCGATCCGGACTTTGGCCGGCGCCGGCATCAACGATGCCCGGTACATGTTCGCGTTCCAGCAGCAGCACTCGCCGCTCGGCCGCGGCGTCACGCTCGACGAGCTGGGCGGTTCGGCGCTCTATCTGCTGTCGGACCTGTCCGGCGGCGTGACCGGCGAAATCCACTTCGTCGACTGCGGCTACAACGTGATCGCAATGCCGCAGCCCGATGCACTGCGCGCCGAAGAAGCGGCCGAGGCGCCGGCCAAAGACGCGGCGCAATAACCATCGCGCATAAATAAAAACGGCCGGGGATGACCCGGCCGTTTTCGTTTGTGGGTGCCGCCGCGATCAGGCGTGCAGGTCGAAGCGGTCGGCGTTCATCACCTTGGTCCAGGCCGCCACGAAATCCCTGGCGAACTTCTCCTTGGAATCCGCGCTGCCATAGACCTCCGCGAAGGCGCGAAGCTGCGAGTGCGAGCCGAAGATCAGGTCGACGCGGGTTGCGGTCCACTTCTTGTCGTGGGTCTTGCGGTCGCGGCCCTCATAGACGCCGTCGCCGGCAGGGACCCATTCGGTGTCCATGGTGAGCAGGTTGACGAAGAAGTCGTTGGTCAGCTTGCCCTCCTGCCTGGTGAGGACGCCATGCTTCACGCCCCCGGCATTGGCGCCGAGCACCCGCAGCCCACCGATCAGCACCGTCATTTCCGGGCCGGTCAGCCGCAGCAACTGCGCGCGGTCGACCATCGCCTCTTCCGGCTGCATGAACTGCTGCTTCTTGCTGTGGGTGTAGTTGCGGAACGCATCGGCGCGTGGTTCGAGCGGCGCGAACGACTCGACATCGGTCTGCTCCTGCGAAGCGTCCATGCGGCCGGGCGTAAACGGCACCTTGACGTCGATGCCGGCGTCCTTGGCCGCCTTCTCGACCGCGGCGCAGCCGCCGAGCACGATCAGGTCGGCCAGCGAGACCTTCTTGCCGGAGTCTTTCTGGATATCCTCGAGCTTGCCCAGCACCGTCTTGAGCTGCGCCGGCTGGTTGACCTCCCAGTCCTTCTGCGGCGCGAGGCGGATGCGCGCACCGTTGGCGCCGCCGCGCTTGTCGGAGCCGCGGAAGGTCGACGCCGAGGCCCACGCGGTCGAGACGAGCTGCGGCACCGTGAGGCCGGAAGCGAGGACCTTCGCCTTCAGGTCGGCGACGTCCTTGTCGCCGATCAGCTCGTGGTCCACCGGCGGGATCGGGTCCTGCCAGATCAGCTCTTCCTTCGGCACCAGCGGGCCGAGATAACGCACGCGCGGGCCCATGTCGCGGTGGGTCAGCTTGAACCAGGCGCGGGCGAAAGCATCGGCGAACTGTTCCGGATGCTCATAGAAGCGCCGCGAGATTTTCTCGTAGGCCGGGTCCATCCGTAGCGACAGATCGGTGGTGAGCATGGTCGGCAGGTGCTTCTTCGACTTGTCGAACGCATCCGGCACGTCGGCCTTGCCGTTCTTGGCGACCCACTGCTTGGCGCCGGCCGGGCTCTTGGTCAGCTCCCACTCGTTCTCGAACAGGTTCTTGAAGAAAAAGTTGCTCCACCTGGTCGGCGTCTGCGTCCAGGTGACTTCGGGGCCGCCGGTGATCGCGTGTGCGCCGACGCCCGTTTCGTATTTGCTCTTCCAGCCGAGGCCCTGATCCTCGATCGCGCCGCTTTCCGGCGCCGCCCCGACCAGCGACGGATCGCCCGCGCCGTGCGTCTTGCCGAACGAATGGCCGCCGGCGATCAGCGCGACGGTTTCTTCATCGTTCATCGCCATGCGGAAGAACGTCTCGCGGATGTCCTTCGCCGCGGCGACCGGGTCCGGATTGCCGTTCGGCCCTTCGGGGTTGACGTAGATGAGGCCCATCTGCACGGCGCCGAGCGGCTCCGCGAGCTGGCGCTCGCCCGAGTAGCGTTCGTCGCCGAGCCAGGTGCCCTCCGGACCCCAGTAGAGCTCCTCCGGCTCCCACACGTCGGCACGGCCGCCGGCGAAGCCGAACGTCTTGAAGCCCATCGATTCCAGCGCGACATTGCCCGCGAGCACCATCAGGTCGGCCCAGGAAATCTTGCGGCCGTATTTCTGCTTGATCGGCCACAGCAGGCGCCGCGCCTTGTCGAGGTTGGCATTGTCCGGCCACGAGTTGAGTGGCGCGAAGCGTTGCTGCCCGGCGCCGGCGCCGCCGCGGCCATCGGTGATGCGGTAGGTGCCCGCCGAGTGCCACGCCATGCGGATCATCAGGCCGCCGTAGTGGCCGAAGTCGGCCGGCCACCAGTCCTGGGAGTCCGTCATCAGCGCCGTCAGATCCTTGACGACCGCGTTGAGGTCGAGACTCTTGAATTCCTTGGCGTAGTCGAAATCCTTGTCCATCGGGTCGGACAGTTTCGAGTTGTTGTGGAGCACCTGGACGTCCAGCGCGTCCGGCCACCAGTCGCGATTGCGGTGTCCCCGCGCGCCGTTGAACGGGCATTTGCCTGCGTTCTTGTCGTCGGTTTTTGCGTCCATCTCGTCCTCCAAGCGTGTTCCGAATTGTTCTGTAGTCGATCTGTTGCGGTTTTTAGGCGGCGCTCGCGACCAGGTCTAGGCGTAAAGATGGTTCTGCGATAAGCGGACTATCACCAAAGGAAATATAATGCCGTTCGCTGAAACAGCCACGCTGCGCATTGCTTACGAAGCCGGCGGCCCGGCCGATGGCCCGCCGGCTTTGCTGCTGCATGGCTGGCCGGACGACCCGCGCACCTACGACAAGATCGTGCCCGCCTTGCAGGCGGCCGGCTTTCGCACCATCGTGCCCTACCTGCGTGGATTTGGTGCAACCACGTTTCAGCCGGGCCAGATCATGCGCTCCGGCGAGATGGTGGCGATGGCGCAAGATGCGCTCGATCTCGCCAACGCGCTCGATCTCGAAGACTTCGTCGTGATCGGTCACGATTGGGGCGCGCGCATCGCTTACGCGCTGGCGATCCTTGCGCCGCAGCGCGTGACGAAAATCTGCGCGATGTCGGTCGGCTGGCAGCCGGGCGGTTTGCCGACGCCGGGCTTCGAGCAGGCGCGCAAGTATTGGTACCAGTGGTTCATGTCGACCGAACGCGGCGCGCAGGCGGTGGCGAAAGACACCAAGGGTTTCGCCCGCATCATGTGGGAGACCTGGGCGCCGCAAGGCTGGTTCAGTGATGCTGAGTTCGCCACCACGGCAAAGTCATTCGACAATCCGGACTGGCCGGACGTCACGGTGCATTCGTACCGCGTGCGCTGGGAGGAAGCCGACAAGGACCCGCGCTATGCTAAGCTCGACAAGCAGGTGTACGAAGCGCAATCGATCTCGGTTCCCACGTTAATGATCCAGGGCGGCGCCGATGGCGTGACGCTCGCCGAGACGACAGCGGGGAAGGGCCAGTATTTTACCGGAGGCTACACGCGTCATGTGCTCGACGGCGTCGGCCATTTCCCGACCCGCGAGGCGGCGGAGCGAGTCACCAAGCTGTTGCTGGAATTTTTGCAGAAATAAGTTTTTCTTGTCGTCCCCGCGAAGGCGGGGACCCAGTATCCATTGATGCTCGTTGGTTACTGGATGCCCGCCTACGCGGGCATGACAGCAGGACTAAACAAAAAAGGGCGGCTCGAAAGCCGCCCTTCGTTATTCGCTGGTGCGCGGCGATTATTCCGCCGCGGGCTGTTGGCCCTTGGTCTTGTTCTCGATGTCCTCGCCGGTGGTCTGATCGACCGCCTTCATCGACAGGCGCACCTTGCCGCGCTCGTCCATGCCGAGGAACTTGACCTTCACCTTGTCGCCTTCCTTGACGACGTCCGAAGTCTTATTGACCCGGTTCGCCGCAAGCTGGCTGATGTGGACGAGGCCGTCCTTGGCACCGAAGAAGTTCACGAAAGCGCCGAAGTCCATCACTTTGACCACGGTGCCGTCGTAGATCGTGCCCGGCTCCGGATCGGAGGCGATCGACTTGATCCACTTGATTGCAGCCTTGATCGACTCGCCGTCGGCGGACGCGACCTTCACCGAACCGTCGTCCTCGATGTTGATCTTGGCGCCGGTTTTCTCGACGATCTCGCGGATCACCTTGCCGCCGGTGCCGATCACTTCACGGATCTTGTCGGTCGGAATCTTGAACGACTCGATGCGCGGGGCGTGCTCGCCGAGCTCGGCGCGGGCACTGGTCAGCGCCTTCGCCATCTCGCCGAGGATGTGCATGCGGCCCTCCTTCGCCTGCGCGAGCGCGACCTTCATGATCTCCTCGGTAATGCCGGCGATCTTGATGTCCATCTGCAGGGACGTCACGCCGCCTTCGGTGCCCGCCACCTTGAAGTCCATGTCGCCGAGGTGGTCCTCGTCGCCGAGGATATCGGAGAGGACGGCAAAGCGCTTGTCTTCGAGGATGAGGCCCATCGCGATGCCCGCGGTCGGCCGCTTCAGCGGCACGCCGGCGTCCATCAGCGCGAGCGAGGAACCGCACACCGTCGCCATCGACGACGAGCCGTTTGACTCGGTGATCTCCGAAACGAGGCGGATGGTGTAGGGGAACTCTTCCTGCTTCGGCAGCATCGGGTGGATCGCGCGCCAGGCGAGCTTGCCGTGGCCGACTTCTCGACGTCCCGGTGCACCCATGCGGCCGGTTTCACCGACCGAATAGGGCGGGAAGTTGTAGTGCAGCATGAACGTCTCTTTGTACGTTCCCTGCAGCGCGTCGATGAACTGCTCGTCCTCGGCGGTGCCGAGCGTCGCCACCACCAGCGCTTGGGTTTCGCCGCGGGTAAACAGCGCCGAACCGTGGGTGCGGGGGAGGACACCGACTTCGGCGACGATCGGACGAACGGTCTTGAGGTCGCGGCCGTCGATGCGCTTGCTGGTGTCGAGGATGTTCCAGCGCACGATCTTGGCTTCGAGCTCCTTGAACACGCCGCCAACCGCGGTCTTGTCGTATTTCGGCTCGGCGCCTTCCGGGAAGAAGTGCGCCATCACCTTTTCCTTCACGGCGGAAACGGCGTTCTGGCGGTCCTGCTTCTTCACGATCGAATAGGCGGCGCGCAGGTCCTTCTCGGCGAGGCCGAGGATTTCCTGCTCCAACGCCTTGTGATCCGGCACGACCAGCTCGCGCGGCTCCTTGGCGGCCTTCTCGGCGAGCTTGATGATCGCCTCGATGACCGGCTGGATGTGGCGATGGCCGAACATCACCGCGCCGAGCATCACCTCTTCGGACAGCTCCTTGGCTTCCGACTCGACCATCATCACGGCGTCGGTGGTGCCGGCGATGACGAGGTCGAGCTCGCTCTCCTTCATCTCATCGAGCGTCGGATTGAGGATGTATTCGTTGTTCTGGAAGCCGACGCGCGCGCCACCGATCGGGCCCATGAAGGGGGCGCCGGAGAGCGTGAGTGCCGCGGAGGCCGCGACCATCGCAACGATGTCGGGATCGTTTTCCATGTCGTGCGAGAGCACGGTGCAGGTCACCTGCGTATCGCAGCGCCAGCCATCCGCGAACAGCGGACGGATCGGGCGGTCGATCAGGCGCGAGGTCAGCGTGTCCTTTTCGGTCGGACCGCGCTCGCGCTTGAAGAAGCCGCCCGGAATGCGGCCGGCCGCGTAGTATTTCTCGGTGTAGTTGACGGTGAGGGGCATGAAATCGATGCCCTCTTTCGGCGCCTTGGCCGCGACGACCGCGCAGAGCACGGAGGTCTCGCCGTACGTTGCGAGCACGGCGCCGTCGGCTTGCCGCGCGATGCGGCCGGTTTCCAGCGTTAGCTTGCGGCCACCCCAGTCGAGTTCAACGGTATGCTTATCGAACATCTTGTCCATCTTTCATGGTTTTCGGCGCGCTCCGAAAGCCATGAGCAAGACGGCAAGAAGCTGCCGCCCGCAACCGCGAAGCGGAGAGCAACAGCGTCTGGCGATCCTGCCATGGCGTTTCGAACCTTGCCGGGGCACCGAGCGAACCCTGTTCGTCCGGCCCCTGACGTCGGCGGCGGATTGCGCGCCGACAAAAGAGCGGATTGTCATCCGCTCAGGGAAACGCGCGGGCGAATTCCCGCGCGGTAAAAAATCAACGGCGAATGCCGAGCTTCTCGATCAGATCCTTGTAGCTCTTCTCGTTGGTGCGGCGCAGATAGTCGAGCAGAGTGCGGCGCTGGCCGACGAGCTTGAGCAGACCGCGGCGTGAATGGTTGTCCTTCACGTGCGTCTTGAAATGCTCGGTGAGATTGTTGATGCGCTCGGAGAGGATCGCCACTTGAACTTCCGGCGAACCGGTGTCTCCGGCTTTCTTGGCGTACTGCTTGATGACTTCAGCCTTGCGGCTGCCTGTAACCGACATCGGTCACTATCCTTTCTTGAGGTGGGCTCTGCCGTGCAGGCCCGCCAGGTTGAACACGCGCTTGGGGACGATTTCGCCGCGATCCACTTCGGCAAGAGCCTGTAACCGGCCGCTTGCCGTGACGTAGACCGTTCCGGTGAAGATCGGAGCGTCCCTTCCGCGCAACAAAACGGCTTGGCCGCGTTGCAGCCTCGCCGCATCTGCACCGCCAACGGCCAGGGCCGGGATGTCGTCCAGCGCGGTCTCGACGGGCAGTAGCGCGTCGGCGAGGTCAACCTCGCCGGCGGCGGCTTTCTGGCACATCGCCTCCAACTCCGCCAGTGGAATCAGGGTTTCCGGACCGAACGGGCCGACCGACACCCGCCGGAGCGCCGAAACATGGCCAAAACAGCCCAGTTTCCGGCCCATGTCGCGGGCGATCGCCCGGACATAGGTGCCCTTGCCGCATTCGGCCTCGAATACGGCATGATCGGCGTCCGGCATTTCGACGAGGTCGAGGCGGTCGATCTGGACCGGGCGCGGCGCGAGGTCGAATTGTTCCTCGTCGCGGGCGAGATCGTAGGCGCGCTCGCCGGCCACCTTGATGGCGGAGAAGCGCGGCGGAATTTGCTCGATGGTACCGGTGAAGGTGGGCAGGGCAGCGCGGAGTTCGGTTTCGCTCGGACGCTCATTGCTCGACTGCGTGACGCGGCCTTCGGCGTCGTCGGTGTCGCGCTCTTCGCCCCATTGCACGGTGAAGCGATAAAGCTTCTTGCCATCCATCACGAACGGCACGGTCTTGGTCGCTTCGCCGAGTGCGATTGGCAATGCACCGGAGGCGAGCGGATCGAGCGTTCCGGCGTGGCCGGCGCGCTTCGCCTTGAACAGATGCTTGAGCTTGCTGACGGCCTGCGTCGAGGTCATGCCGACCGGCTTGTCGAGGATCACCCAGCCGTGGACGTCATGCTTCTCGCGCTTGAACTGGCGCAGTGGTGCCGGCGGAGCGGCAGTGGTGTCGTCCATCACTCGTCGCCTTCGAGGTCGCGCTTGACCGGCGGCGAGCGCAACAGCTTTTCGATCCGCTCGGCCTCGTCGAACCGCTCGTCGATGCGAAAACGGATGTCCGGCGCGAACTTGAGATTGACGCGATGCGCGATCTCGCCGCGCAGGAATTTCTTGTTGCGCTCGAGTGCTTCGAGCACCGGCTTGGTGTCCTTGCCGCCGAGCGGCATCACATAGATCGTCGCCAGCCGCAGGTCCGGCGTCACCGCCACTTCGGGAATCGTGACCATGTGGCTTTCGAGCACGGGATCGTGCACGTCGCCGCGGGTGAGCATCTCCGCCATCGCGTGGCGGATCAGTTCGCCGACGCGAAGCTGACGCTGCGAGCCGCCTTGGGCACCGCTGTCGCGGTGTGATTTCTTTCGTGCCATTATTCTCTCCGGTCATCCCCGCGAAAGCGGGGATCCAGTAACCACTGGCGGCGATTACTGGATGCCCGCCTGCGCGGGCATGACGATGGTGGTTACAGGCGGAGTGTTCTCAGCAACGTGTGAGACTTGGACTCACAGCGAGCGTTGAATCGTCTCCACCCGGTAGCATTCGATCACGTCGTTCTGCCGCATGTCCTGGTAGTTCTCGAAGGCCATGCCGCATTCCATGCCGGCCGCGACTTCCTTGACGTCATCCTTGAACCGCTTGAGCTGCGAAAGCTTGCCCTCGTGGATCACGACGTTGTCGCGGATCAGCCGCACATTAGCGCCGCGCTCGACAGTGCCGTCGGTGACGCGGCAGCCGGCGATCTTGCCGACCTTGGAAATGTTGAAGACCTCGAGGATCTGCGCGTTGCCGAGCATGGTTTCGCGCAAAGTCGGCGCCAGCAGGCCCGACATCGCCTTTTTCACGTCGTCGACGAGATCGTAGATGATGTTGTAGTAGCGGATTTCGACGCCGGCGCGCTCGGCCGCCGCGCGCGCTTCCTTGTTGGCGCGCACGTTGAACGCGATGATAGGCACGCCTGACGCTTCGGCGAGCGTCACGTCACTTTCCGAAATTCCACCGACGCCACCGTGCAGGATGCGGGCGCCGACTTCGTCGGTGCCCAATTTTTCGAGCGAGCCATCGATCGCTTCAAGCGAGCCCTGCACGTCGGCCTTCACGATCAGCGGGAATTCCTGACGGCCCGAGGTCTTGGCCTGCGCCATCATCTGCTCGAGCGAGCCGCGCAGGCCGGTGGCGCGCGCCGACATTTTCTCGCGCTTCTGGCGGGCGCGGTAATCGGTGACCTCGCGGGCGCGGGCTTCGTTTTCGACCACTGCGAGGCGGTCGCCGGCCTCCGGCGTGCCAGCGAAACCGGGCACTTCGACAGGGGTCGAGGGGCCGGCGGTCTGCACGTTGTCGCCGGTATCGGAAATCAGCGCACGGACGCGGCCCCATTCGGCGCCGGCCACAACGATGTCGCCGGGCTTGAGCGTGCCGCGTTGCACGAGAACGGTCGCAACCGGACCACGGCCGCGATCGAGCTTCGCTTCGATCACGGTGCCTTCGGCCGGACGATCCGGATTGGCCTTGAGGTCGAGAATCTCCGCCTGCAGCCCGATCATCTCGAGCAGCTTGTCGATGCCTTCTTTCTTCAACGCCGACACTTCGACATCGACCACGTCGCCGCCCATCGATTCCACCTGCACCTCATGTTGCAGGAGGTCGGTGCGCACACGGGTCGGATTGGCGTCCGGCTTGTCCATCTTGTTGATGGCGACGATCATCGGAACCTTGGCCGCCTTGGCATGAGCGATCGCTTCGATCGTCTGCGGCATCACGCCGTCGTCGGCGGCGACGACCAGCACGACGATGTCGGTTACCTTGGCGCCGCGGGCGCGCATCGCGGTGAACGCGGCGTGGCCCGGCGTGTCGATGAAGGTGATCTTGTCGCCGGACGGCGAGGTGACCTGATAGGCGCCGATGTGCTGGGTGATGCCGCCGGCCTCGCCGGAGACGACATTGGCGGAACGGATCGCGTCGAGCAGCGAAGTCTTGCCGTGATCGACGTGGCCCATCACGGTCACGACCGGCGCACGCGGCTGCAGGTTGCCGCTGTCTTCTTCAGCGGCGTCGAACAGGCCTTCCTCGACGTCCGCTTCCGAAACACGGCGGACCGTGTGGCCGAGCTCTTCGGCGATCAGTTGTGCAGTGTCGGCATCGATGACGTCGTTGATGGTCGCCATCTGCCCTTGCTTCATCAGCAGGCGGATGACCTCCACGCCGCGCTCGGACATGCGGTTGGCGAGTTCCTGGATCGTGATGGTGTCCGGGATCGTCACCTCGCGGACCAGCTTTTCCTTCGGTTCGGACGAACCCTGACCCTTGAGTCGCTGGGTGCGGCGGCGGAACGAGGCGACCGAGCGTTCGCGGACTTCGCCCGCGTTGAGCGCGTTGACCAGCGTGAGGCGGCCGCGCTGCTTCTCGGCGCCGGCGCGCGGCGCGGGACGCGGAGGGGCGGCCGGGCGCGCTCCAGCACCAGGGCGGCGCGAGCGCGGCGAGTCATCTTCCTCAGCTTCGACCGTCAGGCGGCCGGCGGGCCGCTCGGCTTCGCCGAAGCGCTTCTTGGCGACGTCGTCGGCTTTGCGTTTGGTTTCATCTTCGCGCTTGTGGCGCAGCTCTTCATCGCGCTTGCGTGCCTCGGCGGCTTCGCGCTCGCTGCGTTCGATGGTCTCGCGCGAAGCGCGGCGCTTGGCTTCTTCCTCAGCGATCTTGCGCTCTTCCGCTTCGCGGACGCGCGAGTCGGCGAGCGCGTGAGCGCGCGCATTGCGTTCTTCCTCGGTGAGGGTGCGCAGCACCACGCCGGATTTCGGCGCGGGCGCGGCAGCCGGAGCAGACGCGGCGGCTGCCGTCGGCTTGGCGGCGGCAGGCTTCTTCACCTCGACAGCAGGCGCCGGTTCGGCCTTCGGCTCGGAGCCAGGCGCGCGGCGCTTCTTGACCTCGACGACGACCTGCTTACTGCGGCCATGGCTGAAGCTCTGGCGCACCACGCCAGTTTCGGTGCGCGGCTTGAGCGTCAGCTTCGACACGCTAAGTTTCTTGTCGCCGGGGGTCTTGGTTTCACTCATTCCGTTCTCAGTTCTTCCGTCGTCTTGTTTGCGATATCGGCCGAAGTTCCTTCGCGGAAGCGCGTCAAACGCTGCGTCCGCGCGAGAAATGTCGCGTTTACCGGGCCTTCAAGCAGGGCTGCATGTATCACATTTAGGCGGCCCAGTGCCAAATCCAATTGCTGCGAGGAAAAAGCGTCAATCGACGGGATTTTTCCGCCTTGGTCGCCGCGCCGCCGGAGCGCCGCCGCGAGCTTGCGCTTGCCGTCCTCGGCGGCGTCGCTCGCATGAATGAGCGCGACAGCCTCGCCGCTGCCGATTGCGTCTTCCACCTTGCCGAAGCCAGCGGCGATCTGCCCGGCCTTGCCCACGATCGCCAGCGCGTCGAGCGCCGCGCGTTCGAGCAGCCGCTCGGTCAGCGTGCCGAGATCGTCACCGGCGCGGACTTCCTTGCGGAAGCCGCGGGCGAAGACGCGGCGCTTCACCGCCTCGTCGATGGCGGCGCGGGTCGCGGTGATCCAGATGCCGCGGCCGGGGAGTTTTCGCTTGATGTCCGGAACGACCTCGCCGTTCGGTCCCGCTACAAAACGGATGAGCGCGTCGACCGGCATGGCCGCGCGGGTGAGGGCGCAAAAGCGCTCTCCCCCGGCGGTAGCCGGTTGGCGGTCAAGCTCGATCTCCGCGGCGGTGTTCATTCCGGTTGCGCATCTCCTTAGGCTTGCGGTTCGGCTTCGGCCGGCGCTTCCTCGGCCGGCGGCGGTGCAAGTTCGGCCTCGGTCACCCAGCCGGCCTTCAGGCGCGCCTGCATGATCATGGCTTCCGCTTCGTCACGGGGCACGTTGAGGCCGTCGAGGAAGCCCGGCTCGCGCTTGGCTTCGCCGTCCTTGCGCTCGGTCCAGCCGGTCAGGTCGTCGGTGGCGCAACCGGCGAGGTCCTCGACGTTCTTCACGCCGTTCTCGCCGAGCTTCACCATGATCGCGGTGGTCATGCCCGGCACGTCGCGGAGATCGTCGGACACGCCCAGTTCCTGTCGCTTGGCGTCGAGTTCGGCTTCTTCCTTCTCGAGATATTCGCGAGCGCGCTCCTGAAGCTCGCGCGCGGTATCGTCGTCGAAGCCTTCGATGCCGGCCAGTTCCTTCTGGTCGACCTGCGCCAGCTCTTCGATCGAGCCGAAGCCTTCGGACGCCAGCAACTGACCGACCACCTCGTCGAGGTTGAGCGCATCGACGAAAATCTTGGTGCGACTCTCGAACTCGGCCTGCCGGCGCTCGGACTCTTCCTGCTCGGTCAGGATGTCGATGTCCCAGCCGGTGAGCTGCGAGGCAAGGCGCACGTTCTGGCCGCGGCGTCCGATCGCCAGCGAAAGCTGTTGATCCGGCACCACGACTTCGATGCGCTCGCGCTCTTCGTCGAGCACTACCTTGGAGACTTCGGCCGGAGCCAGCGCGTTGACCACGAAGGTCGCGATGTTTTCCGACCACGGGATGATGTCGATCTTCTCGCCCTGCAGCTCGTTCACCACCGCCTGCACGCGGGAGCCGCGCATGCCGACGCAGGCGCCGACCGGATCGACCGAACTGTCGCGCGAGATCACGGCGATCTTGGCGCGCGAACCGGGGTCGCGGGCGACCGCCTTCACTTCGACGATGCCGTCATAGATTTCCGGCACTTCCTGCGCGAACAGCTTCGACGTGAACTGCGGATGCGTGCGCGAGAGGAAAATCTGCGGGCCGCGCGGCTCGCGGCGCACGTCGTAAATGTAGGCGCGCACACGGTCGCCGTTGCGAAACACTTCGCGCGGCAACAGCTCGTCGCGCCGCACGATGGCCTCGCCGCGGCCGAGATCGACCACCACGTTGCCGTATTCGACGCGCTTGACGATGCCGTTGACGATGTCGCCGATGCGATCCTTGTACTCGGCGTACTGCCGATCGCGCTCGGCCTCGCACACCTTCTGCACGATCACCTGCTTGGCGGACTGCGCGGCGATGCGGCCATATTCGAGCGGCGGCAGCGGGTCGGCGATGGTGTCGCCGATCTGCGCGGCCGGATGGTGCTTGCGCGCCGCTTCCAGCGTGATCTGGTTCGACGGGTTCTCGACCGCTTCAGCGACCAGCATGTGGCGCATCAGCTTGAGCTCGCCGGTCTTCGGCTCGATCTCGGCATGCACGTCGGTTTCCGCGCCGTAACGCGACCGCGCCGCCTTGGCGATGGCGTCTTCCATCGCCGTGATGACGATGCTGCGGTCGATCGACTTCTCGCGGGCCACCGCGTCGGCAATCTGTAGCAATTCGAGCCTGTTGGCGCTGACAGCCATAGCTCATTCTCCTCTATTGACGGCGGGCCGTTGCGGCCGGTGCCGTGCTGCTCGTGCTTCTCTGCGTTCCTGTTTCCGCGCTTCGCGCATTTCGCGCTCGGCGGCCTTCTCTTTCCGCAAAGCCTGCGTCACCAGATCCTCGGTGAGCACCAGCTTGGCATCATTCATGTCGCCGATCGGCAGGAGCACATCGGCTTCCTCGCCCTCGGCGGTGTCGTCGCGGGTGATGCGCGCCGATTCCCCGTCGGTGCCGTTGAGCATGCCGCGGAAGCGCTTGCGGCCGTTGACCGGCACTTCCATCTCGATCTTCACGACATTGCCGGCGTAGCGGTCGAAATCGGATTTGCGGACCAGCGGGCGATCAAGGCCAGGAGACGAGATTTCGAGCCGATAAGCGCGTTCTATCGGGTCGGCAACGTCGAGGACCGGCGATAATGCCCGCGATGTATCCTCACAATCCTCAATCGATATCGAGCCGTCGGGCCGCTCCGCCATGATCTGCACGGTGCAGCCGTCCGCCCCCGAAACACGCACCCGCACCAGCCGCAGGCCCATGCCTTCCAGCACCGGCTCGGCGAGCGCGGCCACGCGCGCGGCGACACCGGTGTCGGTGATCAGCCGGGGCTCCTGAATGTCGTTTTGCGTGTCGTCCATCGCCTAAATGCAAAAAGAGCGGGCCCCCGAGGGGACCCACTCTCAAAACCCGATTTGGTTATGAGGGTGTCTTAAGACAGCCGGAATATAGCGGTTTGAGGCCAAATCGCAAGGCGCAGCCTCCATAAGGCTAACTGTTCGTTCAGAAACTGCCCGTAAATTATGTGCAATCGGCCGCATTTATGCCCGCGGCCGATTTTTTGCAGGTTGCTGGATGCCCGCCGCCGCGCTCGCCACTCAATCGCTCATCCCCGAGCTCGAGGACGTCGTCCAGCGCGGCACGCCGGAGCGACGCGCCGAGACATTGCGGCGCGTCACCACATTATTCCTCGATGGCGCTCCGCATTTCGGTGACGATCACGTCGCGTTGTTCGACGACGTGATGGGTTACCTGATCGACCAGATCGAGGCGAAGGCGCTGGCCGAGTTGGCGCGACGCCTTGCGCCGGTGCCGAATGCGCCGCCCGAAGTCGTGCGGATGCTCGCGGTCAATGACGATATCCGCGTCGCCGGCCCGGTGCTGGCGCAGGCGCGGCTCCACGACGGCGACCTGGAGTACATCGCCGAGAACAAAAGTCAGGCTCATCTGCTGGCGATGTCGGCGCGCCTCGGCCTCACCGAAGCGCTGACCGATATTCTGGTGGCGCGCGGCGATCGCGAAGTCGCGTGCACCCTCGCCGACAATCAGCGTGCGCGGCTGTCGCCGGCGGCATTCAATACGCTGGTCCAGCGCGCCGCCGACGATGGGGTACTGGCGGAGAAGATCGGCTTGCGCACCGACATCCCGCCGCGGCTGTTCCGCCAGTTGCTGATGGAAGCGACCGAAGTGGTGCAGCAGCGGTTGCTGTCGCGCGCCAAACCGGACACGCAGTCCGAAATTCGCAAAGTGCTGGCGCAGGTTTCGCAGGAGGTCGCCGCCAAGGCTGCACCGCGCAGCTACGCCGCCGCGATGCAGGTCGTGCGCGCGCTGCATGAGCAGCGCAAGCTGACGGAAACCGACGTGGTCGAGTACGCCAAGGCCGGCAAGTATGAAGAGACGCTGGTCGCGCTGGCGACCATGTGTTCGGTGCCGGTCGAGGTGGTCGATCGCCTGATGGGTGGCGAGCGGTTCGATCCGGTGCTCATCCTCGCGCGCTCGACCGATTTCGGCTGGGATACCGTCCACGCCATCATCAATGCAAAGCCGGACGCCAAGGATATTTCGATGGAAGCGATGAAGGCGGCCAAGGACAATTTCGACCGCTTGACGCCACCGACCGCGCAGCGCGTGGTACGGTTCTGGCAGGTGCGCCAAGGCGCCGCCGAGTAATCAGACTCTGCGAAAAATGAAATAGGCCGGCGTGCGGCCTTCACGCTTGGCCTTGGCCTCGTAGCGCGTGCCGGCAAAGCCTGGCCACGGCCGTCGCCAATCGTCCGCACACTCGGCGGTCCATTCGAGCTGCGGGGATCGCAGCACTCGTGTCAGAACCCACGACGCGTAACCGGGAACGTCCGTCGCAAAGCGCAACTCGGCGTCCGGCGCGAGAAGGCGAGCCATCGCTGCCAGGCTTTCATCCTGCAGGAAGCGGCGTTTCCACTGGCGGCGTTTCGGCCACGGGTCGGGATAAAGGATGTCGATCCGCGCGAGCGATGCGGCAGGCAGCCACGCGATGAGGTGAGTGGCATCACCGGCCGACAGCCGGATGTTGCGAAGCTTGTGCAGCTCGATCGCGGCCAGCGCCTTGGCCATGCCGTTGACGAACGGCTCGCAGCCAATGAATCCGGTGTCGGGGTTGGCCTGCGCCTGGGCGATGAGATGTTCGGCGCCGCCGAAACCAATCTCTAATCGCACCTTATTGACAGGCAGGGGGAACAGCGCCTGCAGATCGCCCGCCGGGTGCGACAGGTCGAGCGCCAGCTTTGGCAGCAGCGTCTCATATAATGAGGCCTGATGCGCCCGCAGCGGGTGGCCCTTGCGGCGGCCGAAAAAGGCCCGTGGTTCATGCTCGTTCGTCATCGGGCACATTATAAATATAAATGCAAACGGCCGGCACGAAGCCGGCCGTCGCGTCTCTTATTGAATGCTCTCAGCGGACCGCGCGGCGGATCGCCTCGGCGAGGTCGGTGCGCTCCCACGAAAAGCCGCCGTCCCGCTCCGGCGGGCGGCCGAAGTGGCCGTAAGCCGCGGTGCGGCGATAGATCGGCCGGTTGAGCTTCAGCGTGCGGCGAATGTTGGTCGGCGTCAGGCGGAACAGCTCGGGCAGAATCTTTTCGAGCTTCTTTTCCTCGACTTGTCCGGTGCCGTGGGTATCGACCAGCACAGACATCGGGTCGGCGACGCCGATCGCGTAAGCGACCTGGATGGTGCACTTCTCGGCAATTCCGGCCGCGACGACGTTCTTCGCGAGATAGCGCGCCGCGTAAGCCGCCGAGCGATCGACCTTAGTCGGGTCCTTGCCGGAGAACGCGCCGCCGCCGTGCGGGGCGTAGCCGCCGTAAGTGTCGACGATGATCTTGCGGCCGGTGAGGCCGCAGTCGCCGTCCGGCCCGCCGATCACGAAGTTGCCGGTCGGGTTGACGAGGAAGTCGGATTCCTTCTGCGGCATCCAACGTTTCGGCAGCGCCGAGGCAACGGTGTCGCCGATCAGGTCCTTCACCATGCTCGGCGTGTACTTCTTGCGGTTGCGGCTCTCGGCATTGTGCTGCGTCGAGACGACGACCTTGGTGCAGCCGACCGGCTTGCCGTTTTCATAGCGGACGGTGACCTGGCTCTTGGCGTCCGGCTGCAAATCGGCGAGCGACTTCGAGTGACGCTTGTCGGCCAGCACCTTGAGAATCTTGTGCGCGAAGTAAATCGGCGCCGGCATGAACGAGTTCTTCTCATAAACTTCGCTCTCGGTGCAGGCGAAGCCGAACATCATGCCCTGGTCGCCGGCACCTTCTTCCTCGCGGCCTTTCTTCTTCTTCGCGTCGACACCCATTGCGATGTCGGGCGACTGGCCGTGCAGCAGCACCTCGACGTCGGCGCCGTAGTAAGAGAAGCCGTCCTGGTCGTAGCCGATGTCCTTGACCACACCGCGCGCGATCTCGGTGATCATCTCGCGATCGACCACCGCCTTGGCGCCGTGCTTGCGGAACAGCGGCGCCTGGCCGCGGCCTTCGCCGGCGATCACAATCTTGTTGGTGGTGGTCAGCGTCTCGCAGCCGAGTCGCGTGTTCACCGCGCTGTCATCCGAGATGCCGAGCCTGGCGTCATTCTCAAGAAAGGCGTCGAGCACCGCGTCCGAAATCTGATCGCAGACCTTGTCCGGATGACCCTCGGACACCGACTCGCTGGTAAACAGGAAATTCTTGTGCGCCACCGAACACCCCTTCGTTCCCGCGGATTTTGGCTGTGCCGTCTAAGCGGCGGCTGTTTCTTGCAGCCAAGCCAGGCAAGGTCAAGATGCGGGCAGAATATGGGGCAGGGTGGGCGGTAACCCGCGCTGGATCAACTCTTGTCGTCGGCGATTTGCTCGACCAGATCGACGATGCGGCGGCGCAGCTTGGCGCTTTTTATGCGCATGAAGGCCTTGGTCAAGGACAAGCCGTCCGAGGTCGCGAGGAAATCGGACACGTAGGCGGGCGAGGGAGCTTCGCCCATGCCGCCGGCGTGGCCGCCGCTGTGCGGCGCGCCTTCAAAGAAAAACGAAACCGGCACCGACAGGATGCCCGAGATTTGTTGCAGACGGCTGGCCCCGATGCGATTGGTGCCCTTCTCGTATTTCTGCACTTGCTGAAAAGTCAGGCCGAGCGCATCGCCGAGCTTTTCCTGACTCATGCTCAGCATCATGCGCCGCATCCGAACCCGGCTACCGACATGCTTGTCGATCGGGTTTGGGGTCTTCTTCGCCATACAGACTCCTCGCTGGCCGGGCGTTTCCATCCCACGAAACGCCGAAGTAATGCAATGTGCGAATTGAACGCATCAATTGCGGCATCAACCAGAGCGGGCATTTTATTTCGTTTTTTTACGCCAAATTTCGCCTTGCGTCCTGTGGTTGTCGTCTCGGCGCATGGCTGAAAAGCCAGCTAATTCGCTATCCGTCGGCGCACCAGAAAGATACCGGCGGCAACTATTAACAGGATCGCAACCAGGTCACCAAAACGCGCATAGACGGTCTGCTCAATCGCGCGCGGGAGTTGCGCGTCGAGCACACCTTCGGCGCCGAGCGGCAACGACCGCACGATGCGGCCGACTGGATCGATTACCGCTGAAATGCCGTCGTTGGCTGCGCGCACCAGCGGCAAACCTTCCGCAATCGCCAGCATGCGCGCCTGCTGGAAATGCTGATACGGGCCGGAGCTGATGCCGAACCAGGCGTCGTTGGTCACGTTGACGAGCCAACCGGGCCGTTCACCCTGTGGAACAGCGGCGCCGGGGAAAATCGCCTCGTAGCAAATCAGCGGCAGCATGGTCGGCGCGCGCGGAATTTGCATCGCGCGCCGCCGGTCGCCGGCGATGAAGCCGCCGCGAATCTTGGTGAGCTGCGTCAGGCCGATGCGCTCAAGCAGAGTCTGAAACGGCAGATACTCGCCGAACGGCACCAGGTGCACCTTGTCATAGATGCCGAGGATCGAGCCGTCGTGGTCGATCACGTAAACCGAATTATAGGCGCGCGTGATGTGCGCCCCGCTCGGCGCATTGGGCGGGCGGATCGCGCCGGTGATGAGCACCGTGCCGGGCGGCAGCAGGTCGGCGATCTGCTGCATGACCTCCGGCTCGCGCGACAGGAAAAATGGGAATGCGGACTCCGGCCAGATCAGATGCGTCACGTCGGCGACGCCATTCGACTGCGGGCCGGTCGCGCGATCCGACAGGCGGAGATACCGCTCCATCACCGCGTTCTTTGCCGAATAATTGAACTTCTCATCTTGCTGGAGGTTCGGCTGCATGATGCGCAGCTTCACGTCCTTGACGAAGTTAGTCGGCGTAAGCCACAGCCGCATGCCGCCATAGCCGGCGAGCGCGGCGAGGATCAGCGCGCCGAAAATAGGTCCGCGCCACGGATGCGGCGTGTCGGCGCGCTCGTCGGCGAGCATCGCCGGTGACGCGCCAATTGCGACAGTGAGAAACGTCAGCCCCCAGATGCCGGTGAGTGCGACGGCCTGCGCCAGCGCCAAAGGTTCGGACAATGCATAACCGAACGTGTTCCAGGGAAACCCGGTCAATAGATGCCCGCGCAACCATTCTGTAATCGTCAGCGAGATCGCCAGCGCCAGCACGCGCGTTGGTCCGCGCACCCAGAGCAATCGCGCCAGCGCGAAACCGGCCCCGGTATAGAGCGCGAGATAAGCAGGCAGACCCCCGACCGCGACCGGCAGCAGCCAGCCGAACGTCTTGGCGTCGACCAGAAAGGCGTAACCGACCCAATAGACCCCGGCGAGGAAGTAGCCGAAGCCGAAACACCAGCCGGCGACCGCGGCGTTGCGAAGTCCGCTCGCGCGACCGGCCGCGCCGTCGATCAGCCAGACGGCAACCGGAAACGTGACGAACAGGATCGGCCAGGCGTTGATCGGTGCCATCGCGAGTGCGGATGCGGCGCCGGCCAGAAACGCAATCGCGGCGCGCCGCCAGCCGGCGCTGAGCATGACGCCATGGGCGATGCGGGTCAGGTTCACGGGCGCTGTTTGCCGTCGGCCGGTTCGCTGGCCGGCGAGATCGGCGGCGTATTAGTGAGCGCATCGGGACGCCGTGTCCGCTCACGCCGCTCCTTCAGCTTGTAGATGCGCACACGCTTCACCCTCCGCGGATCGGCCTCGACCACTTCGATCTCATAGAGGCCGGGGCCCGCGACCAACTCGCCGCGCACCGGCACGCGGCCGGCGCGGCTGGTCAGATAGCCGCCGAGCGTGTCAATTTCCTTGGCGGCATCGCCGATGTTGAAATCCGAGCCGATCATTGCGACTACATGTTCGAGCGGCGCGCGTGCGTCGGCCAGGAACGAGCCGTCCACCTGCTTGGTTACCTCGGGCATCACGTCGTCGTCGTGCTCGTCGGAAATCTCGCCGACGATCTGCTCCACGATATCTTCGATGGAAACCAGGCCGTCGGTGCCGCCATATTCGTCGATCACCAGCGCAAGCTGGGTGCGGGTCGCCTGCATGCGCGCCAGCAAATCGATGACCCGCATCGACGGCGGCACGAACAGCACCTCCCGCATGATCATGGCCGACGATAGCGGCAGCGCGAGATTGATGCTTTTGAGGTCGAGCCCGGCCGGCAGCGGCTTCTTGCGCTTGGCGGCCTTGGCCGGCGGCGCCGAGGCGCGCGCCGTCATGAACGCGATCAGGTCGCGGATATGCACCATGCCGATCGGATCGTCGAGCGTGTCGTTATAGACGACGAGCCGCGAGTGAGCGGCGCTTTCGAACAGCCGCATCAGCTCGCCGAGTGAAATGTCCTGCTGCACGGCGACAATGTCGGCGCGCGGCACCATCACGTCCTGCATGCGCCGTTCGCGCAGGCCGAGGATGTTCCGCAGCATCCGGCTTTCGTCCGGCGTGAATCCGGTGTCGTCCGCCGTCGCCGTCTCGAGGGTGTCGCGCAGGTTGGCGCGCGTCGAGCCGGCCCGCCAGCCGAAAATGGTGCGCAGCGCGCGGCGCAGCCAGCCGCCGTTCCCCTCGCCGGGCTGCGGGATCACCACCGGCAGGTTGCGCGGCGAGGAATCGCTGTCACTGGTGGGATTGCTGTCGGGCATCGTGGTCAGGCGTTTCGTTCAGCCGCGCGCAAGATAAGGATCGGGCATCCGCAGACGCGTCATGATCACGCGCTCAAGCTCTTCCATCGCCTCGGCTTCGGAATCATTCTGGTGATCGTATCCCATCAGGTGCAGAAAGCCATGCACGGCGAGATGCGACAGGTGATGGACGAATTTCTTGTCCTCGTCGCGGGATTCCCGCTTCAATGTCTCATAAGCGATCACGATATCGCCAAGCGGGGCGCCTTGGGCGCCGCCGTTGGCCGGAAAAGACAGCACGTTGGTCGGCTTGTCGATCTTGCGCCATTGCTTGTTGAGCTTGCGGATCGCGGCGTCGCTCGTCAGGACGACCGCGACTTCACCGCCGGGTGATGAGACTTCGTCGGCCGCGGCGTTGATCGCCTTGCGCACGGCGGTGGCCGCGCCGCGATGGCCTTTCCACTTCGGCGATTGCACCAGGACGTCCACCGACAGAGCGGCGTCGTGCGCCTTCATTCTTTCGTCTCGCGCTTGCGGGCGGCGCCGCGGTCGTAGGCGTCGACGATGCGCGCCACCAGCTCGTGACGGATCACGTCCTTGGCGGTGAAGGCGACATGGCCGACACCTTCGACCCCTTCGAGCAGCCGCACCGCTTCCGACAGGCCGGACGCTTGCCCACTCGGCAGATCGATCTGGCTTGGATCGCCGGTGACGATCATGTGGCTGTTCTCGCCAAGGCGGGTGAGAAACATCTTCATCTGCATCGACGTGGTGTTTTGCGCCTCGTCGAGGATGATCGCCGCGTTCGACAACGTGCGGCCGCGCATGAAGGCGAGCGGCGCGATCTCGATCTCGCCGCCTTGCAGTGCGCGCTCGACGATGCGCGCGTCCATCAGGTCGAACAGCGCGTCGTAGATCGGCCGCAGATACGGATCGACCTTCTCGCGCATGTCGCCGGGCAAAAAGCCGAGCCGCTCGCCGGCTTCGACTGCCGGGCGTGACAGGATGATGCGGTCGACTTCCTTGCGCTCGAATTTCTGCACTGCGTGGGCAACCGCGAGCCAGGTCTTGCCGGTGCCGGCGGGACCGGTGCCGAACACCAGCGAATGCGCCTTGAAGGCGCGGATGTACGCCGCCTGCGCCTCGGTGCGCGCACGGACCGGCCGCTTGCGCAAGTTGATCTCCTCGCTCACGCGTGCCACCGCGGGATCGAACTCGAACAGTGAGCCCTGCGAGATCACCATGCGGACCGCGCCCTCGACGTCACCCGAACTGAGGTCGTGGCCGCGCTTGATCTGCTCGTAGAGGTTCTGCAGGACGTGGCGCGCCTGCTCGCAGCCGCTGCGCGAACCGGAAAGTGTGACGAAGTTGCCGCGCTGGTCGGCGACCACGCCGAGCCGCCGTTCGATCAGGGCGAGGTTCTCGCCGTATTGCCCGAACAGGACCGACGCCAACCGGTTGTCGTCGAAGCTGAGAACGGCCTGCGTAGTGGCGGTCTCTTCCGATGTCGCGGCTGGCGGGATGACGGGTGTCGATGTGGGCATTCAGGCTCCGGCTTCGGCGAGCTCGGGCGCTCGCGCGGAAATAATGTCACCGAACAATGTATTGGTGCCGATCCCGGTGATGTGGACCGGCACGATTTCGCCGATCATTGACGTCGGCGCCATCACTTGCACGGCGTGAAGATAGGGCGATTTGCCGACCAATTGGCCGGGAATGCGGCCCGATTTCTCGAGCAAGACGCCGAGCGTACGGCCGGCAAAGCCGCCGTTGAAGGCCTGCCATTGTCTTGTGAGCAGCGCCTGCAGGCGCTGCAGCCGCTCGGATTTCACGTCGTCCGGCACCTGCTCCATGTCGGCGGCCGGCGTGCCGGGCCGTGTCGAATAGGCGAACGAATAAGATGTCGCGAAGCCGACTTCCTCGACCAAGCGCAGCGTGTCGTCGAAATCCTGTTCGGTCTCGCCCGGGAAGCCCACGATGAAGTCCGACGTGAAAGCGAGGTCGGCGCGCGCAGCGCGCAGCCGCTCGATCACGCGCAGATAATCGTCGCGCGTGTGCCTGCGGTTCATCGCGTCGAGAATGCGGTCGGAGCCCGATTGAACGGGAAGATGCACGTAGGGCATCAGCGCCGGCAGGTCGCGGTGCGCGTCGATCAGGCTGTCTTCCATGTCGCGCGGATGGCTGGTGGTGTAGCGCAGCCGCGCAATGCCAGGGATATCGGCGAGCCGGTGCAGCAACTTGCCGAGCGGCCATTCGCGGCCGTCCTTGCCTTCGCCGTGATAGGCGTTGACGTTTTGCCCGATCAAGGTGACTTCGCGCACGCCGGCGTGCGTCAGCCGCGTCACTTCGGCGGCGATGCTTTCGACCGGCCGGGAGATTTCCGAACCGCGGGTGTAGGGCACCACGCAGAAGGTGCAAAACTTGTCGCAGCCTTCCTGGATGGTGACGAACGCGGTGACGCCGCGCGAGCGCGTTGCCGCCGCGGACGCGGCCGGCATGGTCTGGAACCGATCCTCAACCGGAAATTCGATGTCGATCACCCGCTCGCCGCTGGCGGCGCGCGCCAGTATTTCCGGCAGCCTGTGATAGTTCTGTGACCCGACGACGACATCGACGCTTGCCGCGCGGCGCACGATCTCTTCGCCTTCGGCCTGCGCGACGCAGCCGGCGACCGCCACCGTCACCTTGCGGCCTTGCTGCGCGGCTTCCGACTTGAGCACGCGCATACGGCCGAGCTCGGAATAGATTTTCTCCGCGGCGCGCTCGCGGATGTTGCAGGTGTTGAGAATAATGAGATCGGCGTCATCCGGCTGCGCGGTTTCGCTGAAACCGGTGGGCGCCATGATGTCCGCCATACGCTGCGAGTCGTAGACGTTCATCTGGCAGCCGAAGGATTTGACGTAAAGCTTGCGGGGTCCGCTCATTCCTGGGTCGATATTGCTGTCTCGCGGCAATCTAGCGGCGGTCGCCGGGTTTGTCGCGCATTGCCATCTTGTTGATATCGCTACTTAAAGATTGTGGCGCAAGTCACGATGCCGGCAGGCGGTGGCGCAATGCATTGGCCGTCATCTGCCGCACCTTGCCTTCGAGTTCCTTGGCCAGCAGCTTGCGATCGGTATCCGCGCGGCAAGCGACGGCATCGCCGAAACTGACCGTAACGTCGACGACACCGCGCCGTATAAAGCCGGCAAAGTGCGGGAAGAAGTCGAGATCGCCGTACCAGGCCACAATTGGCTGGTCGTTGCGCGCGGTCGGCAGCCCCCGCTGCGCCGTATAACAAATCGACATCGGCTGCAGCGTAACCTCACCAAGGCCCGCGCCGTTGCAGGCCGCTTCGACCGCGCCGATCAGCGCGGAGCGGAACGGCAGCACGCGCGTGCCGTCGCTCGACGTGCCTTCCGCGAACAGCACGACCGGATGACCTTCGGCGAGGCGCTGCGCCATTTCCTTGTTGGTCTCCGGTGTCTGCTGCCGGCGCACCCGATCGACGAACACGACCTTCTGTACTTTCGCGGCGGCGCCGATCAGCGGCCACGACGCCACCTCGCGTTTGGCGACGAACACCATCGGCGAGACTGCGGCGAGCACGACGATGTCCACCCAAGAGACATGATTCGACACCAACAGGACAGGGCGTCCAGTGACCTGCGTTCCGTTGGTGATAATCCTGATACGGAGCAGTCGCGTCAGAAGCCGGTAATAAGCGACCGAGCAGGGGCCCCACAGCGGCGAGCGAATAGCGCTTAACAGCCATTGCAGCGCGATCATCAGCGGCAATGATGTGAAGAAAAATCCGGCGACCAGGATGACGCGCAACATCAGCGCTGTTGTTTCTCGTCGTCGATCGGCACGGCGTAAAGCTCGAGGCGGTGATCGACCAGCCGGTAGCCGAGCTTGCGGACGATCTCCGCCTGCAGCCGCTCGATTTCCTCGTTGCGGAATTCGACCACTTCGCCGGTGCGCAGGTTGATCAGGTGATCGTGGTGGGTATCGGGGCTTTGCTCATAGCGGGCACGGCCGTCGCGAAAATCGTGCCGTTCGATGATGCCGGCGTCTTCGAACAGCTTCACCGTGCGATAGACCGTCGAGATCGAGATCTGCTGATCGACCTTGCTGCAGCGGCGATAGAGCTCCTCGACGTCGGGATGATCCTCGGACTCCGCCAGTACGCGCGCGATGGTGCGGCGCTGCCCGGTCATGCGCATGCCTTTGGCGGCGCACAGGGCCTCGATGTCGCGATTGTGGTTCTGACGTTTATCCGGCGTGGCCAATGTCGATCTCTCCAACCCGGCGCTCATATCATAGTGAGCGGCCGGTATTCGAGTCTAGGCGACGAGATCGCGGCGCAGCACCAGGGCTGTCGCATCGCCGTAGTAATTCGGCCGCCGCGATACTTCTCGAAATCCGGCGCGCAGATAAAGTTTTGCCGCCGGGTCGTTTTTCTCGCCGACCTCAAGAAACACCGCCTGTGTGCCATATCCGGCGAGCCGTCCGAGATGCAGCATCAGCAGTCGCTTCCCGAGGCCGCGGCCCTGATAGGCACGATCCACCGCGACGGACAGAATCTCGGCCTCGTCGGCGGCCAGCCGCGACATGATGAAGCCGGCCAGTTTTTTCCCGTCGAGCGCGCGGTGCGCGATCACGTTGCGCTCTGCCAGCAGCCCTTCGACTTCATCGTCGCTCCAGCCCCGCTGGAACGACTTGCCATGCAGCGCAGCGATGGCCGCCGCGTCGCGTGTCGAGGCGTCCGATAAAACCGGCGCGCTGCGTCCAAAGAAAGTTGAGAGAAACGACATCATCGGCGGGCGAGCTGCGCGGCTTCCTGCGGCTGCGCGTCCGCCGCGCGCAGGTAAAGCGGCTTGGGTGGCGTGCCGGTTTCCGCTGCGGCTGCGCCAAGCCGCGCGACCCAGGCGATATCGGGCGCGCGCTTGTTGTCGACCGACGCCGGGCGCTTTTCATTCGTTGGCCAGGCGCGCGCCAACATCTCCGCGCCGGTGCCGATGATGCGCGGCGGGCCGCCGAGCGAGGCACGGACCGCATCGGCAATGCTGTCGATCCGCGGTTTCACCAGCGTAAGACCGCCCGCGCCGAACACCTGGAGATAGACGTGGTCGTGCCGCGCATCGATCGCGCTGACGACCGGTATGGCGTCGTTGGCGGCGATCAGCGGCGCGGCGTAGGCCGCAAGCGTTGTGAGCCCGATTGCCGGCTTTCCGGTTGCGAGCGCAATGCCGCGCGCCGCAGCGATGCCGACCCGCAGCCCGGTGAACGAGCCGGGGCCGACCGTAACCGCGACGCGATCGATTGCGGTTGCATCGAAGCCCGCGCGCTCGAACACCCGTGCGATCATCGGCATCAACGCTTCGGCGTGGCCTCGCGTCATCGGCTGCGATTCATGGACGGCGCGGTCCGGCTGCGCGGTGTCGAGCAGCGCAACCGAACATGCTTCGAGGGCGGTATCGATGGCGAGAACGCGCATGCTGTGGAGTCTAACACTGTCATGGCCGAGCTTGTCCCGGCCATCCACGCCTTACTTCTTATTACAGGTCCAAAGGCGTCGATGCCCGGGTCGAGCCCGGGCATGACGACATTTAGTTTCTTGCCTCGATTAGACCGGCCGCACTTCCTGCACATCCGGCACGAAGTGCCGCAGCAGGTTCTGGATGCCGTGCTGGAGCGTCGCGGTCGAGGACGGGCAGCCCGAGCAGGCGCCCTTCATCGACAGGTAGACGACGCCTTCCTTGAAACCCTTGAAGGTGATGTCGCCGCCGTCGCCGGCGACCGCCGGACGAACGCGGGTCTCGATCAGGTCCTTGATGGTCGCAACCGTTTCGGCGTCCGCCGGATCGAAGAACTCATCGCCATCTGCAGCGGCGGCATCCTGCGCCACGATCGGCGCGCCGCTCATGTAGTGCTCCATGATGGCGCCGAGGATCGCTGGCTTCATCTGCTGCCAGTCGCCGCTATCCTTGGTGATCGAGATGAAGTCGGAGCCGAAGAACACGCCGGTGACATTTGGAATGTCGAACAATCGCTGGGCCAGCGGCGATGCGGCTGCCGCATCCTTGTCGCGCATGTCGAGCGTGCCGTTGTCGAGCACGATCTTGCCGGGCAGGAATTTCAGTGTCGCCGGATTTGGCGTCGCTTCAGTCTGGATGAACATCTTTATCTCCTCACCACAGGTTCAAGGCCCGCGGGTCGCTGTAAACTGCCAGATAAATGGGCCTGCGCAGGCTCAAGGTCAACTAACGTAAATGCTCAGGAACTGGCGTCGATATCGTCATCGCTGAGGTGACCGGGCACGATTGCGACCGGAATGGGGAATGCGCCTGCCGTCTTGGCGAGATTGCTGACCAGCGGACCCGGACCCTCTTTCCCGATGCCGGCCGCCAGCGCGAGGATGCCGATATCGGCATCCTCCTCGATCAGCTTGACGATCTCGTCGGAAGTTACGCCCTCGCGGATCACCAGATCGACTTTGACATTCGCCGTTTTCTTCGCTTGTTCGGCTGCCTTGTTGAGCATCGACTTGGCGGCTTCCATCGCCTCGGCGCGCATGATGTCGGCAACACCGAGCCATTGCGCGCCATGATCGCCGGTCTCGATCACGCGCAGCATCACGACGATCGATTTCGTGCGTCCGGCGCGTTTGGCCGCCCAATGAATGGCGCGCCCGCACTCCTCGGTGTCATCGATGACGACGAGGTATTTGCGCTTGTGGCCCTTCTCGAAGGAACGGCGCTTGGTGCTCATGGCTGCGATGGTGGCACGCCGCGGCGCGGTGGGACAAGTTGCCGATTTGCACCGCGCCGGAAACCGTTCTAGCGCCGGACGAAACCGACGATATCCTTGACCGCCTTCATTGTTTCACCGGCAAGTTTTTCCGCGCGGTTGCTACCGTCGGCGAGCACCGAATCGATATACGCCGGATCGTCCTTGAGCCGGCGCATCTCGTTGGTGATCGGGCTGAGCTTTGCAACCAACAAATCGGCCAGCGCCGGCTTGAAGGTCGAGAACTGCGCACCGCCGAATTGCTTGAGCACCTCGGCTTTTGGAATATTGGCGACTGCCGCGTAGATGCCGACCAGGTTGTCGGCTTCCGGGCGCGCTTCGAGCGCCTTCTCGTCGTGCGGCAGCGGATCGGGATCGGTCTTGGCGCGGCGCACCTTGAGGGCGATCGCGTCGGCGGCGTCGGTGAGATTGATGCGCGATTGATCGGACGCATCCGATTTCGACATTTTCTTCGTGCCGTCGCGCAGAGACATCACGCGCGTCGCCGGTCCCTGGATCAGCGGCTCCGGCAGCGGGAAGAACACTTCGCCGAGATTGTTCGCGCGGATCGAGTCCGCAAAGTCGTTGTTGAATTTCTGCGCGATGTCGCGCGCCAGCTCGACATGCTGCTTCTGGTCTTCGCCGACCGGCACGTGCGTCGCGCGATAGACGAGAATGTCCGCCGCCATCAGGTTCGGATAGGCGAAGAGGCCGACCGATGCGTTCTCGCGATCCTTGCCGACCTTCTCCTTGAACTGCGTCATGCGGTTGAGCCAGCCGAGCCGCGCAACGCAGTTGAACACCCAGGCCAGCTCCGCATGCGCCGCGACCTGGCTCTGGTTGAAGACGATGTTTTTCTTCGGGTCGATGCCGGCCGCGAGGAAGGCCGCGGTCACTTCACGGATCGTGCGCTTGAGCTCGGCCGGGTCCTGCCAGACCGTGATTGCGTGCATGTCGACGACGCAATAGATGCAGTCGTACTTGTCCTGCAGCGGCACGAAGTTGCGGATCGCGCCGAGGTAATTGCCGAGGTGGAGGTTGCCGGTGGGCTGAACGCCGGAGAAAACCAGCGGCTTGAACGTGGTCGCCATGGGTTAAGACCTTTGGACAGTCTCGTGCAGTTTCGGGCCGGTGGATCAGCGTGGCCGCGCGTCCCTTGCCACGGCGATGCGTAGGGACGCAAGGACTCTATTTCAAATGCAGTGCCGTCTCGTGATAGGGAAGGCAGAACAAGCGGATTCGCACTGTAAGTGAGCCTCCGATGAGTAAAGACGAATTGATTATCCAGCTGATCAAGGTGGCGCTCGGCATCTTCATCGCCGGCTACTTTCTCTGGTGGAGCCTGGAGGTACTAAAGCGGTTGCCGCCGGTTCACTAGAGACGTGGGCAGCGTCCACGCCGTGCCGGCGTTGCCTGCCTGACGACCCCCGCTATAGTGCGCGCGAATTTTCCCGAGGGCTGAATGACATCTCCCCGTTACGACCTGCTCGGCGTCGGCAACGCCATCGTCGACGTGATCGCCAAGACCGACGACAAATTCCTTGTCACCCACGGCATGGCGAAAGGCTCGATGACCCTGATCGACGAGCCGCGCGCCAAGGCGATCTACGATGCGATGGGCGCGACCACGGAAAGCTCCGGCGGCTCGGCGGCGAACACGATTGTCGGCGCGGCCAGCCTCGGCGCCCGCACGGCCTTTGTCGGCAAGGTCAAAAACGACAAGCTTGGCGGCGCGTTCACGCACGATATCCGCGCCAATGGCGTGGCTTTCGACGTGAAGCCGGCCGCCGACGGTCCGTCGACCGCGAGCTGCTACATCCTGGTGACGCCGGACGGCGAGCGCACCATGAACACCTATCTCGGCGCGGCGCAGAACCTGTTTCCGGCCGACATCGACGAGAAGGCGGTGGCCGACGCCGCGATCACTTATCTGGAAGGCTATCTGTGGGATCCGCCGCACGCCAAGGAAGCGTTCGTGAAGGCGGCCGGCATCGCGCACAAGGCCGGCCGTAAGGTTGCGCTCACGTTGTCGGATGCGTTCTGCGTCGACCGCTATCGCGACGAGTTCCTCAAGCTGATGCGCAACAAGACGATCGACATCATCTTCGCCAACGAGAACGAGCTGCGCAGCCTCTACCAGACCGCCGACTTCGACACCGCGCTGGAGGCGATGCGTGCGGACATCGGTCTCGCAGTGGTGACGCGCAGCGAAAAAGGTTGCGTCGTCCTGCAAGGCGAGATCACCGAGCGCGTGCCGGCGGCGCCGATCAGGCAGGTGGTGGATGCCACCGGCGCCGGCGACCTGTTCGCCGCCGGGTTCCTGGTCGGCTATTCGCGCGGCAGGGACTTGAAGACCTCGGCGCAACTCGGCGCGCTCGCCGCCGCCGAAGTCATCCAGCATGTCGGGGCGCGCCCGCTGACTCCACTCAAGGCACTGGCCGAAGCGCAAGGCTTCAAGCTGTAAAACCGGCGCGGTTGGGCTGGTAACCGATTGGTAACCGAACGTGGTTACCGGTTGGTAAACCACCAATCGCGGGAGCCGGTTATGGCCGAGCCGAACGAAATCGCGAACGGCGACAAGTCCGTCGCACAAGACTCCAAAACTGAAACCAAGATCGAAACGAAGACCGAGCTGCCGGTCGTCGAGTCGCCGCCATTGTCGCCGGCGGAGACATTGTCCGAGCCGGTGCTCGATGCGCAGATGAAGCCGCAGCCTGCGTCCGAGCTGAAGCCGGAGCCTGCCGCCGCCGCGACTGTCCAGCCCGCGAAGCCGCGCTTCGCGATGCCGAATATCAAAATGCCCGCGCTGAAAATTCCGGCGATGAAGCTGCCCGAACTGAAAATCGCCACGCCGAAAATCTCGCGGCGCATGCGCCGCCGCGCGGCGCTGGCTGCGACGATCATGCTGGCCGCCGGCTTCGGCGCCGCGGTCGGCGCCGTCGCGATGCGCCAGCCAGCGCAGCCGCCGGCCAGGCCCAATACCGCGCTGCTTGAAGAAAATCACGCGCTGCAGCGCTCGGTCGCCAAGCTCAACAAAGACCTCACGACATTGCGCGCCAATGTTGAAACTGCAGCGCGCGAGAGCAAGACGCAGATCGCCAAAGCGACCGCGAGCCTGTCGGATCGCCTCGACAAGGCGATGGACGTCACCGGCTCCATTGGAAAACCCGCCACGACGGCGGCGGCCGTATCGCCGCCGATCGCGGATTCGGCGCCGTTGCCCCAGCCGCGTCCTTCAATCGTGCAGGGCTGGACCGTGCGCGAGGCGCGTAACGGCCGCATCTGGGTGGAAAATCGCGGCGAGCTTTATGCCGTCGCGCCAGGCGTTCCCCTGCCGGGTCTCGGGCGCGTCGAGACCATCCGCCGCGAGGGCGACAGCCTGGTCGTCGTCACCACCAGGGGCCTGATCACGGAGACGCAGACCACGGCGTCGGTCCGCCCACGGCCGCAGCAGCGCTACTACACGCCGTACTGGGAGCCTTACTGAGCCCCGATCCCACGGCTGAATCTTTAGAGCGGCGCCCATTGGGCGCCGCTCTTCATTTGCGCGTGAGGTCGGTGGCGGGCCGCCGTGAACCGTGTCAGGCTCGCCGCACGTCACGTGGAGCAGGCGCATGCGAAGTGTGTTGCTCGCGATATTCGTTGCGGTCGTGATCGGCGCGATGCCGGCGCACGGGCAGGGTGCCGCGCCGTCGCCGCAATCCGTCAAGCGGGACATGATGGAATCCTGTCCCGGCCTTGTCGCCGAGCGTCCGCCATTTCGCTCGCTGGTGCAGCGCGTCGCGCTCAACGACGATCAGGTGCGGCTCACTTACATCGGCCACTCGACCTTCCTGATCGAGACGCCGCAGGGTGTGCGGATCGCGACCGACTACAACGGCTACGTCAAGCCGCCGCTGATCCCGGACGTGGTGACGATGAACCACGCGCACTCGACGCACTACACCGATAATCCCGAGCCTGAGATCAAGCTGGTGCTGCGCGGTTGGGCACAGGAGTTCGGCAAGCCGGCGCGGATCGACCAGCAGGTCAAGGACGTCCGCATCCGCAACGTGCCGACCAACATCCGCAGCTACTACGGCAGCGCGGAGACCGAGCGGCACGGCAATTCCATTTTCATTTTCGAAGTGGCGGGCCTTTGTATCGTCCACCTCGGCCATCTGCATCACACACTCAACGCCCAACAGCTCAGCGAAGTCGGCCGGCCCGACATCGTGCTGGTGCCGGTCGACGGCAGCTACACGCTCGACCTCGAAGGCATGATCGAGGTGCTACGCGGCCTGAAGGCGCGCATGGTGATTCCGATGCATTACTTCAGCGAGTACACACTCGACCGCTTCCTCTCGCAGGTCGGCCGCGAGTGGGAAGTCGAGCGCAGTTCGGTGCCGTCGGTGCTGCTGTCGAAGGCGACATTGCCGCAAAAACCCAAGCTTTTGGTGTTGCCGGGGCATTGAGGCGCTGAATCGGCGTCAAAATCGCCCGTTGTGTCCTTATCAACAGGGCCGGGGTTGAAGCAGGCGGAACTTTTCCTTAGCTCAACCACTTGTGAGGCGGGGGCACGCTCGCCGTGTGCCTAAATGGTGGTGGGTAAAACAAGCATGCAGACTTGGACTTCATGGAAGCGGTTTCCGGACGCCCATAGCGGCGGCCTCGTCGAGGCCCCGATCGGCCCCGGCGTCTATGAAGTGCGCCATGTCGAGACCGGCGAGGTGATCGCGTTCGGCCACTCCGGCAGCGTCGCCAACGCCATCGGCGAATTGAAGATCAACGGCAAGGCCGGCTTGTTCGCCAAGATGTTTCACCGCAGCGCCTCCATCCCGGTGAGCGAGCTCGAATACCGCACCTGCGCCACCGCCAGCCGCTCCGAGGCCAAGACCGCCGCGGCGCGCCTCAAGGGCCTGCGCCAACAGTATTGGCAGCGCCGGATGGCGCTCGGCGTCGCGGCACGGCACTCGAAATAATCTGTCATTCCGGGACGCGCGGAGCGCGGACCTGGAATCCGGGGCAACAAGCACAGAACTCGCGACTCGTGGATTCCGGGCTCGCCCGCTGCGCTCGCGCCCCGGAATGACATCTAGTTTGCAGGCCGTATAATCTGCCTCACACCAGTCGCGTGCGAGGCCTCGATGCTCAGCCAACAACAGAACGACCTGATTACCCGGACGATGCCGGGGACGCCCGCCGGCAATCTGCTGCGGCGCTATTGGCAGCCGGCCGCGCTGGTCGATGAATTGTCCGGCAGCAACCGCCCGATCAAGCCGATCAAGCTGTTCGGTGAGGATCTCGTCATCTTCAAAGACGACAAGGGCCGCTATGGCCTGGTCGGCCGCCACTGTCCGCATCGCGGCACCGATCTCGCTTACGGCCGGCTGGAGAACGGCGGCCTGCGCTGCGCCTTTCACGGCTGGCTGTTCGACGTGAACGGCAAATGCCTGGAGACGCCGGCCGAGCCCGACGGCAGCAACCTCTGCGCCAACATCAAACAGAAGGCTTATCCGGTGATCGAGAAGAGCGGCATCCTGTTCGCCTATCTCGGCCGCGGCGAGCCGCCGGCGCTGCCGGATTTCGACTGCTTCGTCGCGCCGGATACCCACACCTTCGCCTTCAAGGGCATGATCGATTGCAACTGGCTGCAGTCGCTCGAGGTCGGCATCGATCCGGTGCACACCTCGTTCCTGCACCGCTTCTTCGAGGACGAGAAGCCGGAAGAAGGCTACGGCAAGATGTTCCGCGACAAGACGATGGATGCGGACATGCCGATGACGCAGATCATGCGCGAATTCACGCGTCCGCGCATCGAGGTCGAGCCGACCGATTACGGCTTCCGCCTCGCCACCTTGCGCGAGATCGGCAACGGCAAGGCGCATGTGCGCGTCACCAACTTGATCTTCCCGAATGCTTTCATCATCCCGATGAGCCGCGAGATGACTATCTCGCAATGGCACGTGCCGATCGACGATACGCGGCACTACTGGTACGCGATTTTCACGTCGTTCGGCGCTCCGGTGAACAAGGACGAGATGCGTCGCCAGCGGCTCGAGCTCTACCAGTTGCCCGACTACATCCCGAACAAGAACAAGAGCAACGACTACGGTTTCGATCCGCACGAGCAGGAGCACGAGACCTACACCGGCATGGGTGCCGACATTAACGTCCACGATCAGTGGGCCTGCGAATCGATGGGCGAGATTCAGGATCGCACCGGGGAGCACCTCGGCACCTCGGACAAGGCGATCATCGCCTATCGCAAGCTGCTGCGGCAGGCGCTCGACGATAACGGCAAGGGCGGCACGCCGATCATGGTGCTCGACAAGTCGCGCGCGAAGAACGTCACCGGTCCGGCCTGCGTCGACGGCATCGGTCCGGCGGCCGATTGGCAGGGCTACTGGCAGCGCACCGAGGCGGCCCGGCGTGGCGCAATGAGCTGGAAAAACGGCCATTAATTACGCATGTCGCCGCGCCGTCCCACCGCGTTGACCTTCGTCGACCGCCATCAGCTCTGGACCGACGAACAGGCCAGGGCCGCGACGGCGGTCGCGCAGGACATCAAGAAACACAAGCTCGAGCTGGTGCGGTTCTCGTTTGCCGATCAGCACGGCGTGCTGCGCGGCAAGACCTTGGTGGCGAGCGAAGCCGCGGCCGCTATGCGGAACGGCGTGAACATGACGACGACGCTGCTCGCCAAGGATACCGCGCACAAGACGGCGTTTCCGGTGTTCACGCCGGGCGGCGGCCTCGGCATGGGCGAGATGGAAGGCGGCGCCGATTTCGTCATGGTCGCCGATCCGTCGACGTTTCGCGTTCTTCCATGGGCGCCGAACACCGGCTGGTTGCTGTGCGACATTTATTTCACCAACGGCAAGCCGGTGCCGTTCTCGACGCGCCGGCTCTATCGCGACGCGTTGTCGCGGCTCGGCACCGCCGGCTTCGACTTCCTCGCCGGTCTTGAAGTCGAATTCCATCTGTTCCGGATCACGAACGAGCGCCTCGCACCGGAAGACGCCACCTGGCCGCCGGCCGCGCCGGAGGTCAGTCTCCTCACGCAGGGCTATCAGTATCTCACCGAGAGCCGGTTCGATCAGATCGACACCGCGGTCGACCACATTCGCCGCGGCGTGCAGGCGCTCGATCTGCCGCTGCGCTCGGTCGAACTGGAGCTTGGCCCCAGCCAGTGCGAATTCACCTTCAAGACGCAGAGCGGTATCGCCGGCGCCGACACCATGATTCTGTTCCGTTCGGCGGCAAAGCAGATCGCGCGCCGTCACGGCCTGCTGGCGAGTTTCATGTGCCGCCCGGCTTTGCCGCACGTGATGTCGAGCGGCTGGCATCTGCATCAATCGCTGATCGAGAAGAAGCGCAACATCAACGCCTTCGCGCTGAACGATCGCGACGTGCTCTCGACCGTCGGCCGCTACTACCTCGGCGGCCTGATCGCGCACGCACGTTCCACCGCCGCGTTCTCGACGCCGAGCGTCAATGGCTACAAACGTTACCGTGCCTATTCGCTGGCGCCCGATCGTGCCACCTGGGGTCGCGACAATCGCGGCGTGATGGTGCGGGTGATCGGCCAGCCGGGCGATCCGGCAACGCATCTGGAAAACCGCATCGGCGAGCCGGCGGCCAATCCGTATCTCTACATGGCGTCGCAGATCTACGCGGGGCTTGACGGTATCGCGCGCCGCCTTGAACCAGGTCCGTCAGCGGATACGCCATATGAAGCGCAGGCCGCGCTGCTGCCGAAAAATCTCGGCGAGGCGCTGACCGCGCTCACCGCGGATGACGCACTGCGCGATGGCTTCGGCAAGGCGTTTGTCGATTACTACATCCACCTCAAGAATGCCGAGCTGACCCGCTTCCGGAACGAGAGCGGCAAGGAGCAGCCCGAGCCGACCCAATGGGAGCAGCGCGAGTATTTCGATCTGTTTTGAGGCCGGCGCGGAACCCTCTCACATGCTCCGCCATTAAAGGCTGGACGGGACGAGGGAGCTTTCCATGCTCAAGTGGGCGGTTGTTTTCCTGATCATCGCGATCGTGGCCGGCATCTTCGGCTTCACCGGTATAGCGGCAGCCTCGGCGAGCATCGCCAAGGTATTATTCGGCATCTTCCTGGTGCTGTTCCTGGGTGCGCTCGCCATAGGCCTGTTTCTGGGCTCAAAACTGATGTGATCCGCTCCTTCGCGGGCCGAAAAACGAAATAATGCCCCAAGGCCTATTGACCGGGTTCCGGGCATTTTCATAAAATATTAACCATATATCCCTCTGACCCCGTTGTTCTTTTCGGGTCGGAGGAACTGAGGCGACCCTGCGATTTTGAAAGAAGGAACAGCGTCATGATGCGCTTGTTGGCGTTCGCGGGAGCGGCTGCGCTCATTGCCGTTGCGGCGATGACTCCGGCCAAGGCGGGGGATTACTACGACGACGGTTATTACGGAGGCGGCGGCTATTACCGGGCCGGTTATTACGACGCCGGTTATCGCCACCGTTATTACGACGACGGCTATTACCGCCGCCGCTCCTACGACGATGGCTACTATCGTCCGCGCCGCGACTACCGCTCGTCATGCTGCTACAGCCGCGTGAGCTACTACCAGCGCACCGGCTATTACGACGGATATTATCGTCCGCGTTACCGCAGCTATTACGACGGCTATTACCGCCCGCGTTATTCGTATGACAGCGGTTGGTACTACGGTCGTCCGCGCACCTACTACGAGGGCAGCTATTACGCCGGCAGCTACTCGTACTATCCGCGCTATTCGAGCTACTACGACGGCTACTACCGTCCGCGCTATTACGGCTACGGCGGCTACTACAGCCGCCCGTACGCCTATGGCCTGCGTTACGACCGGCAGCCGTATTACTCGGCGGGCTACAGCGTCGATGGATATGACGGCGGTTATTCCCGCCCGTACTACAGCGCGAGCGCCTACGGCGGCGGCTATTATGGCAACTACCACAGCAGTTACGGTTGCCGCGTGGCGGTTGACGACGGCCGCGGCGGCTGGGTGTGGGGCTACCGCTGCTAGCCGCTTCGGCTAAAATCCGAAACGAAAAATGGCCGGGGATGACCCGGCCATTTTGTTTTCGGCTTGCGTGAGGGTTAGACGTCGACGCTCGCGCTCAGCGCATTGTCCTGGATGAAGTCACGGCGCGGCTCGACCTCTTCGCCCATCAGGCGGCTGAAGATGTCATCGGCGGCGTCCATCTCCTTCACCTTCACCTGCAAGAGTGAGCGTGCATTGGTGTCGAGCGTCGTCTCCCAGAGCTGTTCCGGGTTCATCTCGCCCAGGCCTTTGTAGCGCTGCATGGTGATGCCCTTGCGGCCGGCGCCGGTGATGGCGTCGAACAGGCCGACCGGCCCATGGATCGGCCAGCTTTCGTCCTTGCGGCGGAGCATCGCCGGTGGCGTCGGCTTGGGGAACATCTTCTGCAAATCGGGCGCGTAGCTGTCGAGCTTGCGCGCGTCGGCCGAGCCGAGCAGGGCCTGGTCGATCACCGCGACGTTCTTCACGCCGCGCACCGTGCGGGTGAAGGTAAAGCCGGTCGCCTCGTCGAACTCGCCCTTCCAGCCGCGTTCGGTTTCTTCCGCCAGCGCATCGAGCCGCTTGGCGATGTACTCGGCAGCGCTCTTGCCGATCTTCTTGTCGCCGGCGACTTCCGGTCGCAGCACGCCGGCAATCGCCGCCTGCTCGATCACCTGGCGATTGTAGCGGCTGTGCAGGCCGTTGAGCGTGTTGCGGATGGTGCGCGCGGTCTCGATCGTCTTGCGCAGGTCGCCGCCGGCGATTTCCTCGCCGGACGCCAGTCGCAGCACGGCTTCCTCGATGCCGGTGGTGATGAGGAAATCCTCGAGTGCGCGCTCGTCCTTGAGATACTGCTCGGATTTTCCGCGCGACACCTTATAGAGCGGCGGCTGCGCGATATAGATGTTGCCGCCGTCCACCAGCGAACGCATCTGCCGGTAGAAGAATGTCAGCAGCAGCGTGCGGATGTGCGCGCCGTCGACGTCGGCGTCCGTCATGATGATGATCTTGTGGTAGCGCAGCTTCAGCGGATCGAACTCGTCGCTGATGCCGGTGCCGAGCGCGGTGATCAGCGTGCCGATCTCGGCGCTGGACAGCATCTTGTCCATGCGCGCGCGCTCGACGTTGAGAATCTTGCCGCGCAGCGGCAGCACAGCCTGGAATTCGCGGTTGCGGCCCTGCTTGGCGGAGCCGCCCGCCGAGTCGCCCTCGACAATGAACAGTTCTGATTTCGCCGGGTCGCGCTCCTGGCAGTCGGCGAGCTTGCCGGGCAGCGAGGAGACGTCGAGCGCGCCCTTGCGCCGCGTCAGCTCGCGCGCCTTGCGCGCCGCTTCGCGCGCCGCGGCAGCCTCGACCACCTTGCCGACGATGTTCTTCGCTAGCGCCGGATTTTCTTCCAGCCACTTGTCGAGCCCGTCATTGATGACGCTCTCGACCACCGGCCGCACCTCGGACGACACCAGCTTATCCTTGGTCTGCGACGAGAACTTCGGGTCGGGTACTTTCACCGAGAGAACGGCCGTCAGGCCTTCGCGGCAGTCGTCGCCGGTCAGCGCGACCTTCTCCTTGCGCGACGAGCCGAGCTTGTCGGCATAGCTGGTGATCTGCCGGGTCAGCGCGCCGCGGAAGCCGGCAAGATGCGTGCCGCCGTCACGCTGCGGAATGTTGTTGGTGAAGCACAGCACATTCTCATGGTAGCCGTCGTTCCACCACATCGCGCATTCGACGGTGATGCCGTCGCGCTCGGTACTCACCGTGATCGGCGCCGAAACCAGCGGCTTCTTGGTGCGATCGAGATATTTGACGAAGGCTTCGATGCCGCCTTCGTATTTCATCTCAACCTTCTTCTCGACCGCGTGGCGCTGGTCGGACAACGTGATCGAGACGCCGGAATTGAGGAACGCAAGCTCGCGCAGCCGATGCTCCAGAGTCGCGAAGTCGAACTCGGTCATCGTGAACGTCTTGGGGGAGGGCAGGAACTGCACCTGCGTGCCGCGCTGGTCCTTCGCCTTGCCGACTTCCTTCAGCGGCTTTACGGCATCGCCGTTGCGGAATTCCATGAACCACTCTTTGCCGTCGCGCCAGATCGTGAGCTTGAGCCAGCTCGAGAGCGCGTTAACGACCGAGACGCCGACGCCGTGCAGGCCGCCGGACACCTTGTAGGAATTCTGGTCGAATTTTCCGCCGGCGTGCAGCTGGGTCATGATGACCTCGGCCGCCGACACTTTCTCTTCCTTGTGGATGTCGGTCGGGATGCCGCGGCCGTTGTCGCGCACGGTCGCCGAGCCGTCCGGGTTGAGCGTCACCGAGACTTCGGTGGCGTGACCGGCCAGAGCTTCGTCGATCGCGTTGTCGACGACCTCGTACACCATGTGGTGCAGGCCCGAGCCGTCGTCGGTATCGCCGATGTACATGCCCGGGCGCTTGCGCACGGCGTCGAGGCCCTTGAGGACCTTGATGCTCTCTGCGCCATAGTCGGACGGCACATTACGGGCCGGTTCAGCCATTGGCGGGACCCTCGAAAGACGCTGGAAAATGAGTCGGAAACTGCATCCGGTGTGACACGAAAACAGGTGTTCGTATAGGGGCTGTGAACAGGTCTAATGTGTTGATTCAGCTTCTATTTTTCAAGATTTGGAGTGTCAAAAAACCGGCATTTTCCACCCCGGAATCGGGGCAAAAATCGCAGCAAAATCAGAGGCGAATTTCGTCCGTTTAGTGTCGCCGGGTGACGCGGCCCGGACTGACGTCGAACACCTCGGCGCGTCCCGCGATCTCGGCAAACAGCGCCGGGTCGGCGCCGGTCATCCAGACCTGCGTGCCGAGCGTGGTCAGCTCATCGTAGAGCGCGGCGCGGCGGCCGGGGTCGAGATGCGCCACCACCTCGTCGAGCAGCAGAACCGGCGCGGTGCCGGTCATGTCCTTGATCAACGCCGAATGCGCGAGGATGAGGCGGATCAGCATCGCCTTCTGCTCGCCGGTCGAGGCATCGGCGGCGGGAATGTCCTTCGCCGCGAAGCGTACCGCGAGATCGGTAAGGTGCGGCCCTTCCAGCGTCCGTCCGGCGGCGGCGTCGCGGGCACGGTTTTCGGCGAGCAGCGCGCGATAGCGGTCCTCGACCTGGCTCGCGCTGTGTTCGGCCAGCATATGTTCGAGAATGCCGTCGAGCGCGAGCGCCGCCGGCGGGAAGGGCGAGGCGCTGTCCGCGTTCTCAAGCTCGGCAGACAGTCGCGCCGCCGTTTCGACGCGTCCTGCTGCCACCGCGACCGCAAGCTCCGCCGTCTCGCGGTCGATCGCATCGAGCCAGTGGGTGTCGTTGATGTTTTCTTCCAGCAGTCGGTTGCGTGAGCGCAGCGAGCGCTCCAGCGCGTTGATGCGCGTCGAGTGCGTCCCGTCGACTGCCAGCACGAGACGGTCGAAGAATCGCCGCCGCTCCGACGCCGGCCCGTTGAACAGTTGATCCATGGCCGGGATCAGCCAGATGACGCGCAGATGATCGGTGAACGCCACCGCCGAGCCGACTTTCTCGCGGTCGATTCGGCATTGGCGCGTGATCGATGCGTCGTCGCCCGCCGGTGGCTCGACGCCGGTGCCGAGCGTAGCGAGGCCGAGCATGCCCTCCATCTCGGCGGCCACTGCCCACGCGCCATCGCCCTCATTGAAGGCGACCTCCTCCAGCGTCGCGCGGCGTAGCCCCCGTCCAGGCGTAAAGAACGAGATCGCCTCAAGCAGGTTGGTCTTGCCTGCGCCGTTCGGGCCTGTCAGTACGACGGCGCCCGTGCCGGCAACCTCCAGCGTTGCCGCGTGGTAGCTGCGGAAATTCGTGAGCGAAAGGCGCGTGATCGCGGCAGCGGTCATGGCGTGTATTTAGCCACCCGCGCCGTCGCGGGCTACACCCGCATCGGCATCAGGACGTAAAGCGCGCCCTTGCTGTCCTTGTCCTGGATCAAGGTCGGCGAGCCGGGGTCGGCCAGCTTGAGCACTGCGACTTCACCTTCGATCTGCGCGGCGATGTCCAGCAAGTAACGCGAGTTAAAGCCGATATCCAGCGCATCCGCCTTGTATTCGACCTCGAGCTCCTCGGTGGCGCTGCCGCTATCCGGGTTCGTCACCGACAGCACCAAACGTGCGCCCGACAGCGACAATTTCACCGCGCGGCCGCGCTCGCTCGACACCGTGGAGACGCGATCGACCGCTGCCTCGAAATCCTTCTTGTCGACTTCGAGTTCCTTGTCGTTGCCCGCCGGAATGACGCGGCCGTAATCAGGGAAAGTGCCGTCGATCAGCTTCGAGGTCAGCACGATGTCGCCGATCGAGAAGCGGATCTTGCCTTGCGACAATTCAACGGAAATTTCACCGTCCGGGCTTTCGACCAGCCGCTGCACTTCGCCGACCGTCTTGCGCGGCACGATGATGCCCGGCATTCCGGCGGCGCCATCGGGCAGCGGCAATTCCACTTGCGCCAGACGATGGCCGTCGGTCGCCACCGCGCGCAGCGTCGCGTTCTTTCCCGAACCGACTGCGTGGAGATAGATGCCGTTGAGGTAATAGCGCGTCTCTTCGGTCGAGATCGCAAACTGCGTCTTGTCGATCAGCCGCTTGAAGTCGGGCGCGGCGACCTTGAACGAATGCGTCATCTCGCCGGCCGCGAGATCGGGGAAGTCGCTCTCCGGCAGAGTCTGCAAGGTGAAGCGTGAGCGGCCGGCGCGGATCGACAGGACTGCGCGATCGCCGGAGCCTTCGATCACCACCTGCGTGCCTTCCGGCAGCTTGCGCACGATCTCGTAGAACATGTGCGCCGGCACGGTGGTCGAGCCCCCGGGGGACACTTCGGCCGCAATCGCGTCGATCACTTCAAGGTCGAGGTCGGTCGCTTTCAAGCTGAGCTTGCCGCGCTCGGCTTTGACGAGGACGTTGGAGAGGATCGGAATGGTATTGCGGCGCTCCACCACGCGATGCACGTGGCCCAGCGATTTCAAAAGTTCCGCGCGTTCGACTGTAACTTTCATAGCCCGTCCCCAATGGGGTCCAAACTGACGTGCCGGGCCGGATTAGGCAAGCCTTTCGCCCGATTGTCCCCGCTGACCAAAAGCCCCACCGCAGGGGTGGGGCGTCCGGCAACCGCTGCGGGAGTTTCTCGTCCCGCAACTATTCCTGCAAGTGCCGCTTGAGGATTTCGATCTCCTCGGCGAGCGCCATGTCGCTGCCGACCAGGCCTTCGATCTTGCGCACGGCGTGGAGGACAGTGGTGTGGTCCCTGCCGCCGAAACGGCGACCAATCTCGGGCAGCGAACGCAGTGTGAGGGTCTTCGCCAAGTACATGGCGACCTGACGCGGACGCACGACATTGGCAGTGCGGCGCGAGGACAAGAGGTCCGAGCGACTGACGTTGTACTGGCGGGCAACGATGCGCTGGATGTCCTCGATCTTGACCCGCTTGGGTTCCTGCGGGCGGATCAGGTCGCGCACCTCGCGCTCGGCCATTTCCAGGGTGATGGCGTGGCCGGTCAGCTTGCTGTGGGCGAGCAGGCGGTTGAGAGCGCCTTCGAGGTCGCGGCCATTATGGGTCACCGCCTTGGCGATGTAGGTCAGCACCGGCAGCGGCACGTCGAAGCCCGGGTGGTGGGCGCGCGCCGCGGTCATGCGGGCTTTCAGGATTTCCAGCCGCAATTCCTCCCCCAGTGAGCCGATTTCGACCACCAGGCCGCCGGCCAGCCGCGAGCGAACCCGCTCGTCGAGGCTTTCGAGGTCGGAGGGCGGCCGGTCGGAAGCCACCACCACCTGCCGCCCGGCGTCGATCAGGGCGTTGAGGGTGTGGCAGAACTCAGCCTGGATGTTCTTGCCTTGCAGGAATTGCAGGTCATCGATCACCAGCACGCCGATGCCACGCAGCGCGTCCTTGAAGGCCAGCGTGTTCTGGGCCCGCAGCGACTGCACGAAGCCGTACATGAACTTCTCGGCGGTGAGGTAGAGCACTTTGCGCTCGCCGATCGTATTGCCGGCCCAGGTGATCGCCTGGAGCAGGTGGGTTTTGCCCAAGCCGACACCGGCGTGGATGTAGAGCGGGTTGAACATCACCGGGTCGGTCCGCTTGGCGGCGGCGACCTGGCGGGCGGCGGCATGCGCCAGCGTGTTCGAGCGGCCGACCACGAAGCTGTCGAACGTCAGCCGGGCGTCGAGCGGCGAGCCGCCCAGCGCTTCATGCGCGCCGGCGTCGCTCGCGGTCATGATGCGGCCCTCGATGCCGGTGAGGCGATGGGCGTGGCCGTTGAGCCCGTTGAAGCCCTCAAGCTCCTTCGGCTTGGTCACTGCGCTGCGCACCATCGCGGAGCGCACCGTCAATTCGATGCGATTGATCTCCTTGTCCTCGGACTGCCAGCAGGACAGCACCTTCTCGGCGTAGTGGTTCTGAATCCAGCTCTTGAGGAAGCGGGTCGGCACCGACATGCGTACGGTCGCCGCTTCGACACCCTCGAGGTCCATGCGAGCGAACCAGCTTGAATAGACGTCCTCTCCGACTTCCGTCCGAAGGCGTCCCTTCACGCGGTTCCAGCGTTCCTGCTCCGTTGTCGTCATGTTGGCTTTTCTTTCGAGTTTCTGGATTGGTTGGAAACAGGCCCGGCGGATGAGCCGCCGACGCGCCTTCAGGCGGTATGCAACGTCGCGCGACTCACACTAGCGACGTTGCGCCTCTCGATATGGCGGCGCTGTGGCAGAGCAGCTTCCGGGATGAAACCCGGTAGCCTTGGCGAGGGAGTTTTCCGAGGGGTGAAATCGGTTCCGCGCTCCCCGCGTCCCGATGACCGGCTCATTATTGCCACCCCTCATGACGTCCCCCAATTCCCCTTGAGCACTGCCGCCTGTTATTCGCTTCGCTGCGGACAAAAAACGGGCGCTCTCATCCACGATGAGCGTAGATCGCAGGTCTTTTCATGGTGTGGCCCGCGGAATTGCGGGCGGCGAAGTCAAAAAATACACGAGCGGACTTTCACCGCAATGCCTGCGGGAAGCGAACATCTTGCGTGCGGCCGCTCGGCGTTAGTGTGGCCCGCAGGGTCGCGCGGCTATCCACAGGCAACATTTTGATTCGTCGCACTGATTCTCCGAGGTGCTTAACGCAACCTTGCTGCGCCCTCGCTAAAGATTTTTTTCGCGCGCATCGCTGCAAAGGCGCATCGGTGCTGATTTTTTGGGTCCTGCATTTGCATGCGGTGTAAGTCGTTACGCGTGCGATTATTTTTTTGCGCGGAATCTCGCGTAGCCCTGAACGCCGATTAATCGAGATGAACGGCTGCGCGCTTCATAACGAAATTCTTGTCCAGTAAAATCGCCCGGAGCAGAAATTTTTGAAGCTGGCGTGACAGGCGAGCAACAAAAAATTCACGCGCCGTTTCCGGCGCGCGAACAGATCGAAAAATTTTCAGCGAATTTATTTCGCGGCTTACTTAGCCAGCTTGGCGACGCGATGCGTGAGGCGAGAAACCTTCCGGCTCGCGTTATTCTTATGAATGACGCCGATCTGAGCGGCGCGCATGATTGCCGGCTCAGCCGCCTTGAGCGCAGCCGACGCCTTGGCGCGATCGCCTGTTGCAATCGCTTCCTCGACCTTGCGCATCGAATTGCGCAACGCGGTGCGGCGGGCCTTGTTGATCTCGGTCTTGCGGATCGCTTGCCGGGCGGCTTTGCGAGCCGATTTCGTATTTGCCATTGAACCACTCTCGTTCGGGTGACGCCAGCGGGCGTTCCATCCCGTTGAGCCAAGTTGTTGTCGTCTGAAATCGTTGCGGAAAGCTGCCTGACCGCGACGGCGGCTTATAGTAAGCCGCCGTCCAAGCGTCAACGATGCCGTCAGCAGCGCGCCGTCGTCATTAAATGACGGGGAAGACTGCTGTTATGCCACGCGTTTGGCCCGTATACCGTCGTAACCGGCGATCACGGCGGCGCGGTCGGCGGCTGGGAAGGCGGCCAGCGGCGGCTTCATCCGCGCCAGTGCCGGGTCGCCATGGATATGCGACAGCAACGTCTTGATGCCACTCACCAAAGCCTTCCCATTGAACAGGTTGCGGATAGTGACAGCCGCGTCCAATGCCGTCGTGTCGCCCGCCTGCCAGGCGCGGGCGCAGAGATCGGCGTTGAGGTTGGCGGTTGCCGAGATGCAGCCCGCAAACGCGCCGCCCTTCGCTTCGACCAGACATGCCTCGGTCGACGGAAACACGGCGAAGTCCGGATCGATAGCGGCGGCTGATCGGGCATAAGCCGTGTCGCCGGACGAGTCCTTCAAGCCGACGATGCGCGATGCATAATTTTTGCGCAGCCGCTTGATGAGCTCGACATGCCACGGCAGGCCCGATTGCGCCGGGAAATGATAGAGGTAGATCGGCAGCTTGCTGTCGTCGGTCGATTTCACGATCGTGTCGATGTAGGCGACCAGCCCGTCGTCCGGCACGCCCTTGTAATAGAACGGAGGCAGCACCAGCGCGCCGGCAAAGCCGAGCGACGCGGCGTGGCGCGTCAGCGCGACGGCATCCGACACCGCGGCGGCGCCGGTGCCGACCATCAGCCGGTCCATCGGCAGCCCGGCATCCTTGTAGGCCGTCATTACCCGCTTACGCTCGTCGAGTGAGAACGAGGTCGCTTCGCCGGTCGTGCCGAGCACGTTCAACCCGTCGCAGCCATTGTCGAGCAGATAGCGCGCGAGCTTGGTGGCGCGAGCGGTGTCCGGCGCGCCATCCTCTTGCACCGGCGTCGAAATCGCGGCGATCACGCCGGACAGTTTGCGTTGCGGCATTTCAATTACCCACTAACGTTGAAGGCGGCGAGCGCGGCCATGTTGACGAGCTGATTGTCGCTCGCACCCAGTTGCACGATCTGCACCGGGCGGTCGAGACCGACCAGCAGCGGACCGATCACGGTGGCGCCGCCGAGTTCTTTCAGCATCTTGGTTGAGATCGATGCTGAATGGAATGCCGGCATCACCAGCACGTTGGCCGGACCCGACAGGCGGCAGAACGGATAGGCGGCGGCGAGCGACGGATTGAGCGCCACGTCGGCGGCCATCTCGCCGTCGTACTCGAAATCGACTCGCTTGCCGTCCAGGATCTTCACTGCTTCGATCACGCGGTCCGAGCGCTCGCCGGCCGGATGTCCGAAGGTCGAGAATGCGAGCAGGGCGAGTTTCGGCTCGTAGCCCATGCGGCGGGCAACCCCAGCTGCCTCGATCGCGATGTCGGCCAGCTCCTGGGCGGTTGGCATCTCGGTCACCGCCGTGTCGGCGACCAATACGGTCCTGCCGCGCGCAATCACGAGCGAGACGCCGATAACCCGATGGCCCGGCTTCGGATCGATCACCTGCCGAATGTCTTCCAGCGCGACCGAGAAATTTCGGGTAACGCCCGTCACCATCGCATCGGCGTCGCCTTGCGCGACCATGCAGGCGGCGAAGTGATTGCGGTCGGTATTCACCAGCCGCTGGCAGTCGCGCAGCAGGTAGCCGTGACGCTGTAATCGCTCATAGAGGAAATTGATGTAGATCTGATTGCGGGTCGACAGCCGCGCATTGATGATCTCGATGCCTTCGCCGAGCTCAATACCCGCTTCTTGCGCGCTTTGACGCACGAGATCCTCGCGCCCGACCAGCAGCGCCGTGCCGAGCCCCTGCTCGACGAATGTCGCGGCGGCGCGAATGACCTGCTCCTCCTCGCCCTCGGCAAACACGACGCGTTTCGGTGAGCGCTTGAGGCGGGCATAGACCTGCTGAAGCGTGCCGGCCGCGGGGTTCAGTCGGCCGCGCAGCGTTTCGCGATAGGCCTCCATGTCGACAATCGGCTTGCGGGCGACGCCGGTGTCCATCGCCGCCTTGGCGACGGCGGGAGGGACCCATGAGATCAGCCGCGGATCGAACGGCACCGGGATGATGTAGTCCGGCCCGAATTTCGGCCGCGCGCCGTAGGCGGCGGCGACTTCATCCGGCACGTCCTCCTGCGCCAGTTCGGCGAGCGCACGGGCGGCGGCGATCTTCATTTCCATGTTGATCGCCGACGCGCGCACGTCGAGCGCGCCGCGGAAGATGTAGGGGAAGCCCAGGACGTTGTTGATCTGGTTGGGGTAATCCGACCGGCCGGTCGCCATAATGGCGTCGTCGCGCACCTCGGCGACTTCCTCGGCGGTGATTTCCGGATCAGGATTGGCCATCGCGAAGATGATTGGCTTGTCGGCCATCGAGGCGACCATCTCCTTGGTCACCGCGCCTTTGGCGGACAGGCCGTAGAACACGTCGGCGCCCTTGAGCGCATCTGCCAGCGAACGCGCGTCGGTCTTCACCGCGTAAGCCGACTTCCACTGGTTCATGCCGTCCTTGCGCCCCTGATAGATTACGCCCTTGGTGTCGCAGAGGATCAGGTTCTCGGGGCGGAAGCCGATTGCGCGCAGCAGTTCGAGGCAGGCGATGCCGGCCGCGCCGGCACCGTTGCAGACCAGCTTGGTGCTTTCGATGCTGCGGCCGGTCAGTTGCAGCGCATTGAGCAGGCCGGCGGTGGCGATGATCGCGGTGCCGTGCTGGTCGTCATGGAAAACCGGGATGTCGAGCAGTTCGCGCAGGCGCTGCTCGATCACGAAGCATTCCGGCGCCTTGATGTCTTCGAGGTTGATGCCGCCCCAGCCTTTGCCGAGCAGTTTGACGCAGTTGATGATTTCGTCCGGGTCCTTGGAATTGACCTCAAGATCGATCGAGTCGATGTCGGCGAAACGCTTGAACAGCACCGCCTTGCCTTCCATCACCGGCTTGGCCGCCAGCGCGCCGCGGTCGCCGAGACCGAGAATGGCGGTGCCGTTGGTGATGACAGCGACGAAATTGCCCTTGGTCGTGTAGTCGTAAGCGAGGTTCTCGTCTTCGGCGATGGCAAGAACCGGCACCGCGACGCCGGGCGAATAGGCCAGCGAGAGATCGCGCTGCGTCGCCATCGGCTTGGTGGCGACCACTTCCAACTTGCCGGGGCGGCCGACGCTATGGAATTGCAGGGCTTCCTGATCGGTGAAGGTCGGGCGGGTGCCCTTTGGCGGCTTGGACATTGATACTCCTGACAAATTCCGGCGCAGGCCTGAAACTAGCGGAAGGGGGCGCGTATGCTCAAGGGAACGCCTGTTCTGGCAGCCCCGCTGCTATTGCGATTGAACGGCGCCCCGACAGGCGCTAATCGATTGTGTTTGCGACACTATATCCGGTCCAAATGATCCGTTTTCTGTTTCGGTGCGTCGGCTTTTTCGCCCTGGCGGCGGCTTTTTTGCTGGTCATCTATGACGGCACCAAGTCGATCGCGGGCAATGCCGTCTTCATCACCAATGTCCGGTCGCTGTGGGAGATCTTCAGCGCCGCCAGCCTGCAGAACCTGCGACCGCTGATCGAGAAGGCCGGCCCTTATGCCTGGGACCCGGTGTTCGTCACCTTCTTGAATGCGCCGAGCTGGGCGGTGCTGGGCATCCTCGGCATCATCTTTATTCTGCTCGGCCGCAAGCGCCGGCCGCTGATCGGTTACGCGCGCTGAACGAAAACCAGGCGGCGGCACCATGTTGGGGCGTTGGAAACAATGGGCCCGGCTCGTCAGGCGGGACGCGCACGCGCTCTATTTGGCCGCTCGCGATCCGCGCGTGTCGTGGCATGCGAAGGCGCTCGCCGCCGCTATCGCGGCCTACGCGCTCTCGCCCATCGACCTGATCCCCGATTTCATTCCGGTTCTCGGTTATCTCGACGATTTGCTGCTGTTGCCGCTGGGCATCGCCTTGGTCGTGTGGCTCATCCCGCCGGAGGTGATGGCGGAGCATCGTGCGGTGGCCGCCGCCGCGCTGGACCGGCCCTTCAGCCGAACAGCGGCGGCAACCATCGTTGTTGTCTGGCTGGCCGCGATCTTGTCCGCAATCTGGCTGGTTTATCGGCTTTACGCATGACGTCGCGGCCCTGTGATGCGGCCGCTTGAGAACGTGACATGCGGAATGCCGTCGCTGCTCTTATATTAGGCGCACGAAACAACAAGAATTAAGAGGAGACCCACCCGCATGTTCGGCTTTGGAAAATCTCTGGAAATGCCCGCGCCCGGCAAGGCGCTGCCCGGCCGCGCCACCGCGATCCCCACCGCGGACGCACACTTCATCAATCATCATTCCCTGAAGGGACCGTATCCCGCCGGCACCGAGAAGGCGATATTCGGGCTCGGCTGCTTCTGGGGCGCCGAGCGCAAGTTCTGGGAATTAGGCGACGGCGTTTACGTCACCGCGGCGGGCTACGCTGGCGGCGCGACGCCGAACCCGACCTATGAGGAAGTCTGCACCGGCGGCACCGGACATAATGAGGTGGTGTTGGTGGTGTTCGACCCGAAGAAGATTTCCTATGAGACGCTGCTCAAGACGTTCTGGGAAAGCCACGACCCGACCCAGGGCATGCGGCAGGGAAACGATGTCGGCACGCAATACCGCTCCGGCATCTATGCTTTCAGCCCCGAGCAGAAGAAGGCGGCTGAGGCGTCGAAGAAAATGTACGACGCCGAGCTGAAGAAGAAGGGCTACAAGCCGGTCACCACCGAGGTGATCGATGCGCCGGAGTTCTACTTCGCCGAGGACTATCACCAGCAATACTTGGCCAAGAATCCGTTCGGCTATTGCGGGCTCGGCGGCACCGGCGTGAGCTGCCCGATCGGAACGGGCGTTAAGGCTGGCGCGCACTAGGCTCATTACCCTCCGCAATGCAGAGCGGACGGTTCGAAAGGCCGTCCGCTCATACTTTGTTAACTATAAAAAGTGTTAATCGGGCTCCATTCCGTGAAGGCGGATTCGCTGATGCGGGGAGCTCGCTCTCTTTTCATTACCGTGCCCAGCCTGTTGGCCCTGTCGCTGGCATTGGGCGGCTGCTTCCGCTCGACCCAGCAATACATGGTCTACGACCCCAATACCGGGCAGTCGTACATGACGGCCAATCCGCCGGTGCAGCAGGCCTACGGCGCTCCGCAGCAGCAAGGCTTCGAGCTGTACGGGCAAAATAATTATTCTGGTGGCGCGGCGACACAGAGCTACGCGCAGCAGCCGCCGGCGGCGCAGACACCGCAGCAGGTGACGCAGGATGACATCCCGCAGCGCGGCCTGTTCAATCGCCGCTCGTCCGCGAGCTATACCGCGCCTGCGCCGCAGCCGGCCCCGCAACAATCCTATGTCGTGCAATACGGTCAGGGCGCCTACGCGCAGCAGCCGCAGACTTACGCGGCACCGACTTATGCCGCGCCCGCGCCGACCTACGCGCCGGCCCAGACATACGCCTCCGCCCCGCGCGCGCAGACCTACAGCTATCCGCAGAATTACGGCTACGCCTCGGCGTCGCCCTATCAGCCATCCTATACGCTCGATGCCGGCGACAAGCTGCGCATTGTCGTGTTCGGCCAGGAAGGCTTGACCAACAGCTACGTCGTCGATGCCGGCGGCAACATCAACATGCCACTGGTCGGTACGCTGCCCGCGCGCGGCGTCACCACGCAGCAGCTTGCCACGCTCATCACGACGCGGCTCAAGCAGGGTTTCGTGCGCGAGCCGCATGTGTCGGTCGAGATCGAGACCTATCGTCCGTTCTTCATCCTCGGCGAGGTCAACACGCCCGGCCAATATCCGTATGTCGCCAACATGACGGCGGAAGCGGCGGTGGCAATCGCCGGCGGCTTTTCGCCGCGCGCCGACAAGAAGAAGGTCGAGCTGACGCGCAACGCGCCCGGCCAGCAGGTGCACGGCCAGGTGCCGCTCAACTATCCGCTGCGGCCAGGCGACACCATCGTCGTCAAGGAGCGCTGGTTCTAGCCGACTAATCCGCTCGTCCCCGCGCAAGCGGGGACCCAGAGCGACAATTTCGGTTTCAGTTTTTCGCTTCTGGATTCCCGCTTGCGCGGGAATGAAGGGATTATGTGTCTGCAGGCCTGTGCAAAGCTACGCCGGCCATCACCAACACGATGCCGGCGACGTCCTGCACTGACGGAATCTGCGTCAGCACGATGATGCCGATCAAGGTCGCGGTCGCCGGCAATAGCGCCAGCATCAGCGCGAAACTCGCGCGCGGCAGCCGCGACATCGCAAGCTGGTCGCACACGTAAGGCACCACCGACGAGCAGATGCCGACGCCGAACCCGGCGAGCACCAGCAGCGGCGACGACAGCGCCTTCAGAGCTTGAAGGAAGCCGATCGGCATCACGAACACGAAGGCAATCGCCATCGCGGCGCCGAGCCGCTCGACGCCGGTGCTGGCGCCGCTCTGCGATATCGCGTGGCCGAGCACGATGTAGCCGACGAACAGCACCGCATTCAGTAACGCCCAGGCAACGCCGGCCGGTTCAACCGCCCAGGTCACACGCAGCAGCAGGAAGACGCCAATCACCGCGAGGGCGAGCGCGCCGAAGTTGCGTGCGGTCCGCAGGCCGTAGAGCGCAACGCCAATGGTGCCGACGAATTCCATCGCCGCCACCGTGCTCATCGGCAGCCGGTCGAGCGCGAGATAGAACGCCGAATTCATCACCGCGAGGCAGGCGCCGAGCCCGACCAGCAGCCACCGCAGCCGCGCATTCACTTCGCGCAGTGTCCGCCACGGCCTGGTCCACGGTGCAAAGATCAGTGCGGCCGACGCAATCCGCATCCACGCCACGCCGAGCACGCCGACCGCGGGAAACAGCAGCACCGCGAACGATGGCCCGAGATAATGAAACACCGCGCTGACGCCGAACCACGCCTGCGGCGGCACGCGATTGGCGGCGGCGAATAGGGTCGTCATCGCGACACTCCTGCCGCGCGGGCGCGAGCTGCTATTTTAAATGCTTCGCCAGAAATTCCATGCTGCGTTTCCACGCGACTGCCGACGCGTCCTTGTTGAAGCTGGCGCGCTCGTCGCAGTGGAAGCCGTGCGCCGCGTCCGGATAGACGTAGATTTCCGCCTGCGGCTGTTTCTGCTTGATCGTCTCGACGTCGCTCATCGGAATGCCGGCGTCCTTCTCGCCGAAGTGCATCTGCACCGGGCACTTCGGCTTCTCGTCGGCGTTCTTGGCGATGCCGCCGCCGTAGTAGGAAATGGCGGCCTTGAGGCCATTGAGCTTGCAGGCGGAGAGGAACGACACGGTGCCGCCGAAGCAGAAGCCGATGATGCCGCATGGTCCGGCCGCTTTGACGTCACCGAGCGCGGCATCGACGTCCTTCATTGCCTTGTCGTAGTCGATGTTGCCGACCAGCGCGCGCGCCGCGGCGATTTCATCGGGCGTGTAGCCACACTCGAAGTTCGGCTTGAAGCGGTCGAACATCGCCGGCGCCACTGCGACATAGCCTTCATTGGCGAGACGGTCGCACACCGCGCGGATGTGATGATTGACGCCGAAAATTTCCTGAATGACGATCAGCGCGCCTTTCGGCTTGCCGGCCGGATCGGCGCGATAGGCGCCGAGCTTATGAGTGTCCGATGTGGTGAGTGTGAATTGCTTGCCCAACGAAGCCTCCCGTAACTCTTATTGAAATTCTTTGCTCGCCCGGCGCGGATTTAGCACGCGGCGATGTATCCGCTCAACGCGGGCTCAGGCCGAACGCCTGCGCCAGCAGCTCATAGCTCCGCTTCCGCGCCTCATGCCCATGGATCATGGTCGTCACCATCACCTCATCGGCCTTGGTGGAGGCGATCAAAGCTTCCAGTTTCCCCTTCACGGTCGCCGGCGAGCCGACCGACATCCGCGCGCGGTTCTTGGCGATCGCGGCCTTTTCGGCGTCGGTATAGGGATATTTCGCGGCGTCGTCCGGCGAGGCGAGCGGCTGGTACTCGCCCTTGTTGCGGCGGGCCAGATTGAGGTCGACCGTCTTTGCCAGATGATCGGCTTCCTCGTCGGTGTCGGCGCACACCACCGCCGTTCCCAAAATCGCATAGGGCGTCTTGTGCGAGGCCGACGGCTTGAAGTTGTCGCGATAGAGCGCCATCGTCGCGTCGGCCGGGAACGACGCGAAGTGATGCGCGAACGAAAATGCGGCGCCGATATGCGCAGCCAGCTGCGCGCTGTAGTCCGACGAGCCGAGCAGATAGATCGGCGGCAGCGGCGTCTCCGCCGGCATCGCGCGGACATTTTGGAACGGATGCCCGGCCGGAAAGCCGCGCGTCTCCAGCAGCATCAGCTCGTTGAAGCGTTCGAGGAAATCGTCCTGGTCGGTGACGCCTTGCCGCCGCCGCAGGGCGTAGGAGGTCGCCGGGTCCGTGCCCGGCGCGCGGCCGAGCCCGAGATCGATGCGGCCGGGGAATAGCGCCTCCAGCACCTTGAAGCGCTCGGCCACCGTCAGCGGCGCGTGGTTGGGCAGCATCACGCCGCCGGAACCGATCCGCATGTTTTTCGTGATCGCGGCGATTTGCCCGATCATGATGTCCGGCGCGGACGAGGCGATCGCCGGCATGCTGTGGTGCTCGGCGCACCAGTAGCGGGTGAAGCCGAGCGTGTCGCAATGCCTTGCGAGATCGAGCGAATTGTTGAGGGCCTGCGCGCCGGTCGAGCCTTCGGCGACCGGCGAGAGATCGAGCACGGAGAGAGCGGTCATGCCCCTTATTTCAGTCACGTCACGGATTTGTGCAAGACGTCGCCATGCTTGTGGGATTCACCCGCGCCGCCCATCTATGATAAACGCGACCTAAGGTCGTTCCTGGGACATTTCTCATGGCCGAAGTCACCGAATGGAAAGTGCCCGCCTCGGCGCAGCCGCGTGTCGAGGATTACGGCTACGACCTCGAGCGCGCGCTGCAATCGATCGTCGGCCTGCACTCGCTGATCCCGAACGACGCCTTCACCGCGCAGACGCTCGGCACCGAGCGCGCTGGCAACGGCGTGTTGATCGGCAACGGGCTCGTCCTCACGGTCGGTTATCTCATCACCGAAGCCGAGACGATCTGGCTTCATCTGCATGACGGCAGCGTTGCGCCCGCCACCGCGCTCGCGATCGATCAGGAGACCGGCTTCGGCCTGGTGCAGGCGTTGCAGAAGCTCGACATCGCGCCGCTGCCGATCGGCTCGGCGGCAAGGGCGCAGGTCGGCGACCGCGTCGTGCTCGGCGGTGCCGGCGGCCGCAGCCGCTCGGTCGCGGGCCACATCGCCGGCCGGCAGGAATTCGCCGGCTATTGGGAATATGTGCTCGACAACGCGATCTTCACGCTGCCGTCGCACCCGAACTGGGGCGGCACCGGCCTGCTCAACAGCGCGGGCGAGCTGATCGGCATCGGGTCGCTTCAGCTCGAGCGCGAGCAGAACGGCAAGAGCGAAAACCTCAACATGGTGATCCCAATTGATTTGTTGTCACCGATAAGAGACGAGCTGACGAAATTCGGCCGCACCACCGCGCCGGTGCGCCCGTGGCTCGGCCTCTATTCCACCGAGGTGGAAGACAAGGTCGTGGTGGTTGGCGTTGCCGGCAAGGGCCCGGCGGCGCGCGCCGAGATCAAGACCGGCGACGTCATCCTCGAAGTGAAGGGCGAGAAGGTCACGACGCTCTCGGAGTTCTACACGAAGGTGTGGGCGCTCGGTGTCGCCGGCGTCGAGGTGCCGCTGACGCTCTATCGCGACGGCGACACCTTCCAGGTGCGGGTCAATTCGTCGGATCGCGCCAAATTCCTCAAGGCGCCGAAGCTGCACTAAGCAGTCCGTTTCCGCCGTTTACCTTTGGCTCACCATTAACGTCGCATTGCCGCGCGCGACGAAATTGCCTTGCAAAACTTCAACCGATCGTAGGCCGGGCGTGGGACGGTGGGCGCATGGGGCAAGGAATCAGCAGGCCGGAATAAATGTCCGACAAGCTCGCGCGTGAAAAGATCGGGTGCCTTGGCATTCTGGTCGTGGACGATAATGCGTATATGCGCCGCCTCACGCGCATGATGCTGCTCAATCTCGGCGCCAAGCTGGTCTACGAAGCGGCCGACGGCCTCGCCGCGCTCGAGATCGTGCGCAACGCCGATCCGGACGTGATGGTGCTCGAGCAGGACATTCCGATCCTCAGCGGCTCCGAATTGCTGCGCATCATGCGCTCGCCGGATCTGTTTCCGCGGCCCAATCTGCCGGTCATCATGCTGACCAAGGATGCCAAGCGTGTCGACGTGATGGAATCGCTGCGCCTCGGCGCCCACGAGCATCTCGTCAAGCCGACCTCGCCGAAGGCGCTGCGCGACCGGCTGCTCTCGGTGGTCGCCAATCCGCGGCCGATGGTGCGGATCGGCGAATATTATGTGCCGCAGCCGCGCCGCGCCTCCGCGCCGACCGGGATGCAGTAACCGCAATCTTGCGCCCCATCGCCGGCCTGTCGCATGCTGCTTCCGGAAATCGGGAGCGGGCAAGTGGACGGTCAAGCGGATACATTCGACTACATCATTGTGGGTGCGGGTAGCGCCGGCTGCGTGCTGGCGGATCGGCTCAGCGCATCGGGCCGGCACAAGGTGCTGCTGCTTGAGGCTGGTCCCGCCGACAGGCATTTCTGGATCCATGTCCCGCTCGGTTACGGCAAGCTGTTCCAGGATGCGCGCGTCAACTGGATGTACCAGACCGAGCCGGAGCCCGAGCTTAACAACCGCAATGTGATCGCGCCACGCGGCAAGGTGCTCGGCGGTTCGTCGTCGATCAACGGCCTGCTTTACGTGCGCGGCCAACACGAGGACTTCGATCACTGGCGTCAGCTCGGCAATACCGGCTGGAGCTTCGAGGATGTGCTGCCGTTCTTCCGCAAGGCCGAGGATCAGACGCGCGGCGCCTCGCGGCTGCACGGCGCCGGCGGGCCGCTCGCGGTGTCGGACGTCAAGCCGCACAAATTGTGCGAGGCTTTCATCGAGGCATGCGAGGAAGCGGGCCATCCGCGCAACACCGATTTCAACGGCGAGACGCAGGAAGGCGCGGGTTATTTCCAGCTCACCGCGCGCAACGGCCGCCGCTGCTCCACCGCGCGGGGTTATCTGAAACCGGCGCGCGGCCGCGCCAATCTCAACGTCGAGTCCAGCGCGCTGGCGACCCGCATCCTGTTCGAGGGCCGCCGCGCGGTCGGCATCGAATACACGCAGAATGGCGCGTTGCGTCAGGCGCGCGCCAATGGTGAAGTCATCCTGTCCGGCGGCGCATTCAACTCGCCGCAGCTGATGCAGTTGTCGGGCGTTGGCCCGGCGGATTTGCTGCGCCAGCACGGCATTAACGTGATCGCCGACGCGCCTGGTGTCGGCGCCGATTTGCAGGACCACTTCCAGGTCCGTTTTAATTATCGCTGCACCGAGCCGATCACCGTCAACGACATGATGGCGAAGAAGCACCGCCAGTTAATGGCCGGTCTCCGCTACATCCTGTTCCGTGACGGGCCGCTGTCGATCGGCGCCGGTTACGCCGGCGGTTTCTTCAAGACCGATCCCTCATTGCCCACGCCGGATGTGCAGTTGCACTTCATTCTGTTCAGCGCCGAAAGCGTCGGCCAGAAGCTGCATCCGTTCCCCGGCTTCCTCGCGTCGGTGTGCCAGTTAAGGCCGCGCAGCCGCGGCCATGTCCATATCAAGTCGGCCGACCCCGCAAGCGCGCCGGCGATCCACATGCGCTATATGTCCGATCCGTTCGATCAGGATGTCATCGTCGCCGGCATGAAGCTGACCCGCAAAATCATGTCGCAGCCCGCCATCGCGAAATACATCGACGAGGAGCTGGTGCCGGGCGCCAAGGTTCAGAGCGATGCCGAAATGCTCGCCGCCGCGCGCGACAAGGGCACCACCGTATTCCACCCAACTTCGACTTGCCGCATGGGGCCGGATGCCAAGGCCGTCGTGGACGAACGGTTGCGCGTCAAAGGTTTCGACGGTCTGCGCGTTGTCGACGCGTCCATCATGCCGACGGTGGTGTCGGGGAACACCAATGCCGCTGTCATTATGATCGCGGAGAAGGGCGCCGCTATGCTGCTGGAGGATGCCAAAGCCGTGCGGCCTGCGGCAGCTGCGTAGTTCCGTTGGCAGAAAACGGGTGGTGAGGGCCGGCCGAACTTCTTAAATCGGCGGGCATGACAACAATGCATACCACCGCACCCGCCGCCGCGCGCAGCGATACCGTCGCGATCTTCGCCGTCGCTTGCCTGATCGGCGTTGCCTTCGCCGGCTCGACCATCATCACGCCGCTTTACGTGTTGTTCGAGGATGCGTTCGGCTTCTCGAAGATCATGCTGACGCTGATCTACGCATCTTACGTCATCGGCAATCTCGCCGCGCTGCTTTGTTTTGGCCGCCTCTCGGACCAGATCGGACGGCGCGCCGCCGCGCTGCCGGCGCTGGCGATCCTGGCGTTGAGCTCGCTCACCTTCATGCTGGCGACCGGCACGATCGAACTGTTTTTCGGCCGTATTCTCGCCGGCCTCGGCGTCGGCATCGCGACCGGCACCGGCACAGCGTGGCTCACCGAATTGATAGGCGGCAAGGACAAGGCGCGCGCCACCGCGCTCGCGACCGGCTCGAATTTCCTCGGCATCGCGCTCGCCCCGCTCGCCGCCGGCGTGCTGGCCGATTTTGCGCCGTGGCCGGTCGAATTGCCGTTCGCCGCCTATCTTGCTGTCGTCGCGGTGACCGCCGTTCTGGTATTCCGCACGCGCGAAACCGTGGCCAATACGAAACGCCTCTCACAAATTTCGCTCGCGCCGCGGATCGGCATTCCGCGCAACATCCGCGCCGCTTTCATCGCACCGGGCCTCGCCGGCGCGGCAGCGATGGCGCTGATCGGCTTCTACGCCGCGCTGGCGCCGAGCCTGCTCGCGGAAAGCCTGCACCTGACAAGCCATGCGCTGGCCGGCGCCGTGGTGTGCGAACTCGGGCTCATGGTCGCCGCCGCGATCCTACTCACCCGCAATGTGCCGGGCCGCCGCGCGATGACCTGGGCGTTGTGGCTGATGCTGCCGAGCGTCGCGCTGATCGTTACGTCGCAAGCCTATGCCTCGCTCCTCGGCATGTTCGTCGCCACCGCGTTCTGCGGTGCGGCGTCGGGGCTGGGCTATCGCGGCAGCCTGCAAGTGGTGAACGAGATCGCTCCGGCCGATCGCCGGGCCGAGGTGCTATCGGCCTATTTCATCTGCTGCTTCACCGGCAATTCCGTGCCGGTGATCGGCGTCGGCCTCATTACAATGCAGGCCGGCCCGCTTGCGGCCAGCGCCAGCTTTGCCGTGCTGATTGTGCTGTTCGCACTCGCCGCGCTGGCGCTGTCGCGCCGCTCGTAGCGGAGATTACTTCGGCGTCAGTCCGGCGAGCTTGGCTGCCGCGGCGGAGCGCGCAAACTCCGCCTTGAGATAGGCGGAGAAGCCATCGGGGGTCATTTCCTGTGGCGTCGCAATGTCCGAGCCCATCTGGCGCAGCTTGTCTGCCGCTTCGGACTGGCCGGACAGTCCGTCGGCGACCGCCTTCGACAGTTGCGCGATGATCGCCGGCGGCGTCTTGGCGGGGGCGACGATGCCGATATAGCTGAAAGCGGTGAAGTCCTTCACGCCGCCTTCGATGAAGGTCGGAATATCCGGCGCGAGCTTCGAGCGTTGCGCGGACGCGACGCCGACAATGCGAACCTTGCCGCCTTTGTGCTGCGGCAGCGCGATCGAGAATTCCGTCATCGCGCCTTGCACGACGCCGGCCAGCAAGTCGGGCAGCAGTTGGCCGCCGCTGCGGTAGGGCACGTGGGCGAACTTGGCGCCGGTTGCCGCGTTGAAGCGCTCGAGCGTGAGATGCGTCGCCGAGCCGACGCCGCTGGTGGCGATGTTGACCGGCTTCTCCTTCGACATCGCGACCAATTCAGCGACGGTCTTGGCCGGCACGCCCGGGTTCAGCGCGAGGCAGTGCGGCACGTAACTGGTCAGCGCGATCGCGGCGAAATCCTTCAGCGGATCGTAACCGAGCTTGGCCTGCACGAATGGATTGACCGTCATCGGCCCGTTCGAGGCGACCAGCAGCGTGTAGCCGTCTGGTTCCGCTTTCGCGACCACCTCGGCGCCGATCGAGCCGCCGGCGCCGCCACGATTATCGACCACCACCGGCTGCTTGAGCGCCTTGTGGATTTCCTCCGCGACCACGCGGCCGACCACGTCGGCATTGCCGCCGGCGGCGAACGGCACCACCAGATGGATCGCGCGATCCGGATAGGCGGCGAACGCGCTGCGCGGCAGCGCCAGCATGACCGGCGTGAGGCTGGCGGTCACCAGCAACTTGCGGCGTGAAATGGTCATGGTGCCGGTCATGGCGTTCCCCCGTTATGGTTGCGAGGCGGCGTCAGGCCGCGCGTTGCAGCCAGCTTAAGCGATCAGGTAGCGCGGGGGGAAGCACCCGTGCGCGCGTCACAATTCGATGCGGCTATGGATGGTGACTTCGAGGTCCAGCGCGTCGCTGTGCAGCGTGATCGCCGCCGGCACGTCCTGGTTGGGCTTGATGGTGCCTTTTTCCAGCGCCCGTCGCAGCGCCTTCTCGATCTCGCGCTGCGCCGTGTGGCTGACATGGCGCAGGAAGGCGCCCGTCGCCGTCTTCATCCGTGCGTCCGTCATGGTGTGGTCCCTTGGCACGAACCTAAAGCCGCTCCCCGCGCCCAGCAAGGATTCCGGCGATGCCGGCTGCCCCATTAGTTAACGGCGGCGCGTTATCGATATTTTTGGTTCCGGCTGGCGGGCTGCCGCGGCGGCGTTAAGATCGACGTCACGAGATTACCGCCGCGCCAGCGTAACAGGAGAGTCAGGTGAGTTATTTTTCCGGATCGAAGTCGGATGCCAAGCCGGTCAGCGGCTCTGTAAGAATGGACGCTCCGCGCCCGCTCGCCGGCAACGATGAAGTCTCGACCATCGGCAGCGGCATGCAGGTCACCGGCAACATCATCTGCACCGGCGCGCTGCAGATCTTCGGCACCATCACCGGCGACATTCACGCCGGGCATTTGTCGATCCGCGAAGGCGCGCGCGTCGAAGGCAAGGTGCTGGCGCCGGATGCGGTGATCGAAGGTGCCTTCACCGGCACCATCCACGGCAACAACATCAAGCTGCAGAAGACCGCCATCGTCGAAGGCGAGATCCACAACAAGTCGTTGGCGATCGAAGAGGCGGCGCGGTTCGAAGGCGTGTCGCGCCGGCTCGAGCGTGCGGTCGAAGGGCCGGGCGCCAATGTGGTGCCGCTCGAGCGCATCAACGCGCACCTCGCCACCCCGGCGGAATAAGGATCAGCGGCGCTCGAGGGCGCCGAGAGTCCGGTTCAACAATGTGACGAGCGCCGCGGCGGCCGCCTCGGCGCTCGTGTTGTTTTCGATCACGACATCCGCCGTCAGCTCGCTGAACTTCAGGTTCTGCGCGATCCGCTGCTCGAGCGGGCCATCGCTGTCGCGGCGCCTCCCGCTGAGGCGTGCCGCCAGAATCTCGGACGACGCCGTAACAAGCACCGTCACGACATTTTCGTAGCGTTCGCGCAGCCCGGCGATAATCGCTCGCGAGACGTTGCAGACGACGACGTGTCCGGCCTCGATCTCGGCGTCGATTGTCTTGGGAATACCGTAGCGGTGGCCGTGCGCGCCCCACCAGAAGGCGAAATGCCCACGCGCCAAAGCGTCGTCGAAGCCGGCCATGGTGAGGCTGTCGTGATCTTCCGTCTCGCTTGACGGTCGCGTTACGATCCGCCGGGGAAACACAATGGCGCGGTCGTCCCGGCAGGTCCGTGACGCCAGCGAAATGAGCGTGTCCTTGCCGGCGCCGCTCGGCCCGACGATCAGCACCAGCGTGCCGGGTCCGACTTGCGGGGAATTCATGCCACGCGCCGGCCGCTGCTCCACACCGCGCGAACGGCTGCGGCGCTGCCCTGCCGGTGGACGCGGATGAGATCGGCGCGCCGTCCGGCGGCAATCTCGCCGCGATCCTTGAAGCCGACCACCTCGGCGGGCGTCTTGCTCACGGTGCAGATCGCGGCGGGGAGATCGAATGTCTCGGTAACTTCGGGCAGCCGCAGCGCCGCCAGCAGCAAGCTCGACGGCACATAGTCGGATGACATCACATCGAGCACGCCGGCGCGGGCGAGGTCTTCGGTCGCGATGTTGCCGGAGTGCGAGCCACCGCGCACCAGATTGGGCGCGCCCATCATCACTTTGACCCCGGCGCCATGCAGCGCCGTCGCCGCGTCCATCGTCACCGGAAATTCCGCGATCGCGACATTGTCGCGAATGGCATCGGCGACGTGGTCCGGCGTGGTGTCGTCGTGGCTGGCAAGCGGCGTATCGTGCACTTTTGCCAACGCCAGCAGGTCGGCGTTGTTCCGCGCTGCATGTTTCGCGTGATTTTCGAGCCGCTTGGCGAACAGCTCATCGAGCTGGGCATCGGTCATGCCGCCGCTCTTGCCGCGGTAATAGTCGCGCAATTTCACCGGGTCGCGGAACTGGCGCTGGCCGGGCGTGTGATCCATCAACGACATCAGCCGCACTTCCGGCCGGTCTATTAAGGTCTTGGCGTCCGTCACCACATGCGGCATCGGCACTTCGCAGCGCAGATGCAGATAGTGCTCGACGCGCAGCAGGCCGGCCTTGCGCGCGCTGTCGATGCCGTCGGCAAGCTGGAGCGCCTGGCCGTCGGCGTCCTGCGCCAGTTCCTCGCGCCAGACGCGAACGGAATCCAGCACGGTGGTGATGCCACTGGTCGCAATCTGCGCGTCGTAGGACAGCACCGCCGACACCGTGTCCCAGTGCACCTTGGGGCGCGGCACGCAATGCGCTTCGAGATGATCGGTGTGCAGTTCGATCAGGCCCGGCAGCAGCAGGTCGCCGTCCAGCGAAATGCCGCGCTCCGGCGGCTTTCCTTCGCCGATTTCGGCGATCAGGCCGTCTTCCACCGCCACATAGCCGTTCCCGATCTCGCCATTGGCGAGAACGATGTGGGCGTCGTGAAGAACGTAACTGTCTGGCTGGTTCATGATCAGGCTGCGGCTGCGAAACGGGACACATCGAGAGTGACGTCGGCGATCTCCTCGCGGATCTCGTCGTCGTGGACGATGGCGACGATAGCGGCGCCGGCGCGCTTCCTTTCGCGCACGATCTCCACCACCGCGCGGCGGTTGTTGGCGTCGAGCGAGGCGGTCGGCTCGTCGAGCAGCAGGATGGCGTGCGCGGGAAGGAGGCCGCGCGCCAGATTGATGCGCTGCTGCTCGCCGCCGGAGAAGGTCGCCGGTGGCAGGCTCCACAGCCGCTCCGGAATGTTGAAGTGCCGCAGCATCTCCTGCGCGCGTTCGATGGCGTCGTCGCGGTTGTTGTTCGCTGCGATCAGCGGCTCGGCAACGATTTCGACAGCTGGGACGCGGGGCACCGCGCGCAGGAACTGCGTCACATAGCCGAGCGACCGCGCCCGGACCGACAAAATTTCGCGCGGGGAGGCGGCGGCAATGTCGGTTTCCGCACCGCCGTGACGGACACGGATGCTGCCATCGTCGCAGCGGTAATTGCCGTAGATCAGCTTGAGGATCGACGATTTACCGGCTCCGGACGGCCCGTGCAGCACTACGCATTGGCCCGGCTCGACAGCAAATGACACATCGCGCAGCACCGGCAATTTGAGCCCGCCTTGCAGGTGCATGGTGAAAGTCTTGGTGACGTTGGTCAGTTCGAGCGGGGTCACGCCATCCTCATGCCGGCAGGATCGAAGAGACGAGCAGTTGCGTGTAGGGCTGGTGCGGATCGTCGAGCACCTGATCGGTCAGGCCGGCCTCGATCACGTGGCCGCCTTTCATCACCATGATGCGGTTCGACAGCAGCCGCGACACTGCGAGATCGTGTGTGACGACGATGGCCGCGATCTTCAACTCGGAAACGATCCGCCGCAGCAGGTCGAGCAGCCGCGCCTGCACCGACACGTCGAGCCCGCCTGTCGGCTCGTCCATGAAGACGAGCCGCGGCGCGGTGACGAGGTTGCGCGCGATCTGCAGCCGCTGCCGCATGCCGCCGGAATAGGCGCGGGGGCTGTCGTCGATCCGGCTCTCCGGAATTTCGACGCGGTCCAGCCATCCGGCAGCGGTGCTGCGGATGTTGCCGTAGTTGCGGGCGCCGACCGCCATCAGCCGCTCGCCGACATTGCCGCCGGCCGAGACGTTCATGCGCAGGCCAAGCTGCGGATCCTGGTGCACATAGCCCCAGTCGGTGCGCAGCAGAAAACGCCGCGCCGGCTCGCTCAACTCCCACAGGTTGGCCATCGTGCCGTCGCGCATGCGGTATTCGATCTTGCCGCGGCTCGGTGTGAGTTGCGTCGACAGAAGCTGAAGCAGCGTCGTCTTGCCGGAGCCCGACTCACCGACGATCGCCATCACCTCGCCTTCGTAAAGCTCGAACGAGACGTCCTGGCAGCCGAGCCGCCGGCCATACCATTTGCTCACGCCTTGCGCGGTCAGCAGCGGCTGGTCGCTCATGCCGGCACCACGTCGAGCTGCACGCGAAAGCTGAAGCCGTGGCGCTCGAACCCGAGCGTCTCGTAGAAGGCGTGGGCGCGGGTTCGCTTGGCGTTGGAGGATAGCACGATCTTGTAACAATTCTTCTCCTGCGCCTTGCGCATCGCAAAGCGCATCATCGCCTGGCCGATGCCCCGGCCTTGGCTGTCGGGCGCGACCGCGACATCTTCGACGATGGCGGAAGGCGCGCCGAGATGACCGAGATTGTCCATGATGAGCAGCGCGAAGGTGCCGACGATCCCCTCGCCGCTCTCGGCGACGTAGAGCGTGTAGTCGGGATAGCGCGCAAAGCGCGCGAAGATGCGCTCGGCGTCGCGTTCCGGCAGCACGCGGCCGTCGTCGAGCTCAGGCTGGGAGTAAAGCGCGAGCACACCGTTAAGGTCGTCGTGCGTTGCTTTGCGGATGTCGACCGTCACGCCACCGCCCTCCGGCCTTCGCAGTAATCGGTATCGGAGCAGACGAACATGCGCCCGCCGGCGTCGTCGGTGATGACTTCGTCGAGATAGCTGTCGCTTGCGCCGCAGAGTTGGCACGAGGCGTTGTGGCGATAGCGCTCGAACGGATGGTCCTCGAAGTCGAGCGACGTCACGCGTGTGTAAGGCGGGATCGCGTAGATGCGCTTCTCGCGGCCGGCGCCGAACAATTGCAGCGCCGGGCAATTGTCGAGCTTCGGATTGTCGAATTTCGGAATCGGCGAGGGGTCCATCACATAACGCGCATTGACCTTCACCGGATAGGCATAGGTCGTTGCAATGTGGCCGTGCCGCGCGATGTCCTCGTAGAGCTTCACGTGCATCAGCCCGTACTCTTCGAGCGCGTGCATGTGGCGCGTCTCGGTCTCGCGCGGCTCGAGAAAGCGCAGCGGCTCCGGGATCGGCACCTGATAGACCAGCACCTGATTTTCGGTGAGCGGCGTCTCCGGCACGCGGTGCCGCGTCTGGATCACGGTCGCTTCCGAGGTTGCCGTGGTGGTCGCGACGCCAGCCGTCTTGACGAAAAACTTGCGGATCGACACGGCGTTGGTGGTGTCGTCGGCGCCCTGGTCGATCACCTTGAGCACGTCATCGGGCCCGAGGATCGAGGCCGTCACCTGCACGCCGCCGGTGCCCCAGCCATAAGGCATCGGCATCTCGCGGCTGGCGAACGGCACCTGATAGCCGGGGATCGCGATGGCTTTCAGGATCGCGCGGCGGATCATCCGCTTGGTCTGCTCGTCGAGATACGCGAAGTTGTAGGTCGCGGCGGCTGTCATTCTGCGGCCTCCTGCATCGCTTCGCGGCCGGCGAAGAATTCCTCGTGCAGTTGCCGCAACAGGCCGAGCTCGGCCTGGAAGTCGACGTAATGCGGCAGCTTCAGGTGCTCGACGAAGCCGGTCGCCTGCACGTTGTCAGAGTGGCTCAGCACGAACTCTTCGTCCTGCGCCGGCGCGCGCACATCTTCGCCGAGCTCGCGCGCCCGCAGCGCGCGGTCGACCAGCGCCATCGACATCGCCTTGCGCTCGCTCTGGCCGAAGGTGAGGCCGTAGCCGCGGGTGAAGCGCGGTGCTTCGCTCGCCGCACCGGAAAATTGCGTGACCATCTGGCACTCGGTCACCGCGACGGTGCCGAGCGGAATATCGAACCCGGCATCTTCGGCGAAGAACGAGACTTCGACCTCGCCGAACCGGATTTCGCCGGCGAACGGGTGATTGCGGCCATAGCCGCGCTGCGTCGAATAGCCGAGCGCCAGCAGGAAACCTTCGTCACCGCGCGCCAGATTTTGCAAGCGCAGGTCGCGCTCCGCCGGATAGGACAACGGCTCGCGCGTGAGATCACCGATTGGACCGTTCTCCTCCGGGCTTTGTTCGATCAGGCCGCTGTCGCCGAGCAGTTCGGCAACCGAGCGGAATTTGCCCTCGTCGCTTTCGGTCTCCGTCGGCGCGGCCGGCTCGCTCTCTTCGGCCAATGCCGGATCGAGCAGGCGGTGGGTATAGTCGAAGGTTGGGCCGAGCACTTGGCCGCCCGGCAAGTCCTTGAAGGTCGCCGAGATGCGGCGGCGGATGTCCATGTTCGCTGTTTTGAGCGGCTGCGACGCGCCGAACCGCGGCAGGGTGGTGCGATAGGCGCGCAGCAGGAAGATCGCCTCGATCAAATCGCCGCGCGCCTGCTTGATCGCTAGCGCCGCCAGTTCGCGGTCGTACAGCGAGCCTTCGCTCATCACGCGATCGACCGCGAGTGCGAGTTGATTGTCGATCTGCGCGAGCGACAGTTCAGGCACCGAACGGTCGCCCCGCCGCGCATCGGCCAGCAGTGCGTGAGCATTATCGATGGCGCGTTCGCCGCCTTTGACCGCGACATACATGCTAGCCGCGCCCCCAGGTGACATGCGTGGAGCGCGGCAGCGCAGCGATCCTGTCGCCAGCGGTGAAGATGAAATCGAGGCCGCGCGGAAACAGCGCGTGATTGGCGGCGAGACGCTCGGGGAAATCGTGCGGCAGTGGTTCGGCGGCGAACGAACGCACGCCGCGGACGCCGGGCCCGGCAAGCGACATTACCGGGCCGCCGAAATGCGACACCTGAAGGATCATCGTGGTCGAGCGATCGGGATAATCCGGCGTGCCGGTCGCGAAGCGATCGAGCGCCGGCATGCGCGCGGGCGCGCAGACGACGGCAAACATCGCTTCGGACGGATCGGTCGTGATCGGGGCGCCGGTCTCGAATCCCAGCCAGTCAGCAACCGCAGGCGTTTCCGCGAGCCCCTTGTCGAGCCAGACCGGGGTCTCATAGTCCGCAAGAGCGCGCAGAAACGCAGCAGTGGCGGGCATAAGTGCGGCAGGCGCCGGGACGGGCTGGACGCGCTCGATCTGGCCGGGGCGGGAGCAGGCCCGCATCACGGCGCGAAACGCCGCCTGGCTGTCCAGCGCCTGCGTCGCGTGCACCACTGTCATGCCGGGTCCTCGCCGCGCACCAGCGTGAAGAAATCGACGCGCGTCGCCGCGGTTTGCGCGCGCGTGCGCGCAAGCTGTTTCGATTGCTTGTCACGCAGCGGCGACAGCACGTGTCGGTCGACTTGCGCGCGATAAGTCGGCGACTGCCACAAAGCGTCGCACAGCGCGGCGAGCCGCGCCTTGCGTTGATCGCGGCCGAGCACGTAGGAGAATCCCTTCTCGCCGGTATCGAGTTGCACGGCGGCGCGCGTCACCGTCGCTTCGCCGAGATTGAACGGCGCGCCGTCGCCGCCGATGCGCCCGCGCAACATCACCAGTCCGGTTTCCGGTTGCCGCAGATCGGCGACCTCGACGTCGCAGCTCGCGTCGCCGATCGCTTGCACGATGTCATCCGTGTTCGCCGCGGCGAGAACCGACATCAGCGTGCGCCGGTTCTCACGATCGTGTTCGAGATTTTTGTCGGTTGCTGTCATCGACGCTTGCAGCAAGTTGTCTACTCGATTAGACAAGCAATAGATCGCGAGCGATGACGCTTTGATGACAGGGCGATGATGCTCACAAGGCCGACCAACAATCGCATGCGCAAGAACGATCTTGCGATGCGCGGCATCATGTTGTGGCGCTGCATCGCCGACGACTTCGAGCAGATGATTCTGATCGGCAAGCACGAGGATCGCGAGCGGCTGCCGGCCGAATCCGAGATCGCCGCGCGTTACGGCGTCAATCGTCACACCGTGCGACGCGCGATGGCGGAGCTGGCGCAGCGTGGCCTCGTCTATACCGAGCGCGGCAGCGGCACTTACGTGAAGGCCGACAAGCTCAATTACCGCATCAGCCAGCGCACGCGATTTTCCGAGAATGTCGCGGCGGCGGGCCACGAAGCGCAGGGCCGCCTGCAAAGCCACAGATTTGAGCCGGCCACCGAGGAGATCGCCGAGCGCCTCAAGCTCGAACCGGGCGAGCAGATGAGTCGCCTCGAGATCGTGCGCGCCTCCGACGGCGTGCCGATTTCGGTCGCGACCACCTGGCTGTCCGCTAGGCGTTATCCCGATGCGGCGAAGTTTTTCCGCCGCCACCGCTCGATCACCCGCATGCTCGACCACCACGGCATCGCGGCTTACGAGCGCAAATGGTCGCGGATCACCGCGGGTTTTGCCGATGCCGTCGATGCCGGCCGGCTGCGGATGGCGGTCCACCGGCCGATCCTGGTGATTGAAAGCCTGGATATCACGCCGGATGGCGAGCCAATCCTGACGACACGGGGCCGCTTTGCCGCCGATCGCGTCGCGCTCATCATCGAAAATTAACGCGAGCCGCCGCCCAGCCTCCTGTTGTCACACGCTTGTCGTCGAATGCCCGGCAATGTGGGCTGGGATTCGCCGACAGGCATCATGACCAAACAGCTTGGCCCACAGGCCCTGATCGACCCGAGCGCTGAGGTAACGGACAGCCGGCTCGGGGCTTTCACCGAGGTCGGCGCGCGCACCAAGCTCCTTGAGGTCGAGCTCGACAATTATTCGTACGTCGTCAACGACAGCGATATTGCTTACGCGACGATCGGCAAGTTCACCTCGATCGCGGCGATGACCCGGATCAATCCGGGCAACCATCCGATGCACCGCGCCAGCCAGGCGCATTTCACCTATCGCGCTGGCGCCTATTTTGCGGGTGAATCCGACGAGGACACGTTTTTCGATTGGCGCCGGTCGCAGCCGGTGTCGATTGGCCATGACGTCTGGATCGGCCACGGCGCCATCGTGCTGCCGGGCCGGGCCATCGGCACCGGGGCGGTGGTCGGCGCCGGCGCGGTGGTGACCCGCGACGTGCCGGCTTACGCGATCGTGGTCGGCAATCCGGCCCGCATCGTGCGCACGCGCTTCCCGGTCGATATCGTCGAGCGGATGCTCGATCTCGCCTGGTGGGATTGGCCGCACGAACGGCTTCGCGAAGCGCTCGCGGATTTTCGCTCGTTGTCCGCGCACGACTTTCTGGACAGGCACGAAGGCCGTCAGCGCCCCGGCGCGCTTCCGTCTCACATCATGGCCACTTCGATCGAGTAGCAACATGCGGTTGCAGGGCGGACAGGTTCTCATCGAGTGCGGGTTCGTCGCCGCGGACGTCGAAATCGATGACGGCGCCATCGCGTCGATCGGCCGTGATGGTGGCTCCAACCGGACGCTCGACGCCCGCGATCTGCATGTGCTGCCGGGCATCGTCGATATTCACGGCGACGCCTTCGAGCGGCAGGTGATGCCGCGCCCCGGCGTGGCGTTTCCGCTCGATATCGCGCTCGCCGACAGTGATCGTCAGGCGATCAGCAACGGCATCACCACGGTCTTTCACAGCGTGACCTGTTCGTGGGAGCCGGGCCTGCGCGGCATCGACAATGCAGGCGCGCTGCTGTCGCACATGGAGTCGCTGCGCGACAGGTTGCAAGCCGATACGCGCTTCCACTTGCGCTACGAAACCTACAATCTTGACGCCGAAGACGAAGTCCTGTCGTGGCTGTCCGAGCGCCGTGTCGATCTGCTGGCGTTCAACGACCACATGCCGAGCGAGGACATCGCCGCGCGCACTCGTAAGCTGTCGCAGATGGCGGAGCGGGCAGGGCTCAGCCGCGAGGATTTCCTCGTCCTGGTCGAGCGCCTGCGCGGCCGCGCCGCCGAGTGCCGGATTCGATCGCGCGCGTCGCCGGCGCCGCCCGTGACGCCGCCGTGCCGATGCTGTCGCACGACGACATGAGCCCCGAGCGGCGCAACTGGTTTCGCGATCTCGATTGCCGGTTGTGCGAATTCCCCGCCAATGTCGAAACCGCCGAGGCGGCGGCGCAGGCCGGCGACGACATCGTGCTTGGCGCGCCCAATGTCGTGCGCGGCGGCAGTCACATCGGCTGGATCGGCGCGGCCGACATGATCTCGCGCGGCTTCTGCACGATCCTCGCATCGGATTACTATTATCCTGCGCCGCTGCTGGCCGCGTTCCGTCTCGCGGCGGACGGCATCGCGCCGCTCGCGCAGGCCTGGAGTTACGTTGCGGCCAATCCGGCGAAGGCCGCAGGTCTCGAGGATCGCGGCACGATCGCCGAAGGCCGGCGCGCCGATCTTATTCTCGTCGATGGCCGTGATGGGCGCCGCCCCAGCGTGGTCGCAACCGTCGCCAACGGCCAACTCGTCCACCTCACGCAGCCAGGCCGCTTGAACTGATGCTCGCCATGACGCCGCCGGAGGCCGGTCCTCGCTACGCGATCTACTACGTGCCGGAGCGCACCAGCGCGCTCTACCGGTTCGGCACTGCCGTGCTCGGCTACGACTGCTACAGTGGCAATGAATTGCCGAACTGTTGCAGCCTGCCGGCGTGGAACGAGGCGGTGCGCGAGCCTCGCCGTTATGGCTTCCACGCCACCCTGAAGGCGCCGTTTCACCTCGCCACAAGTGCCCGGGAAGTCGACCTTTTTCGCGATTTTACTAGCTTCGCGCGCGAACAGGCCGTCTTCACCCTCACCAGCATCTCCGTCCGCGAGCTCGACGGCTTCATTGCCGTGGTGCCGGACGAGCCGGCTCCGGTGCTCAATCATCTGGCGCAAAATTGCGTGCGCTATTTCGATCGCTTCCGCGCGCCGCTGACCGAGCAGGATCGCCGGCGCCGGCTCAAGTCGCCGCTCACCGAACGGCAAATCCAGAATCTGGACCGCTGGGGCTACCCTTACGTGTTCGACGACTTCCGGTTTCACATGACGTTGACCGGCCGCCTCGAAACGGGTGAGCGCGAGGACGCATTGTCGCGTCTCTGTCATGAATTTCAGCAAGCATCGCCGGTGAAGCATCTCACGATCGGCAAGATCGTGATCGCGCGGCAGCACGACGGCGCGTCACCGTTCAAGGTGGTGCGCGCCGCGCCGCTCGGCGTTTCGATGTACCGGCCATTCGCGGAACTGTTCTGAGTTCGCCACTGTGGGAAAGTGTGAATGTGACGGGCGGTTCATCCGCCTGTCACAGGACGCCGTTAACTCCGTCTCAAGAAACGGAGAGCGCGCTTGTCAAACGAAACAATCGTCGAAGTCGCGAACATCTCGAAGTCTTTTCAGCGCGGTGTGCGCGTGCTCGACGATCTGACGTTTTCGCTCCAGCGTGGGGAGATTGTCGCGCTGATCGGTGCGTCCGGCTCTGGGAAGTCCACGCTCATTCGCACGCTGTCCGGGCTGACGCCCGTCGATACGTCGCGCGACGACAAGGCTGGCGGCCGCATTACGGTGCTGGGCCGGCCGATCCAAAATCGCGGCAAGATCGATTGCGCGCGCGACCTGCGCGCCCGTATCGGCGTGATCTTTCAGCAATTCAATCTCGTTCCGCGGCTTTCGCTGCTCGCCAATGTCTGCCTCGGCCTGCTCGGCCGCATGCCGACCATCCAGGGCGTGTTCGGTTATTTCTCCGACAAGGAGAAGCTCAAGGCGATGCAGGCCTTGGCTCGTGTCGGCATCGCCGAGCATGCGCTCAAGCGCGCCAGCGAATTGTCGGGCGGCCAGCAGCAGCGCGCCGCGATCGCCCGCACGCTGGTGCAGGGCGCTGAACTGCTGATCGCCGACGAGCCGATCGCCTCGCTCGACCCCGCCTCGGCGCGCCGTGTCATGGACCTGATCGCCGACATGAATCGCCGCGACGGTCTCACGGTGTTCATCTCGCTGCATCAGGTCGAGTACGCGCTGAAATATTGCCCGCGCACCATCGCGCTCAAGGCCGGCAAGATCGCCTATGACGGCCCGTCCAGCGCGCTCACCCCGCAATTCCTCAATCAGATCTACGGCGCCGAAAGCGAAGAGCTGTTCCTGTCGCCGTTCGAGAACATCGCCGCATCGAACGGGCGCGCCGCCGAAGCACCGTCGCCCTGGACCTATCGCCCGGCGCGCCGTCGTCCGTCGCGGAGCCGCGCGACCCGCGCGAAGCCGGAGCGGCTCGACGCCTAGTGCGCGTCATTGCGTCAAGGTTTTGCTGAAAGAAAAGTCACTCAAAACAGGAGAGCTGTCATGCGCAAACTGGCAATGTTCGGAGCGGCCGTCGCCGTTCTGTGCGCCGCGGCGAGCCCGCTGAAAGCGGAGACGCCGGGCGAGATCAATTTCGGCATCATCTCGACGGAAGCGTCGGTCAACCAGAAGAAGAACTGGGATCCGTTCCTCGAGGCGATGTCCCACGCCACGGGCCTGAAAATCAACGGTTTCTACGCCAGCGATTATGCCGGCGTGATCGAGGCGATGCGCTTCAACAAGGTGCAGATTGCCTGGTACGGCAACAAGTCCGGCATGGAAGCGTCGAACCGCTCGAATGCCGAAGTGTTCGCGCAGGTCGTGTCGCGTGACGGCTCGACCGGTTATTACTCGCACATCATCGTCAACGCCGACAGCCCGTACAAGAAACTCGAAGACATCCTGAAGTGCGATCACACTCTCGACTTCGGCATCGGCGATCCGAACTCGACCTCGGGCTTCCTGGTCCCGACCTCATACATTTTCGCGGCCAAGGACATCGACCCGAAGGCCTGCTTCAAGACCGTACGTAACGCCAACCATCAGGCGAACGCGATGGCGGTTGCCAACAAGCAGGTCGCGGCCGCGACCAACAACAGCGAAGATCTGCAGCGCGTCGCCGATAGCGCGCCGGAGGCCTACAAGAAGATCCGCGTGATCTGGACCTCGCCGATCATCCCGCTCGATCCGCTAATGTGGCGCAAGGACCTCGACCCCGGCGTCAAGTCGAAGCTCTATACCTTCCTGATGAGCTATGGCCGTATCGGCACGCCGGATGAGATCGCCAAAGCGAAGGTCATCCTCGCCAACCTGATCTGGTCGCCGTTCCACCCCTCGAACGACAACCAGTTGCTGCCGATCCGTATCCTGGAGGCCAACAAGGCCCTGATGAAGGTCAAGGCCGACGAGAAGCTCTCCGACGCCGAAAAGGCGCCGAAGATCGCGGCGCTCCAGGGCGAGATCAAGAAGTGGCAGGACGCGTCTGCCAAGGCCGAGCACAGCCAGTCGCAGCAGCGCATCGCCCACTTCGTTGAGGTCGACAAGACCGGCAATCAGGCCGAGCTCAAGAAACTGATCGACGAATCTGCCGCGAACCTGTCCAGCGTCCCCGTCAACTGATGTCCTCGCGACGGATGCCGGCTCATTCGTGAGCCGGCATCTCTTTTGTCCGGAGCGGCCATGACCGACGTCACACAGCAGATTCACGTCAGCGGTGCCGAGTTCGCCGCCGCCAATGCCGTTATCCCGCGCCGCCCGCTGCTGGCACGGCTGCGCGGCTACGTCGTCTGGGCGATCGTCGCCGGCCTGCTGATCTGGAGCTGGAATGCGGCGGAGATGTTCCGCGCCGGCGCGCTGTTTACCGACTGGCAGAACATGGCCGAGTTCGGCGCGGCGTTCCTGCGGCCGAATTTCCACGATTGGGATTTCTACATTCGCGACATGATCGTCACGATCCAGATCGCGGTGTGGGGCACCGCGCTCGCGGTCGTATTCGGCATCCCGTTCTCGATTCTGTGCGCCTCGAACGTGATGCCGCAGTGGGTGGTGCAGCCGGTGCGGCGGCTGATGGATACCTGCCGCGCCATCAACGAGATCGTGTTCGCGCTGCTATTCGTGGTCGCGGTCGGCCTCGGCCCGTTCGCCGGCGTGATGGCGCTGTTCGTCCACAACCTCGGCATTTTCGCCAAGCTGTTCTCGGAGGCGGTCGAGCAGATCGACCCGCGCCCGGTCGAGGGCATTCGCGCCACCGGCGCGGTGCGGGTGCACGAGGTGATCTTCGGCATCATCCCGCAGGTGCTGCCGCTGTGGAGCTCGTTCACGCTTTATCGGTTTGAAACCAACGTCCGCTCGGCCACCACGCTCGGCATCGTCGGCGCCGGCGGCATCGGTCAGACGCTCTACGAGAGCATCCGCAGCTTCCACTACGCCGACACCGCGGCGCAGATCATCATTGTGGTGGTGACGGTGATTGCGATCGATCTCGCCAGCGCGCGCATCCGCAAGACGCTCATCTGAGCGTCCGCCGGCTGCGGTAAAACGATCGCGAGTCTAGCGCCGTGCGGCGTGTTCGGCTGGCTTGTCCGGCTTCGTCACCAGCGTCGGTGTGGTCTGTGCCGGCGCCTTCGGCGCGGGGGCGGCGGCTTTCAGCTTGGACGTCTTTTTGACCGCGGAAGTGAGCTTAAATTTCTTGAGCTGAGATTTAAGTTCCTTCACTTCCTTTTTCAGCGATTTGATTTTCTTCTTCTGCTTGTCCGACATGACGCTCCCCGCACAATTCGAGACGGCGGGAGCCTACCAAAGCGCGGCGGATTTCCAAGATCGCCGCTCTATTATGAAGGTTTTGTGACAGCGCCTAGAGCGGCCGCGCGACGCCATGCGTTTTTGGCGCGTGGAGTCGCGACAACAGGCGCTGAAGCACGGTTCTTGTCGGCGCACCGGTCGGACGGGCCGTGCTGAAAACCTGGGCGGCGGAACTGTCCGCGGCCGACGCCGGCCGCGGCGCGTGCGAGGATTTTGCGGAGCGGGTCGCCGTGCGCCGCCGCGCCAGCTTGAGCGTGCGCTCGCCGACCTGCGTGAGAAACGCGCGCTCCAGCGGAAATGTAAGCCGCGCAATGGCGGCCTCCAGCGGCAGCCATTTGACCGCCTTGATGTCCCGCATCAGCCGCTGGTCGGTGTGCCCGAGGCTCCGCATCCGCCAGAACTGCACGATTTTCGGCCCATCGCCGGTCTCATAGGAAACCACGCCGAGATATTCGTGCGCCGCAACGCGGTGGCCGGTCTCTTCGCGCGCCTCGCGCTGGGCTGCGGCGAGGGCGGTTTCCTTGGGCTTCAGCTTCCCTTTCGGCAGCACCCATTCGTCGTCCTTGCGGCGCTGCACCACGGCGACCAGCGGTGTGCGGCCGTGGGCGATGACGATGCCCCCTGCGGCCATGATCGGCGATGCAAACGATTTCAAGCGGCGCGCCTTCATGTCGATTCGACAATACCATTCACCGCGCGGCGCACGAGCGCAAGCGGCTGTTACAAATCCGGCGATGCACAGGAAATCGAAGAGTGGCGCGCCCGAGGGGATTCGAACCTCTGACCTTTGCCTTCGGAGGGCAACGCTCTATCCAGCTGAGCTACGGGCGCCTGCCGCTTGAATAGCGGAATGGGCCAAAAGCGGCAACTGAGAGCGGCAACGTGCTACCAGAAGCGCCGCCGCTCAGGAGAAACCGCGCCAATGACAACCATGTCGCCCACCACCGTTCTCGACTCCCGCTTGTTCCGCGATTCCTTCGGCACGCCGGCGATGCGCGACGTGTTCTCCGACGCCGCTACCGTCGCGCGTTATGTCGAGGTCGAGATCGCGCTGGCCAAAGCCGAGGCGAAAGTCGGCGTCATCCCGGCTGAAGCCGCCGCCGAGATCGCCAAGAAGGCCAATGCAGCCGCGCTCGACTGGGATCTGATGCGCCAGGAAACTGACAATGTCGGTTATCCGATCCTGCCGCTGGTCCATCAATTGGTGAAGCAGTGCGGCGAGGCGGGGCGTTACGTCCACTGGGGCGCCACCACGCAGGACATCATGGACACCGCGACGGTGCTCCAGCTCCACGCCGGCCTCGACATCATCGCGCGGGACATTTCGGCGCTGCGAAAAATTCTCGCGGATCTCGCGAAAACGTATCGCAGCACAGCAATGGCGGGCCGCACTCATCTGCAGCAGGCGCTGCCGGTGACGTTCGGCTACAAGGCCGCGATCTGGCTGGCAATGTTCGATCGCCACGCGGAGCGTTTGGCGCAGCTCAAGCCGCGCGTGCTGGTCGGCCAGTTCGCCGGCGCGGCGGGGACTCTGGCTTCGCTCGGCGACAGGGGTCTCGAGGTGCAAGCCGCATTATGCGGCGAACTCAAGCTCGCCGTGCCGGTCTCGACCTGGCATGTCGCCCGTGACGGTTTCGCCGAGACGCTCAACTTCCTCGCGCTGGTCACCGGTACGCTCGGCAAGATCGCGCTCGACATCATGGTCATGGCTTCGACCGAATACGGCGAGCTGTACGAGCCGTTCGTGCCGGGCCGGGGCGCGTCGTCGACCATGCCGCAGAAGCGCAATCCGATTTCGTCGGAGCTGATGCTCGCCGCGGCGAAAGCCGTGCGTCAGCACGCCGGCTTGATGACCGACGCGATGATCCAGGATTTCGAGCGCGCCACCGGGCCGTGGCACACCGAATGGATGGCGATCCCGGAGAGCTTCGTGCTCACGGCCGGCGCGCTGCATCAGGCAAGGTTCGCGCTCGGCGGGCTGATCGTCGACGACAAGCGCATGGCTCAAAACCTTGCGATGTCGAAAGGCTTGATCGTCGCGGAAAGCGTGATGATGCAGATGGCGCCGCACATCGGCCGCCAGCAGGCGCACGACGTCGTCTATGCGGCTTGCCGCGTGGTCAACGAGAAGGGCGGCACACTCGCCGACGTGCTGATGCAGGACAAGGCGGTGACGGCGCATTTCGACCGCGGCGCGGTCGAGAGGATGACCGACCCGGCCAATTACCTCGGCCTCGCGCCCGCGATGGTCGACAAGGTGCTGGCGTCGGCGAAGCGTTAGCACGCTCTATACGGCTCTGGCCCGCCGCCGCTATAATGTGGGCAAAGGTTCCAAAAGAGACAAAGAGAGATTTTGCATGTCGCAGCCGGCCGAAAAGATCGCGGGCAAGCCCGCGGTGTCCCTGAAAGATGCGAACTTCGTGTGGGAGGATCCGCTCGATATCGAAAGTGACCTCACCGAAGACGAGCGCATGGTGCGCGACAGCGCCCGCGGCTTCGCGCAGGACGACCTCATGCCGCGCGTTCTTACCGCGTATCGTGAGGAGCGCTACGACAACGACCTGTTCAAGAACATGGGCGCGCTAGGTCTGCTCGGCCCCACGATTCCCGAAACCTACGGCGGCGCCGGCCTCGGCTACGTGGCCTACGGCCTGATCGCGCGCGAAGTCGAGCGCGTCGATTCCGGCTACCGCTCCATGATGTCGGTGCAGTCCTCGCTGGTCATGCACCCGATCTACGCCTACGGCTCCGAAGCGCAGAAGCGCAAATACCTGCCCAAGCTCGCCAAGGGCGAAATGATCGGCTGCTTCGGCCTCACCGAGCCGGATTACGGCTCAGACCCCGGCTCGATGGTGACGCGCGCCGACAAGGTGCAGGGTGGCTACAAACTCAACGGCTCCAAGACCTGGATATCGAATTCACCGGTCGCCGACGTTGCCGTGGTGTGGGCCAAGCTCGATGGAAAAATTCGCGGCTTCATCGTCGAGCGCGGCGCCAAGGGCTTCGAGACGCCGAAGATCGAAGGCAAGCTGTCGCTGCGCGCCTCGATCACCGGCATGATCATGCTGGAAGATTGCGTTGTGCCGGAAGAAAACCTGCTGCCGAACGTGCAGGGGCTGGCCGGTCCGTTCGGCTGCCTCAACATGGCGCGTTACGGCATCGCCTGGGGCGCGATGGGTGCCGCCGAATTCTGCTGGCACGCCGCGCGGCAGTACACGCTCGACCGCAAGCAGTTCAACCGGCCGCTCGCCGCCAACCAGCTCGTGCAGAAGAAGCTCGCCGACATGCAGACCGAGATCGCGCTCGGCCTGTCGGGCGCGTTGCGGCTCGGCCGCATGCTGGAGAAGGGCACCGCAGCGCCGCCGTCGATCTCACTGATGAAGCGCAACAACTGCGGCAAGGCGCTCGATATCGCCCGCGTCGCCCGCGACATGCACGGTGGTAACGGCATTGCCGACGAGTATCATGTGATGCGCGTGCTCTCGAACCTCGAGACTGTGAACACCTACGAGGGCACCCACGACATCCACGCGCTGATTCTCGGCCGCGCCCAGACCGGCATCCAGGCGTTCTTCTAATCGAACAGCATGCATTTTTGCTCGCTTGTCCCCGCGAAAGCGGGGGCGCGGAACGCAGCATTGGAATATAGAGTGATGCTGGATTCTCGCTTCCGCGGGAACGAGCGGAAGCTTCGATGGATCACCACACTATTTTGATTCTTCTCGGCGCCGGTGTCCTGGCCGGCATCTTGTCGTCCATCATTGGAGGCGCCGCCGTCGTCAGCTACCCGGCGCTGCTGGCGGCCGGTTTGCCGCCGCAGATCGCGGTGGCGTCGAACCTCTTCGCCGTCATGCCGGGAACTTTGATTGCCGCTTTTGCGGATCGCACGCAGCTGCCGCCGCTCAATCGCGCTTTCGCCGGGCTGGTATTTGCCTCGATCACTGGCGCCGCGGCGGGCGCCATTCTCCTGCTGTTCACGCCGGTTCGCGTCTTTGAAGTGCTGGTGCCGCTGCTGCTCGGCTTCGCCACGCTGGTGTTCGCTTATTCCGGAAAGTTGAGTGCATGGCTGAAATCGCGCGCCAAGGCGCGCGGCCACGACATCACCTTCAATCTCACCAGCCTGAAGATGCTGCTGCCGGTGTCGTTTTACGGCGGCTATTTCGGCGCCGGTGTCGGCGTGCTGTTGCTCGGCGTGTTCACGCTGGCCACCCGCGGTGACTATCGTTCCGCCAATGTCACAAAGAATTTCGTCACCGGCCTGAACAGCATGACCGCTTCCACGCTGTTCGCCGTCCAGGGCGCCGTTGCGTGGCCGCAGACGCTGACGATGATGGCCGGCTGCATCGCCGGTGGGCTGCTCGGCTCCTACATCGCGCGGCTTATTCCGCAGTGGATCATGCGAATTTTTGTGGTCGCGATGGGCGCGCTGCTCACCGCGGCCTTCGCATGGCGATATTGGTTCTAGCGTTAAGCGCCCAAAGCCATCGCGTTGACGCGCTCGGCCAGCCGCGCCACCCGCGCGGTCATCGCGCTGTCCGGATCGGCCAGCGCATCGACGACGGTGAAATGGTTGGTTCCCGGGACCGCCTCGTAATGCGTCACCGCGCCTTTCTTGGCCCAGTCGTCCGCGATGATCTGGCTCTGCCGCAGAAATTCGCTGGATTCCTCGGCGCCGACCACCGCATCAAGGCTCCTTTGCGCCGGCAGCTTCCAGGTCAGCGGCGACACTTCCTCCGCGCTCTTTTCGTCCAGCCGCAGATCGGCGTTCTGCGATACTTTCAGCAGCGGCATGAAGTCGAACACGCCGGAGATCGAATAGCCGAACGGCACCAGGTCGTTCGGCGGCTCCTTCGACACCGAATGCCACTCGGTCGCGGTCATGCAGGCGGCCAAATGTCCACCGGCCGAATGTCCGACGACCAGCATCCGCTTCTTGTGCTTGCGCCAAAGCGCGAGCAGCGCGTTTCGCGTCTGTGTGATGATGTCAGCGATCGTGCAATTCGGGCAGAGATCGTAGCCCGGCACCGCGACGCTGATGCCGTGCGCGTTCATGCCGCGCGCCGCCCAGCTGTGCATCGACGGCGACAGCGAACGCCAGTAGCCACCGTGAATGAACACCGCGAGCGGTGCGCCCGGATGCGGATCGTTGCCGGGGAAATAATCGTAGGTCTGCCGTTCGCCCGTTCCGTAGCGGACGCCGATCTCGACGCCCTTTGGTTTCATAGTCTCGCGATAGGCAGCAGCATCGCGCTCCCAGCGGTCGAAAATCTGCTGGTACTCCGGCACACGGCCGCGATTGTTGTATTCGGTCTCGTAATCGATCTGCGCCATCGCTGTTCCCTGCAAATTCCGGCGTGCAGTCAACCGTGCCTTTTCCTGACGGTCAAACGGCGTTATGCAGGGACATGTCCCAACTTGCCCGCCGAATCGAGCCGCCCATTGACGGCCGCCAGTCGGACACCGCGCTTGCTATCGCGCGCGGCACCATGCGGCTGCTGCATGCCCACGGCTTCAGCGTGGTCAGCGAATTGCCGTTGGCGTCCGGTCGCCGCGCCGATCTGGTGGCGCTCGACGGCAAGGGCGAAATCTGGATCGTCGAGATCAAGTCGTCGGTCGCCGATTTCCGCGCCGACCAGAAATGGATGGACTACCGGCTGCATTGCGATCGGCTGTTCTTCGCCACTTGTCAGGACGTGCCGTGCAAGATTTTCCCGCCGGACACCGGGCTTATCGTCGCCGACGCATTCGGCGCGTCATTCGTCTGCGATGCGCCGGAGCATAAGCTGTCGGCCGCAACCCGGAAGAGCATGATGCTGGCGTTCGGCCGCGCCGCCGCGCTGCGCCTGCAATCGCTGATCGACCCGCACGGGCCTTACGCAGACCAGATCTAGCGCGGCGCTCTCATGTTGTTGAAGGCGGCCGCCGCTAGCGCGGAGCCCTTTTAGCGAGAATCCGCTGCAATGTGCGGCGGTGCATGTTGAGCCGGCGCGCGGTCTCCGAGACGTTGCGGCCGCACAACTCATAGATGCGCTGGATGTGCTCCCAGCGCACGCGGTCGGCCGACATCGGGTTCTCCGGCGGCTCGATCTTGTTGTTCTCGAGATTGAGCAGCGCCGCGACCACGTCGTCGGCGTCGGCCGGCTTGGCGAGATAATCGACCGCGCCGATCTTCACCGCATTCACCGCGGTGGCGATGTTGCCGTAGCCGGTCAGGATGATGGCGCGCGCCTCCGGCCGCTCACGCTTGAGCGCCGAGATGACGTCGAGCCCGTTGCCGTCGCCGAGCCGCATGTCGACCACCGCGAAAGCCGGCGCTTCGCGCTCGACTTGCTTGAGCCCTTCGGCGACCGATTCCGCCGTGGTCACGACGAAGCCGCGCGCTTCCAGCGCCTTGGCGAGCCGCTGCAGAAACGACTTGTCGTCCTCTACGATGAGAAGCGAACGCTCGGTCGGGATCGTCATGCGCGGCTCCGAAACCGCCAATTCCGCAAGTGTCATGTCACCACCCTGTTTGGCCGCGATCTTACCGTCGCGGCCGGCGATAAAAAACCGAAATCGGTCAGGCCGCCGAAGACTCCGGCAATCGCTCGAAATCCTCGCGCCGCCAGCGCACGGCAATAATTGCGCCGCGCGTGGGACCGCCACGGTTCTGATAGGTCAGCTTTCCGCCGGTCCGCTCAAGTAACGTTTTCGCGATGAACAGGCCGAGACCCAATCCGGCTTCTTCGCTATCGCCGATTTTGGGCTTGCGGCGGCTCGATACGTAGGGCTCGCCGATGCGGTTAAGGATCTCCGGCGCGAAACCGGGTCCGTCGTCTGTGATCGTAACGGTCACGTCGTCGTCGTTCCATTGCGTGCCGATCTCGACGCGGTCGCGTGCGAAATCGACCGCATTCTCCACGATGTTGCCGAGCCCATAGAGGATAGCGGGATTGCGCGCGGCGGCCGGTTCGTTGTTGCGGTCGGCCGGTGTCGTCACGCCGATCGCGATGCCGAAATTGCGGTGTGGCGCCACCACTTCCTCGATCAGCGAGGTCAGCGGCGTGCGGTCGAACGGCTGATCGCTCGACAGTTCGGTCAGCTTCGCCAGGATGTCGCGGCAGCGCGCCGCCTGCTCGCGCAGCAGCCGCACGTCTTCGCCATGCGGCGCGTCGGGCGGGATGGCGCGTTCGAGTTCCTTGGCGATCACCGAGATGGTCGACATTGGCGTGCCGAGCTCGTGCGCGGCGGCGGCGGCGAGGCCGTCGAGTTGTGACAGGTGATGCTCGCGCGCCAAAGCGAGTTCGGTCGCCGCCAACGCGTCGGACAGTTGCCGGGACTCTTCTGTGATCTGCGAGGCATAGAGGCCGATGAAGCCGATCGCCAGCAGGATCGACACCCATTCGCCGACCAGGAAGATCGGCGGCAGGATGATCGGATCGTTGTTGTCCCACGGCAGCGGATAGTGCGCGAACACCAGGACGGTCGCGCAGAACACGGCAAAGCCGCCGAGCATCACGGTGTAGCGCGGCGCCAGGGCCGTTGCCGCAATCAGCACCGGGCCGAGGAAGAGGAACGCGAACGGGTTGTGCAGCCCGCCGGTGAAGAACAGCAGGCCGGCCAGTTGCGCGATGTCGAAGCCGAGCAGCCACGCGGTCGGGCCGGGCTCTAGCCATTGCGTTGCGGCGAAGCGCAGCCGCAGCCCGAGGTTCAGCAGCACCGACAGCGCGATAATGACGAGGCAGGGCCAGAACGGAAAGTCGAATTCCAGCACCAGCTCGACGATTAGCACCGCCGCGGTCTGGCCGATCGCTGCAAGCCAGCGCAGCCGGATCAGCGTGTCGAGCCGGACGTGGCGGCGAGGGCGTGTGGACATTACACCGGGCGGCATGAGGCGAGTGTAGCGGTTGTGGATTCGCCCGTCATTTCGCGCCGTATGGGCCTTGCGTCGGTGATGCCGGCACGTCACATCAGGCCGGATTTGGGCATCGCATGGACGCCAGCAACCCTTCCGCCATCAGCGCCGACAAGCTGACCAAGCTTTACAAGAGCACCCGCGCGGTGGACGGCATTTCGTTCAATCTCGCCGCCGGTTCGGTCACCGCTTTGCTCGGCGGCAATGGGGCCGGAAAGTCCACTACCATCGCCATGATCATGGGGCTGGTGACGCCGACATCCGGCCGGGTGTCGGTGCTGGGTGCGCAGATGCCGCGCCAGCGTTACGACGTGCTGCACCGGATGAATTTCGAGAGCCCTTACGTCGACCTGCCGACCCGGCTGACGGTGCGGCAGAATCTCTCGGTGTTCGCCCAACTTTACGGCGTCGACGATGTGCGCGGGCGGATTGCCGCGCTGGCCGCCGATCTCAACCTCACCGAATTTCTCGACACCTGGACCGGGCGTTTGTCATCCGGCCAGAAAACCCGCGTGTCGCTGGCAAAGGCGCTGCTCAACCGGCCCGATGTGCTGCTGCTCGACGAGCCGACCGCCTCGCTCGATCCCGATACCGCCGATTGGGTGCGCGGCCATCTCGAACAGTACCGCCGCGAGACTAACGCCACCGTTCTGCTCGCCTCCCACAACATGGGTGAGGTCGAGCGGCTGTGCGATCGCGTCATCATCATGAAGCGCGGCCGTATCGAGGATGACGGCACGCCTCAGCAGCTTCTCGCGCGTTACGGCCGAGAAAACCTGGAGGAAGTGTTCCTCGATGTCGCGCGTGGCCGGCAGCGGGAGGGGGCCAAGTGAATCAAGCGAATGCGACATTCTCCCCCAATCGCATCGGCGCGATGGTGCGGCGCTACTGGTACCTGCTGCGGTCGTCATGGCCGCGCGTCCTCGATCTCATCTACTGGCCGATGCTGCAGATGCTGATGTGGGGCTTCCTGCAAAAATACATCGCGCAGAGCGGCGGCTCGTATTTCGCCAAGGCCGGCGGCATCCTGATCGGGGCGCTGCTGTTGTGGGACATCCTGTTCCGCGGCCAGCTCGGCTTCTCGTATTCGTTCCTCGAGGAGCTGTATTCGCGCAATCTCGGCAACCTGATGATGTCGCCGTTGCGGCCGCTCGAGTTGGTCGTCACCTTGATGATCGTCAGCATCATCCGGCTCGCGATCGGCGCAATCCCGGTGTCGCTCGCCGCGATCTGGTTCTTCAATTTCAATCTGTGGGGACTCGGTCTCGCGCTGGCGATCTTTTTCGGCAACCTGATTTTGACGAGCTGGTCGATCGGGATTTTCGTCAACGGCCTGCTGCTGCGGAACGGGCTCGGCGCCGAAGGCCTGGTGTGGACCTTCATGTTCCTGCTGTTGCCGCTCACCTGCGTCTATTATCCGGTCGCCGTGCTGCCGGGCTGGCTGCAATACGTCGCCTGGTCGCTGCCGCCGACTTACGTGTTTGAAGGCATGCGTGCGCTGCTGACCGACCATGTGCTGCGCGGCGATCTGATGTGGCAGGCTTTTGCGTTCAATATCGTGCTGTTCGCAGTCGCATCATTCGCTTTCGTTCGACTTTTGGAGAGTGCCCGCGTCCACGGCAAACTCATGCAAAGCAGCGAATGAGTTCCAAACGTCTGTTTTTTCAGCAGAAAAATAAATTTTCCGGGATTTAAACCGCCCGTGGAGAACTTATCTGTAAGTTGACCTCATGACGGAAAAGCGACACCCTGCTGCATCGCAGCAAGGGCCGGGGAATCACTCAATGCCGATCGGCGAATTCGGCGGGGCCGCCGCGCTTCCGCACGATGAAGGTTTCCCTGCCGCCAATCCGCTCTACTGGCTCTACGAGATGGGTCAGGCCGCGCTCAATCCAGCGCGGGCCGTCGCGGACAGCACCAAGCTGTTCTTCCGCAATCCGATCAATCCGTGGTCGCACACCACTTACGGCCGTTCGATCGCGGCCGCCGCCGAAGTGTTCGAGCGCACCACACGCCGCTATACCAAGCCGGAATGGCACATCGACTCCACCACGGTCGGTGGCGAGCGCGTGCCGGTGAAAATCAAGACCGTGTGGCAGCGGCCGTTCTGCAGGCTCATTCATTTCGAGCGGCAACTGACGAAGGCGCCGCGCCGCCCGCAACCGAAGCTGCTGATCGTCGCGCCGATGTCCGGCCACTATGCGACGCTGCTGCGCGGCACGGTCGAGACTTTTCTGCCGAACCACGAAGTCTACATCACCGACTGGGTCGACGCCCGCATGGTGCCGCTGTCGAAAGGCACCTTCGATCTCGACGACTACATCGATTATGTCGTGTCGATGCTGCATCACCTGAAGGGCGACGTGCACGTCATCGGCGTGTGTCAGCCGTCGGTGCCGGTGCTCGCCGCGGTCTCGTTGATGGAAGCCGACAAAGACCCGAACGTGCCGCACTCGATGGTGTTGATGGGCGGTCCGATCGATACGCGCATCAGCTCCAATTCGGTCGACAAGCTCGCCGAAAATCGCGGCATCGACTGGTTCCGCCGCACCGTCGTCACCAAGGTGCCGTTCCCGCATCCGGGCTTCATGCGCGATGTCTATCCGGGATTCCTGCAGCTCAACGGCTTCGTCAGCATGAACCTCGACCGTCACATCGAGGCGCACCGCGACCTGTTCCTCAACCTGGTGAAGGGCGACGGCGACTCGGTGCAGAAGCACCGCGAGTTCTACGACGAATATCTCGCCGTGATGGACCTCGATGCCGCGTTCTATCTCCAGACCGTCGAGACCGTGTTCATCAGGCATTCGCTGCCGAAGGGCGAGATGACCTCGCGCGGCCGCAAGGTCGATCCGTCGGTCATCAAGCGGGTCGCGCTGATGACGGTCGAAGGCGAGAACGACGACATTTCCGGCGTCGGTCAGACCGAGGCGGCGCACCGGCTGTGCAGCGGCCTCGCCGCCGACGACAAGGTGCATTACCTCCAGCCGGCCGTCGGCCATTACGGCGTGTTCAACGGGTCGCGCTTCCGCGCCGAGATCGCGCCGCGCATTTCCGATTTCGTGCTGTCGCACAACGGCGTGCGCACCGACATCAAGAAAACAGCCTGACCTGACCCGCTTGCGCCGGGACGGCCGGTAGTGTTGAAGCGTTCCTGACAACGTCGGAATCGCTTCATGTCCCTGCGCGCATTGTTCTACCGGCGGCAAAGCGAGCCATCCTCGATCGACATCGCGTTCGAGGACGCGGTTTATCAGGTGCGGTTGCAGCGCCATCGCCAGGCGCGCCGCTATACATTGCGCGTGCAGTCCGCCACCCGCGAGGTCGTGCTCACGATGCCGCCGCGCGGCAACCTGCGCGACGCCGAAGCTTTTGCAAAGAAGCACGGCGGCTGGATCGCCTCGCGGCTCAATCGCCTGCCGCAGCCGTCACCGTTCTGCGACGGCGCGATCGTCCCGCTGCGCGGCGAGCCGCATCGCATCGAGCATCGGCCGGGCGAGCGTGGCACCGTGTGGATCGAGCTGGGCGACGATGGCCGCCACGCGCTGTGCGTGGCCGGCGAAGCGCCGCATGTCGCGCGCCGCGTCCGCGATTATCTCAAGCGCGAAGCCAAGCGCGAGCTTGAGGCCGCCAGCCGGCGCTACGCGGAGCAGCTCGACGTCAAGATCAAGCGTGTGTCGGTGCGCGATCAGGCCAGCCGCTGGGGCTCGTGCTCGACCACCGGCATGCTGTCTTATTCCTGGCGGCTGATCCTCGCGCCGCCCTTCGTGCTGGATTATCTCGCCGCGCATGAGGTCGCGCATCTGGTCGAGATGAATCACTCGCGCTCGTTCTGGCGCATCGTCGGCCGTATCTGCCCGAATACCGCGCGCGCCAAGACCTGGCTCGACAGCCACGGCGCCGATCTGCACCGCTACGGTGTTGTTTAACGTAATTAACGCCCGAACAGGTTGTCGAGCAGCCAGCCGTCGAGCCCGCGCGATTGCGGCTTTGCGGTCGCCGGCGCCGCATTCGGGATCGCGCTAGGCGGCGTCGGCGCCGATGACGAACCGAAGATGCCGGCGCTGGAGAACAATCCGCTCGTTCCGCCGGGCAGCTGGCTTGGCGTCGCGCCTTGCTCTGCGCCGCGCATGACCTGGCTCCAGATCGCGACCGGCATGCTGCCGCCGGTGATCTTCTTGGTCGGCGAGCCGTCGTCGTTGCCGAGCCATACGCCGGTGACGAGGTCGGCGGTGTAGCCGATGAACCAGGCGTCGCGGAAATCCTGGCTGGTGCCGGTCTTGCCGGCGGCTTGCCAGCCGGGCAGCGATGCGCCGTGCGCGGTGCCGTTCTCGATCGTCTGCTCCATCATCTGATTCATCATGCCGACGTACTGCCCGTCGATGATGCGGCCGAGCGGCTGCTGCTGGCGCACGTAGAGCACCTTGCCGTCCGGCGTCGAGATGCGCTCGATCACATGCGGCACCACTGCGTAGCCGCCATTGGCGAAGCAGGCATAGGCGCCGACCAGCTCAAGCATTGAGACTTCCGAGGTGCCGAGCGCGATCGATGCGTTCGGCTCCAGCAGCGAGGCGATGCCGAGCCGGTGCGCGGTGCGGATCACCGCCATCGGCGTGAATTCGAGCGTGAGCCGCACCGACACCGTGTTGAGCGAGTGCGACAGCGCCTGCGTCAGCGTCACGGGGCCGAAATACTGATGACCGTAGTTTTCCGGCTGCCAGCCTTTGACGTTGATCGGCTTGTCGTCGCGGATGCTGTCCGGCGTCAGGCCGTGCTCCAGCGCGGTGAGATAGACGAACGGCTTGAACGCCGAGCCGGGCTGGCGTTTCGCCGCCACCGCGCGGTTGAACTGGCTTTCCGCATAGTTGCGGCCGCCGACCATCGCGCGCACCGCGCCGTTCGGCGTCATCGCCAGCACCGCGCCCTGGCTCACATGGCTCTTCTCGCCGCGCTTGGCGAGTTCGTCGTTGAGCGCCTTTTCCGCGGAGGCCTGCACCGTGCTGTCGATCGTCGTCACGATCACGAGGTCGCCGTCGATATGGCCGATCAGGTCGTCGACCACGTCCATCACCCAGTCGGCGACATAGTTGCCGGAGCCGCTGCCGCCCTGCGCGACGATCACCGGCGAGTGCGCCACGGCGAATTTCTCGGTCGTCGGCGTGATGAAGCCCATGTCCTCCATCGCCGACAGCACGACTCGGGCGCGCGCTTGCGCGGCGTTGAAGTTGCGGGTCGGCGCCAGACGCGACGGCGACTTCACGAGGCCGGCGAGCAGCGCGGCTTCCGCCACCGTTACTTTCTTCGCCGGCTTGCCGAAATAGCGTTGCGCCGCCTGCTCGACGCCGTAAGCACCGGCGCCGAAGTAGACGCGGTTGAGGTAGAGCTCGAGGATCTGGTCCTTGGTGAATTTCTGCTCGAGCCACAGCGCCAGCACGACCTCCTGCATCTTGCGCTGGAAGGTTCGCTCCTGCGTGAGGAACAGGTTCTTCGCGAGCTGTTGCGTGATGGTCGAGGCGCCCTGCGAGATGCCGCGATGGAGCACGTTAGCGACCGCCGCGCGCGCGATGCCGAGCGGGTCGACGCCGAAGTGCGAATAGAAGCGGCGATCCTCGATCGCGACGAATGCCTTCGGCAGATAGGGCGGCAAATCCTTGATCTTCAGCGTGCCGCCGCCCATGTCGCCGCGCGTCGCCAACGGCTTCATGTTCTCGTCGAGGATGCTGATCGAGGGCGGCCGCGGCGGAATTTCTAGTGACTGGATCGGCGGCAGGTGCGCGCCGACCCAGACGACCGCGCCGACGCCGGCAATGCCGAACCACAGCGCCAGCACGAAGCACCAGTAGGCGAGGCGGGTGATCGCGCGGCCGCTGCGCCGCGTTTTCTTTTTGGCTTTGGGTTTGCGCCGCCGCGGCTCGCTCGGCGGACGATCCAGGGGATCGGCGCGCAGCTCAGCGCCGCTGTCGCCGAAAGTCGGCTCTCGTCGTTGTCCGCTCGCCATCGTCCCGCTCACGCACCGGACAAGAGATAAAGGCCGGCTCCCGCTCGGAAGCTAAGCGGCGCGATTTAAGACCTCGTTAAGTTTACGGGCGGCGCAAGAAATGCACTCGTGCCGAAAAGTCTTGATTTCATCGGTATTTATATGGGGATTTGGCAGTCAGATTGGACCGCAGTCCGATCAAGTTTAGGCAAATACGATCTTCGCCGTTCGGCAGATCGACGACTCTCGCGTGTAATTTCTGAATATGCAGCCGCTCTATATCAAGACCATTTGGGTTTGCGCCCTCACTATTTTCTTCGGTTTGGTGGCGCTCACTCCGTTTGTCTCCAAGCAGTTCCGCGACTACATGCATCTAACGCAGGTTGCTTCGCTCGTTTTTGCTTATGGCGTCACCGTCGTGAGCAACAAGATCAGAACGGGATTGTTTTTCCCGGGGATCAAGAAAAAGAGTTAGGCCGCCTATGCAGACCAACGCGGCAACGGCGCCGGCATTCAAGGTCCGCGCGACATTTCCCGGAAAATCCTCGGGTCTCAAGGAATGGACGTGCGATGAGCTCGCGCCAATCATCTCTTCTTATAAAGAGCGACATCCAAAAGAGTGGGATCGATATCTACACTTCGAGAGCACGAAGGGCTTCATCACGAATGAGATGAACGATCACATCAAAGCTTTTCTTCAGGAGGCCGTGCCGGGGCTTCACGCAAAACACTACGCGGTTGGAGCCGTCGATTTTCGGTTCGCCAACAACGAGGCGTTACATTTCGCGGCGTGGCTGCCAAAAAATAGGGCCCGAAGATGGAAGGGCTACTGGGCTCATGTGCGGGAGGTGCAGAACAACCACAAGTCTAATTATGAGAATGGGTCTGCTCAATGGGCAGCCGAGCAGGTCGATCAATTCATCAAGCATCTGCAGGATCGAGCCCCGGAGTTCTGGGCCAAGTACCGCGAGGTGCTGGGGAACGTGGGGTTCATTGGCCCTGACCTGAGCCTTACTATCAAGAAAGAAATTCCGAAGGTGTTCTCTTTGCCAGAGGACATCGACTACGGTCGCGGCATGCGCTCAGCGATGTTTGAAGAAGCCAATCGCCGCTATAGCTTCGAATTGGCCAAACCCGAAAATGATAAAAGGCGGCACGAGTTTGTCCGGCAGTGGATGGCTGCTGAAGACGAGCATCGCATCTCGTTCGACGAGTGGTACCGCAATCGGGATGCCTACGCGAAAGCGTTCAGCGCCAGGCGTGAGGAATACAGGCGGCCAGCATCGCTTGCCGTACGATTGACGGCATTACTCATCATTGGGTTGTTCGGCCTGCTCGTGGCTTTCCTGTTTTACTTTGAGCTGAGCGCGCCGCCTTATCCCTGACGCCGCTGGCCTATTCGGCGGCGACCGTTTTTCCGGCCTTTGCCGTGGTGTCCGGCTTGGCGAACAGCGCAATCAGCGCCCGCTTGATCGCCGCCTGCCGGGTCGGTGAGGTGATCTGCGCGCCCATCAGGTCGGTCACATAGAAAGTGTCGACCACCCGCTCGCCGAACGTCGCGACGTGGGCCGAAGCGATGTTGAGGTTGAGCTTCGACAGCGTGGCGGTCAGCTCATAAAGCAGGCCGGTGCGGTCGAGCCCGGTCACCTCGACCGTGCTGTAGCGATGCGACCACTGATTGTTGATGGTCACATTCGGCTCCACCGCGAACGCCTTGATGCGGCCCTTCGGCGGCGTGTGCTTGGTCACGATATCGGGCAGCCGCATGTCGCCGCGCAATGCCTTCTCGATGGTCTCGGCAACCCGCAGCGCACGGCGTTCCTCGTCCTCGAAGCGGTCGAACTCGCGCGAGATCGCGATGGTGTCGAGCGCCATGCCGTCGGTCGTCGTGTAAATCTGCGCATCGACGATGTTGGCGCCGGTCGTCGCGCAGGCGCCGGCGATGATCGACAGCAGCCACGGATGGTCCGGCGCGAATATCGTGATCTCGGTGACGCCCTGCGTGGCGTCGAACGCCACAGTCGATGCGAGCCGCTGGCCCTGCTGCTCGGCCGCCTGCACGAAGCGCGCATTCTTGATCTTGTGGGCGAGGTCGACCTTGAGCCAGTAAGCCGGATAGAGCCGCGCGATATATTTATCGAGTTCGGCTACCGGCCAATCACTCAGCGCCTCGCGCAGTTCGCGCTGCGCCTCGGCGACGCGCTGCGAGCGGTTGACTTCCGAGAAACCGCCAGTCAGCGCCGGCTCGGTCTCATAATATAATGTGCGCAAAAGCTGCGCCTTCCAGCCGTTCCAGACGCCCGGCCCGACGCCGCGAATGTCGGCGGTGGTGAGGATGGTGAGCAGCTTGAGCCGCTCGACCGACTGCACCACGTCGGCGAAATTCTCGATGGTCTTGCGGTCGGTCAGGTCGCGCGATTGCGCCACGCTCGACATCGTCAAATGCTGCTCGATCAGCCAGGCGGCGGTGTCGGTATCGGCCGGCGAGAAGCCGAACCGTGGCAGCAGTCGGCGTGCGATCCGCGCGCCCGCGATCGAGTGATCTTCCGGCCGTCCCTTGGCGATGTCGTGCAGGAACAGCGTGACATAGAGCAGCGCGCGGTGCTCGGGCTGGATCTTGTGAATGAGCTCGTTGGCGAACGGGGTTTCCGCGCTGTCGCCGCGCTCGATCTCGTTGAGAATGCCGATGCAGCGCAGTAGGTGCTCGTCCACCGTGTAGTGGTGGTACATGTTGAACTGCATCATCGCGACGATCTTGCCGAAATCAGGCACGAACTTGCCGATCACGCCGGCTTCGTTCATCCGCCGCAGCACGGTTTCCGGGTCGTTGGTCGAGGTCAGGATTTCGACGAACAGCGCGTTGGCTTCCTCGTTTGCCCGCAATTTGGCGTCGATCAGCTTGAGCGAGCGCGTCACGGCGCGCATCGCGTCGGGGTGGAAGGCGAGGTTGTGCTTCTGCGCCAGGTGGAAAATGCGGATCAGGTTGACCGGATCGCGCTTGAACACCTTGGGATCGACGACGTTGATGCGGTTGTTGTCGACGATGAAATCGTCGCTCTCCGACAGCGTGCGTTTCTTCACCGGCCGCAGCTTCGCCATCATGCGGCTGAGCACCGGAATGCTCTTGGCGTGGCTGTCCTCGAGTTCGGCGCAGACGATTGCGGTCAGGTCGCCGACGTCCTTGGCGACCAGGAAGTAGTGCTTCATGAAGCGCTCGACGTCCTGAATGCCGGGCCGGTCGGTGTACCCGAGGCGTTGTGCCACCTCGCGCTGGATGTCGAATGACAGCCGCTCCTCGGCCCGGCCGGCGAGGAAGTGCATGTGGCAGCGCACCGACCACAGGAAGCTCTCGCAGCGCTCGAACAGTGCGTATTCGTTCTTGTCGAACACGCCGGCCTTGAGCAACTCGGCGGGTTCGCGCACGCGGTAGACGTATTTCGCGATCCAGAACAATGTGTGGAGGTCGCGCAGGCCACCTTTGCCGTCCTTGACGTTCGGCTCGACCAGATAACGCGACTGGCCGGCGCGGCGATGCCGCTCCTCGCGCTCGGCGAGCTTGGCGGTAACAAATTGCTGCGCGGTGTTCTTCACCACGTCCTTGTCGAATCGTGCGATCAGGTCGTCGAACAGGCTCTGGTCGCCGAACAGGAACCGCGCTTCGAGGATCGCGGTGCGGATCGTCATGTCGGCTTTCGATTGTCGGATGCACTCGTCGACCGAGCGTGTCGCGTGGCCGACTTTCAGCCCGGTATCCCACAGGCAGTAGAGCAGGGTTTCGGCAACCTGTTCGCCCCACGCGGTCTGCTTGTATGGAAGCAGAAACAGCAGATCGATGTCGGAGCCCGGCGCTTGCAATCCGCGGCCGTAGCCGCCGGTTGCAACCAAGGCCATGCGCTCGGTCTCGGTCGGGTTTTCCGACGGATAGAGATGCTTGCGCACCACATCGAACAGCAGCCCGATGATGGTGTCTTCCATCTCGCACAGCCGCTCGGCGCAGCGGCGGCCGTGCTTGTCCTTGAGCAGCAATTCTTCGGCGCGGGTGCGGCCCTCAGTGAGCGCGGTCTTCGCCGCCTGCGCGAGCGCAGCGCGAATTTCGCTGTCGCTGCCCGCGCGCTGGGTCGCGATCTTCTCGAGCTCGGCGGCGAGCGCGCGTTTGTCGATCAACTCGCTGCTGCGCGCGGCGGGCTCTTTGACGGCGCGGCTGTCACGCTCGAGAATGGCAGAGGGCATGGCGTTTCGGATAGCGGAGCGGGCTCAAAGTGTCACCGCTTGGCAAAGAAAAAGCGGCCTACGCCTCAAGCGTCCCAAAAGAATACAATTTCTCTGGCTGTTCAATAAAAGGAAATAACATTCGTTTGACCGGCTGATACCGGGCTTTTATAGAAGATTGTCAGCGCCGATTTGAGCAACGCAGCTTGCGGGCGCTTAACAAATGCAGCTAAAGCGCGGGGCACAGAAAACTCCCCTCGCAACTGGCTGGTTTTAACCCAGGCGCCCTGACCGGCGCTGAAGCGAAGTGGAGATGTGTGATGAGTATTCTGTCCCGCCGTTCAATTCTCACCTCGGCGCTGCTCGTCGGCCTGCTGCCGTCGACCGCGCTGTTTGCCGCCGAAAAGCCGAAGACCATCAACATCGACTGGGCGACCTACAATCCGGTGTCGATGCTGCTGAAGGACAAAGGCTGGCTTGAAGAAGAGTTCAAGAAAGACGGCATCGGCATCCGCTGGGTGCAGACGCTCGGCTCCAACAAGGCGCTCGAATTCCTCAATGCCGGCTCGATCGATTTCGGCTCGACCGCCGGCGCCGCCGCGCTCGTCGCCAAGATCAACGGCAACCCGATCAAGTCGATCTACGTCTATTCGCAGCCCGAGTGGACGGCGCTCGTCACCCGCAAGGACACGTCGATCACCAAGATCGCCGACCTCAAGGGCAAGCGCGTCGCGGTCACTCGCGGCACCGATCCGCATATCTTCCTGGTGCGGGCCCTGCAGTCAGTGGGTCTCTCCGAGAAGGACATTCAGCCGGTGCTGCTGCAGCACCCCGATGGCGCCACGGCGCTGATCCGCGGCGACGTCGACGCCTGGGCCGGCCTCGACCCGATGATGGCGGCAGCCGAGATCGAGCATGGCGCACGGCTGTTCTACCGCAACAAGGACGCCAACACCTGGGGCATCCTCAACGTGCGCGAGCAGTTCCTGAAGGACCATCCGGATCTCGTGCAGCGCGTGCTCGCCGTCTACGAGGAGGCGCGCAAGTACTCGCTCGCCAACTACGACGAGGAGAAGCGCGCCTTCATCGCTGCCACCAAGCTGTCCGACGCGATCGCCGACAAGCAGCTCAAGGAACGCACCGACATCACCTTCAACCGTATTGGCGCGCGGCAGCGTGACTCGATCCTCGCCGCCGGCATCGCCTTGCAGCAGGCGGGCGTCATCCCGGCGAGCGTCGACGTGAAGAAGGCGGTCGACGACCTGATCGACGACAAGGTGCCGCTCCCCGGGAACTGAGGAGCGCCGCGGCGTCGCGCCCGGATTGCCGTCCGGGGGCGACACTGCGTTCGGCAGTCTTCGAGCGGGGTGGCGTCACCCCGCTCCATCCGTTTGAGCGAGCATGATCTTGTCCGAAAACCGGTCTTCGCGTTCGAGGGCATCCATGCGGAGCCACGCGTGGCCGGAAAGACGTTGAAACCCGTGCCGATCCCATGTCTTTTGCCGGCATGACCGTTTCCGCCGAACAGAGCGTCGCGGCGGCCCCGTCCACGCCGGCGGCGGCCGGAGGCTGGCTTGGCCGCTGGGCGAAGCCCGCGCTGGGGTTGCTCCTGCCGATCGGGCTCGCGGCCGCCTGGGAACTCGCCGTCCGCTGGGGCTTCTCCGACGGCCGCCTGTTCCCGCCGCCCTCGCACATCTACGAAACCCTGATGGACCTCGCCCGCACCGGCGAGCTCCAGCGCCACACGATTGCGACGCTCCTGCGCGTCGGCGCCGGATTCGGGCTCGGGGTCGCGGCCGGGACCATTCTGGGCGCGATCGTCGGCTATTCGGGGCTCATGCGGCAGTTGCTCGATCCGACCGTGCAGGCGCTGCGCGCGATTCCCTCGATCGCCTGGGTGCCGCTGTTCATTCTCTGGCTTGGCATCTTCGAGACCTCCAAGATTGCGCTGATCGCGGTCGGCGTGTTCTTTCCGGTCTATCTCGGCGTGAT
>DASZXA010000058.1:0-12466 GCA_035546455.1 Pseudolabrys sp.
CGTGCCGTGCGCCGTCGTGATCCGGCCACGGCGGGCGAGGCCGTCCGTGCCGAGCAGATCGAATCCCAAGCTCATCGGTGCAACAGACAACAGTCGCCGTAGGAATAGAAGCGGTATCGCCCGGCCACGGCATGGGCATAGGCCGCCTTCATGCGTTCCAGCCCGGCGAAGGCGGAGACCAGCATGAACAGAGTCGAGCGCGGCAGGTGGAAGTTGGTCAGCAGCAGGTCGATCGCGCGGAATTGGAAGCCCGGCGTAATGAAGATGTCGGTCTCGCCGGTCCAGGGACGGATGGGCCCGTCGCGGGCGACGGTTTCCAGCAGGCGCAGCGCCGTCGTGCCGATGCTGACGACACGCTTTGCCGAGGCGATGGCGTCCGCCGTCGCCGGCGAGACTTCGCCCCATTCGGAATGCATGACGTGTTGGTCGGTGTCGTCGACCCGCACCGGCTGGAACGTGCCGGCGCCGACATGGAGGGTGACGTTGGCGGTCTTGATGCCGGCGGCGTCGAGCGCCGCCATCAGCTCCGGGGTGAAATGCAGGCCGGCCGTGGGCGCGGCGACCGAGCCTTCGTTGGCCGCGAACAGGGTCTGGTAGTCGGTCCGGTCCTGCTCGTCGGTCGCGCGTTTCGAGGCGATATAGGGCGGCAGGGGCATCTCGCCGCGCTCCTCGATCGCCTGGTCGAGCACCGGGCCATGAAAGGAAAATCCAAGGGTTATGTCCCCTCTTTCATCTTTATGTAGAACTTGAGCATCGAGCTGGCCGAGGAAACAGACCTTCCCCTCGTCGCCAAACCGCAGCACGTCGCCCACCGCGAGCTTCTTCCCCGGCTTGGCGAAGGCTTTCCAGGTCGAGCCGTCGATCCGACGGATCAGGGTCGCCTCGATCGCCGGTTCCGCATCCCCTCGTCCGATCCGGCGGCCGTTGAGCCGCGCCGGGATGACCCGCGTGTCGTTGACCACCAGCGCGTCGCCCGGCTCCAGCAGGGCCGGCAGGTCGCGCACGGTGCGGTCATCCAGCGTCGGTCGGCCGCCAGGCCGCACCACCAGCAGCCGCGAGGCGTCGCGCGGCGACACCGGGCGCAACGCGATCCGCTCGGGCGGCAGGTCGAAGTTGAAAAGGTCGGTCCGCATGCCGTGGCTCTAGCGCAGCGGCGGCGGTTTTGCAGCCCCGCTCATGGGATAACGGATTTTAGTCCTTGACGTATAAGTTTTATAGGATTATATACAGATCACCCGGTCCGCTAAGGGGCGCTTTCGATCGAGCGTAACGAAGGCGGGACCGTCCGGTGGTCTGGCGCCGACAACAGCGCCGCCCCGGAGCTTCTCCCTACGGAGGGAGAAGCGAGTGCGGTGGCCGTGTCACGGGCGCATACGCGCGCCTGGCGGTGCGGCGGTCCAAGCCGCGGCTTTCCCGGATGTCAGGCAGACATCCACTCTGGCGGATGCTGGCGTTCCGGTCCGCCTTCAGCGGTGGGTAAAAATTGTGACCCCACCGGGGTGGCCGTGGAGCAAACCTCAAACATCGCGCGCGGAACGCCGAGGTTTCGGCGGAGTCGCGTCACACTTCCTCGACTAGCCTCGGAGTCACGAGGCTTCGAGGCACGCGGGTCCTATGAGGCCCGGCGTTCCGCGCGCCCTTGAGGGGCCAGTGGACAGAAATGGGACTACGACGCCCCCGCGTCGCAAAGAACAGGGGCGTTCGCGCTCGCCCGGAGGCTAACGCGCCCGTCGTCGCAACGGCGCGTTTACGCGCCCATCGTTGCCTTGATGATTTTGTCGGGGTTTTGCACCGGCTCGCCGCGCTTGATCTTGTCGACGTTCTCCATGCCGGACAGCACCTTGCCCCAAACGGTGTATTCGTTGTCGAGGAAGCGCGCATCGTCGAAGCAGATGAAGAACTGGCTGTCGCCCGAGTCCGGATTGGCGGCGCGCGCCATCGACACCGTGCCGCGCACATGCGGCTCGTCGTTGAATTCGGCCTTGAGCTTCTTGCCGGAACCGCCGGTCCCGGTGCCGTTCGGGCAACCGGTCTGCGCCATGAATCCATCGATCACGCGATGAAACACGATGCCGTCGTAAAAGCCATCCTTCACCAGTTCCTTGATGCGCGCGACGTGGCCCGGCGCGAGATCGGGCCGCATTTCTATCACCACATCGCCCTTGGTGGTTTCGAGCGTCAGCGTGTCTTCCGGCTTTGCCATCACGAGTGTTCCTTTGTTGTCATTTCATGTCGGAGGCGACTTGTACCTTCGTCATCTTGTCGGGATCGGTCACCGCGCCGCTCTGCGAACCGGGTGGCGCTTTCTTGAGCTTGTCGGCAACATCCATGCCGCTCACGACTTCGCCGATCACGGTATACTGGCCGTTGAGGAACGACGCGTCGCCGAAGCAGATGAAGAATTGCGAATTGGCGGAATTGGGATCCTGCGCCCGCGCCATGCCGACCACGCCGCGCTTGAACGGCGTCTGCGTAAACTCCGCCTTCAGGTTCGGATATTTCGAGCCGCCGGTCCCGTTGAAGTTCTTGCCGTCGCCGGTCTGCGCCATGAAGCCGTCCATCACGCGGTGGAACGGCACGTTGTTGTAGAAGCCGTCGCGTGCAAGCTGCTTGAGCCGCTCGGCATGGTTCGGCGCCAGATCGGTGCGCAGCTTGATGACGATGCGCCCCTTGGTCGTGTCGATCACCAGCGCGTTGGCGGGATCGACACCGGCCGGCAGCTTCGGCGGCGCGGCGAATGCAGGCAGCGCGCACACAAGCGCAATGACGACGGCAAGAATGCGGATCATGTGAGCTCCGGCAAATCGTGAATCAGGATTTGAACTTCGCCTTCAGGCGCTTGGCGACCGCCGGCGGCACGAAGGCCGAGACGTCGCCGCGCATCGCAGCGATCTGCCGCACCAATGTGGCGGTGATCGGACGAACCGCAGGCGAGGCCGGCAGGAACACGGTCTGGATTCTCGGCGCCATTGTCTCGTTCATGCCCGCCATCTGCATCTCGTAGTCGAAGTCGGTGGTGTCGCGCAGGCCGCGGATCAGGATGGTCGCGCCGGCCTTCTGCGCGGCCTTCACGACCAGGCCGGAGAACGTCGTGTAGGTGAGCTTGCAGCCCGCCTTGCGGCCGACCGGCCCGCACACCTGTTCGAGCATCGCCAGCCGGTCCTGCACGGAAAACAGCGGCGCCTTGCCGGGGTGGATGCCGATCGCAAGCACCAGCCGGTCGGCGAGGCCCGCCGCATGGCGCACCACGTCGAGATGGCCGTTGGTCACCGGGTCGAACGAGCCGGCGTAAAGGGCAATTCGCGGCATCGACGCCGGTCTAACCCGCCGGTTCCGCCCCGGCAAGCCGCCGGTCGAGGCCGAAATACTCATGTCCACAAAGGCTTGGCGATAACGGGGAGGTGAAATGGCGGGAATGAACCGGAAGCCCGAGTCGCGCGTCTAACTGGAAACAAGCGCATTGGGGATACCGTCATGTGGAAGAGCCTGGCAGCCGTCGTCACCGCCGCGATCGTCGCGGGCGCCCTCACCGGTTTTCCCAACTTCGGCTTCGTCGAGCCGGTCTCGGCGACTTCCACTGTAGGCATCAAGGCGATTGCAGCGCCGGGTTGCCCGGATCGCGGCTGGCCTTACCGGCAGTGCGGCGCCCCTCATGTGCGTCTGATTAGCACAGACCGGCTGAACTAGCGCCCTGCGGGGTTTATCATCCCGGAGGTGCCGGGATCGTCATGAGATATCTGCTCGCACTGATGTTTGGCCTGGCCGTTTCGACGGCCCAAAACCCGGTCTTGGCGCAGACGCCACCCGGCGCCGCAGAGATCAGCCGTTACACCGGCCTGCACGAGGCCGCCGCGACCGGCAACATCGCCGAGATTTCCCGGCTGGTCAGCGCCGGCCGCCCGATCAACGCGCATGACGGCAACCTGCGCACCCCGCTCCATGTCGCCGTCTATACCCACCAGTACGATGCTGCCCGCGCCCTGATGCAGCTCGGCGCCGACGCCAACGCACTCGACGCGCAGAAATACGACATCGTCACCATCGCGTCGGTCGATAACGATGTGGGGATGCTCAAGATCGCGCTCGAGGGCGGCTGCAAGGCGACCAACATCACGTCGCCTTACAACGGTACCGCCCTGATCGCCGCCGCCCACCTCGGCCACGCCGACGTCGCGCGCACGTTGATCGCCGCAAAAGCGCCGCTCGACCACGTCAACAATCTCGGCTGGACCGCGCTGATTGAATCGATCGTGCTCGGCAACGGCGGCAAGGGTCACACCGACACGCTCGACGCGCTGGTAAAAGCTGGAGCGAACGTGAACATCGCCGATCGCGAGAGCAACACCCCCCTCACTTTGGCGAAGCGGCGCGGCTATACGGAGATGGTCGCGATTTTGGAGAAGGCGGGAGCGAAGTAACTAGCCGGGCCGTCGCGCCAGCGACAGCCAGATGCCGCCGCCGATCAGAGCCAGTGACGACAGGCGCCCAAGCAGCCTGTTGTGCTGCGGCTTGAGGAACCACTGCCGTCCCCACGCCGCCGCCACCCCCCACCCGGAGTCCAGCACCGCTCCAATAATCAGTGACACCGTGCACATCACCAGCAACTGGTGTCCGACCGGTAGAGTCTGATCGATGAATTGCGGCAGAAACGCGGTGAAGAACGCAATCGACTTCGGATTGGTGATCGCGACCATGAACCCGCGCGACGCATGCACGTGGCCGCTCGGCGGCGCTTCGCTGGTCTTGCCGGCATGACGCCATGCCTGGATGCCGAGATAGATGAGATACGCCGCGCCGATCCAGCGCAGCGTCTCGAAAATCTCCGCCGAAGCTTTGAGCACCCAGCTCAGGCCGAACGCGATGCAGGCGAGCAGAACGGCATTGCCGGTGCTCGCGCCCGCGACCGTGAGTAGCGCGGCCTTCGCGCCGTTCCGCGCGCCTGTGGTGACAACCAATGTCACGATCGGTCCGGGGGTCAGGAACAGCAGAATGGTGATGAACAAAAAGGCCGAGAACAGATGCCAGTTCATCACTCGTCACCGTTGCCGTTGTCTTCTTCGGAGAGCCGCTCGACCGACACCACCTTCTCGTCTTCGGCGGTGTGGAAAACGATCACGCCCTGCGTCGAGCGGCCGGCGATGCGGATGCCGTTGACCGCGGTGCGGATCAGCTTGCCGCCGTCGGTGACCAGCATGATCTGATCGCTCTCTTCTACCGGGAATGACGCCACCAGCCGGCCGGTCTTCTCACGGATCGTCTTCTTGCCCTTCTTGCCCTCGAGGATCGCCATCGCGACGATGCCTTTGCCGCCGCGGCTGGTGATCCGGTATTCGTAAGACGACGACCGCTTGCCGTAGCCCTTCTCGGAAATCGTCAGCACGAACTGCTCGGCCGCCGACATCTCGACGTAGCGCTTCTCGCCGAGCTCGATCGCCTTGGTTTCCTCGACCTCAGCCTCCTCATCGGCCTCTACGACATCGTCCTCGCCGCCGCGCCGCACCGCACTGGCCCGCTTGAGATAGGCCGCCCGCTCGTCTGCGTTCGCATCCGAATGACGCAGGATCGACATCGAAATGACCTTGTCCTTGTCGGCGAGCGTGATGCCGCGAACGCCGCGCGAGGTACGGCCTTCGAACACACGCACCTCCGGCACCGCGAAGCGGATGCACTGGCCGCCGCTGGCGGTCAGCAGCACGTCGTCCTTCTCGGTGCAGATCTGGACGTCGACGATCGCTTCACCGTCTTCGAGTTTCATTGCGATGATGCCGGACGGCCGCACATCGACGAAATCAGACAGCTTGTTGCGGCGAACCGTGCCACTCGTGGTCGCAAACATCAGGTCGAGCGCGGCCCAGGATTTCTCATCCTCCGGCAGCGGCATGATCGTGGTAATCGTCTCACCCTGTTGCAACGGCAGAATGTTGATCAGTGCCTTGCCGCGCGCCTGCGGCGCGGAAATCGGCAGACGATAGACCTTCTGCTTGTAGACTTTGCCGAGCGAAGAGAAATACAGGACCGGCGCATGCGTCGACGCGACGAACAGCCGCGCAACGAAATCTTCCTCGCGCGTCTGCATGCCGGAGCGGCCCTTGCCGCCGCGGCGCTGCGCGCGATAGGTCGAGAGCGGAACGCGCTTGATATAACCCTGGTGCGAGACGGTGACGACCATGTCCTCGCGGGTAATGAGGTCTTCCTCGTTCACCTCGCCGGTCGCTTCCGCGATTACGGTCCGCCGCGGCGTCGCGTAGTCTTTTTTGATCTGCGCAAGCTCGTCGGTGATGATCTTCTGCACCCGCGCCCGCGACCGGAGAATTTCGAGATAATCGGCGATCTCGAGCGCCAGCTTGTCGAGCTCGTCCTTGATCTCGTCACGGCCGAGCGCGGTGAGGCGCTGCAAGCGCAGATCGAGGATTGCCTTGGCCTGTTCAGCGGACAGCTTCGTTGTGCCTTTTGCGGATACCTTGTGACGCGGGTCGTCGATTAAAGTGACCATCGCGGCAACGTCCTTCGCCGGCCAGTCGCGTTCCATCAAGGCATCGCGCGCCGCGTTCGGGTCTTTCGCCGTGCGGATCAGCTTGATCATCTCGTCGATATTGGCGACTGCGATCGCAAGGCCAACCAACACATGCGCACGATCGCGCGCTTTGCCGAGCAGGAACTTCGTACGCCGCGACACCACTTCTTCGCGGAACGCGATGAAGCTGGTCAGCAGGTCCTTCAGATTCATCACCAGCGGACGGCCGCCATCGAGCGCAACCATGTTGGCGCCGAATGACGACTGCAGCGGCGTGAAACGGTAAAGTTGGTTGAGCACGACGTCCGGCACCGCTTCGCGCTTCAACTCGACGACAACGCGATAGCCCTGCCGGTCGGATTCGTCGCGCAGGTCGGAAACACCGTCGATCTTCTTGTCGCGCACCAGTTCGGCGATGCGTTCGACCATCGCCGCTTTGTTCACCTGATAGGGAATCTCGGTGATGATGAACGCTTCGCGCTCCTTGCGAATGGTTTCGGTCTCGACCTTGCCGCGCATCACGATCGAGCCGCGGCCGTCTTTGTACGCGCTGGCAATGCCGTCGCGGCCGAGAATGATGCCGCCGGTCGGGAAATCCGGGCCGGGAACGATTTTGATCAGGTCATCGATCGTCAGTGCCGGATTGGCGATCAGTGCGACGCAGGCGTCGATCACTTCGCCGAGGTTATGCGGCGGAATGTTGGTCGCCATGCCGACCGCGATGCCACCGGCGCCATTGACCAGCAGGTTCGGGAAGCGCGCCGGCAACACCACCGGCTCGCGCTCGGTGTTGTCATAATTGTCCTGGAAGTTGACGGTGTCCTTGTCGATGTCGTCGAGCAGCGCCATCGCCGGCTTGGCGAGCCGGGATTCCGTGTAGCGCATCGCCGCCGGCGGATCGCCGTCGACCGAGCCGAAGTTGCCCTGCCCGTCGATCAGTTGCAGGCGCATGGAAAAATCCTGCGCCATGCGCACCAGCGAGTCGTAGATCGCCTGGTCGCCGTGCGGGTGATATTTGCCCATCACGTCGCCGACGATACGCGCCGACTTCACGTACTTCTTGTCGGGCGTGTGCCCCTGCTCGTTCATCGAATGCAAAATGCGGCGGTGAACAGGCTTGAGGCCGTCACGAACGTCCGGCAGCGCGCGCGACACGATCACGCTCATCGCGTAATCGAGATAGCTGCGCTTCATCTCGTCGGTGATCGAGATAGGCTTTATGTCGGTGGGACCAGTGTCCCCCGATTTCGGAGTTTCGTTGTCGGCCAAGGGTCAGAAATCCAGCAAATCCGTTCGAATTTTCTACCCGATTCAGGCCCTGGTGACCACGCGAAAGCGGCGCGGGCCACAGCCTTTTTCTCGATATCTGTCAGATATTTAGTGCTGATTTTTCGGGCCGCAACCGCAGCCATTTTCGCGCCGGATTTGACCCCACTGGAACCACGATTTACGCCGCTGCGATGCTGACGGAATTTCTCATTTCAGCGCTGGTCACGTTGCTGGTCGTGGTCGATCCAATCGGCCTCGTGCCGATTTTCATCGGCATCACCCACGGCTTGCCGGGAACTGCGCGCCGCAGCGTGGCACTCCGCGCCAGCGTGATCGCCGCCATCGTTTTGATCGGCGCGGCGCTGATCGGCGAATGGCTGCTTCGCACATTGTCCATTTCGCTGCCGGCGTTCCGTATCGCCGGCGGACTGCTGCTCTTCTCCATTGCGTCCGAGATGGTGTTCGGTCTGCGCACCCAGCGTCAATCGCAGACGGCGGAACAGGCGATCGACGAGCGCGTTCGCAACATCGCCGCCTTCCCGCTCGCCATTCCGCTAATGGCCGGCCCTGGTGCGATCACCGCAACGGTGCTGCTGGCCGGCCGCAGCCAGGGCGATTTGGCACGGCTCGGCCTGTTGATCGGCGTGATCGTCGCCGTCGTACTGCTCTGTGTCATCGCATTCCTTCTGGCAGAACGGATCGGGCGCTTGTTCGGCACTACCGGAAATATTGTGCTGTCGCGCCTATTGGGCGTGCTGCTTGCCGCTCTGGCTGTTCAATTCGTCGTGGACGCCGTCCGCACACTTCTCGCCGCCGGATGACGCTGGTTTCGATCATCATTCCGGCCTATCGCGCGCAACCGACGCTGACTCGCGCCGTCCGCAGCGCATTGGCGCAGACCAACGACAATCTTGAAGTCATCGTCGTCGCGGACGATCAGTTCGACTACGCGCCGCAACTCTTTCATGATGGCATCAATGATGATCGCCTTCGCTTTGCTTCGACTGGCCGAGTCGGCTCCGGTTGCCACAATGCGCGCAATGTGGGTCTTTCGCAGGCCCGGGGCGATTTCATCGCGCCGCTCGATGCCGACGATATCTATTTGCCGAGGCGGCTTGCCGTCTTGCTGCCGATTGCGATCGCGGCCGGCGCGGCAACGGATAATCCTGCCATCGTCGCGGAAACGACAGGCGCCGAGCTTTATCGCGCATTCGATGCCCGCGTTGAGCGCTTTACACTTGATGCCGCAGCCCTGCTCGATCTCTCGGTCCCGTTATTCCCGCTGGTTGCCCGCGAACATGCCGAGCCGCGTCTGTCCGGTATCGAGCTCGGCGAAGACTTTGTCGCCAACCTGCGCCTGATCGACCGGCTCGGTTCGCTGGCGGTGTGTGGCGCAACGTTGTCGCAATACCGGGTGGTCGCCGGATCGCTGGCGCATAGCGATACGTCTGCCCGCGGCTTTGAGGAAAGTTACACAGCGATGATTGAACGGCTGGAGAGCGGCGATAAACTCCGTCTCTCCACAAAGATCGCCGCGATCGCCCGCGACTGTCTCATCCGCAAAAGAGACTTCAACCGCGCCTTTGCCAAAGCGCGGTTGAATGAACCTTCTCTCGATTTCCAGACTTTCGCGGCTCGCCGCCGCTAGAACGGAATCTCGTCGTCCATATCGCCGCGCGCGCCGGCCATTGCAGGTTTGCGCTCGCGCGGCGCGGCCGGGCTCGACGAGCCGAAGTCCGAGCTGTCGGCGGAGCCGCCGCCACCGCCGCGGCTGTCGAGCATCGTGAGCTGGGAGTTGAAACCTTGCAGCACGACCTCGGTCGAGTATTTCTCGACGCCGTCCTTGTCCTGGTATTTGCGGGTCTGAAGCTGGCCCTCGAGATAAACCTTGGCGCCCTTCTTGAGGTACTGCTCGACGACCTTGCACAGGCCTTCGTTGAAGATCACGACGCGGTGCCACTCGGTCTTTTCGCGCCGCTCGCCGGTATTCTTGTCCCGCCAGCTTTCCGACGTCGCGATGCGCAAATTGGCGATCGGCCGCCCATCCTGCGTACGGCGGATTTCCGGATCCGCGCCGAGGTTGCCGATCAGGATCACTTTGTTGACGCTACCTGCCATGTCTCTCTCCGTTCTGTCCGCGTGCCGGCGAAGCCGGTCCCGTTTCGGTGCGCAAAGTGCGCCAAGGCCGCCACCCTAAGCTGCCGCAGACGCAGCGCGGGCCGCGGCGGCCGCTTATCCCCGACAATCGACGAGCCTCACATTAATGTTCGCTTTTTGTTCACGTCAAGGGTAAGATGGCCGGAAAGATTCGGAAGCTGAGGAAAATGAGGCTTTTCCGACGCCGTATCTGGATTTACGGGGTCGTTCTACCTACGTTCCGGGAGTACTCGGGGCCTATATGCCCTATTCGGTAAATTCTGGACAATGGCCCCCAAAAATCCGCCCGCCAAGCCCGACTCCCGCGTGATCGCCATCCGTGGCGCGCGCGAGCACAACCTCAAGAACGTCGACGTCGAAATCCCGCGCGACCAGCTGGTGGTGTTCACCGGCCTGTCCGGGTCCGGCAAGTCGTCGCTCGCCTTCGACACGATCTATGCCGAGGGCCAGCGCCGCTACGTCGAGAGCCTGTCGGCCTATGCCCGGCAGTTCCTCGAGATGATGCAGAAGCCGGACGTCGACCAGATCGACGGCCTGTCGCCCGCCATCTCGATCGAGCAGAAGACGACCTCGCGCAATCCGCGCTCGACGGTCGGCACCGTCACCGAGATCTACGACTACATGCGGCTCCTCTGGGCGCGGGTCGGCGTGCCCTACTCGCCGGCCACTGGCCTCCCCATCGAGAGCCAGACCATCAGCCAGATGGTCGACCGCGTGCTGGCGCTGCCGGAAGGCACCCGCATCTACGTGCTGGCCTTGGTCGTGCGCGGCCGCAAGGGCGAATACAAGAAGGAGCTCGCCGAGTTCCTCCGCAAGGGCTACCAGCGCGTCAAGGTGGACGGCGCGTTCCACGAGATCGGCGACGTGAAGCCACTCGACAAGAAATTCACCCACGACATCGACGTGGTGGTGGACCGCCTCGCGGTGAAATCCGACATCGCAACACGGCTGGCGGACTCGCTCGAACAGGCGCTCAAGCTCGCCGAAGGTCTCGCCATTGTCGAACTGGCCGACCAGAAGGCGACCGGCGCCGCCGCCAATCGCGGCCGCAACGCCACCCACGAGCGGCTGATCTTCTCGGAGAAATTCGCCTGCCCCGTCTCCGGCTTCACCATTCCGGAGATCGAGCCGCGGCTGTTCTCGTTCAACAACCCGTTCGGCGCCTGCCCGGAATGCGGCGGCCTCGGCGTCGAGCAGCAGATCGACGCCGAACTGGTGATCCCCGACCGCGAGGCCACGTTGCGCAAAGGTGCCATCGCGCCCTGGGCGAAATCGTCATCGCCCTATTACACGCAGACGCTGGAAGCGCTCGGCAAGCACTACCGTTTCACCGTCGATACCAAGTGGAAGGACCTGCCGAAGAAAACGCAGGACGCTATTCTCTACGGCTCCGGCGAGGACGAGATTAAATTCGTCTATGACGACGGCCTGCGCGGCTACACCACCAAGAAAACCTTCGAGGGCGTGATCCCCAATCTCGAACGCCGCTTCGAGGAAACAGAAAGCGACTGGGCGCGCGAGGACCTGCAAAAATATTTCACCGACGTGCCGTGCGACGTCTGCCACGGCGCGCGGCTCAAGCCCGAGGCGCTGTGCGTCAAGGTCGGCGGCAAGAACATTACCGAGGTCGCGGAGCTGTCGATCAGGAAGGCCGGCGAGTGGTTCGAGGCGCTGCCGAAGGACCTCAACAAGAAGCAGATGGAAATCGCCGTCCGCGTGCTCAAGGAAATCCGCGAGCGCCTCAAGTTTCTCGTCGATGTCGGGCTCGATTACCTGACGCTGGCGCGCAATAGCGGCACCTTGTCCGGCGGCGAGAGCCAGCGCATCCGTCTCGCCTCGCAGATCGGCTCCGGCCTCACCGGCGTGCTCTATGTGCTCGACGAGCCGTCGATCGGCCTGCACCAGCGCGACAACGAGCGGCTGCTCGCCACGCTGCGGCGGCTGCGCGATCTCGGCAACACCGTGATCGTGGTCGAGCATGACGAAGACGCCATTCGCACCGCCGACCATGTGCTCGACATCGGCCCCGGCGCCGGCATTCACGGCGGCAACATCATCGCCGAAGGCAATGTCGATGATCTGATCGCCGCGCCGCAAAGCTGGACCGGCAAGTATCTGTCCGGCGAGTTGTCGGTGCCGATCCCCGAGCGCCGCCCGTTCCAGAAGCGCCGCACGCTGAAGGTGGTCAACGCGCGCGGCAACAACCTCAAGAACGTCACCGCCGAAATCCCGCTCGGCCTGTTCACCTGCGTCACCGGTGTTTCCGGCGGCGGCAAGTCGACGCTTCTGATCGATACGCTGTACAAGGCGCTGGCGCGCAGGCTCAACGGGGCGAGCGCGGCCCCCGCCCCGCACGACCGGATCGAGGGGCTCGAACATCTCGACAAGATCATCGACATCGACCAGTCGCCGATCGGCCGCACGCCGCGCTCCAATCCGGCGACCTATACCGGCGCCTTCACCCCCATCCGCGACTGGTTCGCCGAACTGCCGGAATCCAAGGCGCGCGGCTATGCGCCCGGCCGC
>DASZXA010000059.1:0-14870 GCA_035546455.1 Pseudolabrys sp.
CTCGAATTACGCGCTGCGCGAGATGACGCTTGCCGCCAAGCGCGCCCGCAAGCCCGGCTCGATGACGGCCGTGTCCTGCTGCGGCGCCAATCCCGGCATGGTGTCGTTCTTCGCCAAGCAGGCGCTGCTCAACATCGCATCGGATCTCAAGCTCAACGTGCCGGAGCCGAAGACGCGCGCTGAATGGGCCGACTTGATGCGGCATGCCGGCGTCAAAGGCATCCATATCGCCGAACGCGACACCCAGCGCTGCAAGACTCCGAAACCGGCAGACGTTTTCGTCAACACCTGGTCGGTCGAAGGCTTCCTGTCGGAGGGCATGCAGCCGTCCGAGCTCGGATGGGGGACGCACGAAAAGTGGATGCCGCCGAACGCGCATACGCATGAGACCGGCTCCGGCGCGGCGATCTACCTGATGCAGCCCGGCGGCAACACGCGGGTGCGCACCTGGTGCCCGACCCACGGCGCGCAGTACGGATTTCTGGTCACCCACAACGAATCGATCTCGATTTCCGACTACTTCACGGTGCGCGATGCGTCGGGCAAGGCGATCTACCGGCCGACCTGCCACTACGCCTATCACCCTGCCAACGATGCGGTGCTGTCGCTGCATGAGGCGTTCGGCTCGAACAAGATGCAGGAGAAGCACCATATCCTCGAGGAGGGCGAAATCGTCGACGGCATCGACGAGCTCGGCGTCCTGCTCTACGGCCACGGCAAGAACGCCTACTGGTTCGGCTCGCAGCTCTCGATCGAGGAAACCCGTGAGCTGGCGCCCTACCAGAACGCCACCGCCTTGCAGGTCACATCCGCCGTGATCGGCGGCATGGTTTGGGCGATCGAGCACCCGCATGAGGGCATCGTCGAAACCGACGAGATGGATTTCCATCGGCTGCTGGAGATTCAGTTGCCCTATCTCGGCCCGGTGAAGGGCTTCTACACAAACTGGACGCCACTCTCCGGCCGCCCCGGCCTGTTCCCCGAGGACATCGACAAGAACGATCCGTGGCAGTTTCGGAACGTGCTGGTGTCTTAGGCGCGCCGCCGGTTCGGCCGGCATCATGAGGTGCCGGATGAAGAAAGCCAAAGCCAGCAGCAAATCCGGCAACGCCTTCACGGCGTTCTTCGCGCATGAGGCGGCGGGCGGCATCGTCCTCGCCGTCGCCGCGCTCGCGGCGCTGATCGTCAGCAATTCGGCCTGGAGCCCGCTCTACGACGCCTTCACCCGCATTCCCGGCGCGGTCAACATCGGCGGCCTCATCGTCATCGACAAGCCGCTGCTGCTCTGGGTCAACGACCTCTGGATGGCGGTATTCTTTTTCCTGGTCGGGCTCGAGATCAAGCGCGAACTGGTCGAAGGCGAATTGGCCTCGGTGCGGCAGGCGATGCTCCCCGCCATTGCCGCGCTCGGCGGCATGATCGTGCCGGCGCTCATCTTCGCCGCGATCAATTTCGGCGACACCGTCGCACTGCGCGGCTGGGCGATCCCGGCGGCGACCGACATCGCCTTCGCGATCGGCATCGTGATGCTGCTCGGTTCGCGCGTGCCCGCCTCGCTCAAGGTGTTTCTCACCGCCGTCGCCATCATCGACGACCTTGGCGCCATCGTGGTGATCGCGCTGTTCTATACGTCGAATCTGTCACCGCTGATGCTGGCAGCCGCCGCGCTGGGCGGCGGCGCGCTGTTCGCGCTCAACCGCGCCGGCGTCCGCCGCGCCGACCCGTACATCGGGGTCGGCCTGCTGATCTGGGTCTGCGTGCTGAAATCCGGCGTCCACGCCACACTCGCCGGCGTCGTCACCGCGCTGGCGATCCCGATGCGCGGCCGGACCGGCACTCCGCTGGCCGGCGCGCTGGAGCACGGCCTGCATCCCTGGGTCGCTTTCGCGGTGCTGCCGATGTTCGCCTTCGCCAATGCCGGCGTCTCGCTCAAGGGCATCACACCCGCCACTTTGCTGGAACCGGTCACGCTGGGCATTGCCTTGGGCCTCATCGCCGGCAAGGCGATCGGCGTCTATGGCGCGTCGTGGCTGATGATCCGCTTACGCCTGGCGGCGAAACCCGCCAACGCCACGCCACGCCAGCATTTCGGCGTCTGCGTCCTGTGCGGCATCGGCTTCACCATGAGCCTGTTCATCGGCGGGCTGGCGTTCGAGGGGCTCGATCCCAGCTACGAGACGCGGGTGAAACTAGGCGTCCTGACCGGCTCGATCCTCGCCGGCGCGCTCGGCACGCTCGTCCTCTGGCGCAAGCGTTAGAGATTGACGACCCCCGCCTCGCCGTCCTCGGTGCCGAAGCCGAGCCGCGCGCCGGCGCGATCCCAGCCGAGCGCCGTCACCGGCGAACCGCCCGGCCGCCGCGCCACGATTTCCGCGCCGTCTTCCGAGCGCACCAGCAACACCAGCCCGTCGGCGTAACCGACCGCCACCACCGGCTGCTTGGGGTGACAGGCCACCATCGCGACGCGCGCCTGCATCGGCGCCAGCATTTTCGGCTGCTTGCCCATCGGCCCGTCCTTGCCGTCATAGGGCCACAGGATGAGCTGCTCGGAACCTGACGTCGCGAGATACGCGCCGTCAGACGACCAGTTGAACGAGCGCACCCGCGCCGAATAACCGGACATCCGCATGTTCTTGCCATCCTGCACGCGCCAGCCGTGCAGCGTCGGCTCCTGCATCGCAGTCACAATAAAGCGCCCGTCCGGGCTGAAGCCGACCGCAAGGTGCGAGCCTTTCCATTCGAGCTTCTCGGCCGCCGCCTGCGAATTGGGAAACCACAGCGACACGCCGTTGTAGTGCGCGACCGCGAGGCGAAAACCTTTCGGCGCGAACGCCAGCCCTGCCACGGTCGATGGCGCGTCCATTGAGCGCGTCTCGCCTTTCTTGGGTTGGACGTAAGCGGTCTTGCCAGCGGAATAAGCGAACGAGCCGTCGCCCGCGAGCGCGAGTTGATCGATCCAGCGCTTCTTCGGATCGGCGGCAACTTCCTTCGTCTCGCCTGCCGCGTTCGTCTCGACCACCCGGCCGTCGTCGCCGCCGGTGAGAATGCGCCTGCCGTCGCTGACGCTGGCGAGAATCGCCCCGGCGTGCACCGGCACGCGCGTCTCGCCCTGCTCCGGCGCGAACAGCAGCGCCTCGTCGCCGAGCACGAACACCGGCGTGCCGTCGAGGAAATGCACGCCGACCACCGGCGCGCCCGCCTTCACAATACGGACGCGGTCGGTGACGGACGGGACGTTCGGCGGCAGGTCGGTCACGGCTTAGGCGATGCAGCTTTCAAAGCCGCTCTTGATCTTCTCTTCCGGCAATTCGCGGCCGATGAAGACGACGCGGCTGTCGCGCGTCTCGCCGTCCTTCCAGGGCCGCTGGTGGTCGCCGTCGAGGATCATGTGGACGCCCTGGAACACGAAGCGCTCCGGGTCGTCCTTGAAGTTCAGGATGCCCTTGCAGCGCAGGATTTTCGGGCCGTCCTCCGCCACCAGCTTCTGGATCCACGGGAAGAACTTGTCCGGGTTGAGCGGTCTGTCGGTCTTGAGCGCGACCGACTGCATGTCCTCGTCGTGGTAGTGCTTCAGCCCGCCGCCGTGATGATGGTGGTGGTGATCGTGCCCGTGATCGTGGTCATGGTCGTGGTCGTGATGGTCGTGGTCCTCGCCTTCGAGGAAATCCGGCTCGATCGCCAGAATCCGGTCGAGGTCGAACGCATTGCGGTCCAGCACCTGATCGATGGCGATCTTTGACCGCTCGGTCCTGTGCAGCCGCGCATACGGATTGATGCCGCGAATCCGCGCCTCGACATCGGTGAGTTCCGCCGGCGTCACCAGATCCGTCTTGTTCAGCAGGATCACGTCGGCGAACGCGATCTGGTTCTTAGCTTCCGGGGCGTCCTTGAGACGGTCCTTGAGCCACTTGGCGTCGGCTACCGTCACCACCGCATCCAATTTCGTCTTCGCCCCGACGTTCTCGTCCATGAAAAACGTCTGCGCCACCGGCGCCGGGTCCGCGAGGCCCGTGGTCTCGACGATGATGGCGTCGAACTTGCCCTTCCTCCGCATCAGCCCGTCGATGATCCGCACCAGGTCGCCGCGCACCGTGCAGCAGATGCAGCCGTTGTTCATCTCAAAGATCTCTTCGTCGGCGTTGACGATGAGGTCGTTGTCGATGCCGATCTCGCCGAATTCGTTGACGATCACGGCGTATTTCTTGCCGTGCGGCTCGGACAAAATGCGGTTGAGCAGCGTGGTCTTGCCGGCGCCGAGATAGCCGGTCAGCACGGTGACGGGGATTTTTTCGGAAGACGCAGGCGCAACAGACATTTCAGGGGCTCCGTGAGGAACCCTGATATAGGCGGGCGGCCCGCAAAGGGCCAGCCGCCGTCAGCTCACCACGATGACGTGGGCGCCGACCGGCACGCGATTGTACAGGTCGATAATGTCCTGATTGAACAGGCGGATGCAGCCCGACGACACCGCGGTGCCGATCGTCTCCGGCTCGATGGTGCCGTGCAGGCGGAAATTGGTGTCGTGGCCGTTGCGGTAGAGATAGAGCGCGCGCGGCCCGAGCGGATTGTTCGGCCCGCCCTCCATGCCGCCGGCGAATTTCTTGTACATCGGGATCGCCGCCATCATGTTCTCGGTCGGCGTCCAGTGCGGCCACTTTTCCTTGCGGCCGATCACCGCCTCGCCGCGGAAGTTCACGCCGGGCGAGCGGCCGACGCCGACGCCATAGCGGATCGCCTGCCCGCCGGCCTCGACCAGATAGAGCCGCCGCTCGGAAATCTTCACGACGATGGTGCCGGGTTTCTCCTTGCCCTTCCACGTCACCTCGGTGCGCTGGACGCTCGGGTCCATTTGCGTCATGTCGACCGCGCCGATCATGTGGCCGCCGTCGGTCATGCTGTCGTAGCTCGCGGTGACGCAGCCGGCCGCGAACAGCGGCAGGCCGAGCACGACGCTGCGGCGGCTGATGGTGTTGGCGGCGGAAAGGGCTTTCGAGGCGGGGAACTTACGCATGGTGGCAACGGCACTTTGCTGAAAACGATGCCAGTGCCTACGAGAGCCGCGCCACGAAGGCAACATACCTTGGTCGCATTTCACACGACTGTGTGGCGGAATCGCGCGGATTTGGCCGCGCTGATGCAAAGAGACGACACCGGCGGCTGCGGTTGCAACAGCCGGTGCGCGGATTTCAGCCGATCAAGGCGGCGCCGAACTGGCGGATATTGTTCCGCATCATGTCGATATAGGTCGCGGCCGGCCCGTCGGCCTTCGACAGCGCGTCCGAATAGAGCGTGCCGCCGATCTTGGCCCCGGTTTCGCGGGCAATTTGTTCCATCAGCCGCGGGTCGGAGATGTTCTCCATGAACACCGCCGGGATTTTCTCCTTGCGGATCTGGTCGATGATCTTGGCGACGTCCTTGGCAGACGCCTCGCTTTCGGTCGAAACGCCCTCCGGTGAAATGAACTTCATCCCGTAGGCCGAGCCGAAATAACCGAACGCATCATGCGTGGTAATGATGCGCCGGCGCTCGACCGGGATTTTCTGGATCGCCGCCTTCACATCGGCTTCGAGCGCGGTCAGCTTCGCCAGATAGTCCTTCGCATTGGCCTCATAAACGCTCTTGCCGGCGGGATCGGCCTTGATGAGGCCGTCGCGGATATTGGCGACATAAATCCTGGCATTGGCGACCGACTGCCAGGCATGCGGATCGGTGATCATGTGGCCGGGCTTGGCCTCGTCTTCCATCTTGAGCGGCTTGATTCCGGTCGTCGCCGTCACCGTCACCGCCTTGCTGCCGGCAGCCGAAACCAGCCGCGTCATCCAGCCTTCGAGGCCGAGCCCGTTGACGAACACGATCTTCGCCTTGCTGATCGTCTGTGCGTCCGCCGGAGTCGGCGAATAGACGTGCGCGTCGCCATTCGGGCCGACCAGCGTCGAGACCTCGACACGATCGCCGCCGACATTCTTCACCAGGTCGCCGAGGATCGAGAAAGTCGCGACCGCTTTGATCTTCTCCGCCGGCTTGTCCTGCGCCAGCGCCGGAACGGCCGTGAATGCAATCAGCGCGGCAGTCATCAGTCGTCGTGTCAGCATGACGAACTCCTTGGGTTAAGCTTCAAGATGACGTCGCGGCGGCCGCAGCCATATCAGCCCGCCCACCGGGCCCACGATCACCGACAGCAGATAGAGAGCGCCGGCGACGAGGATCACCGCCGGGCCGGACGGCAGATTGGCGTGATAGGACAGCAGCAGGCCGGCATAGCCGGAAAGCACCGCGCTGCCGCAGGCAATCGCCAGCATCGATGAAATGTCGCGCGCCCAGAACCGCGCCGTCACCGCCGGCAGCATCATGATGCCGACCGCAAGCAGCGTGCCGAGCGCGAGGAAGCCGCCGACCAGGTTCATCACCACCAGCGCCAGGAACGCGATGTGGGCCGGGCCGCCGGCGCGGCTCACCGAGCGCAGGAAGCCCGGATCGACGCATTCAAGCACCAGTGGCCGCCAGATCATGGCCAGAATGACCAATGAAATCGAGGCAATCGCGACGATCAGCAACAGCGTCGGGTTGTCGACCGCCAGCACCGAGCCGAACAGGAAATGCAGCAAATCCACGTTAGTGCCGCGCATCGAGACGATGGTGACGCCGAGCGCCAGCGAAATGAGAAAGAACGCCGCAAGCGATGCGTCTTCCTTGAGCTGCGTCAGCCGTGCGATGGCGCCGGCACCGAGCGCAATGACAAAGCCGGCGATCAGCCCGCCGCCGGCCAGCGCGAACAGGCTCAGGCCCGCGATCAGGAAACCGATCGCCGCGCCGGGCAGAATCGCATGAGCCATGGCATCGCCAATGAGACTCATGCGGCGCAGCATCAGGAACACGCCGATCGGCGCTGCGCCAAGCGACAACGCGACGATGCTGGCCAGCGCGCGGCGCATGAATTCGTAGTCGGAAAACGGTGCGATCAGCAGCGCGTGCATCAGGCCACCTCCTCTGCCGCGCAGGCTTCCGCATGCTCGTCGAACGCCTCGCACATCTGCCGCGCTTTATTGAGGTTGGCGGCGCTCAACACCTGCGCGGTGTCGCCCCACGCCACCGGCTCGCGGGCCAGCAACAGGGTTTGAGGAAAATTCGCCTTGACCAGCTCGATGTCGTGCAGCGCCGCGACCACGGTGCGCTTCTCGCCGTGCCAGCGGCGCACCACTTCGAGCAGGTCGGCGACCGTGTTGACGTCGATGGCGTTGAACGGCTCGTCGAGCACGATCACGCGCGCGTCCTGCAACAGCAGCCGCGCGAACAGCATGCGCTGCATCTGCCCGCCGGACAGCGTGCCGATAGTGCGGCGCTCGAAGCCGGTCAGCCCGACTGCGGCCAGCGCGTGCTCGACGGCATCGTGGCTATTGTTGCCGAGCCCGCCGAACAGCCCCGCCCGCTTCCACAGGCCCATCGCCACCATGTCGTAGACGGTGATCGGGAACGTGCGGTCGATCTCGGCAATCTGCGGCAGGTAGGCGATGTCGTGAACCGCCGCGCCGCCAAGCTCGATCGAGCCGGCCAGCGGCTTGATGGCGCCGACAATCCCTTTGAACAAGGTGGACTTGCCGGCGCCATTTGGTCCGACCACCGCGAGCAGCGCGCCGGCTTCGACCGCGCCGTTGAGATGATGCACGGCCGGATGGCGGTCATAGCCGAGCGTGACGTCGCGGAATTTGAGTTGCGGGTCCATCGGTCACATCGCCCAGAAAACAGCGAGCCACATCACCGCGATAAGAACCGCCGCGATGCCAAGCCGCTGCCAGACCGACAGCCGCAGCAGCGACATGCCCGCGGCCGCCGGCGGATGGACATGGCCGGGATGATGATGCGCGTGAGCGGTGTGGTGTTGCGGCATGATGGAAACCTCGTTCGCCGAGCGCGTTATACTATAACATCCGATATGTTACAATATAACAATTTCGCAAGCCGGATTCTCATGGCTGGCACCCGGTTTACCTATTCCGCTGCCGGGACTTGCAGCCTATGGTGCCGCCCAACCGCGCCCACCCAAGGCGGGGTTCAGACAAAAAGTTGGAGGACTTTCTGAAATGGCACTGAAATTTACGCGCGCCGGCGCCATCGCACTGGTCGCTGCCGTCGCCTTTGTCCCGCTCGCCTCGCAGGCCGAGCAGTTCATCAATATTCTCACCGGCGGCACCGGCGGCGTGTACTACCCGCTCGGCGTCGCGATGTCGAAGATCTACGCCGAGAAGATCAAGGACACCAAGCCGTCCGTGCAGGCCACCAAGGCCTCGGTCGAAAACCTCAACCTGCTCCAGTCCGGCCGCGGTGAGATCGCCTTCACGCTGGGCGACACGCTGGCCGATGCCTGGAACGGCAACGCGGATGCCGGCTTCAGCAAGAAGCTCGACAAGCTGCGCACGGTCGCCGCGATCTATCCGAACTACATCCAGATCGCCGCGCTCAAGGATGCCAACATCAAGACGCTGGCCGACCTCAAGGGCAAGCGTCTGGCCGTCGGCGCGCCGAAGTCCGGCACCGAGCTCAACGCCCGCGCGATCCTCAAGGGCGCCGGCATGACCTACAAGGATCTCGGCAAGGTCGAATATCTGCCGTTCAACGAGTCGGTCGAGTTGATGAAGAACCGCCAGCTCGACGCCACGCTGATCTCCGCCGGTCTCGGCGTCTCGGCGATCCGCGACCTCTGCGCCTCGGTCGATTGCGTGATCGTCGCCGTTCCGAAATCGGTGGTCGACAAGATCGGCACGCCTTATCTGCCGGTCACGATCCCGGCCGGCACCTACAAGGGCCAGGATGCCGCCGTCGAAGCGGCCGCCGTGCAGAACTATCTGGTGACGCGCTCGGACCTCAAGGACGACGTCGTCTATGAAATGACCAAGACGTTCTTCGAGAACCTGCCGGCGCTGCAGGCGGCGCACGCCGCCGCCAAGTCGGTCAAGCTCGAGGACGCGGCGAAGTCGCCGCCGGTGCCGATCCACCCGGGCGCCGCCAAGTACTACAAGGAAAAGGGCATCGGCTCCTGAGGGCGCCGAAGCGGCTCTGACTAAAGCGAGCCGGCCCTTTCGCCGATGTGAAGGGGCCGGCTTTTCTCTTGAGAGGATGAGACCTGATGACCGACGTTGACGTCGCCGCCGCGCAGCCGATCCCCGGCCAGACCAGGGCCGAGGCCCAGCTCGAAAAGGGCTGGGGCAAGGATTTCGAGGGCCGCACATTGTTCTGGATCGCGGTGGTATTTTCCGTGTTCCAGATCGTCACCGCGACCTTCAGCCCGCTGGCGAGTCAGATCGTGCGCTCGGTCCATGTCGGCTTCCTCATGCTCGTCGTGTTCGGCGTCTCCGCATCGCTGACGACCAGCCGCCCGCTCAAGGCGCTGTACTGGACGGTCGGCGCCGCCGGCTTCGTGCTCGGCCTCTATCATTGGGTGTTCTTCAACGACCTCATCATCCGCGCCGGCGATCCCAGCACGATGGACATCGCAGTCGGCGTCGTTGTCGTCCTCATCGTGTTCGAGGCCGGGCGGCGCATGATGGGCCCGATCCTGCCGATCATCTGCGCGATCTTCCTGATCTACGGCCTGTTCGGCGAATATTTCCCGAGCCCGCTCAACACCCGCGGCTACGATTTCTCGCAAGTTGTCGACCAGATGTTCCTCGGGACGGAGGGCATTTACGGCATCCCGATCTACGTCTCCTCGACCTACATCTTCCTCTTCATCCTGTTCGGCGCCTTCCTCGAGCGCGCCGGCATGATCGCGCTGTTCAACGATCTGGCGATGGGCACGGTCGGCCACGCCCGCGGCGGCCCCGCCAAGGTGGCGGTGATCTCGTCCGGGCTGATGGGCACGATCAACGGCTCCGGCATCGCCAACGTCGTCACCGTCGGCCAGTTCACCATTCCGCTGATGAAGCGGTTCGGCTACCCGGCCTACTTCGCCGGCGCGGTCGAGGCGACCTCCTCGATGGGCGGCCAGATCATGCCGCCGGTGATGGGCGCGGTCGCCTTCATCATGGCGGAAACCATCAACGTCCCCTATTCGACCGTCTGCATCGCCGCCATCGTGCCGGCGATCCTCTATTACTACTCGGCGTTCTGGGCCGTGCATCTGGAAGCCGGCAAGCGCGGCCTGGTCGGTCTCGCCAAGGACAAGTGCCCGAGCCCGATCGCGGCGCTGCGCAAGAATTGGTACCTGCTGATGCCGCTTGCGGCGCTCGTCGTGCTGCTGTTTGCCGGCTACACGCCGCTGTTCGCCGGCACCGTCGGCCTCGGCCTCACGGTGATGGTGATCTTCTCGCACCCGATCGTCGCCGCGATCCCGGTGCCGCTGCTGCGCGTCGTGTTCTGGATCGCGCTCGGCCTGTCGGCCGCGCTGTTCTTCGAATACGGCGTCTGGCTGCTGATCGGCATGGTGGCGGCGCTCATGATCGTCACAGTGTTCGTCAAGGGCGGCCGCGAGACGCTGTCGGTCGCGCTCAACAGCCTCGCCGACGGCGCGCGTCATGCGCTGCCGGTCGGCGTCGCCTGCGCGCTGGTCGGCACCATCATCGGCGTGCTGACGCTGACCGGCGCCGCGACCAATTTCGTGCGCGTCATCGTCTCGGTCGGCGAGACCTCGATCTTCGCTTCGCTGGTCCTGACCGCGATCACCTCACTGATCCTCGGCATGGGCATCCCGACCATCCCGAACTACATCATCACCTCGTCGATCGCGGCGCCCGCGCTGCTGCACCTCGGCGTCCCGCTGATCGTGTCGCACATGTTCGTGTTCTACTTCGGCATCATGGCGGACCTGACGCCGCCGGTGGCGCTCGCCGCCTTCGCCGCGGCATCGATCGCGAAAGAGTCCGGCTTCAAGATCGGCTGGACGGCGGTGAAGATCGCGCTGCCCGGCTGGATCGTGCCGTTCATGGCGGTCTATGTCCCGGCGCTGATGCTGCAGCCGCAGGGCCCGCACGTCGCCGAATGGGGCTTCGCCGCCGCCGCCGCTTACGTGATCCTCAAGGCGATCATCGCGGTGACGCTGTGGGGCGCGACCGCCACCGGCTTCTTCTTCACCCGCGTGAGCTGGTTCGAGCGCATCGTCGCCTTCGCCTCCGCCGCGCTGCTGGTGCTGGAATATCCGTGGACCGACCCGGTCGGCTTCGTCTGCTGTGCGGGCTTCGTCGCCTGGCAGTACTTCAAGTCGCGCGGCCCGGCCGGCACCGCGAAGCCGCAGGCGGCCGAGTAGATGGAGTTCTGCCTGCTCGCCGCGGGGGCGACGGTCAGGCTCGGCACGCTGGCGCTCACTCTGGCGTGGACGCATTCCGTGCAGAAGACGCGCTGGGAGGAGGACTACCGCCTCACGCCCGCCGGCATTGCGTTGCTCGAAGACCGCATCCAGGGCGGCGGCGCCGGCATGGAGCCGCCCCCGAACGCCAAATTCGACGGCAAATGGTGGCGCTACACGCCGCATATCCCGCCGCAGAAGGAGATCGTGCTGCGCCGCTCCGGCGCCACCGCCGACTGGGACGTCTGCATCGCGGGCGAATGCAAGCCGATGTCGGCCTATGTTCCGCCGAAGGCCGATCCGGTCACGCTGACCTCTTGCCCGCGCTGAGCGGCGCGGCTAGCCTCCATCGCGATGGGGATGGAGTCCCCCGACACCCGCCGGCTCACCGGATTAATCCGCACATAGAGCAGGCTGATGACTCCTACCGGGCGCTTTCGCGTCGGTAGGAGCTCGTTCCTCCCTCCGTAGCGCCCGAGAAAGGGCGCGAATGACCAGGCTTCCGGAGTCGCTTTCGATCTCGCTGTGGATCGTCGGTGCCTGCTGGGCCGTGGCCGTAATCGCCTATCTGACGGATTCCGAAATGGCTTCAGTGGCTCCTTTGATGGCCATCGGCGCGATTACGGGCATGGCCGAGTGGCTGCTAAGGAGGCAAAAATAGTGAAGTGGACGTTCATTCTGGCTGTCGCGGCGGGTGGGTCGCTGGGATCGGTTGCGCGTTATCTCGTCGGCATTGGCTTTGGCCGGCTGCTGGGCCCGAAGTTTCCGTGGGGGACGCTGTTCATCAACATTACGGGATCGTTGCTGATCGGGCTGTTCGCCGGTCTGTTCGCCCTCCGGTGGAATTTGCCTCAAGCCCTGCGAATTTTCCTCACGGTCGGCATCTGCGGCGGCTACACCACGTTTTCCACCTTCTCCCTCGACGCATTCTATCTGATCGAGCGCGGTGAAGTGGCGGCGGCCGGTGCTTACATGGTCGCCTCGGTCGTGCTATCCGTCGGCGCGCTGATCGCGGCCATGCAGATCGTCCGGATGCTGTAGAGCGATCCCGCTAGGCTGCACATCGCGTTGGCTGTGTGCGGGTTCAATCGGCTTGGCGGAGCGGCCAGTCTCGGCTACATCAGGGGACGAGAACGAGATCCGCGGGCGTAGTTCAATGGTAGAACGGCAGCTTCCCAAGCTGCATACGAGGGTTCGATTCCCTTCGCCCGCTCCATCACCGCCGTTTGAGGCAGAGAAGGGGGCATCTTGACCGGGACGGTCGCGCCGCGTGACAGCAGTCGTGATGGACTTCTGAAGACGGGCGCCGCGGGCGTCGGGACCGGCATCCTGACGCCGCTGATCCAGCCTGTGATCGACCACATCAGCGGTTCGCCCGGCGACTTGCGGATTGCGCTTCTGGCCGTGCCGTTCGCGATCCTGGTCCTTGTCCTGATCCAGATCGACTCCGACAATCCTTGGTGGGCGGCGCTGCTCGGAGCCATCGTCACGCTGATCGCCTTTGTCTGCGCGGTGAATGCGGCGATCTGGATCGACGGTCAGATTTCCGGGTCCGAGAAAGTCGTGAGAAACATCCTGTCCGGTCTCGCCGGCGGTTTTGTCGGCTCCGGCGTGATGGCGGTCGGCATCAGCCTGCTGCCGGCCGGCCCGCGTGATCCGCTGGCATGGTTGCCGATGCTGGTGATCGGCACCAGCGCGGGCGCGCTGCTCGCATTGGACAACGCGCTGAATTTCGATCTGCTGTCGACGCTCTATCCGGTCTGGCAGGCCGGTGTCGCCATCTGCCTCGCGATGGCGCTGCGGCGCACGCATCACGCCTGATCCCTCACGTTTTGCCGAGTCCGGAGACTTCGATGCAACAATCGCGTCTGTTCCAGTCCGCGAGCTTCCGCGGCGTTACGCTACCGAACCGCATCGTGATTTCGCCGATGTGCCAGTATTCGGCGATCGACGGCATGGCGAACGATTGGCACCTCGTGCATCTCGGCAAGTTCGCGCAGGGTGGCGCGGGGTCCGTCATGGTGGAGGCCACGGCCGTCACGGCGGAAGGCCGCATCACCCATGGCGATGTCGGTCTGTGGCATGACGGTCAGATTGCACCACTGAAACGCATCGCGGCCTTCATCAGGGAAAACGGTTCGGTCCCCGCCATCCAACTCGCGCATGCAGGACGCAAGGCCAGTATGCAACGGCCGTGGTTCGGCAACGCCGCACTCGACGACAGTGACCGCGTGCGCGGTGATCTGCCGTGGCGGATCGTTGCGCCGAGCGCGATCCCGATGGACGAAGGCTGGCTGATGCCGCACGAGCTCAGCATGGCCGATCTGAAGGCGCTGCTCGAAAGCTGGCGGTTGGCGACATTGCGCGCGGTCGAAGCCGAATACGAGTTTCTCGAGCTGCATTGCGCACACGGCTATCTGCTGCATGAGTTCCTGTCGCCCCTGTCCAATCGCCGCACCGACGGCTATGGCGGCGATCGCGCGGCGCGTATGCGCTATCCTCTGGAGGTTCTGGAGACCGTGCGCGCGGCATGGCCCGCCAATCTGCCGCTGTCGGTGCGCATTTCCTCGGTCGATGGAATCGAGGGCGGTATCGACCTCGCGGACTCCGTTGCCTTCGCGAAAGAAGCCAAGGTGCGGGGCGCCGACATCATCGATTGCTCATCAGGCGGCCTGATGGGGTCGGCGACGGCGGCGCGGATTCCGCGCGGCTATAGTTTTCAGGTCCCGTTCGCACAGGAAATTCGGCAGAAGGCCGACATCGCGACCATGGCGGTGGGCCTGATCCTGCATCCGCAGCAGGCGGAAGATATTCTGACGGACGGCAGCGCCGACCTGATCGCGGTCGGGCGTGAAGCCCTGTTCGATCCGAACTGGCCGCTGCATGCGCAAATGGCGCTCGAGTCGCGCGACGTTGCGGCTTTCGCGGCCTGGCCCAAGCAGTATGGCTGGTGGCTGGAACGCCGCGAGCCCGGCTTGCGCAAACTGGAAGGCCCGGCACTGCCGTTCCGGAAGACATGACGACCTCGTTCAGGGCGCGATCGTCAGCGTCGCCTTCATGTTGGGATGGAAGCGGCAGTAGTAGTCGATCGTCCCGGCCTTCTTCAAAACGAGTTTGACGGTTTTCTTCGGCGGCAGCGTCACGTCCCAGTCGCCGTTCCGCGCCGTGGCAGTATGCGCGAAGACGTCCTTGTTGACCCATTCGATGGTGTCGCCAACCTTGGCGGTTGCCGCGGCCGGTGCGAACACAAGGTTCTGCATCGAGATCTGGATCGTTGCCGCATGCGCCGAGACGGACATCCCCGTGGTTGCCATGCCCAAGGTCACCAGGCCTAAGGCTGCAACAACGAAGGCCGCAACAATCGGGGAATATCCGCTCGGCTTCATGGGGCGCTCCCTACTTCAACTCGGACGCGACGTGTTCGGCGTGCTGTTCGTGGCCCTCGAAGATCTTCAGGCCGGTCTGCAGCAGACCCTTCAGTTCCGCATTGCTGGCGGATGGGATGAGCAGGGTTTCGAGCGCGCTGTCGACCGCCTTGTGATAGGCGACCTCGTTGTCGACATAGGCCTTGTCGAACGCGGCGCCTTTCAGCTTG
>DASZXA010000060.1:0-22205 GCA_035546455.1 Pseudolabrys sp.
GCGATGCGGTAGACCCGGCCGCGGCCCTCGATCTTCTCGGAGGTCACGTCGAGCCCGAGCTTCTTCTTGATGGCTCCGGCGATGGCGCCGCGAACCGTGTGCGGCTGCCAGCCGAAAGCCTTGACGATCTCGTCGATGCTGGCGCCCTTCGGGGCCTTCAGCATCGCGATCAACTGCGCCTGCTTGCTGTCGGCCCGAGCGGGGCCAGACTTGGCTTTCTGCGCCTTGCCGCTTTTCGGCGCGCGAGTCTGCTTCGTCTTGGCCTTGGAATCGGAAAGCTTGGTCATGGAAGTCTCCTTCGGGTTCGGAAGGCCGCGCCCATCGCGAGCCTTCTACGACCCCGAGCCCCGGAGGCCGGGGCGGGGAGACCGCGACTACTCGGGATGTCGATCGCGTGCGCCATACATGCTCTGTCCGCGCCCGAAGCCAAGCGGATAAGCGGGCGTTTGATTGCTTTCTTTGAGCCCTGACGATCATGGGATTCTCAATCCGCGCCTATAGGCGGGAAATTCATCGCCCGTACAAGGGGGCGGTCGATGCACGAAGTGTGAGCACCTCGGCGCCGGGCTGCGGCATCTGGGCGAGAACGGCAAGAACGAACTGGCAGAATTTCCGGCGGATCGGCTCAGGTGCTAGGGTGCGCCGATGGCCGATGACGTCGAACAGATGCATGTCGACGCCGAACGAAGATCGCTCGCCGACGCGCCTCCCGATCCGCATTCGAACGCGCGGCAGCAGCAGCTATCAGCTCATCGTCGGCGACTGGACACGGTGGACAGGCCCGGAGGAAGATGAGCACGCCCATGCCGAAGGTCGACCACGACTGGATGACGAGCGTCACCGCCAAGGCAGTGGCGGAGTGACCGAGCCAGTCCACCGGCGGAGGTCCCAGCATCTTGAGCGAAGCGTTGAAGCTGCCGTTGAAGCCAAGGACGACGCTGAAGATGGAACCGATGATCACGCTGAAGAGCACGACGGGGAAGAAATACACGGAGCGAAACAGCGTGCGTCCGGAACGCCCTGGTCGATCAGGATCGCCAGCAGCATCGGCAGCGTTACGAAGATGGGGATGGAGAGCAACCACACCGGCGTTGGCAATCGACGCGCGGAAATTCGGATCGTCGAGCGCGCGCAGGTCGTTCGCCGCGCCGACGAATTCTCCTGGGTCCGTCGAGGTGGCGCTCGTCAGCGAGATGGCGAAGCCCCAGAACAGCGGGAAGATCCGGAAGACCAGGACCAGCAAGATCGCAGGCAGCAGGACATGGAGCGCTAGGCGAGCCTCCGCCCTGCCATGCCGGAACATGGGGCTGTACTAGGCGGCATAGCTCGTGCTGAAGGCATTGAGGCTGCGAAGGATGTCGCCGGTCAGCGCGCTGCGCGGTTGACGGCGCGCACTGTAGCGCCCGCACCTTTGCGGAAAAGCGCGGCGAGATGTCCTTCGACGATAGTTCGGAAAGTCTCGTCGCGGACGAGATCGTTGCTAAATATTTCGTTTATGGAGACGAGCCCGTCGAACAGTCGCGACGTATCGCCGTTTGCACCCTCCGTCACCTGGCGAAAGCGCGGCGCCAGAGGGTCGCGCACATCGATGGCGCTACCTTGCTCGTCAGTGCCTGTGACGTAGCGCATCCAGCCGGCGACACCGAGAGCAAGGTGGGCGATCGGCTGGCCGCGGGCGAGGCGATCGCGGATCGTGCCCAGCAGGCGCTGCGGAAGCTTCTGGCTGCCGTCGATCGCGATCTGCGATGTCCGATGCTTCAGCGCCGGATTGGCGAAGCGGGCGAGCAGCGCATCGCGGTACGCGGCCAGGTCACCGACTCCACTGGGCAAGGTCTCCATTACCTCGTCGGTCATGAGATCGTGGACGAGCGCGCGAAAGTTCGGGTCGGCAATCGCGTCGCTCACAAATTCATGGCCAGCGAGGTAACCGAGATAGGCGAGCGTCGAGTGACTGCCATTCAGCATGCGAAGTTTCATCAGTTCGAAAGGCCGCACGTCGGAAACAAACTGCGCGCCGGCCTTGCTGAACGCCGGCCGGCCTGACGGAAAGCGGTCCTCAATCACCCACTGTGTGAACGGCTCGGTCACTACCGGCCATGCGTCCCAAAGGCCAGTTGCCGCGAATACCAAATCGCGGTCGTCGTCCGTCGTCGCCGGAACGATGCGGTCGACCATGCTCGAGGGAAAGGCGATTTCCTTCTCGATATAGTCGCCGAGTTCGTCGCTGAGGAGCGCAGCGAAGCCGGCGACTACGCGCGACGTAGTTTCGCCATTGGCCGGGAGGTTGTCGCAGGAGAGAACGGTGAAGGGCGCAGTGCCGGCTGCGCGGCGCAGCGCCAGCGCGCGCACCAGAAGCCCGGGCGCGCTGATTGGCGCCTCTGGATGCACGAGATCGTGGACGATGTCGGGGTGGTGCACATCGAGCACGCCGGTCGCCGGGTTGTGGCAGTAGCCTTTCTCGGTAACGGTAAGCGAGACGATGCGGACGCGCGGGTCTGTCATCGCAGCGATCAGCGCGTCGCGTTGAGCCGTCGCGTCGATCACATCAAGCAGCGAGCCGATGACCCGCGTCGTCGTAATGTCGCCGCTCCTCACCGCGAGCGTGTAGAGGAAATCTTGCGGTGCCAGCGCACCGCGCGTGTCCGGCCGGCGCAGCGATGCGCCGATGATGCCCCATGAAGGATCGTCGCGAAGTATATCGTCGACGTACACCGCCATATGTGCCCGTTGAAAGGCGCCGATGCCGAGATGCACGATCCCGGGCGTGACCGCGGACCGGTCGTAGGGGAGTGCCTGACGGAGTTGCCAGGACGATCGTGCCAGCCGGGGCCTTTGCTCAGCCAATCTCGATCATGGCCTTGATAAGCCCCGACTTCTCAGTCGCCCACAGGGGCAGGTCACGGACCACGTCGTCGAGCGTCGTGCGATGGGTAATCAGGCGGCCCACTGGTATCTGCCCGTTCCTTATCGCGCCGATAACGCGGGTAAAATCCTCGTCAGTGGCATTGCGGGTTCCAAAAAGCGTCATCTCCTTGCGATGAAAATCCGGATCGGCGAATGAGAGTGTCTCGCGTACGACGCTGACGAGGACGTAGCGGCCGCCGTGCGCAACGAAATCAAAACCCGCCTCGATGGACTTTGCATTGCCGGTGGCGTCGAAGACGATGTCGAAGCCGTCGCCGTTGGTGAAATCGCGCACGCTGCCGGCAACCCCGACGTCCGGCGATAGCGCCACGATGTCTGCCAGAGATTCGGCCGCGCTGAGCCGCGCGCTGTCGCGATCGTATAGCGCTACCGTGCCGCCGGAGAGGCGAGCGAACAGGGCGACGCCCAAGCCTATGGGGCCCGCGCCAACCACGAGGACCTTTTCGCCCCGCTCGACACCAGCACGACGCACGGCGTGGGCGCCGATCGCGAGAAATTCCACGGTAGCACATTGGTCCGCCGTCAGCCCGCGTGCGTGCACGAGGCTGGTCAGCGGAAGAGAGAGCACCTCGGTCATGCCGCCGTCCTGGTGCACGCCCAGCACCGACATGTTCACACAGCAGTTGGGCTTGCCAGCGCGGCAGGCGACGCAACGGCCGCAATGGAGGTACGGGTTGACGACGCAGTTTTCGCCGGCAGTGAAGTCCGAGCCCTCAGGCGCTTCGATGATCTCGACGGCCAATTCGTGGCCCATCACACGAGGATAGCGAAGGTAAGGATGCTTGCCCTCGTAGATATGATAGTCGGTGCCGCAGATACCGACGCGCCGGACGCGCACTCTCACTTCGCCCTCGCGACGGATCGGTTCGGGCCGCTCTTCAAGAACGAGCCGGCCCGGTTCGGTGCAAACGATGGTTTTCATCAGTCTCTCGTCCTGCCGGCGTCGCAGGCGTTCACTAAAACCGGGTCGACTAAGAAGCAGACGCACATAGGCTTCACATACCGAGACCGATTCCGGATCACGTTCCTGATTGCCGGCGCTTCTGGAGATTATCCAGATACACGACCAGTGCTATCAGAAGTCCCTCGATGACCATCTCCCAGAACGGATCGACGTTGAGAAGCACGGCGCCGTTGCCCATTGTCGTGAACAGCACCGCACCAACGACGGCACCGACGACAGTACCGCGGCCGCCGAAGAGGCTGGCGCCGCCGACGACGACTGCCGCAATTGCCTGGAGTTCATAGGCGTTCGCCATGGACGGCGAGGCTATGCTGAGGCGCGAGACCAGAAGGATGCCCGCCAGCGCCGCCAGTCCCGAGCTGATGACGTAGGCGACGATGGTGATGCGCCGCGTGCTGATACCCTGACGCCGGGCCGCCTCTGCGTTCGATCCCATGGCGTAGAGGTAGCGCCCCGTGCGCGTGTAGCTCAGCAGGTAGTGAATGACGATGCCGACCACGAGCATCGCCCAGAAGAGATTCGGAACTCCGACCGTGTCGCCGCGGGCGAAATCCTTGACGTTGGGAGGGAGGCCTCCCACTGTCATGCCGCCTGAAACCAGCAGCGCCAGACCGCGATAGACCTGCAGTCCCGCCAGCGTCACGATGAAAGCGGGAATGCCCAGCGCGCTGATCGCCAGCGCGTTGATAAGCCCGACGAGAACCCCAGCGGCGAGCGTGATTGCCACCGCCAGCGAAAGATCGACGTGGTGGGCCGAAAGCTGGGCGAACAAGACGCCGCAAAACGCGAGTACCGAACCGACTGACAGATCGATGCCGGCAATGATGATCGTGCAGAGTACGCCCACCGCCACGATGGCGGCGATCGACGTCTGCCGCATCATGTTGCTGATGTTGTTTTCGGTGAAGAAGTTGGGCGCCGTGATCGAAAGGATGATCCACAGGACGATTGTGAACGTCACCACATAGGTTTCGACTGGCAGCCGTCGGATCAGCGAACGCATGATTTCCTGGGATAGTCGAAGAGTGCCACATCTCGGCGGAGCGGCGAGCCGGTCAGGAAAAATGGTCGGAGCAGCTTGACGCCACTCCGACCAGTCAAGCGGAGGAACTAGCCGCCTGTAAACGGAGACAGTTTGCGCTTGGAAACGTCGAGCAGGCCGGAGAACGCCGGGTCGGCCATGTTGGCCTTGGTCACCACACCGACGCCGGTGTCGACGTTCTTCGGCAGGCGTGCGCCGTTGGCGGCGGCGGCTCCGTACCAGACGCCGGCGAAGCCCATCATGTATGGGTCCTGAATGACCAAGCCGTAGATCGAGCCGTCGTTCAGGTGCTCGAGTTCGCCGGCGTCGGAGTCGAAGGCGACCAGGCAAAGCTTCGATCCGAGCTTCTGCTCGGCGATCGAGGCGCCCGCGCCCGTGCCCATCTGCGCGTTGTCGGCGAAGATGCCCGCGAGATCGGAATCCTTAGTGATCATGTCGGCGGCCAGGCTCATGCCTTCGGCTTCCTCGTTGTTGGCGACGCGATTGCCGACAACCGTGATGTCCGGGTAGGCCTTGATGCCTTCGACGAAGCCCTTGTCGCGCGAATCCAGCGACTCGTGGCCCGCCATTGCCGTGATGTAGCCAACCTTGCCCGCGGCCTTGCCGGTCCGCTCCTTGATGCAAGCGGCGATCGCGTCCGCGGCGGCCTTGCCGCCCGCTTCGTTGTTGGTGGTGAGGAACGCCGCGTACTTGTCCGTGTTGGCGCCAGAGTCGATCATGATCACCGGAATGCCCGCGGCGGTGACGGCGGCGATCGGATCGCCGAGTGCATCGGCAACGGTCGGCGAGATAACGATGGCAGCGGGTTTCGCGGCGGCGGCCGTCTCGAGCACGGAGATCTGGCCGGCGGCGTCATCCTTCGGCGTGCCGAGCTGATCGACCTTGATGCCGAGCTGCTTGCCGGCGGCTTCCGCACCCTTGAACACCCACTGCCAATATTCCGAGGTCGTCGCCTTCACGATCACGGCGATGGACGTTTCTGCGTTGGCGGCGGTTACCGCCATCATCGACAACGCCGCAACCGAAGCGGCGAGTACTGCCTTGCGTTTCATTTCTTTCTCTCCCTATTTAGCAGACTTAAGCTGCTCTCCCAGTATCGCTGTAGCCCGTCATGTATTTGATAAGTAATTCCTGGGTAGTTTCTGCGGCATTGGTCACGTGGACTGTGCGTCCGCGGAACATGACCATTATGCGGTCGGCCACTTCGAGTATTTCCGTTAGGTTGTGGCCGATATACAGAACGCCCGTGCCGTGCGAGGCCAGGTCACGGGCGTGGCGGATGACGTGCTCACGCTCCATGACGGCGAGCGCGGCGGTCGGCTCGTCCATGATCACGACCTTGGCTTTCCAGTAGATCGCCCGCGCGATGGCGACGGCCTGTCTTTGCCCGCCGGATAGGCGCGCGACGGTCTGCGTTTCTTTCGGGATTTGGCTTTTGATGCGCTCGAGAAGACTTGCCGTCTCTCTGCGGATGGTGCGGTCATCGAGGAACGGAAGGATGCCCGCGATGCGTCGGACAGGTTCGCGACCAAGGAATATATTGGCACCGACCGACAGATCGTCGGCGAGCGCCAGGTCCTGATAGACTGTCTCGATCCCGAGATTGCGGGCCTCGCGCGGCGACGTCACGGCGAGCGGCTGGCCGGACAGCAGCATCTGACCGGTATCGGGTCGATGCACACCCGAGATGTGCTTGATCAAAGTCGATTTGCCCGCGCCGTTGTCTCCGACGATCGCGAGCACCTCGCCAGGATGAAGCGCAAGGTCGACGCCGCGCAGTGCTTCGACCGGACCGAAGCTTTTGCGCAGCCCGATGACTTCGAGGACCGGACTCATGCTGTTGTCCGAACCTCAGAAGACGAGCCGGCAAAGTCGCCAGGCCGATGTCTCAGGCGTAGGGCGACTGCGCCCAGCGAAGCATGTCCGCCGGCGAAATCTGACCGTCCGCCTCTTGTGTCCCCCCAAGGCATCGATAGTACTCGTGTTGTTCTTTCTCGATAAAGGACGACAGCTAGCGCCCGGTGGTCAAATTGTTTTTTATCCATTAAAAGACAACATAGCGGAGGTGATCGTGAAACCAGACACCGTATTCAAACGTGCCTTCAACGATGCTCTTGAGCTGGTTGTCGTTCTTGGCGACGGCGCGCAGCTGCCGTCGGAGAACGCGCTCAAGGTAAGATTGAACGTCAGCCGCACGACCGTGCGAAAGGTGCTGGCAAGACTCGCCGGCCGCGGTGTCGTGGGCGGCCGCGGCGCGCATCGCGAAGTGCGTTCAATCGTGCGTGCCGCAAAGGCGAAGCGATTTCCGGTCGCGGAAACCGAGCCGCTTTCAGCTCAGGTCGAGAAGCGGTTCATGGAGTGGATGCTGCGCGACAACGCGCGTCCCGGCACCGCCATCAACGAGCTCGATCTGGCACGCCGCTTCGGCGTTGCGACCACCGGCATCCGCGAGTTTCTCAACCGGTTCCAGCGGTTCGGGTTGATCGAGCGGCACCCCAACTCGGGCTGGGTATTGAAAGGGTTCACCACCGACTTCGCGCTCGAGCTTTTCGAAATCCGCGAAATGTTTGAGATGCGCTCGGCCCGCGCCTTCGTGGCGCTGGCGGACGACTCACCGCTATGGCGCGAAATGGACATGCTGCGACAGGAGCATCTGCGGCTGCTGCGCAAAATCGACCAGCGCTACCACGATTTTTCCGATCTCGACTCGCGCTTCCACCGGGTTATCAACTCGGCGTCGCCGAACCGCTTCATCGAAGACTTCTACGACATCATCACCATGATCTTTCATTATCACTACCAGTGGAACAAGCAGGACGAACGTCAGCGAAATGCGGTCGCCGTACGCGAGCATCTAGCCTACATCGATGCATTGCTGGGCCGCGACGAGGCAATGGTGCTGCGTGCGTGCGTCGCACATCTTGCGTCGGCAAAGCAGACCCTAATCCGGTCGTCGTCGCGCGGGCTGAAATCTTCCGAAGGATGACCGCGAGATTGGGCGGCTCGTTATTGATGTGATTGATTTCCGGTGTCCTTGCCGAGACTGGCTTTTCAAAGGCTTTACGCGAGACTTCGCCTCCGAGCTCTTCGAGATTCGCGAGATGTTCGAGTTACGCTCCGCACACGCGTTTGCAGCGTTGCCGAAGTCATCGCCGCTTTGGGATCAAATCAACTATCTCCGCGACGAGCATCTGCGCCTGCTCGCCGAGATCGACACACGGTTTCACGACTTCTCCGATCTGGACAGCCGCTTCCATCGACTGATCAACGCAGCGGCGCCAAACCGCTTCGTCGATAGCTTTCACGACATTATCGCTCTCATTTTTCACTATCACTATCAGTGGAATAAACAGGACGAACGTCAACGCAATGAAGTCGCCGTCGGCGAGCATCTGACCTACATCGAAGCGTTGTCGACAGGCAGCGAGAGGATGGTCGACCTTGCGTGTCGCGCTCACCTCACATCGGCCAAACAGACGCTGATCAGATCGACATCCTGAGCCGACGGCGATCCCAAAGAAGTGTTCGGCGTGAGAATTCTCGCCGGCTTCGGTGAGAGGTTGCCCCGTATCGAGCGGGCAACCGACGGCGCAATCCTCACGGTGGATTCTTTGGCGATTTCGTCGGGTAAGCGGCGGGCAAGAGCAGTGGCCAGCCGGCGTCGGTTCGGAGCGCTTCGCGGGCCGTCGGAAACGCGGTCGGTGCTTTACTCATATTGACAGGGATTTTGTCTCCAAATATAGCCTCTTAAACGTTTTCGTAGCAGGCGCGGCAAAGCGGAAGTTGTCTCTCCCTTTTGCCGCTTGGCCGCGACTGTCCGTCCGGGAAATCGCCGACCCCTGGCATCGTATGGTCAGCCTTGAGGATCGACCGTTGACCGACCCAGCCAAGACCATCCGCATCGGCACAATGATCAAGGCTACGGAGCCGGGCGCTCCCGAGCGCATGGCGGCGATCGCCGACCTGGGGTTCGAAAGCTTCGAGCCTTTCTTCTGGCAGACGACGAACGGCCAGGATCTCGCCGAACTCGGCAAGCGGTCGCTCGCGGCGATCGGCAATCGCGACATCACGATTTCGACCATCGGCGTGTTCGGCAACCCGCTCGAAGATCGCGACGCCGACCGCACGACGTTGGCGGCGTGGAAGGACGCGATCGACAACGCCCATCACTTCGGTGCTACTTGCGTCGCAGGCTTCACCGGCCGGCTGCGTGGGCAGCGGCTGGAAGCGAGCTTGCCGCGCTACAAGCAGGTGTGGGGCGAACTGGCGAAGCGGGCCGCGGACAAGGGCGTGCGCATCGCTTTCGAGAATTGCGCGATGGACGGCAACTGGGCCGCCGGCGACTGGAACATCGCGCACAATCCCGACGCATGGGAACTGATGTTCGATGCGCTGCCGGCCGACAACGTGGGGCTCGAATGGGAACCGTGCCATCAGCTGGTCTACCTGATCGACCCGCTGCCGCAGATCCGGAAGTGGGCGCACAAGATTTTCCACGTCCACGGCAAGGACGCGACGGTGCGCTGGAGCGTCATTCGCGAGCACGGCATTTTCGGCAAGGAGAAATTCGTCTTCATGCGCACGCCGGGGTTCGGCGACAGCAACTGGGTCGACGTCATTTCGGAATTGCGCCTGGCCGGGTGGGCAGGCTCTATCGACATTGAGGGCTGGCACGACCCGGTCTATCGCGACGCGCTCGAGATGACCGGGCAGGTGCGCGCGCTCAATTATCTCAAGGATTGCCGGGGCGGCGAGTACGTCGCCGAGAGCGCATGACCGCATCAGGCCGCGGCTGGCGCGGCCGGTAGTTCATTTCGGAAGGACGGATCGGCTGGCCGCGGGCCGCGGCGCTCGATCCGTGAATGGGAGAAAACGGCCCGGCGAAACAAGTAAACTGGGAGGAACTTACATGAGATTTGCAAAGACACTCGCGGGTGCCCTGGCATCGGGCGCCACGCTGGCGCTGCTGGCAGCAAGCGGGGCGCGTGCCGACGACGCCAAGACTTTCAAGGTGTGGTGGTACGAAGCGCCCGACAGCGCGGCCGGCATTGCCTGGAAGCAGGCCATTGCGACGTTCGAGGCGAGCCATCCCGGCGTCACCGTCGATTTCGAGCTGAAGACCTTCGACCAGATCAACAAGGCCGGCAGCCTTATCCTCAATTCGAACCAGGCGCCGGACCTGCTCGAATACAACAAGGGCAACGGCACCGCCGGCCTCGCCGCTTCGCAGGGCCTGCTGCAGTCGCTCGACGACGTCTTCAAGCAGAAGGGCTGGGACAAGATTCTCACCGACGCCTCGCTGCAGCTTGGCCGCTACGACGACAAGGGCATCTTCGGATCGGGCCCGCTGATCGGCATCTCCGATTACGGCGAGTTCGTCTCCGTGTTCTACAACGAGGATATGTTCAAGAAGAACAACCTCACGGTGCCGACCACGCTCGCCGATTTCGAAGCCGACATGGACGTCTTCGTAAAGCAAGGCATCACGCCGATTGCCGAGGCGGCGAACGACTATCCGGCGCAGCACCTGATGTATCTGCTTGCTCTCAGCAAGGCAGACGCGACGTGGGTGGCGAACTTCGAGGGCCTCAAGGCCCCGCTCGATTCAGCGCCGTTCCTGTTCGCCGGACAAAAGCTGCAGGAGTGGGTGAAGAAGGGCTACCTGAGCAAGGATTCGACCGGCATGAAGGCCGACGACATGGCGGCCCAGTTCAAGTCCGGCAAGTCGCCGATGGTGGTGACCGGAACCTGGTATGGCGCTCCGTTCGGCGCGATCAAGGACTTCCACGCCAGCCAGTTCCTTTTCCCGGGCAACACCTTCGCGCCCGCGTCGACCGGCAACATCTGGGTGGTGCCGAAGTCGGCGAAGAACAAGGATCTGGCCTATGACTTCATCGACATCACGCTCAGCAAGGACAACCAGGCGCTGCTGGGCAACTCGGGTGGCCTGCCTATCGCTGCCGATCCTGCCGCGATAACCGACCCTGTCGGTCACACCGAGGTGACGCTGTTCAATCAGCTGATCAAGCAGAACGGCCTCGGCTTCTACCCCGACTGGCCGGTGCCCGGCTTCTATGACGTCGTGCTCCAGGGCACGGAAGCGGTGATCGCCGGCACGGCTACGCCGGAACAGTTCGCCGAGCGGCTGAAGAAGGCATACGACGACGTGCAGACGGCGCAGTAAGCTGCCGCTTGTGAGGATGCTGGGATACGGCAAGGCGGCCCTGCTGCCTTGCCGTATCTGAAGCAGGGCGACCCGCCAATGACCCAGCCACGCGCAGGATTCTCGGCCGAGAGATCGGCCGGCTACTATTTATATCTGCTCCCCGGCGTGCTCGGCTTCCTGGTCATCGTCGCGGTGCCGTTCGTGATGAACATCGGCATCAGCTTCACGACGTGGAAGGGTGTTGGCCTGCCGCGGTTCGTCGGCTGGCTGAACTACCAGAAGCTCTTTCAGGACGGCGCCTTCTGGGGCTCGCTCGGTCACACCGTGGACTTCGTCGTGGCGATGGCGGTGGTTCCGACGGCGATAAGCCTGATCCTCGCGGCGCTGCTTTTCGACTACATCAGCGCACGCTTCGGGCGGGGCCTTTCGAGTTTCTTCCGCGCGGGATTCTACCTGCCCCAGATTCTGCCGATCTCCGCGGCCGGCGTCCTGTGGGGGTGGATACTCAATCCATTCGGCGTGCTGAACGCCATCCTCGACTCGATGGGATTGCACGGGCTCGCCAACAACTGGCTCGGCGATCCCGGCCTCGCGATCTTCTCGCTGATGGCGGTGCTGATCTGGCTGCAGATCGGCTACTCGCTGGTCGTCTTCATGGCCGGCCTGGCGCGCGTCGATCCCTCCCTCTACGAGGCGGCCGAACTCGACGGCGCCGGATGGATACAACGCTTCTGGTTCATCACGATCGCCATGCTGCGGCCGGAAATCTTCGTGGTCGGACTGACCACGACGATCGCGGCCCTCAAGGTTTTCGCGCCGGTCTTCGTGCTGACCAACGGCGGGCCCGACAACGCGACGATCGTGCCGTCGTACATTTCCTACTACCATTTCTTCTCGACCAATCGCGTTGGCTATGGAGCGGCGATCGCCACGGCGCAGACCCTGCTCATCCTCGTGCTCGGCATCATTTTCCTGCGTGTGCAGACGCGCCAAACGGACGAGGGCGCGTCGTGACCGAACAGGCCGCCGTTTCTCTGCCCGGGGTCGCGACGTTCAAGTCGCGCGCGGCGGCGGCGCGCAACATGCAGGGAGCGGGACGCTGGTGGATCCTGCTCCTGCTGGCGCTGGCGCTGGCCGCGATGCTGCTGCCTTTCGCGCTGGCGTTCATCAACGCCATCAAGACGCCGGCCGACTATGCCAGCCACGGTCCGCTGGCGCTGCCGCAGAGTTTCACCCTCGCGGCGCTGGCGAATTTCTGGACGCACGTCGACTTCACCAGGAAGCTCATCAACAGCACCGTCTTCAGCGGCTCGGTTGCGGTCTGCGCGGTGCTGCTCAGCCTGCTCAACGCCTATGCCATCGGCATCGGCAAAGTGCGCGGCGGGCGCATCCTGCTCGTGTTGCTGCTCCTCGGCATCGTCATCCCGCAGGAGTCGCTGATCTATCCGCTCTACTATCTGGCGAAGTCGGTTGGCCTGTTCGACTCGCTGCTCTCCGTCATCATCATCTTCTCCGTACTCCACAGCGCCTTCGGCACGTATCTCCTGTCGGCCGTGCTGACCGCGTTTCCGCACGAGATCCTTGAGGCCGCCGAGATGGACGGTGCCAGCAAATGGCAGGTGCTATGGCTCATCGTCGTGCCCATCCTGCGCCCGACGCTCGCCGTGCTCGCTACATTCTTCTTCGTGTGGACCTGGAACGAGTTCCTGCTGCCGCTGATATTGCTTGCCTCCAACGACAGCCAGACAGTGTCCGTCGCGCTCGGAGTGCTGAACGGGCAGTATGTTTCCGATCCGACGACCACCGCGGCCGCGGCGCTGCTCGGCATCGCGCCGACGGTCATCTTCTTCCTCATCTTCCAGCGCACCCTGACGAGAGGCGTCGTAGTGGGCGCGATCAAGTAACGTTCCGCCTGTCCGCCGGCGCTGAGGGTCGGCGCGCTCCGGCCGGCCCCGGTCGGCGTGTCCCGGCTGCCGGGACTCGTGGTTAGCGAAGCGCTGCCAAGCGGGTGATTATTGCGCGCAGGTGCGGCTCGGCGCCCGCGCCGCCGATTCAGCCAAAATTGCGTTCGCGGCAAGCAATCCCGGGAAGGCGGCGTTAACCCCCTTCCGTAACGAGTGCTGAACGCGTCGGGCCCAATGATCCGCCGACGGGCACTCCTGCAAGGTGCTTACAAACCGGCGACGTTGTTTGCGTCCCCGACGTCAGCCGCGATGCCGGCCCGGTGTCAAAAACAGAGTATTCGAATACCGTCATGGCAAGGCAATCATCCCAGTGGCGGTTCGTCGCGGTGGGCCTGTTGCTCGTCGTGGCCATCGTCGTTGCGACGGGGGTGATCGTCGAGGCACAGCGAAACGCCGCGATCGAGGCCTATCGCGTTGCCACGAACAATCTTGGCGTCGGGATGGCCCGCCAGACGGCAAGATCGCTGGGAGCGATCGATGCGTCGTTGCGCAGCGTGAAGGATCTGGTTGCCGCGTCCGCCGCCACGCCAGATCAAGTCACCGCCGCCATGCACGGGCCGGCGGCCTCTGCGGCGCTGATTGCCAACTGCAATCGTCTCAGTGGCATCTACGCACTGGCGCTCATCGACCAGCAGGGAAAAGTCGCGACCTCATGCGGAGAGTGGCCGCCCTCGGATGCCGGCTTCGGCGACCCGCAGCTCTTTAATCTCCTGGCTGTCAACGACAGCGCGAACGCGTCAGTTGGCCGACCCGTCGAGATCGGGACAGGCGGGGAGTGGATGGCAACGATGGCGCGGCGCATCAACAGCGCCGACCGCAGATTCGGCGGCATCGTCATCGCCGTCCTGTCGCTGCGGGAGCTCGAAGACTTCTACAAGGTCGCGATGCCGCCGAACCGTTCGGTGTCCGTGGCCCGAACGGACGGGGTAGTTCTGGTCAGATACCCAGCCGGGGCGAGTGCCGTCGGGACGACAGTGCCGAATATGACTGAGTGGAGCGCCGGAGTTGCCAGCGGCGGGGGCACCTACGTCTCCCGGGACGACCCCGAACAAGAGCCGGTCATCGCGTCCGTCAATCCCTTGCCCGCCCTGCCATTCGTGGTGGAGGCGACCGTCCTCGAGCGATACGCTCTTGCCGACTGGTACAAGCAAAGGACGTTCCTCATTGCCGGAGGCGCGGGGGCAATCGCGACCGTGCTGCTGCTTCTCTGGCTCTTCGCGTTCCAGTATCGAAAGATCCACCTGCAATACGCGCGGATTCAGGCTTCGGAAGCGGTGCTGACGGAGAAGAACCACGAACTGGACGATGCACGCGGGCGACTTTACGCGGCGCTGTCAAACATCTCCCAAGGGGTCTGCTTCTTCGACGGTCTTCAGAGGCTTCAGGTTGCCAACCATCGCTACGCGGAGATCTACGGACTGCCGGCCGAAGCGGCTCGGCCCGGGGTGTCGCTTTCGAAAATCAGCGAGGCCCGTGGCGTAGCGGGAACGGCTTCTGCCGCGGTGCCCGACATCTACCTCGCTTCAATCGAAGCGATGGGGGGAACCAGCGCGGCGCGCGACTTCGTCGTCGAACTCCAGAACGGCAGGACGATTGCGATCCGCCATCAGCCATTGCCCGATGGCGGCTGGGTGGCGACGCACGAGGACATCACCGAGCGACGCGAGGCGGATGCAAAGATCGCCTTCCTCGCGACCCACGATGTGCTGACCGGTCTTGCGAACCGGGCATTGCTCCAGGAAAGAATCGAGCGGGCACAGCTCGGCGCGAAGAACGGCGAACCGTTCGCCATCCTCTTTCTGGACCTGGACGGCTTCAAGGCCGTCAACAGTTCTGTCGGGCATCAGGGCGGCGACGAGCTGCTGCACGCCGTCGCCAAGCGCCTGATTGCGTGCGTGCGCGAAGGGGACACCGTCGCGCGTACCGGCGGTGACGAGTTTGTCGTTCTTCTGCAGAATCCCGCGACCGCCGAGGACGCCGGAAGGCTCGCAAGCCGCATCGTCCAACGGCTGGACGAGCCGTTTCAGATCGGCGGACGCGAGATAAACATCGGAACCAGCATCGGTATCGCCGTCGCTCCGCAAGACGGCACATCCGTCGAGGCGCTCACCCGCTGCGCGGATATCGCGTTGTATGCTGCCAAAGTCGAGGGCCGGGGCAGATATCGCTTCTTCGACAAGCAGATGGACGACAGCGAAAAGCGATTCGCCTAGCTTCGATCCGTCGTTCGATTTCGCCGCTCGACCACCCACCACTCCACTGCGTCTAACGCCGCCGCCCTGATCTAACGCGAAGCCTGCGCGCGCTCGACGGAAAAGTTGTCGCTTTCTCCGGGCACGAGCTGCAGCGGCCATATCTTCTGCACGGTTCCCAACGGATAGACCGAACTGAATGCAGGCAGAGTCGCCAGAAGCGACTCGCCCAGCGTCACGCCGAGATCGTGCAGCGACATTCGGAAGCAGGTGAGTGTCGGCGACAGGAATCGCGCCTGCGGGCCCTCGCGGAAGCCGATGACCGCTATGTCCCGCCCGGGGCTTAAGCCCGCTTCGCTCAAGCGGCGATAGAGGCCCATGGCGAGCAGTTCGTATACGAGAAGAATGGCGGTCGGACGTCGTTCCATCGCAACAAGTTCCCCGCCGATGTCGTATCCGCCCGCCTCGCTCGAGCGGCCGCGGAACACGAACCTGGGGGTGAAGGGAATGCCATGCCGCTTCAGTGCGCGCCGGTAGGAGTTCAAGAAGACGTAGCCGAGGTTGGTTTCGTTGTCGGGAAGGGCGATTGCGATCCGGCGGTGACCGCGCGCCACCAGCCGGTCGATCGCGCTCTCGGCGACGCCTTCGAAGTCAAGGTCGATCCACGGGTGCTTGCCGCCCGAATCGCTGCGGCCGAGGGCGATAAACGGGATGTTGGCATGGCCCAGATATTCGATGCGCGGATCGACCTTGAGGGTCGCCGAAATGATCAGCGCATCGACCAGCCGGCGCGCCACGATGCGCTGAAGCTGGGCGAACGAGTCTTCCTGCGTGGAGTAGGGAAGGACCACGAGGTCCAGCGCGTGACGGGCCAGCGCGCTCTGCGCGCCCTCGACCAGGCCGACGAAGAAGTTGTCGCTGTTGGCCGCGGCTTCGGGGCTGAACTCGATCATGAAGCCGACCGCGTTCGTGCTTCCCTGGCGCAGGCTGCGCCCCGACTGATTGGGCGCGTATCCCAGCTTGGCCGCCGCCGCGAGTACGCGTTTGCGGGTCTTCTCGTTGACGTCGTGCCTGCCGTTCAGCGCCTTCGAGACAGTGCCGATGGAGACGTTGAGCTGCTCAGCAAGATGCCGGATTCCCTTCATGTGGCTACCACCCAAGCCCGCCAAAAGTCGCGGAGCATACCTCTCTTCCTTGACAGAGGTTCGAAACGCAATATAGTCGAAAACGTTTTCGAAGCCAGTGTAGTTCGAAATTGGAGGACTGGCTCATATGCCGCGGTTCGGAGCGGTGAGGTCCGATCTGCGGAGACGAGGGGACTTCTGCAGCACTTCGCGCCGCGTGCGCGAACGAAGAAATAGGGAGGAATGCAAATGTCTAGCGACAACAAGACGCCCATGGCGTCGTGGAAGCCTACGCGGCGTAGCGTGGTGGCCGGAATGGCTGCAGCGCCGCTTCTGGCTTCGTCATTTTCCATGCGTGCCTTCGCCGCGGTGAGCGGCAAACTGACGATCACCGTCCTCGACTTCCTCGAAGAGCCGCTGAAGCCGGTGTTCGAGGCCTACAAGGCGGCCCGTCCGGGCGTTGAAATAGAATACCAGGTGGCGCCGTCGCATGACGTGGAACTCATTCCGCTCATGCTGTCGCGTGCCCTTGCCGGCAAGCTGACCGACATCGTTTTTCTGTTCGACGAACTAGCGGCCCTGTACGCCGACGCCGGTATCACGGCCGACCTGCGCCCTTACTTCGCGTCGGGCGGCCCGGTCACCGAGAAGTATTTCGCCAAGCCGTTCCTCGACCAGTACCTGATCACCTCGGGCGCCAAGAAGGGCGGCTACTACGGCCTGCCTTACGGCGCCGATACGGTGGTTCAGTTCTACAACAAGAAGCATTTCGACGACGCGGGCATTCCTTACCCGACCGGCGACTGGACGTTCGATGAGATGATTGCGATCGCCGACAAGCTGACCAAGCGCGACGGCGACAAGACCACCCGCTACGGCCTCGCGGCGCAGGTTCCGTGGCAGGCGACCTACGTGCCGGGCATCGAAGCCTGGGGCGGTCACATCCTGCGCGACGACGGCACCATCGATCTGTCGAGCGATGCCGCGATCAAGACCTTCACGATGTACTGGGACCAGATCAAGAAGGGCATCATCGCCAGCTACACTCAGGCTCCCGGCGGCGACATCTGGACGGCCTTCTCTTCGGGCCTCGCCTCGATGACGCAGACAGTGCGCGCTCTCGTGCCGACCTTCCGCAAGAACATGAAGGACGACTGGGACGTGTGCTTTACGCCGAAGATCAACGGCGTCCACAAAACCGGCATGGGTTCACTGGCTCTCGACGCCACTCCGTCCGGCGTCAAGAACAACCCGGACCTGACCTACGACTTCCTCACATGGTACTATTCGGAAGAAGGCGCGATGGGGATTCTGGCGAAGACCTACGCCATCGTTCCGCCGGTCGAGAGCCTCTACAATAGTCCGACGTGGCGTAACTTGCCGGGGCCGCCGGCGAACACTAGCGTGTTCTCCGACTCGATCAATTTCGGCGCGATCAACCCGAATACGATCCCGCACGCCGTCCAGTCGATCATCAACAAGGAGCTTCGCGACGCCGAAGACTCTGTCATCCTCAACGGCGCCGATCCGGTGGCAGCGCTGAAAAAGGCAGACGAGGCGGTCAATACCGCGCTCGCTGCCGAGTTGAAGAAGAAAGGCTGACGGCTGGCTTCTGGCCCTCTCTCCCCCGTCAGCTTGTTTGGCATCGGTCCTCGTGACCGATGCCAAACTTTTTGATCCCGGTCGACAGCTCGCGCGAGTTGGGCTTCAGTGAATTCCGTGCGCACACTTCAGGTCACACCGGCCGGGAACGCGATCGGCGCTCCGAGACGCGCTAGCTCGCCGTGGGGCTGGATCGCGATTTTCATCGGACCGAACCTCGCGCTCTTCGGCATCTTCACGATCGTTCCGATCCTCGGCGCAATTGGTCTCAGTTTCTTCGAATGGGATTTGATGTCGCCGCCTGTTTTCGTCGGGCTCGATAACTATTTCGCCATCGCCGGCGATCCGAAGGCGATCAACTCGATCTACCGGACGGCCTATCTCATCCTGATCGGCGTCGTTCCGACGGTGATAGTGAGCTTTCTGCTCGCCGTCCTCATCAACACGACGTTCCCCGGCATCAGGGTCGTGCGCACGGTTTATCTGATGCCGTTGGTGATCTCGTTCGTCGCCAGCGCAGTCCTGTGGCGCTACATCTACGATCCGCGCTTCGGCCCGATCAACACTATCCTCGCGTGGTTCCGAATTGACGGCCCCGCATGGCTGCAGTCGACCACCTGGTCGATGCCGGCGATCGCCATCGTCACCGTCTGGCTGCGTTTTCCCCTCGGCATGCTGCTCTATCTGGCGGCGCTGCAATCGGTGAATCCGGCTCTGCTCGAAGCGGCCGAGATAGACGGCGCGGGAACCTGGATAAAGCTTCGCCACATCCTCTGGCCGAACGTACGGCCGGTAACCTTTCTGGTCACCATCGTCAGCCTGCGCGGCATCCTTTTCGACAGTTTCGACGTCGTCAGGGTCATGACGGACGGCGGGCCGATCGGAAGCACCGATATCCTGATCCGCTACATCTTCGAACTGGCGTTCAGCCAGCTCCGGCTCGGCTACGCAAGCGCTCTTGCCGCCGCGCTCTTCGTCATCGTCGCAGCGATGGCCATGCTGCTGTCGCCGCCGAGGGTCATGCGCGGAGTGCGCGGATGAAGGTTGTCCATCCCTTCCGGCGCGCCCTCCAGATCGGTCTCATCCTGTTCATCGGCGCCGTAGTGGGGCTGCCGTTCTACTGGCTGCTAATCACCTCGCTGAAGACGCCGGTCGAGGTGGCGGCCTATCCGCCGACGTGGTTCCCGGGCGAATTCCGCTGGCAGAACATTCCTGACGCGCTGGCGCTGCTGTCGACCACGTCGATCATCAATTCGGTGGTCTTTGCGATCAGCGTCACCATTCTCCAGCTTTCGCTTGTCGTGCCGACCGGGTTCGCGCTGGCCAAGATTCCGTTTCCCGGCCGGGACGCGCTCTTCTGGATGTTCATCGTCACGTTCTTCGTGCCGTTCCAGGTGCTGCTCATACCCACGTTCCTGATCATCCGCGACTTGCAGTGGATCGACACGTGGCCCGGGCTGGTTTTGCCGATCGTTGCGCAAACCAGCTTTGGCGTCTTCGTCTTTCGGCAGTTCTACGTCGATCTGCCCGACGAATTGCTGGAGGCGGCGCGCATGGACGGCGCCAACCTGGGCCAGATATTTCTGCGGATCGTGGTGCCGCTTTCGCGCCCGGCGATCGCGGCCTACGTGTCGGTTACTGTGCTCACGGCGTGGAACATGTTCATATGGCCGTTGGTCGCGACCACCGATCTTGACCTCCGCGTCTTGCCGATCGCGCTCTCCGCTCTGGTGACCCAGCGTTCGCTGGTCACGCCCAATCTGTCGATGATGGCGGTTCTGCTGTCGACGCTGCCGATCATTGCGATCTTCATTCCGCTGCAGCGCTATTTCGTGAGTGGCCTTGTCGGCGCGGTGAAGGAATAGCGCCGTTCCTGTTCCGGTCTTCGTGCCCTTGAAACAAGGCTCGCGAAGACGACGGCACCAAAAGGGCAGACGATTTGACCGAGACACCGAGTGGGTCCGCGATGGAAGCGAAGAGGGTAGCGCTGGTCACAGGCGCGTCGCGCGGTCTGGGCGCCGCGATCGCATCCGAACTCGCCGGGGCCGGTTGGTCGGTCGCGGTGAACTATGCGCGCGACGAGGCCGGTGCCGGCCGCGTCGTCGATGCGATAACGCAGATGGGGGGAGGGGCCATCGCGGCGCGTTTCGACGTGACCGATGAGGAAGCCGTCGGAGAGGGCATTGCTCACATCGCGCGAACGCTCGGTCCTGTCGACTTGATAGTCAACAACGCGACCGGCCCCCAGCCGGTCCTGCCCATCGAACGCCAGACATGGAGCGATCACCTCGACCAGCTCCGTTTCTTCGTCAAGGCGCCTCTCCTTCTGCTTCAGGCTGTCCTCGGCGATTGGCGCCGGCGGCACGTGGGGCGCGTGATAAATATCGGAAGTGAAGTCGTCGACGTCGGGGATGCATCGTTTGGCCACTACGTGGCGGCGAAGTCCGCGATGGTGGGCCTCACGAGATCCTGGGCAAGGGAACTCGGGCCCGACAACATCACGGTGAATCTCGTGGCGCCCGGATGGATCCCGGTGGAACGTCATCAGGGCAGCGATCCCGACGACATGGAAGCCTACGGTGAACTCGTGGCTCTCAAGCGGCTCGGGCGGCCCAAAGATGTCGCGGGGATGGTTGTGTTCCTTGCCTCCGACCGAGCCGATTTTATCTCCGGGCAGACTTTCGCGGTGAATGGGGGCAGGACATTTGCCTGACCAGGTACGACACGGCGTCTCAATCGATCGGCCGGGCCATCCCGCCGGGAGCAATGCCGACCGCCCCAAACGGGAGTTCGGGCTAAGCGCTTCGCTCGGCTGAACCGAACACTCGAACACGCGTAGATCTGGCTCCTTGCCTCACGCCGCGTGTTTGCCTCCGCCACTATTTTGCAATCAGGCTTGGTGCCGTCCGTCGCCCGAAGTCGGACACTGGGTAAAGTTGATCATCGTTGAGACGACTGGCTTCGTTTGCCTTGACCATGGTGCGGATACGGACGGCCGTAGCTGGATTCGACACCAGACTGCTTCCTAGACTTTGATGGCTATGCGTTGGCGTGTCCGCGCGCTCTCGATGGCGGAGAACACCATCGCGAGGCTCTTGATGTTGTCGCTGCTCGCCGTTTCAGGGACACGTCCCGTCTCGATGGCATTGAGGAACTCAGCGATGACGCTGGCGTGACCGTGGGTCTGCGAGGGATGCGGCGCCGCAGGAACCGCCGCATCTCTTAGCGGCCGAAGAAAGCCGCTGTCCCCGGCAACGGCGCGCATATCGAAATGGTCCGCGCCGTCCCAAAGTAGCGTTCCACCCGTACCGACGATGCGCCACGCACTTTCCCAGCTCGTGGTGCCGCCTTCCGCGACCCACGAGCCGCGATAGGTGAAGACCACGTCGTCGGAGAATTCAAAGATGGCATTTGCCGCTGCGCCGCCGGCGTACCAGGAGCCGCGCGGGTTGGTTTCCAGGCAATAGACCGCCAGCGGATCGGCCCCGGCCATGAAGCGCGCCGCGTCAAGCGTGTGGATGGACATGTCGAGCAGCAATGGATGCTCCATCTCCTCACGGAAGCCACCGAAATGTGCCCCGATAAAGAAGTCGGCGTGGAGCGCGGTGAGCTGCCCGAGCATGCCGGTGGCGATGGTCTCGCGGATGCGCCGCACGCCTTCGACAAAGCGGCGGTTCTGCATGATGGCGTGGACTTTGCCTGCGTCGGCTGCCAGCCGCAGGAGTTCTCGTGCCTCGTCCATTGAGGTCGCCAGAGGCTTTTCAGAATGGACGTGGCAACCGTGCAAGAGTCCGGTCGCGACAACATCGCGCCGTGCCGCCGGGACAACAACGTCGAACAGCACCTCTGCATCCGTGGCTATGAGTGCATCGCCGAGATCGGTCCCGACCACCGCCTCCGACAATCCAAATTCGTCTCGCAGGCGCTCTGCCGCTCCAAGGTTGACGTCGACCAGGCCAACCAACTCGACCCGATCTCTCAGATCGGCCCTCGACTGGATCGCTTTGATCCAACCTCGTGACATATTCCCGCAGCCAACGAGTACAGTGCGAAAAGCCACTCTGTCTCCCCTCCCCCGACCGTCCAGTTTTGCGCCTTGGAAAACGTTTTCGTAAATTGATCCGGAAACGTTTGCGGGTCAACGGGTGGTCGGCGAACGTCTGCGCTACACAGCGGCCTCAGTGCGATCGCGGAAGGGGCATGAGCGGAATTAGGCAGTTGGTTAA
>DASZXA010000061.1:0-5143 GCA_035546455.1 Pseudolabrys sp.
GCCGGGAGGAACCGACAGAGCCTGGCAGCAGTCCTCCTGCGGCACGCGCAACAAGCGTCCATCGCGCGTCCAGCGCCGGTCGAAGCGCTCGATCACGAGCGCGGTGGTTTTGCCGAAGGTCCTGATGGCGGCGGCGTTGACGGGAAGCCCGAAAGCCTTGAGCAGCTTCAGGCAATAGAATTCGTTCTCGACGCTGTTCGACAGATCGATGCCGTTGGGCAGCTCACCGATCTGAGGCTTCAGGATATGGGTCGTCGGTGTTGTGCCGACCGGCTTGCGCCAGCGCCGGCCGTCCCAGAGCAGCGCGGTCTTCTCCTGCGCGCCGGCAATGGAGATACGGAAATCGTCGTCGCGGCTCAGGCCAAGCGGCGCCTGCCCAAGGCTGCGCAGCAGCTTTTCGATGGCCGCGTCATCGACCGGATCGCCCTCGATCGCCGCAGAGCGCGCATCGGCTTCATCGGCAAGAAACTGGAGCGCACCGACGCAATCCCGGCCGATGGCCGCGAGCAGGCTGTAGGCATCGGCTCCGGCCGCACCGACCCTTTCCGCGACGCGCCGGCGCAGTGCGTCGGAGTCGGGCAGAAGATTCTCGAAGACCGCGCTGACTGGAGCACCACGATACGCATCTTCACGCAGCGGCAGCGAAAGAGAGACCGGGATGGCATTTTCCCAGCCCAGCCAGCTGTCATCATAGCGAAAGCTGACCGCGCCGCCGGGCTCCTTGAAAAAATGGCCGACGAGACGATTGTTGAGATAGACGCGCAGCGGCGCGTGCTGGCGGCGCCGCGGCATCAGAAAATGTCCTCGATCGCGGCCGCCTGCCCCTTCGATCGCGGCCCGATCCGAAACTCGAGGTCGAGCGCCGCGAGCACGGCGAGAATGGTGTCGACCCTGGTGGCCGGGTTGCCAGACTCGATGAGCGAAATCGTCTCCTGGCGCAGGCCCGCCCTCTCGCCGAGCTGCGTCTGGCTCCACTTGCGATGCTTGCGCGCCCGGCGGATCAGGTTGCCGATCTGCTTGGGATTGCGCGCCACGTCTGCCATGGGACATTTATGGTCCAATTCCGATAATATGTCAATATCGGGATTGGCTAATAAAATTGACTTATGCGGCAATCACGATGAAATCGCTTCAATGAGGCCGAGAGGCACGACCCAAATCCTGCCTGAGAGCCAAAGATAACTTCGCCGAGGCGCCCCTCAAAAGCCGCGAGACCCACCCTCGGCTGGAGGCCACCGCCCCAAAGATGATGCCTCGAGCCGCCGCAACGAACGGCACTGTCCATTGACCTTCTGTCAAACTGAGACGATCGCGCGGAGCTAGCACGAAGCGTGGGGCGCTGCTTGCATGCGGCCGTTACCGCTCAGAACACATTAGCCTTTGAGTCCGGACGGGTTATAGCTCCGTGCACCTCGAAGGCGTTGCGTTCGACCCAGTTGTGGCGCAGCAACCCGTCCGACCCCACTTCCCACACGGCAGTGCCGGTCATCTCGAAGGGCGCGCCATTCGGCTCCGTGCCCATGAGCCCGTTGTTGCGCCCTGTGACGCGCCAGCGGGAGGCGACGCGGCTGCCGTCGTGGTTCTGAAACGTCTCCACAATATGAAACTGGAGGTCGTGGACCCTGCCCAAGAACTCCCTAACCCAAGCTTTGAACGGTTCGCGGCCGACGATGTCGTGGCCGCCGGAGGTGATGACGAACTCCTCGTGGACCAGCCGGTCGATTGCGTCCGGGTTCTGCGGCTGCTGCCAGACTTCACGCCAGAAGTTTTCGACAATGGCGACGCTGTCAACTTTCGTCATGCTGGCTCACTCCTGTGTTCGCAATCCCTCGATGCGGGCCCCCGATGCATTATCGACAGTCATGCCGTGAAGCCGCCGTCGACGGAGATCGAATGGCCCGTCATGAAGTGGCTGTTGCCGATCGCCGCGAACACGATCGCGGCGGCGACTTCCTCGGGGCGGCCCAACCGCCGGCCCGGCATGCTCTCGGCAAAGCTTTGCGCCCGTGCTCTGTCCCCGGCGTAACGCGCGAGCATGTCGGTATCGATCGGCCCGGGCGCCACCGCATTGACGCGAATTCCGGAGCCAGCAACTTCGAGCGCCACCGATTTCGTCAAACCCTCCACGGCGTGTTTGCTTGCGGCATAGAGAACGAGACCGGCTGTGCCCCTTTTGCCTGCCGCCGAGGAAATATTGACGATGCTGCCGCTGCCTTGCGCAAGCATGGCGCGAAGCTCGTATTTCATGCACAAGAATACTCCGAGCACATTCGTGTCGAAGGTCGCCGCATAGGTTTCGGGCGTCTGCTCGACGAACGGAGCGATCACCCCTTCCGTACCGGCATTGTTGACTGCGACGTCCAGCCGGCCAAAGCGCGCAACGGCCGCATCGACCAGTTGACGCACTTCGTCATCATACCGAACGTCTGTGCGAACGAACTCAACTTCAATGCCTTTTCTCCGCAGCTCTTCGGCGAGAGCCCGGCCGGCGTCGTCCCGGCGCCCGGAGATGGTGAGCCTCGCTCCGGTTTCGGCGAACGCAAAAGCCGTCGCACGGCCGATGCCAGTAAGCGCGCCGGTAATCAGGACGGACGGTGAAGTCATGGCTTGCCTCGTTTACAATGACGATAAGAGGGATTACGCGGCGGTTCTGCCGATCGAACCGCCGCCGTCGACGAAGAGGATCTGGCCGGTGATGAAGCCGGCGTCCTCCGAAAGCAGGAAGGAGATAGCCGCCGCGATCTCCTCCGGGTTCCCGAGGCGCCGCATCGGGATCATCGAAAGGAAGCGGCCTTCGGCCTCGCTTCCGGCCGGCGTGTTGCGGCGGAACATCTCGGTTTCGACCGGGCCCGGCGCCACGGCGTTCACGGTGATGCCCGTTTCGGCGAGTTCGATCGCCCAGGTGCGCGTGAGGCTGTTGACAGCGGCCTTGGCCGCCGCATAGCCGCTGCGCATCGCAATGCCCACCGTCACCAGGCTGGTGACGTTGACGATGCGGCCCCAGCCCTTCTCCTTCAGTGTCGGCAGGATGGCTTGTACAGTCCGGATGGTGGCATGCAGGTTGACACGCAGCATGTCGTCCACATCGGCAAGCACGATTTCACCGACGGGATGCAGACGCGCCAGCCCGGCATTGTTCACAACGCCGTCGAAGGCATAGCGCCGCGCGAGATCGGCAAACGCTTCACTCGATGCTCGACTGTCGGCGAGGTCGATGGACGCCAGGATTCCGGGAAACCCCGGATCCTTTTCCCTGGCCACTCCGACAACGCGGTGACCGCTGTCGGCGAGTCGCTGTGAGAGCGCACGGCCTATTCCTTTGGTGGCGCCGGTGACGAGGAAGGTGCGTTTGGTGGTCATCCGACCGTCCTGGGCTCACGCGAACGACGGTCAGTTCGGCCACGCTGAGCCGAGGATGATCGAGCAGAAGTTCTGACGGACGTAGTTCATGTCCTTCAGCGCCAGCACATCCGCCTTGACGTTGCCAAACGTCGTGAGCGGCTTCTTGGCGATGCCCTTGGCGAAGTGATCGATGACGTTCTCCTTGAAATTCGCCTCGCGTGGATGATGCGCGCAGACATGGTCACGCTGCTCGTGCGTGAAGTCGTGATAGGCGATACCGAGCACGTCCATCTCGACGCCGGCGGTCACCAGCGCGATGGTCGGGCGCATGTGCTCGGGGATGCCAGGCGTCGTATGCAGCGCGATCGCGGTCCAGACGTCCTCGACATCGCGTTCCGGAACGCCGTAACTCTTCATGAAGTCGCGCGCGGCGTTGGCGCCGTCCACCTCGAAGCGCAGATCGGCGCTCGAATATTTCTCGGTCAGCCCCATGTCGTGGAACATGGCGCCGAGGTAGAGCAGCTCCGGGTCGTATTTCAGCCCGCGGCGCTCGCCGGTCAACGCGCCCCAGAAAAAGACGCGGCGGCTGTGGTTGTAGAGCAAATCGTCTTCGGTATCGCGGACCAGCTGCGTGGCGGCGCGGGCGATGGCGCTGTCCGGCACACGAATGCCGGCGATGATCTCGGACATGTAGGTTCTCCTGTTATCTGTCACATCGTTCTGGCCGCCGCGTCTGTTGGTGCGGCGCCTGTTGGAAGCCGGATCGCGGTAAGGCTCGGACTATTCGGCGGCGATCATCGCCGGGCTCAGCCCGCACGCCTTGGCCACGCCGGCGCCGTATGCCGGATCGGCCTTCGTGCAGTTGGCGATATGCTGCTGCTTCACCTCGAGGCGGGCATCACCCATCGCGCGCGCCGTATTCTCGAACAGCGCCTGTTGCTGCGCCGGCGACATCTTGCGAAACAGGATACCGGGCTGTTCGTAATGGTCGTCGTCGATGCGATGATCCCAGTGAGCGGCCGCGCCCGTCCATTCGAGCGGCGGCTCCTCGAACCGCGGGTCGCGGTCGATCCAGGCGCCTTTGCTGTTCGGCCAGTAATTCGTCGTGGCGCCGAGATTGCCGTCGGTGCGCATCGCGCCGTCGCGATGATAGCTGTGGTACGGGCACTTCGGCGCGTTGACCGGGATATGATTGAAGTTGACGCCGAGCCGGTAGCGCTGCGTGTCGGCGTAAGAGAACAGCCGCGCCTGCAGCATTTTGTCGGGCGAGAAGCTGATGCCCGGCACGACATTAGCCGGCGAGAACGCAGCCTGCTCGACCTCGGCAAAGTAATTGTCGGGCCAGCGGTTGAGCTCCATCACGCCGACCTCGATCAGCGGGTAGTCCGCCTTCGGCCAGACCTTGGTGAGGTCGAACGGATTGTGCTTGTGGGTCCTCGCCTGTTCGTCGGTCATCACCTGGATGAACATGGTCCAGCGCGGGAAATCGCCGCGCTCGATGGCTTTGAGCAGATCGCGGCCGTGCGTCTCGCGATCGGTCGCCACCAGCGCCGCCGCCTCCTGGTCGGTCAGGTTCTGGATGCCCTGCTGGGTGCGGAAATGGAACTTGACCCAGACGCGCTCGTTGGCGGCGTTGATCATCGAGAAGGTGTGGCTGCCGAAGCCGTGCATGTGCCGGAAGCTCTTCGGGATGCCGCGGTCGGACATGACGATCGTGACTTGATGCAGCGCCTCGGGCAGCAGCGACCAGAAATCCCAGTTGTTGTCAGCCGAGCGCAGACCAGTGCGCGGATCGCGCTTG
>DASZXA010000062.1:0-90725 GCA_035546455.1 Pseudolabrys sp.
GGCGCGCAGGCGCTCGTCATCACGTCGTCGATCACCAAACGGTTTTCCGCCAAGCCAGCGACAACAAAGCAGGAGTCCGGACGCGGCACATAAGGTCGCCGTGTGCGGACGGGGATGGCCCCGTCCGCCGTCGTTACTTCAGTGGCAACCGCATCCGCCGCCGAGCAGCCCGCCGAGCACGTTGCCGCGGCCGAGCACTGCGCCGAGCACGCCGCCCTTGCCGGTGGTGACTGCGGTGTTGACGACGAGCGCACCGCGTCCGTCGAGCAACCCGATCACACCACCGTGGCCGGTGAGCACGTTGGCGCCGATGCCAATGCCCTGGCCCTTGGCGAAAGCCGGGGCTCCGGCGAAGGCGGTTGCGAGCACCGCGAGAACGAGGATCTTCTTCATGACGTTTCTCCACTGTGTTGCGTGCGCGATGTTGCGCACGACAAGACCATCGGCCGGGTGAAACGCGGTCTCAAGTTGCACCGGAAACTAACCCTAAATATCACAGTAAAATCAACTATATATTCGTATCTATACTGAAATAGCTACCGTGCGTTGTCAGTAAAACCACCTGCAATACCGCTGCAGACAACCGCAGCCGCCCTCAATGTTCATCTTGCAAATTTGTCCTTCCAAGCCGGCAGCGAACCGGGGAAGGGGAGCGCGGTGGCTTCATAGACACCGCGTGCGATCGCGCGCGCAACCGTGTTGGCTGCGACCATGCCGAGTTCGGTGAGTCCGATCAGTGGATCGATTGGCTTTTCGCCGGTAGCGGCGGCAAACACGATATCGCCGTCGAGCGGCGCGTGCGCCGGATAGATGGCGCGGGCAAAGCCGGTCTGCGCGATGATCGCAAGCCGCTTCGCCTGCGATTTGGTCAGCGCCGCGTCAGTCACGACAGCGACCAGCGTGGTGCTTTCGATCGGCGCGGGCGCCGCGCCCTTCAGCCGCGCGGTCAGCATGTCTGGCGTCGTCGACGATGGCGATCCCCGTCCGCCGAATTCTCCGTTGATCTCGAACGGCGCAGCCCAGAACCACGGTCCGTCGCCGACCGTGACGCTGCCGACCGCATTGACGACGGCAAGTGCGGCGACGCGGACGCCGTCACGCGCCGTTGCCGAGGCCGATCCAAGGCCGCCCTTGAAGTTCGCGGTGGTGGCGCCGAGACCCGCGCCGACGCTGCCGAGCGCGAAGTTCGTGCTCGCTGCGGCTGCGGCGGCGTAGCCGAGATCGCGATAGGGCGCGAAGCGACCCCACCGCTTGTCGCCGCCGTTGAGCAGATCGAAGCAGACGGCGCCTGGCACGATGGGAATGACGGCGTCGCGGATCGCAAAACCGCGCCCCTGTTCCGCAAGCCAGGCCTGCACGCCGCCGCCGGCTTCGATGCCGAAGGCCGAGCCGCCGGAAAGCGCGAGCCCGTCGATGCGTTCGACGGTGTTGACGGGGTCGAGCAGGGTGGTGTCGCGCGTACCCGGTCCACCGCCGCGGACGTCCATGGCCATGACGGCCGGAGTGTCGAACACGATCGCCGTGACGCCGGACGCGAGGCGCGCATCGTCGGCGTGGCCGACCTGGACGCCCGCGATATCGGTGAGCAGGTTTTTCATTATCTGACCTCGTTCGGGGCGGCAGGCGTGTTCAGGTACGCGACATTCAGTGGCAGATGACGGCAAGCAGATGCCGCGGTCAACCGATCACAGCCGGATCACAAATGCGGCGGCGCGGTCAGGCAACCCTTGCATCCGGGCGAGGTCACAGGGCAAGTAGCCGCATGATCCATGATGTCACCATTCCCGCCGCGCTGGTCGCCGGCCTCGTCAGCTTTCTGTCGCCTTGCGTGTTGCCGCTCGTGCCGCCTTATCTGATCTATCTGACCGGCGCGACCATCGAGCACGTCGCCAGCGAGGAGTCGCCCACGGCCTCGAAACGCGCGGTAATGCTCGCGGCGCTGCTCTTCGTGCTGGGCTTTTCCACGGTGTTCGTTGCGCTCGGTGCCAGCGCCAGCATCATCGGCGGCCTGATCCGTGAGTGGTCGGCGCAACTCGCTATCGCTGCGGGCATCGTCATCATCATCATGGGCCTGCATTTTCTCGGACTGACCCGGATCGGCTTTCTGATGCGGGAAGGGCGGCTGACTGCGCCGAAGCCGGTAGGCCTCTGGGGCGCCTATGTGATGGGGCTGGCCTTCGCGTTCGGCTGGACGCCGTGCATCGGCCCGATCCTCGCAGCGATCCTGGCGGTGGCGGCGTCCGAGCACACAGTCGCGAAAGGCGCCGGGCTGCTGGCGATCTATTCGCTCGGGCTGGGCGTGCCGTTCGTCATCGCGGCGTTCGCGGTCGAGCCGTTCGCGGCGTTTCTCGCCCGCTTCAAGCGGCATCTCCACCGCGTCGAGCAGGCGATGGGTGCGCTGCTGGTCTTGACCGGCATCGCGTTCCTGACCGGCGCACTGTCGTCCGTCAGCTTCTGGCTGCTCGAAACATTCCCGGCGCTCAGCAAGATCGGCTGAAAAAAGAAGCCCGCCGGTTAAGGCGGGCTTCTCGTTTTTCAGAATTGCGCGTGTCGGCTCAGGAGCCGGCCTTGCTGCAATCGTTGTTCGGGCATTCCACGTAAGTGATCTTGCCGCTCTTGGCGTCCTTCTTCCAGATGTACATCACGTAGTCGAGCTTCGTGATGTCACCCTTCTTGTCGTAAGACAGCGGGCCGAGCACCGTGCTGAACTTCTGGCCGGAGTGAATCTTCTCCGCGACCTTCTTGGGGTCGTTGGACTTCGCAGCCTTCGCCGCTTCCGCCATCACCTGCACCGAGGCGTAGCTGTAGAGCGTGTAGGCTTCCGGCTCGTAGTTCTTGGCGCGGAACTTCGCCACCATGTCTTTCGCGGCCGGGTTGTTGCGCGGATCCGGACCGAAGGTCATCAGCGTGCCTTCGACGCCCGGGCCGCCGACTGCGGCGAACTCGTCGGTGGTGATGCCGTCAGCGCCCATCATCGGCGCCTTGACGCCCTGGTCGCGCATCTGGCGCACGATCAGGCCGCCTTCGGTGTGCAGGCCGCCCCAGTAAACGAGGTCGGCACCCGACTGCTTGATCTTCGACACCAGCGCCGAGAAGTCCTTCTCGCCGACGTTGATGCCTTCGTACAGCACTTCCTTCTGGCCGCCTTTGTTCATCGCCTTCTTGGTTTCGTCGGCGAGGCCTTTGCCATAGGTCGTCTTGTCATGGACGATGGCGACCTTCTTGCCCTTGAAGTGCTTCAGGATGTAGGCGCCCGCCACCTGGCCCTGCTGGTCGTCGCGACCGCAGGTGCGGAACGTGTTCCACATCTTGCGCTCGGTGAACTGCGGGTTGGTCGAGGCCGGCGTGATCTGAAGGATGCCGTTCTCCTGGTAGACGGTCGAGGCCGGGATCGAAGCGCCCGAGTTGAAGTGACCGACCACGAACTTGACGCCATCAGCCGCGAACTTGTTCGCGACCGAGACCGCCTGCTTCGGGTCCGACACGTCGTCGCCGAAGCTCAATTCGATCTTCTGGCCGTTGATGCCGCCGGCGGCATTGATGTCGTCGACCGCCTGTTGCGCGCCGTTCTTGAGCTGACCGCCGAAGGTCGCGTTGGCGCCGGTGATCGGACCGCCGACGCCGAATTTGACTTGCGCGGCGGCGGTGCCGGCCAGCGCCACGCTGAGGCCCAGCGCAAGGCCGAGCGTCGAAATCTGCTTCATCCGTTCTCTCCCTCTTTTTGTGCGGGTCAGTTGTCGGTGAGACAAAACCAGCTGGCTGGAATCTAACTCAGGGCGCTTTGCGGCGCCAGCGCATCGCTGCATGCTTTTCGATCAGCCAGCCATATTGACGGGCCATCTGGGCGGCCCGTGCCGCATGAAACCCGGCATAACCAAAGGCGAGGCAAATCGCTGCATCAACTGTGTAATAATGGAGTGAGAGCAGGGTGCCGTCGAACAACGACATATGAATGAAGCGGACCGCTGCGCCGAGCAGCAATGCATAAACCGCGACCTGCCATGATGGCCGCCAGGTATCGGCGATGGCCCGGCCGGTCAGCCAGGCGCCGCCACCGCCCAGTATGATCGATACCAGGACGAAGACGAATAGCGAGCCTTCTTCGTAAAGCAGGTTGGCGAGATTCATCAGTGGCGTCCCCCTTCGAGGTAGGCCGCCTTGATCTCGGGACGCTCCAACAATTCCTCGCCGCTTCCGCTCAAGGTGATGTGGCCGTTGACCATCACGTAGCCGCGATGCGCGAGCTTGAGCGCATGAAATGCGTTCTGTTCGACCAGGAAGACGGTGAGCCCTTCCTTCTTGTTGAGCATTCGGATGCTGTCGAAAATCTGCCGCACGATCAGCGGCGCCAGCCCGAGCGACGGCTCGTCGAGCAGCAGCAGGCGCGGGCGGCTCATCAGGGCGCGGGCGATCGCCAGCATCTGCTGCTCGCCGCCCGACAAAGTGCCGCCACGCTGGTTGATGCGTTCCTTCAACCGCGGAAACAGCCCCAGCACGCGCTCGAGTTCGCTGTCGAACGTCGTTGGATCGGCGACGATGGCGCCCATCTGGAGATTTTCCAGCACGGTCATGCGGGAGAAGATGCGGCGGCCTTCCGGCGACTGCGCGAGCTTGCGCCGCGCGATCTCGTGGGTGGGAAGTTGCGTGATGTCTTCGCCGTTGAAACGGATCTCGCCCTCGCGGGCGCGAGGGTTGCCGCAGATCGTCATCATCAGCGTTGACTTGCCCGCGCCGTTGGCGCCGATCAGCGTGACAATTTCGCCTTCGTTGACGTCAAGGTCGACGCCATGCAGCGCCATCACCCGGCCATAGGCGGTCTTGACGCCGCGCACGGTGAGGAGGGCGTTGCTCATAGCCCGACCTCGGCTTCGACCTTGGCGACGTCGTGATCTTCGACACCGAGGTAGGCGGCGATGACCCGCGCGTCGTTGCGAACAAACTCCGGCGTGCCGTCGGAAATCTTCACCCCGTAGTCGAGCACGACGATGTGGTCGGAAATCCCCATTACCACCGACATATCGTGCTCGATCAGCAGGATGGTGGTGCCGAACTCCTTGCGGATGTTCAGCAGCAACTCATTGAGCTCGGAGCTCTCGTGCGGATTGAGGCCGGCCGCCGGCTCGTCGAGGCACAACAGCACCGGATCGGTGCACATCGCACGCGCGACCTCGAGGCGGCGCTGCGCGCCATAAGGCAGGTCGCCGGCCGGATCGTCGGCGCGGTCGATCAGATTGATGCGTTCCAGCCACTGGCGCGCGCGCTCGATCGCGGACTGTTCGCTGGCGACATAGCCGGGATAGCCGAGCACGCCGAGCAACGTGTAGCCGGAGGCAAGCATCAGCGGGTTGTGCTGCGCGACCAGAAGGTTCTCGAGCACGGTCATGCCGGCGAACAGGCGAATGTTCTGGAAGGTGCGGGCGACGCGCGCCTGCTGCGTCACCTGATAGTCCGGCATGCGCTCGAGAAGGAAGAGCGCACCGTCTGCGGTTTTGACGCTGCGGCGGCCACTGTCGGTCAGCGTTTCCAGCGCACTCCAGGCGCCGGCGGCACCGTGCTGAAGAACGATGCGCCCTTCGCTCGGCTTGTAGAAACCGGTGATGCAGTTGAACACGGTCGTCTTGCCGGCCCCGTTCGGGCCGATCAAGGCGGCAATCGTGCCGCGCTCGACCTCAAACGATACGTCGTCGACCGCGACGAGGCCGCCAAAGCGCATGGTCAGATGCTCGACGCGCAACAGCGTGTCCGCCATCAGCCGTGCCCTTCTTTTACAAGGTCAGCCGAGATGATCTTGCGTTCCTTCAGGAACACGGACGGCTCGCGGCTGGAAATCAGGCCGCGCGGTTTCCAGACCATGATGACCACCATGCCGAAACCGAACAGCAGCATGCGGTACTGCGTCGGGTCGAAGGTGTCGCCGAAGATGCGCTTGAGGAAGTCGAGCTCGCGCATGATTTCGGTTCCGCCGATCATCAGCACCGCGGCGATCGCGACGCCGATCTGGCTGCCCATGCCGCCGAGCACGACAATCGAGAGGATCGTGGCGGACTCGATGAAGGTGAAAGATTCCGGCGAGATGAAACCCTGACGCGCCGCGAAGAACGAGCCGGCGAAACCGCCGAACATCGCGCCCATCGCGAAGGCTGTGAGCTTGGTGTTGGTGGTGTTGATGCCGAGCGAGCGGCAGGCGATCTCGTCTTCGCGCAACGCCTCCCAGGCGCGGCCGACCGGCAGCCGCCGCAGCCGCACGGTGACGTAGGCGGTGAGCATCGCCAGCGCGAGGATCACGTAATAGAGGAAGATGGTGCGGTGGATGGGTGTGAATTCGAGGCCGAAGGTCGCGGCGAAGCCGTTGTCATCGGCGTTGAAGGGGATGCCGAAGAAGGTCGGCCGCGGCACGGCGCTGATGCCGGCGTAACCGTTGGTCAGATCGACCCAGTTCACGATCACGATGCGAATGATTTCGCCGAAGGCGAGGGTGACGATGGCGAGATAATCGCCTCGCAGCCGCAGCACCGGAAAGCCGAGGATGATGCCCCAGAATGCGGCAAGGATGCCGGCAAGCGGCAGCAGGACCCAAAACGACAGGCCGAAATTAAGCGCCAGCAGTGCGTATGAATATGAGCCGACTGCGTAGAAGGCGACGTAGCCGAGATCGAGCAGGCCGGCGAGACCGACCACGATGTTCAGGCCCCAGCCGAGCATGATGTAGATCAGGATCTGGATGCCGAAATTGTCGATCCACTTGAGCGATCCGCTCCATCCGGCGCCGAGGATTGCAATCGCCGGATAGATCAACATGAAGCCGATCGCGAACGGCGTGAAGATGCGGGTGAACGAGCGCGGCAACGCCAGCGGCTTGCGCGAGGCAAGCGACCGGCGGCGCGCCGCCCACGGTTCGGCAATCGCCGTGTAGAACAGCCGCGCGCCGGCAACCACCGCGACAAACGTCAGCAGCAGCGGCAGGCGCGTGGTGAACGTGAGGATGTTGTTGAAGTCGTTGTAGGTGTAGAAGCCGACCAGCGGCAGGAACACGCCGAATGCCAGGATCGCCGTCTTGCCGGCATCGCGCAGCGCATGCGCAAGATTGACCCTCTCGCCTGGTGCCGGCATCGCCTTAGACCTTTTCGACGTCGGGGCGTCCGAACAAGCCTTGCGGCAGGAAGATCAAGGTGATCGCCAGCACGGAGAAGGCGGCGACGTCCTTGTAGTCGATCGAAAAGTAAGCGGACCAGAATGTTTCGATCAGGCCAATCAGAAGGCCGCCGATCACCGCGCCGGGCAGGGAGCCGATGCCGCCGAGCACCGCGGCCGTAAAGGCCTTCACGCCGGGCACGAAGCCGTCGGAGAAGCTCACAACGCCGTAGTACATCACGTACATCGTGCCGGCGACCGCCGCGAGCACGGCGGCGATGATGAACGTCATCGAGATCGTGCGATCGACATCGACACCGACCAGCGCCGCCATTTTCTGATCCTGTTCGCAGGCGCGCTGTGCGCGGCCCAACTGCGTCTTGGCGACCAGGTACCAGAAGGCAACGAGCAGCACCGCGGTGATGCCCCAGATGATGAGCTGCTTGATCGACAGTGTCACGGCATAGCCGTTGGCATTCATGATTTCGAATTCGCCGCGCACCAGCGGCGGGATCGACTTGTTGCGCGGTCCCTGCGTGACCTGCACGAAATTCGACAGGAAAATCGACATGCCGATCGCCGAGATCAGCGGCGCCAGGCGGAAAGAGCCGCGCAGCGGCCGGTAGGCGACCTTTTCGATCGCCCAGTTCACGAACGATGTGAACAGCATCGCCGCGAGCAGCATGACAAAGAGGATCACCGCAAGCGAACTGACACCCATTGTGGTCAGCAGCAGGAAGGCGATCAGCGCGATGAAGGCCGACACCATGAACACGTCGCCATGGGCGAAGTTCACCATGCCGATGATGCCGAATACCATCGTGTAGCCGATGGCAATCAGGCCGTAGATCGAACCGAGGGTGATCCCGTTGATCAGTTGCTGGACAAAGACTTCCATGCGCCGCGAGCGCCCCTCACCAACTCGTCGCCGACCCCGAAAGTCTTAACAGGGCGTTGCCAGCGCGGCAACGCTGCACCGCGCTATTTGCAGAGCTGTTTGTTGCGATGTTTGTACGGAGTGCAGCAAAGCGGGCTCATCTTCGCATCCGTTGCAGCCAAGCCCATGAGGGCGACGGCGACGGCCGGCGCAGACCATGTGTTCGGACGCCGCTCGCTTCGCGGCGGTTGGCCGCAGTCTTGGCGCCGGAGAGCGGTTGTCAATTTTATGGCGGCGCGGCCGATCATGCGCCCGACGTAACCGCCGCCGCGCGACAACCTGTCGATCGTTTCGCTGGTTCGTCTAGTGCAGTCCGCCGAACAGCCAGATTAAAACCAGGATCGGCACCGGCACCCCGATCAGCCACAGCAGAAGATAACGTCCCATCGTTTGGCCCCTTGCATTCGTGTGCAGGGTCAACTCAGGCGCAAGTCGGGAGTTCCGTCGATCGAGCGCGGGAAAAGCGCAATCGGCGCCGCTTTCTCCGCACGCCGCGCGTCCGTGGTTAATCGCGGCGCTTAACCGGTAAGGTAAAGCCTTGGTTTGCTTTGAAGCTCGCATTTGAACCGCCTACCGTCTGGCAAAGATTTGGGAGGCGAAAACATGCAGCGGACCACAGGCGTCATCGGCGCGCTGATCCTGGCGATCGCGATCTACTTCACTCTGTTCTGGGGCTATGACGCGATCCGAATTCTCACGTCGCCGGCTTATGGGCTGGAAGACGTGTGGCGTTCACAGGTCGTGTTCGGCATCGGGCGCTATGCGGGCTTCGGCCCCGAGGCGTTGATCCGTCTCGCCGCCGTGCTCGGCGCGCTGAAGCTGGTCGTTGCCGGTGTTTGCGCCGTCCACGTGTTCGAGCGGATGCGCGCGCTGTTCACGAAAGCTGCGCCGAAAAGCGAAGCGCTAGAGACCGTATTGATCGTCGCGGTCGCCATCAGCATCGCGTCGCTGGTGCCGGCGATCTGGTCGTCCAACGGCGATCTCGCCCGCGAGCAGTTGATCCAGCTGGTGCTTGCCGGTCTCACCGGCGTGTTCTGCATGGTCGAGCGCGGACGCAAGACCGAAGACGCCGCCGAAGTCGTCGCGCCGGTTGCGGCCGAAGGCGCCTACGTGCCCTGGCACCGCTAGGCGCGCGGCAATCGAATTTTCAAATCCGCCGCCTCGCGCGGCGGATTTTTTATTTCTTCAACTCGGCGATCAGTTCGCCCGCTTCCTTGAAGGCGTGATTGGCCTTCGGCACGCCGCAGTAGATCGCCTGCTGCATGATGATTTCCTTGATGTCGTCGGCGCTGAAGCCGCCTTCGCGCAGCGCGGCGCCGACATGCAGCCGGAATTCATCCCATTGCGCGAGCGCGATCATCGAGCCGATCACGAGGATGCGGCGGGTGCGCTCGTCGAAATGCGGTCGTTGCCACAGGTCGCCCCAGGCATAGCGGGTGATGAAGTCCTGGAATTCGGAATTGAACGGCGTCTTCTTCGCGATCGAGCGGTCGACCCATTCGTTGCCGAGCACCTTGCGGCGCTTGGCCATGCCTTTGTCGTGGCGTTCCTTGTCGTCCATGTCGTTATGCCTTCAGGAAGTCGAGCACGGCCTTGGTGAAAGCCACCGGCTGCTCGACATTGGAAATATGTGACGCATCCAGCGAGACAATTTTGGCGCCCTTGATCTGGCGCACAATCTCCTCGCCATAGGCCGGCGGCGTTGCCGGATCGTGAGCGCCGACAATCACCAGTGTCGGCGCGGTAATAGTGGGGTTGGAGGCGCGGAAGTCCATGTCGCGGATCGCCTCAACGCAGGCCGCGTAGCCTTCGCGGTTGGAGGCGACGAACATCTTCGTCATGCGCTCGATTTCTTTCGGCGCGCGCTCGATGAAGCCTTTGGTGAACCAGCGGGCCATGTTTGCGTCGACAAAGCCGGCCGGGCCTTTTTCGAGCACGAATTTGATGCGGTCAGCCCAAGGCGATTTGTCGGCGTAATAGAAATTGGTGTTGGCGAGGATCAACTTGTCGATGCGATCAGGCGCATTGGCGCCGAGCCACTGCCCATCCATGCCGCCCATCGACAGGCCGCACCAGTTCATCTTCTTGATCTTCAGCGCATCGATGATCGCAAGAATGTCGCGACCGAACCGCTCGAAGCTGTAAGGTCCCCTGGTCGTTCCGGACTTGCCATGACCGCGGCGGTCGTAGCGCACCACACGAAAGTGCTTGCTGAACTCCGGCATCTGCGGGTCCCACATGTGCAGATCGGTACCGAGCGAATTCGACAGCATCAAAACCGGCGCGTCGTCGCGGCCATCAATCTCCACGTTGAGTGGGCAACCTTCGACATCAATGGTGGGCATTCCGCAGTCCTCGTTTGCCGGCGCAGCCTATTGTGCGCTGTGCCGTTCGCCAACAGCCTTGCGCCGCATGGCAGGCGGGCGCTAGAGCGACGCGATGTTTGACCTCACGCTGACCTTCGACAACGGCCCGGACGACGACGCAACGCCGCTGGTGCTGGACATTCTCGCCAAGCGAGGCATCCGCGCCACGTTTTTCGTGATCGGAAAAAACGTGGCGGAGCATCGCGCGCTGACCGAACGCGCGGCTGCCGAAGGCCACTGGATCGGCAATCATACGTTCACGCATTCCGGTCCGCTCGGCACACGTCGCGAGCCGGGGCTGGCCGCGCGCGAGATCGGCGACACGCAGGCGCTGCTCGGCCCACTGGCGCACCGGCATCGCTATTTCCGGCCGCAGGGTGGCGGCGGCAAGCTGGGCCTGCATTTGTTAAGTGATGAGGCGGCGGACTTTCTCCAGCAAAATGCTTTCACGGTGGTGTTGTGGAATTCGATCCCGCGCGACTGGGACGATCCGGACGGCTGGATGGCGCGTGCGCTGGCGCAATGCGCGGAACAGGCCTGGACCTTGATGGTGCTGCACGACATCGCGAGCGGCGCAATGCGCCATCTCGACCGCTTTCTCGACCAGGTCGCGGAGCGGGGCGGCCGGCTGCGCCAGGATTTCCCGCCGGATTGCGTGCCGATGACCGATGGGATAGCCACCGGCGGCTTCGCGCGTTACGTTTCAGCTCAGGAGTAAGCCCATGGCCATGACGATGACCGGCGAGGTGCAGCTGCCGGCGCCGCGCGAAACGGTTTGGCAAAAGCTCAACGACGCCGAGGTGCTCAAGGCCTGCATCCCCGGCTGCGAGGAGCTGACCAAACTGTCCGATACCGAGATGAAGGCGGTTGCGGTGTCGAAGATCGGCCCGGTGAAGGCACGCTTCAAAGGCAATGTGCACCTCACCGATCTCGATCCGCCGAACGGCTACAAGATTTCGGGGGAGGGTGACGGCGGCGTGGCCGGCTTCGCCAAGGGCGGCGCGACCGTCACGCTGACCGACAAGGATGGCGGCACGCTGCTCACCTACAACGTCGAGGCCCAGATCGGCGGCAAGCTGGCCCAGCTCGGACAGCGACTCGTGAACGGTGCAGCCAAAAAGGTCGCAGACGACTTTTTTGCCAACTTTGCCAAAGCGGTAGCCCCCGGCGCATAGCCGAACTGCCGGCTTTTCACGGCCAAAGTGCCTTGACCCGTCCCAACGGGCGGGTTCAGATTGTTTCTGTTCGAAAGTGGAAAAACCGGCGGGTTTTGAGCGTTTACGCCTTTCCATTTTTCGAAACGCGTCAAAAACACGGGCATATGGCCCGGGGAGGACTGAATGCCGAAGGTATCCATGACCGTGAACGGCAAGGCCGTGTCCGGCGATATCGAAGAACGCACCCTGCTGGTGCAGTTCCTGCGGGAGAACCTGAGGCTCACCGGCACCCACGTCGGCTGCGACACCTCGCAGTGCGGGGCCTGCGTCGTTCACGTCAATGGCATCGCCATGAAGTCCTGCACGCTGCTCGCGCTGCAGATGGATGGCCAAAGCATCACCACCATCGAGGGTATCGCGCCGTCCGCCACGCAACTGCATCCGATGCAGGAAGCGTTCCGCGAGAATCACGGCCTGCAATGCGGCTTCTGCACGCCGGGCATGATCATGTCGGCGATCGACATCGTTCGCCGCAAAGGCAACGACCTCGACGACCACACAATCCGCCAGGAACTCGACGGCAACATCTGCCGCTGCACCGGCTACCACAACATCGTGAAATCGGTCGCGGCCGGCGCCAAGGCGATGGCCCGCTAATCGGAGAATTTAAGCAGCGTCACTTCGGCAGTTTGAAAAACAAACGGGAGGAGACCGCAATGAGCGCGACAGGGATCGGCCAGGCGGTACGCCGCAAGGAAGACATCCGTTTCATCACCGGCAAGGGCCAGTACACCGACGACGTGGTGCGGCCCGGCGAAACGCGCGCGGTGTTCGTTCGCTCTCCGCATGCGCACGCCAGGATCAAGAAGATCGACACCGCCGAGGCCGAGAAGATGCCGGGCGTCGTCGCGGTGCTGACTGGCGCGCAGCTTGCCAATGACAAGATCGGTAACCTGATCTGCGGCTGGATGATCCATTCCAAGGACGGCACGCCGATGAAGATGGCGGCACATCCGGCGCTCGCGAACGGCAAGGTCAATCACGTCGGCGACGCGGTCGCTGTGGTGATTGCCGAGACCAGGGCGCTGGGGCGCGATGCCGCCGAAAAAGTGAAGGTCGATTACGAAGTTCTGGCGGCGGTGGCGGATCCCGCCAAGGCGCAGGACAAGGGCGCGCCGCAGATTCACGCCGACATTGCCAACAACACGATCTATCAGTGGCACCTCGGCGACGCGAAGGCGACGGAAACGGCGTTCAAGAACGCCAAGCACGTCACGAAACTCGACATCGTCAATAACCGGCTGGTGCCCAATGCGATCGAGCCGCGCGTTGCACTGGCTGAATACGATGCCGGCAACGACAGCCTGACACTCTGGAACACGTCGCAGAATCCGCACGTCGCGCGGCTTGTCATCGCCGCATTCGTCGGTATGGCGCCGGAGCACAAGCTGCGCGTGATCGCGCCGGATGTCGGCGGCGGTTTCGGTTCCAAGATTTTCATTTACCCGGAAGAAGTCGTTTGCCTGTGGGCGGCGCGCAAAACCGGCCGCGCCGTGAAATGGACGGCGGAACGCACGGAATCATTCATCACCGATGCGCACGGCCGCGATCACGTCACCCATGCCGAGCTTGCGTTCGACGCCGACGGCAAAATCCTGGCATTGCGCGCCAAGACGATCGCCAATCTCGGCGCATACATGTCGACGTTCTCGTCGTCGGTGCCGACCTATCTCTACGCCACGCTGCTGTCGGGGCAGTACGCGATCCCGCAAATCTACTGCGAGGTGGACGCGGTCTATACCAACACCGTGCCGGTCGATGCCTATCGCGGTGCCGGGCGGCCGGAAGCGACCTTTGTCGTCGAGCGGCTGGTCGAAGTCGGTGCGCGCGAACTGGGGCTGGACCCGGCGGACCTGCGCCGGCGCAATTTCATCAAGTCGTTCCCGCATCAGACGCCGGTCATCATGGCGTATGACGCCGGCGACTATAACGCCTCGCTCAAGAAGGCGATGGAGATCGCCGACGTCAAAGGATTCGGCAAAAGGAAGCGCGAGAGCGCGCGCAACGGCAAGCTGCGTGGCATCGGCTACTCCACCTACATCGAGGCGTGCGGCATCGCGCCGTCGCAGGCGGTCGGTTCGCTCGGCGCCGGCGTCGGCCTGTGGGAGAGTGCGGAGGTGCGCGTCAATCCGACCGGTTCGGTCGAGGTGCTCACGGGCTCGCACAGCCACGGGCAGGGCCACGAGACGACATTCGCGCAACTCGTGTCTGAGCGGCTCGGCATTCCGTTCGAGAGCGTCTCGATCGTGCATGGCGATACCGACAAGGTGCAGTTCGGCATGGGCACCTACGGCTCGCGCTCCGGCGCGGTCGGCATGTCGGCCATTGTGAAGGCGCTTGAGAAGGTCGAAGCCAAAGCGAAAAAAGTCGCCGCCTTCATGATGGAAGCGGCGGAAGGCGACATCGAGTTCAAGGACGGCAAGTTCACCGTGGCCGGCACCGACAAGTCGGTGGCATGGGGTGACGTCGCGCTTAATGCCTACATCGCGCACAAGTTCACCGGCGCGCAGCTTGAGCCGGGCCTGAAAGAAACCTCGTTCTACGATCCGACCAACTTCACGTTCCCGGCCGGCTGCCACATCTGCGAGGTCGAGATCGACCAGGACACCGGCCGTGCCGAGATCGTGAACTGGACCGCGGTCGACGACTTCGGCACCGTCATCAATCCGATGATCGTCGAAGGCCAGGTGCACGGCGGCATCGCGCAGGGCATCGGCCAGGCGCTGCTTGAAGGCGCGGTCTATGACAAGGACGGCCAGCTCGTCAGCGGCTCGTTCATGGATTACTCGATGCCGCGCGCGCACGACCTGCCGTCGTTCAAGATCGGGCTGACCGAAACCAAATCGCCGTCGAACCCGCTCGGCATCAAAGGCTGCGGCGAGGCGGGCGCCATTGCCGCGCCGGCCGCCGTGATCAATGCGATCACCGATGCCGTCGGTTCGGAAGACATCACCATGCCGGCTACCGCGAGCGCGGTCTGGTCGGCGCTGTCGCGCGTCAGTGCGCGGCAGGCTGCGGAATAACGGAGAGACCTATGTACAATTTCACCTACCACCGTCCGACCACTGCGCGGCAGGCCGCCAATCTCTTGGCCAAGCATCCGGAATCGAAGCTGCTGGCCGGTGGCCACTCGCTGATCCCGGTGATGAAGCTGCGGCTGGCGCAGCCCTCCGCGCTGATCGACCTCAACGGTTGCGAGGACATGGCGGGCGTCGAGCTCAAGGGCCGCTCGATCGTGATCGGCGCGATGACGCGACACGCCGATGTCGCGAACTCGAAGGTGTTGAAGGAGGCGCTACCGGGCCTTGCTTCGGTGCCGGGCTCGATCGGCGACCCGCAGGTGCGCAACCGCGGCACGATCGGCGGCTCGCTCGCCAATAACGATCCGAACGCCGATTACCCGGCGGCGACGCTCGGCCTCGGCGCCACCATCATCACCAACAAGCGCCGCATCGCGGCGGACGATTTCTTCACCGGCATGTTCTCGACCGCGCTCGAGGACAACGAGATCATCACCAAGGTGTCGTTCCCGATCGCGAAGAAGGCCGGCTACGAGAAGTTCAAGCATCCGGCCTCGGGCTTCGCGCTGGTTGGCGTGTTCGTCTCGAAACGCGGTTCGGACATTCGCGTTGCGGTGACGGGCGCGGGATCGAACGGCGTATTCCGCGTGAAGTCGTTCGAGGAGGCGCTGAAGAAGCGCTTCGCGGCAAAGTCGCTGGAAGGGATGACCATTCCGGCGACCGGCATGAACAGCGACATTCACGCCTCGGCGGAATATCGCGCGCATCTCGTCGGTGTGATGGCGCGCCGCGCACTGGCGAAAGCGAACGCGTAATCCAACATTGTCATGGCCGGGCGTGACCCGGCCATCCATCTTTTTCGAAAACCGGATCACCGGGGCGCGGCGCCCTAGCGTGTCAAAGACGAGCGTGAACGCGCTCATGGCGCCGGTGATGCGTCAGAGGATTACTTTTCCAGCTCTTTCAGCAAATCGTGCAGGTCGAGCGGATTGGTGAACATCTGCAATCCGCCGTCCGGCCGCTTCGGCCATTGCTCGCGCGGGCGATCCCAGTAAAGCTCTACGCCGTTGTCGTCAGGATCGCGCAGATAAAGTGCTTCGCTGACGCCGTGGTCGCTCGCGCCTTCAAGCGGGATGCGCGCGACGACCAGCCGACTGAGCGCGTCGGCCAGCAGCTTGCGGGTCGGGTAGAGGATTGCGGTGTGGTAGAGCCCGGTGGTGCCGGGCGCGGGCGGCTTCCCGCCTTTGCTCTCCCACACATTGAGCGCGAGGTGGTGGTGATATCCGCCGGCCGACAGGAACGCCGCGCCGGGGCGGCTGGTGGTGATCTCGAAGCCGAGTACCCCGTGATAGAAGGCGAGCGCGCGGTCGAGATCGGCGACCTTCAAATGGATATGGCCGATCCGCACGCCTGCATCGATCGCCGGAAACTGCACCGGTTTCCCGGCCTCAACATCCACGGGCTTGTTCATGATAAGTCCTCGCTGGCCTTTTCAGCGGCCGCACCCCAGATGTAAGACGCCCCCGTCGTTTGATAAAGTGCCGCCGGAATGACCTTAAAAACCCTGCCGAATTCGATCGATGCCACCCTGTCGCTGATCGCGGGGGCCGATTATATCGCCGACCGCTCGCTGGCGACGGTGCTTTATCTGGCGCTGAAGATGCAGCGCCCCATTTTCCTCGAGGGCGAGGCGGGCGTCGGCAAAACCGAGATCGCCAAGGTGCTGGCCGCGACTTTGGGGCGCAACCTGATCCGCCTGCAGTGTTACGAGGGGCTCGACGTCGCCGCCGCCGTCTATGAGTGGAATTACGGCGCGCAGATGATCGCCATTCGCCTGGCGGAAGCCGAAGGCGAGGGAGATCGCGCCCGCATCGAGCATGACGTGTTCTCCGATCGCTTCCTCATCAAGCGGCCGTTGCTGCAGGCGCTCGAACTTGCCGCCGACGGCCCGCCGGTGCTGCTGATCGATGAGATCGACCGCACCGACGAGGCGTTCGAGGCGTTTCTGCTCGAAGTGCTGTCGGATTATCAGGTTACGGTGCCGGAGCTCGGCACCATCAAGGCGGCGCAGCCGCCCGTCGTCGTCATCACGTCGAACCGCACGCGCGAGGTGCACGACGCGCTCAAGCGCCGCTGCCTCTATCACTGGGTCGGCTATCCGGACGCCGAGCGCGAGCTGAAGATTTTGCGCGCCAAGGTGCCGGGCATCGGCAAGAAATTGTCCGAGCAGGTGGTTGCCTTCGTGCAGGCGCTTCGCAAGGAAGATCTGTTCAAGTCGCCAGGCGTCGCCGAGACGCTCGACTGGGCCGGTGCGCTCACCGAGCTCGATGCGGTCGCGCTCGATCCGACGACGGTGTCCGACACGCTTGGCGTGCTGCTCAAATATCAGGACGACATCGCGCGGCTCGACCGGAGCAAGGTCAAGGACCTGCTCGACGGGGTGAAATCCGATCTGCGCGCGGCGGAGTGAAGCGATGGCCGAACGACCCGGCACACTCTCGGACAACATTCTCTACTTCGCGCGGGCGTTGCGCGCAGCAGGGCTGCCGGTTGGGCCTGGCTCCGTGCTCGATGCGCTCGCCGCGGTAAGGACCGCCGGCGTCGGCACGCGCGACGATTTCTACTGGACGCTGCATGCGGTGTTCGTGAAGCGGCACGAGCATTCGATCCTGTTCGATCAGGCGTTCAAGATGTTCTTCAGGAAACGCGCCTATCTCAAAAAGCTGATCGCCCCGATGCTGCCGGAAGCCGCGCCCGATGCGCCGCAACCGCCATCTCCCGGCGCGCAGCGCATTCAGGAAGCGCTGTTCTCCGGTGTGAACGAGAAAGAGCCTGAGAGCGCCGAGGCGGAAGTTGACATGCAGCTGACGGTTTCGGACCGCGACGTGCTTCAGCGCAAGGATTTCGCGCAGATGAGCGCCGCCGAGATCGCCGCGGCCAAGGACGCCATCGCGCGGCTGACGCTACCGCTCAACGAAGTACGCACCCGCCGTCTCGCCCCGCACCGCCGCGGCCACATGATCGACGTTCGCCGCACGCTGCGCTCCAGCCTGAAGGCGGGCGGGGCGGTGATTGATCTCAAATATCTCGGGCCGAAGATGAAAGAGCCGCCGATCGTCGCGCTGCTCGATATCTCCGGCTCGATGAGCCAGTACACCCGGCTGTTCCTGCATTTCCTGCATGCCGTGACCGATGCGCGAAAACGCGTCTCGACCTTCCTGTTCGGCACGCGGCTCACCAACGTCACCCGATCGCTGCGGGAGCGCGATCCCGATGAGGCGCTGGCGGCCTGTTCGGCGCACGTCGTCGATTGGTCAGGCGGTACACGTATTGCGTCATCGCTTCACGCCTTCAACAAGCATTGGGCGCGGCGCGTGCTGGGGCAGGGTGCGGTGGTGCTGCTGATTACCGACGGGCTCGAGCGTGACGGCGACGATACGCTCGGCTTCGAGATGGACCGGCTGCATCGCTCGTGCCGGCAACTGATCTGGCTCAATCCGTTGCTGCGTTTCGAGGGCTTCGAGGCACGGGCGCGTGGTGTGAAAACCATGCTGCCGCATGTTGATGAACTGCGGCCAATTCATAACCTGGAGTCGATGACCGGGCTGGTGCGTGCCTTGTCCGGGCTTGAGGCGAAGGACTACGATCCGAAAGCGTGGCTGCGGAAGGTGGCCTGAAGGAGATTGCGATGACGACTACCGTTTCGCGCGATGAAGACATTCTCAAGGCTGCCGAGGACTGGACCAAGGATGGCCGCGGTGTCGCGCTGGCGACCGTGGTCGAGACCTGGGGTTCGGCGCCGCGCCCGATCGGCTCCAATCTGGTGATCGACAGTGAAGGCAACTTCCTCGGCTCGGTGTCGGGCGGCTGCGTCGAAGGCGCGGTCGTGACCGAAGCGATCGATGTGATCGAAAGCGGCAAGCCGAAGATGCTGGAATTCGGCGTTGCCGACGAGACCGCGTGGAACGTCGGTCTGTCCTGCGGCGGCACCATCCGCGTTTATGTCGAGAAGGTGAGCTGAGTGAAACTCGAACTTCTCAAGACGCTGAATGCCGAGCGCGCCGCGCGCCGCGCGGTGGTCGTTGTGACGGACATTGCCAGCGGCCAGCAGCGGCTGGTGAAAGGCAGCGATGTCGCGAAGGACCCGCTGAGAGCGTTGCTCGAAAAGCGCATCCGCATGGGCAAGAGCGGCATGGAGGAGACGCCGCAGGGCAAGGTGTTCCTCACCGTGTATGTGCCGTCGCCGCAGCTTGTCATCACCGGTGCGGTTCATATTTCGCAGACGCTGGCGCCGCTCGGCCATCTGCTCGGTTATGCCGTGACCATTCTCGATCCGCGCACCGCCTTTGCGACCGTCGAGCGCTTTCCGGACGTGAAGGTGGTGGCGGAGTGGCCCGATGTCGCGCTGCCGCCGCTCAACGTCGATCATTACACCGCGTTCGTCGCACTGACCCACGATCCGAAGATCGACGATCCGGCGCTACTGCATGCGCTGTCGCGCGACTGCTTTTATATCGGCGCGCTTGGCTCGAAAAAGACCCACGCCAAGCGTGTCGCGCGCCTCAAGGACAAGGGTATGAGCGACGCCGATATCGCGCGCATTCACGCGCCGATCGGACTCGATATTGGCGCGGTGTCGCCGGCCGAGATCGCAGTCGCCATCATGGCCGAGATCACCGCGCGGCTTCGCCAGAAAGCCGACGAGGCAGCGGAAGCGGCATGAAATTCGGCGGCGTGACACCCGAGGAGGCGCGCGGCGCTACGGCGGTTCATTCGATCCGCAAGGGCGACCTCGTTCTCAAGAAGGGTACGCTGATCGGCGACAAGGAAGTCGCCGCGCTCAAGGCCGCCGATGTGCGGGAGATCGTGGTGGCGCGCCTCGAGGAGGGCGATGTCAGCGAGGACCACGCCGCCGGCGAGATCGCTGCGGCAGTGGCCGGGCAGGGCGTGCGGGTCGATCGCGCCTTTACCGGGCGCTGCAATTTGTTCGCCGATGCCGCCGGAGTTTTGGTTGTCGACAAGGACGCGACCGACGAACTCAACCGGATCGACGAGGCGGTGACGTTCGCCACGCTGTCGGCGTTCAAGCCGGTGGTCGAAGGCGAGATGATCGCCACGGTGAAGATCATTCCGTTTGCAGTCAGCAAGGCGCCGCGCGACGCCGCGCTGGCGATCGCCGAGAAGACCAGGCCGGTTATCCGCGTTGCACCCTACAAGGTGCGAAAGATCGGCGTCGTTTCGACCTTGTTACCGGGGCTGTCGCCGAAGGTGGTCGACAAGACCATCCGGGTGCTCAAGGACCGCATCGCGCCGGCCGGTGCAACGATCATCGGCGAGCGTCAGGTGCCGCACGATCAGGCGCCGCTGTCGAAGGCGATCGACGAATTGCTGCGTGAGGGTTCGGAACTTGTGATCGTGTTCGGCGCCTCGGCGATTGCCGACCGCCGCGACGTCATTCCGGCGGCGTTGGAAGATGTCGGCGGCACCATCGAGCATTTCGGCATGCCGGTTGATCCGGGCAACCTGATGCTGGTCGGCAAGGCGCGCGGCATCTCGGTGATCGGTGCGCCCGGCTGTGCGCGTTCGCCGAAGGAAAACGGTTTCGATTGGGTGTTGATGCGGCTGCTCGCCGGGCTCCCCGTGCGCCGCGAGGACATCACCGGCATGGGCGTCGGCGGCCTGCTGATGGAGATCGTCACGCGTCCGCAACCGCGCGAGAAGGCGGTGCCGGAAAAGGGCAGGCAGGTCGCAGCCGTGGTGCTCGCGGCGGGCCGCTCGACTCGCATGGGCGCGGTCAACAAGATGATCGCCGAGATCGGCGGCAAGCCGCTGGTACGGATCGCCACCGAGCAGGCGCTCGCCTCCAGGGCGTCGCCGGTGATCGTCGTCACCGGGCATGAGCGCGACAAGGTCGAAGCGGCGCTCAAGGGCCTCAATGTGCGGTTCGCCAACAATCCGGATTATGCGGAAGGGCTCGGCACCTCGCTGCGCACGGGAGTTGCCGCCGTTCCGGCTGAGGCCGACGGCGCCATTATCCTGCTTGGCGACATGCCGCAGATCGACGCCAAGCTGATCGACAAGTTGATTGCGGCGTTCGACCCTGAGAAGGGAGCGCTGGTGGTGGTGCCGACCATCGAAGGGCGGCGTGGCAACCCGGTGATCTGGGCGCGGCGCTTCTTCCCCGAACTGATGGCGGTGACCGGCGATGTCGGCGCGCGGCATATCATCGGGAATGTGGTGGAATCGGTAGCGGAAGTCGCCGTCACCGACCCGGCAATCACCGTAGACGTCGATACGCCGGACGTTTTGGCCAGGATTGGCGAAGCGGCGCGCTGACCCGAGTCGAGTCGCAAGAACCTGGTCAAGCCTGAAATTTCAGGACGTTAAGACTCGAATCGTTGCTGCCTTCCCCGACTCACCGCTAGTTCCCGTTCCATGGAACGGACCGCGTCCACCTCCGGGCCCTACGCCCTCGTCGCCGCTTCTCTGATCTTGGCGACGACAACGCTGATGGTCGTGACGCTGAACACTGCGCGTGCCGCTGGCGTGATTGCGGCGGGCTCCTGCGGTGCCTATGGCCAGTCCTACGACGCGCCGAATCTCAAGGTAGCGCGGGCCAACGCGCTCGCGAAGTGCACTGCCAACGGCTGCAAGGTGGTGGCACAGGTGAAGAGCGGCTGTTCGGCGCTGGCGATCGATGGCTCCAATCCGTGTGGCGCGTCCGGCTGGGCGTCTGGCCCCAAACTCGGCAAGGTGCAGAACGACGCGCTCAAGGCCTGCTACAAGGCCGGCGGCAAGGACTGCATCATCCGCACCTTCCTGTGCGACGGCAAGGGCTGACCGCCTAACTAACTGATATATTTTATCTTTTACTGCCTTGCGGACACGGTCAAACGCGTTATGGTTGACTGACTGGTCAGTCATAATTTTTGAGCGATGGCAGCAGCGCACACAAAGGCGGCCAAGCGATCCGCGGGCAAGGCGCGGCGTTCGGTGCGCGAGCGCGAAGGCCGCACTGCGCGAAAAGGCGAGCGCCGCGACGTGATCCTTGCGGCCGCGCTCGATGAATTCTCCGCCCAGGGTTTTGCCGCCGCGCGGCTCGACGATGTCGCCAAGCGCGCCGGCGTCGCCAAGGGCACGATCTATCTCTACTTCCGCGACAAGGAAGCGCTGTTTCAGGAACTGGTGCGAAGCCTGCTCACGCCGGTTGTCGGCTCGGTCGAAGCGTTGCGCGATGCCAACATTCCGGTCCGCATGCTGGCGGATCGTCTGGTCGATCTGTTCGTCGATGAAATCTTCGGCACGCGCCGCCGTGACGTGATCCGGCTGATGATCACTGAAGGCCGGCGCTTTCCGAAGCTCGCGGAATTCTATCATCGCGAAGTGCTGTCACGCATCATGACGGCGATGCGCGCGCTGCTCGCGCGGGCCGCAGAACGCGGAGAAGTGCCGGATACATTGGTCCGGTTTCCGCAACTTCTCGCAGCGCCCGGCATTGTTGCGGTGGTTTGGACGGGTTTGTTCGACAAATATGAGCCGCTGGATGTGCGTGCGATGATGAAGGCGCACGTCGAGCTGATTTTTCACCGTAAGGGTTCGTAGGAGCGCAATATGAGCGCCGTCCGTTTTTTGATATTTGCAGCTTTGGCGGTCGGGCTGGCTGCCTGCGGCAACAACGACGAGAAGGCGCTGCAAGGCTGGGTCGAGGCCGATTTCATCTTTGTCAGCCCGGACGAGGCGGGCCGCGTTGACTCGCTTCAGGTGCGCGAAGGCGACACCGTCGCGAAAGGCGCGATGCTGTTTACGGTCGACCCGGATTTGCAGCAGGCCGATTTCGCCGCGGCACAGGCCAGCCTCAACAATGCCGAGCAGGCGTATGAGCGTGCGCAGGCGCTGCTCAAAAGCGCGGCGGGAACGCAGAAAAACGTCGACGACACCGAGGCTGCATTGCGCTCGGCGCAGGCCCGCCTCAACTCAGCAAAGACGCGGCTCGACCGGCGGACGATGAAAAGCCCGGTCGCCGGGACCGTGCAGCAGGTCTATTACCGGGAAGGCGAGACGGTGCCGGCGGGCCGTCCGGTGCTGGCGCTCTTGCCGCCGAGCAATCTCAAGATTCGTTTCTACGCCCCTCAGGCGCAACTGCCGATCATCAAGATCGGCGACGAGGTGACGGTCTCCTGCGACAACTGCGAGCAGGGCCTGATGGCGCGCGTCAGCTTCATTTCGCGCACCAACGAGTTCACCCCTCCGGTCATCTATAGTCTCGAGGAACGCGCCAAGCTGGTTTACCTGATCGAGGCGCATCCGGAGCATCCGGAGAAATTCCGGGTCGGTCAGCCGGTTAGCGTCAAATTGCCCGACGAGCCGAAAAAATGAGCGAGCCTGACATCGTCATCGACGTCGAAGGCCTGACGAAGAAATTCGACGGCCGCGCGGTGGTGCGCGACCTGTCGATGCAGGTGAAGCGCGGCACGATCTACGGCTTCCTCGGGCCGAACGGCTCCGGCAAGACCACCACGATCCGGATGCTGTGCGGGCTGCTGACACCGGACGAAGGCCACGGCACCTGCCTCGGTTACGACATCACGGCCGAGACCGACAAGATCAAGCGCCATGTCGGCTACATGACGCAGCGCTTCAGCCTCTATCAGGATCTCTCGGTCCGCGAGAATCTCGAATTCGTCGCGCGGCTCTATGGCATTCCGAAGCCGGTCGCGGCCGCGCGCGCCGCGATCGAGCGGCTCGGCCTCGGCGGCCGCGAGGAGCAACTCGCCGCTGAACTCTCCGGCGGCTGGAAACAGCGGCTGGCGCTCGGCGCTTGTACTCTGCCGAGCCCGCAACTGTTGCTGCTCGACGAGCCGACTGCTGGTGTCGACCCGAAGGCGCGGCGCGACTTCTGGAACGAAATCCACGCGCTGGCGGCCGACGGGCTCACAGTGCTGGTCTCGACCCATTACATGGATGAAGCGGAGCGCTGTCACGAGATCGCGTACATCGCCTATGGCGAATTGCTGGTGCATGGCAGCGTCGAAGAGGTGATCGCGGCCTCACATCTCACCACCTACGTCGTCTCAACGCCGGACGGCGAGGGGCTTGCCGCGCTCAACGACGAGCTCAACGGCAAGAGCGGCGTCGACATGGTCGCGCCATTCGGAACCAGCCTGCATGTGTCCGGCCGCGACGGGGCCGCGCTGGAGAAAGTGATCGCGCCTTACCGCAAGCGTGCCAAGCTGACCTGGAAGAAGTCCGAGCCGTCGCTCGAAGATGTGTTCATCGACCTGATGGGCCGCGCCAAAGATAATTTCCAATGAAGAACAATTTCCAATGAGCCACATCATGCCGATGGCGTCGGGACCGAGGGAGCGCGGCAACGGCTTCCTGCGCCGCAGCTATGCGATGCTGGTCAAGGAGTTCATCCAGCTTCGGCGCGACCGCGTTTCATTCGCCATGATCATCATCGTGCCGCTGATGCAGCTTCTGCTGTTCGGCTATGCCATCAACACGACGCCGCGCGACCTGCCGACGGCGGTGCTGCTGCAGGAAAACAGCGATCTCGGCCGCTCGATCCTGGCGGCACTGAAAAACACCCGCTACTTCAAGGTAACTCATATCGCGCACACCGAGGCCGAGGTCGATTATCTGCTGGCGTCCGGCAAAGTGCTGTTTGCGGTCGAAATACCGGCCGGATTTGAGCGCGCGGTGCGTCGGGGCGATCGCCCGGCGATGCTGGTGATCGCCGACGCAACGGATCCGGTCGCGGCCGGCTCCGCGCTGAGTGCGCTGTCGCCGCTGATGCAGACCGCGCTGATGCACGATCTCGCTATTCCGGAGCCGGCCTCCAGCGGCCCGTTCGAGGTCCGCACTCATGCCCGTTACAACCCCGCCGGCGCGACGCAGCTCAACATCGTGCCGGGGCTGGTCGGCACCATTCTCACCATGACGATGCTGATTTTCACGGCGCTGTCGGTCACGCGCGAGATCGAGCGCGGCACCATGGAAAACCTGCTGTCGATGCCGATCACGCCGATCGAAATCATGATCGGCAAGATTGTGCCTTACATCCTGGTCGGCTTCCTGCAAGCCGCCATCATCATCGGAATTGGCGTCTGGCTGTTCGGTGTTCCGATTTTCGGCAGCCTGTTCGAGCTTGCGCTGCTGTCGACCTTGTTCATCGCGACCAATCTGTCGGTCGGCTACACGTTCTCGACCATCGCGCAAAACCAGCTTCAGGCGATGCAGATGTCGATGATGTTCTTCCTGCCGAACATCCTGCTGTCCGGCTTCATGTTCCCGTTCGCCGGCATGCCGCAATGGGCGCAGTGGATCGGCGAGTGCCTGCCACTGACGCACTATCTGCGGATCGTGCGCTCGATCATGCTGAAGGGTTCTTCGCTCGGCGATCTGCACTACGACACCGGCATCCTGTTTGTGTTGATGCTGTTCGCGATGACGATCGCGGTGACGCGCTTCCGTCGTACCCTCGACTAATAGCGCCGCGACACGCTGAATCGTGCGTAGGCGCTGTCGCGGTCGTCGCTGTCGGTGGCGTAGCCGGCTGCGGCCGACCACTCGGCGCCGCCGAGCTTGAGTGCGGTGATGTGCGCGCCGATCCGCCGCTGGGTGTAATCGTCGCTGGAGAACGCCTGCACCTCAGGGCCGACATAGAACAGGTTGAAGACGCGCCAGCCGGCGGCGGCATGCACCGAGTAACTATCGGCAACCGTCGATGCCGAGCCGTCGGCTTCGATCATCGTGGCGGCCGTCGGCTCCGTCCAGAATTCGAACGCGGCGCGCAGGCCGACATCGCCGCCACGCAGTTTGCTGTCGGGATCGTCGGGCGAGAGACGATGGTTTTGTGCATCGAGTCCGGCGAACAACTTGATCTCAGTCGCGCCGCTCTTGAAGCGCCAGCCCGGCATGATTTGCGCGACAAGCTCACGGCCGTCGACGGGTGCGTCGCCAAGCGCGCGGGAGACGTAGTTGTAGGTTCCGCCGGAGATCAGTGTTTTGAGCGTGAAGCCGCCGCGATCGAGACCGCCAGGCGACCAGAGCGTGCCGCCGTAGAGGAAGCTGCCATGACCCCAGAGGTCGTTGCCGGCAAAAAGCAGCAGATGGGCGCCGGTGCCTTGGGCTCCGGCGGACACAACGGACCACAACCAACACGCTGCGGCGACAGCGATCGCCGCGCTACCACGCTTACGCATTGAGCCCCACCCAGCCCGGTTCTCAACCCGCTACAACTAAAGCGTGTTGCTGGAACGGTGTCGAGCCTTGCGTTTTCGGCATGGTTGGGGACCTGCCGGCGGGCTATACGGTGGTTTCAAACAGGACAACCATGAGTCTTCAATGACCGCGCATGCCGCCCACGACGACCCGGCCGCCAAGAGGCTCTCGATCGCGTTCCTGAACTGGGCGCACGCGATCGATCACTTCGTGCTGCTGATCTACCCGACCGTCGTGATCGGCCTCGAGGTGATTTACGGGCGGCCGTACAGCGAGTTGATTGCGCTTTCGAGCACCGCCTTCGTCGCGTTCGGCGTGTTTTCACTGCCGGCCGGCTGGCTCGCCGACCGCTGGAGCCGCCGCAACATGATGGCGCTGTTCTATTTCGGCTGCGGCGTGTCGCTGGCGCTGACCGCGTTTGCGCCGAATCCGTGGTGGCTGGCGGCCGGGATGTTCCTGCTCGGCATGTTTGCCGCGATTTATCACCCGGTCGGCATGGCGATGCTGATCGAGGCCTCCGGCGCCAAGGGGCGCACGCTCGCCTTCAACGGCGTGTGCGGCAATCTCGGCGTCTCGCTCGCGGCCGGCATCAGCGCGGCCTTGGCGAGCTGGATCAGCTGGCGCGCCGCGTTTCTCGTGCCGGCTGTTCTCTGCATCGTCACCGGCGCGGTTTATCTCTGGATGACGCCGGATGACCGGCACCACGTCAACAAGCGCGTGTCGAAGCCGGCCGTGCCGCTGACCCCGAAAATCGCGGTGATGCTGTTCGGCCTGTTCCTCATCATCGCGTTGAGCGCCGGCCTGGTATTCAACGTGCTCACCATCGCGCTGCCGAAGATCGTCGATGAGGGCGTCGGCTCGTCGGTGCCGCTGGCGCTGATCGGCAGCATTGCGACTGCGGTTCTCGTTTGTGGCGGCCTGGCGCAGATCTGCATCGGCCGCCTGGTTGAGAAGTTCTCGGCGCACGCGCTCTTCGTGGCCGTGACTGCGCTTGGCTTCCTTGGCAATCTCTGGGCGACCTATGCGACCGGTTTCCCGCTAATGGTCGCGCTGGCGATTGCCGTCGCCGCAATCTACGCGCAGGTGACGGTGAACGACATCATCCTCGCGCGCTACACCGCCGATGCCTGGCGCGGCCGGGTTTATGCGGTGCGGTATTTCACGCTGTTCATCAGCGCCGGCGCGGCCGTCGCCATGATATCGCTGCTGCATAACGCCGGCGGCTTCGGCATGGTGATCGGCGTCAACGCAATCATTGCGCTGACGATGTTCATCTGCACGGTGGCGCTGGCGATGCTGATCGTCAGCATCGAAACACGCCACGCGGCCGCGCAGCCGGCCGAATAGGGCTCACGTCAACCGTTCGATCAGCGCCATCGCGGCGGCCGGTGCACGCACCTTGGCCTCGTGGATGAAGTACATGAAGACGTCGCGCGGCTTCTTCGCGGCGGCCTTCGTGTCGACCTTGGTGAGGTCCTTCGGTTCGCCGCCTTCGGCCCAGGTCTTCGCGCGCTTCGCCCAGGCGTCGAGTTCCTTCGGCGGATAGCCCTGCTTGAGGCTTTCGTCGCCTTTTTGCAGCCGTGCGTAGACGAAATCGCCCGTCACGTCGGCGATGGCCGGATAAGTGGCGTGTTCGGCAAACACCACCGGCATGTTGAACTTGCGCAGCAGGGCGATGAATTTCGGCGTGACGAACGTATCGCTGCGGACTTCGACAACATGGCGCAGCGGCAGCTTGCCGATCTTGTCAGGCAGCAGTTCGAGGAATCCGCCGAAATCGGCCTCATCGAATTTCTTGTAGGGCGCGAACTGCCAGAGCAGGGGACCGAGCTTGCTGCCGAGTTCGGCGATGCCTGAATCGACGAAGCGTTTGATGGAGTCGCCGGCTTCGCTCAGCACGCGGCGATTGACGGCAAAGCGCGGGCCTTTCAGCGCGAAGATGAAGTCCGGCGGCACTTCGCGCGCCCACTTGCGGAAGGTCGCCGGCGTCTGGCTGCGATAGAACGTGCCGTTGACCTCGATCGAAGTGAGGTGCTGCGCGGCGTATTCCAGCTCGCGCGCATGCGGCAGCTTGTCCGGATAGAACACGCCGCGCCACGGCTCGTAAGTCCAGCCGCCGATCCCTGAATAGATGTTTCCAGCCTTTGGCATAACCGCAGTGTAAATAAGCGCACCCCTCCGCGCGACCCGTTTTCTGCTGGCACGCAGATTGCGAATTCCAGCCCGCGAAGTCGCGGGGGCGACTTCATGGAGTTGTAACATGAGTGTAAGCAGCGTGGGCTCGCTGCAAAGTCAGCAGCAATGGCTCACCTTTCAATCTGCCGATACGGACAATGACGACGCGCTCAGCCTGCAGGAGTTTTCTGCGGCTGGGCAAAATGTGCCGGGCGGCATAGGTAGCCTGGATAGCTCCAACGTGCAGAGTCTGTTCTCTGCGATCGACAGCAATGGCGACGGCTCGATCTCGCGTAGCGAGGCGACATCGGCCTTCCAGAAGCTGTCGAGCGCGTTGCAGGGGGCCTTGCTCGGTACGCAGGAGCAGACGGGTTCGCCATCGCCAACCGGCATGTTCGCGAGTGCGGATACGGACGGCAGCGGCGGCTTGAGCTTCGATGAGTTCAAGGCCGACGTGACCAAGCATCTGCCCGCCGGTGCCACGGCGCCGACGGACGACCAGCTTCAGACGATATTCGGCAAGCTGGACAAGAACGGTGACGGTCAGATTTCGCAAAGCGAGATGAAGGCGGCTCATCACGGCCATCATCATCACGCACCGCCGCCACAGGATGCGTCGAATACCGACAGCATCTTCGGACCAGATCCGCTCTCGACAGCGGCGTCGAGCGCGGATTCCAGTGCGACCGGCTCCGGCACCGACAGTACGTCCTTGCCGACCGATCTCAACAGCCTGCTGTTGCAGGCCATGTCGGCCTACAACAACAATCCGAGCCAGAGTACGTCGAACGATCTGGTCAGCCAGCTCGTCGATGTGTTGAAAGCAGTCGCTTAACTCGCCGTGTGAAAGGCCTGGAAGAATCCGGGCCTTTTACTCTTGTTTATTTCTACCGGAATCTGAATTCGTCGAGCGAAACGTTGCTGGGTGCGCTGCCGGTCGCAAGCTCGGCGATCGCTTCTCCGATCGCCGCCGAATGCTTGAAGCCGTGGCCGGAGCAGGGCGAGGCGACGATCACCCTGGGGTTGTCGGGCAGCCGATCGACGATGAAGCGGGCATCGTCGATGCAGGTGTAGAGGCAGATCGCGGATTTCACACAGTCGCGGCTGACGCTGGGGAAAAATTCGGCGACATAGTTGTCGTAGAGGGTGTCGATTTCCTCACGGCTTGCCGTGCGGTCCACAGCGGCGGCGGTCGTCGTTGTGTCGTACTGCTCGGCCGATACCTTCATGGCCGGCTCCGTCGTGCCGAACCACGGAAAACCGTAAATCGCCTTGTCGCGCGGAATTTGCCAGTACCACACCGGAAAGCGATCGGGCGTGTAGAACTCGGCGTCGTTTTCGACGCGGAACCACGCCAGAAGCTGGCGGCGGATCGTGAAAAGTGTCGAGTGTTGCGGAAGCAACTGGGGAATCCACGGTCCCGCGGCGAGAACAACATTATCTGCACGATAGATGCCACGGTCTGTCGTGACTTCGACATAGTCTCCGTGAGGATCGAAGCGCGTCATCGTCTCGTTCGTATGGATCGTTGCGCCGGTTTTTCGGGCAAGATCAAGCTGAACGTGGACGCATTCCTCGGGCCGCACAAGGCCTGCCTCCGGCTCGAAATAAGCACGGTCGCCATTCGCGATATTGAAAGCGGGAAAACGGGCGCGGATTTGCGCGTCGCTCAAAGTCTCGTGCGCGACATTGTTCTGCTTTGCAATCTCGATTGTCGACTGAAGAAAGCCGGCATTCCCATGGGCCGCCGCGCGCGGGCCGGGGCCGGAGATCACCAAAAGCCCGTTCTGGACGAAAAGCTCTTTACCGGTTTCGCGCTCAAGTTCGCGCCAGATATCGTGCGAGCGACGCGCGAACTGCGTGTAGACCGGGCCTTCGCCGCAGGCGAGGCGGGTGATGCGGGTTTCACCGTGGGTCGAGCCGAAGGGATGCGGCGGGTCGTGGCGGTCGATGCCGAGAACTTTACGGCCGCGTTTGGCGAGCTGGTAAAGCGTCGCCGCGCCCATCGCGCCAAGGCCGATAAGGATCGTGTCGAACTTCTCAGTCACGTTGCGACCTTAGCGCGACTTTCCGGCAAAAAAAGAGGCCGCCCGAAGGCGGCCTCTCGTTGTTTCTGGATTGCCGGACTTAGAAGTCCATGCCGCCCATGCCGCCGCCCGGCATCGCCGGTGCGGCTTCCTTCTTCTTCGGCATCTCGGCCACCATCGCTTCGGTGGTGATCAGCAGGCCGGCGACCGAAGCCGCGCCCTGGATTGCCGAACGCACGACCTTGGTCGGGTCGATCACGCCCTTGGAGAGCATGTTGCCATACTCGTCCGCCTGCGCGTCGTAGCCGTAGCTGTACTGATCCTTCTCGAGGATTTTGCCGACCACGACCGAGCCGTCCGCACCCGCATTGAGCGCGATCTGACGGGCCGGAGCCTGGACCGCCTTGCGGACGATCTCGACGCCGGTCTTCTGGTCGTCGTTGCTGGTCTTGACCTTCTTGAGGACCTCGACGGCACGCAGCAGCGCAACGCCGCCGCCCGGCAGGATGCCTTCCTCGACCGCGGCGCGGGTCGCATGCATCGCGTCATCGACGCGGTCCTTGCGCTCCTTCACCTCGACCTCGGTGGCGCCGCCGACGCGGATCACCGCAACGCCGCCGGCGAGCTTCGCCAGACGTTCCTGCAGCTTTTCCTTGTCGTAGTCGGAGGTCGTTTCCTCGATCTGAGCCTTGATCTGGGCAACGCGCTCCTGGATTTCCTTCTTGTCGCCCGCGCCGCTGACGATCGTGGTGTTTTCCTTGTCGATCATCACCTTCTTGGCGCGGCCGAGCATCTTGAGCGTGACGCTTTCGAGCTTGATGCCGAGGTCTTCCGAGATCGCCTCGCCACCGGTCAGGATCGCGATGTCCTGCAGCATGGCCTTGCGGCGATCGCCGAAGCCCGGTGCCTTCACGGCCGCGACCTTGAGGCCGCCGCGCAGCTTGTTGACGACGAGCGTGGCCAGAGCCTCGCCTTCGACGTCTTCAGCCACGATCAGCAGCGGCTTGCCGGTCTGCACGACCGACTCGAGCAGCGGCAGCAACTCCTGGAGGCCCGACAGCTTCTTCTCGTAAATGAGAATGTACGGGTCTTCCATTTCCGTACGCATCTTGTCGGCGTTGGTGATGAAATACGGCGAGATGTAGCCGCGGTCGAACTGCATGCCCTCGACGACGTCGAGCTCGGTCTCGAGGCTCTTGGCCTCTTCAACCGTGATGACGCCCTCGTTGCCGACCTTCTTCATCGCTTCGGCGAGGAAGCGGCCGATTTCCTGGTCGCCGTTGGCCGAGATGGTGCCGACCTGGGCGATCTCGTCGTTCGAGGTGACCTTCTTGGAATTCTTCTTGAGGTCCTCGACGATCGCTTCGACCGCGAGGTCGATGCCGCGCTTGAGGTCCATCGGATTCATGCCCGCCGCGACGGCCTTGGAGCCTTCGCGCACGATCGCCTGAGCGAGCACGGTCGCGGTGGTGGTGCCGTCACCGGCGACGTCCGACGCCTTGGACGCCACTTCGCGCACCATCTGTGCGCCCATGTTCTCGAACTTGTCTTCGAGCTCGATCTCCTTCGCCACCGTCACACCGTCCTTGGTGATGCGCGGCGCGCCGAACGACTTGTCGAGCACGACATTGCGGCCCTTCGGGCCGAGCGTGACCTTCACCGCATTGGCGAGGACGTCGACACCGCGCAACATGCGATCGCGCGCGTCGACTGAGAATTTTACGTCTTTAGCAGCCATTGTTCGTTTTCCTGTGATTCAAAAATGCGAGAAGCCGCGATTACGCGGCTTTCTTCTTCGCGGCGCTGCCGCCTTCGATGACGCCCATTACGTCGGACTCCTTCATGATCAGGAGATCCTGGCCGTCGATCTTCACCTCGGTACCCGACCATTTACCGAACAGCACGGTGTCGCCGACCTTGAGATCGATCGGGACCAGCTTGCCCGACTCGTCGCGGCCCCCCGGACCGACAGCGACGATCTCGCCCTGGCTCGGCTTTTCCTTGGCGGTGTCGGGAATGATGATGCCGCCGGCGGTCTTTTCCTCGGCATCGATGCGCTTGACGACGACGCGGTCGTGAAGCGGACGGAATTTCATGTGATCCTCCTAAGCGACTGGACAGTCTCGGTTTTGGATAGAGCCGGCTCCCCTTGGTGCCGGTTCTGTGCCGCCAGATGGGGCGGGTTTTTGACCTCGCAAGAGGTCTTGGAAAATTTTTTAGCACTCATCTTTGCGGAGTGCCAATAATTGAAAAGTTCGGTTAATCGCGGAATTGTTATTCGTTTTCAATTATTTGCAGGGCCGGAACGCGGGTTTTGGTCATCAGTTGATCCCGGCTGGGTCAAGGCGGATGCGCCTGTTAGCCGCTCGGACGAAACGCTGCTAACGCCTTGATTTTAAACAGATTGTTTATCGAACTGGGTTGCCATTGGGCGACCTGGCACCGGACACTTGTCCGTCGATTCTCAGGAGGCAGTGATGGCGTCGTCTGATTTTCGTAAGCAAGTCGAGGGCTATGGCCTGACCACGGCGCACATCCTCTACCGGCGCCCCGACCATCGCTGGCTGCTGCAAAGCTACGTCTGGCAGCAATACGACCTTTTCCCGGTCTTTCCCGAATTGACCCGGTTTCTGAAGTTCTGGGAGGAGAAACTGGAAGGCCCACTACATTCGGTCCGGGTCGCGCACCAGAAACTCATCAAGCCGGCCGAACTACGCACCGTCGATGGCGATTTCCGCCTGCACTGATCGCGCTGGCTGATCGTTTCGATCAATCCTTTTCGTGCTGAGTGCATGCGCGTCGCCGCTGGCGCGCCGGTGCAAACGTCCCTAAGTGTGCGCTCCCACCGCGCGGAATTTTTCATTGAGCCGCTGGCTTCCCCATTTCGCATTGCTTCTCGGCAACATGGCCATTGGCCTCTCGGTCATGGCGCCAGCCGGAATGCTATCGCCCCTTGCGGCCGATCTGCATGTTAACATTCACGAAGCTGGATTGCTGGTGACCTATGGTGCCGTGGTGCTTTGCATCTCGTCGCCGGTTGGCGCGTGGCTGACCTCCAATATCGATCGCCGAATTTTTCATGCCGGCGTGATCGCGCTTCTCGCGATCGGCGAAGCAGCGACTGCGCTGATGCCGGACTATGTGTCCGTCCTGATCCTGCGGCTGGTGATGATGGCGGTTGCCGCCGTCTATACGCCGCAAGCCGCAGCCACCATCGCGCTGCTCGTGCCGGAGAAAGAGCGGGCCGGCTCGATTGCATTTGTGTTTCTGGGTTGGTCGCTGGCGTTCGCGGGCGGCTTGCCACTTGTTACGTTTCTCACCGCGCAATTGGGCTGGCGAGCGGCGTACGTCATGCTCGCGATACTCTCGCTCTTGTTCGCCGTGGTGTTGTGGTTCGCCCTGCCGTCGGCGCTGAAAGGCCGCGCGCTGTCGTTGAGCAGCTTTGCGACCATCGCCCGCAACCGGACCATCGTGCTGATCCTGCTCCTCACGCTCTTCACGACGTCTGGCCAATTCAACGTCGTCGTGTATCTCGCGCCGCTGCTGCATGCACTGACCGGCGCGGGCCCCACAACTTCCGGCGCATTCTTCGCGATGATGGGTAGTCTCGGGTTGATCGGAAATATCACCGCAACCTCGATCGTACCTCGCCTTGGTGTGCAGTCGACGTTTGCCATTTCCCTCGGTGTGGTGACGGCGGGGCTTGTGCTCTGGGCTATCGGCGCGGGTCAGCTTTGGATCATGGGTGCGGGAATTGCGTGTCTGGGCTTGGGCTTTGCCGCGTCGAATTCCATGCAGCAGGTGCGGCTCGTCTCTGCCGCGCCAGACCTCGCCGCCGGAACGATCGCGCTCAACACATCGATCCTCTATGTGGGCCAGTCGGTCGGTTCGGGGATTGGTGGTTTGTTGTTTGCGCGGCACCTTTACGTTGCGCAGGGATATGCAGCCGCGGCGTTCGGCCTCGTTGGCCTCATCCTGCTGGCATTTACCTGGCAGCGCGCGCCGCGCTAGTGTCGCGGCATGGCCCGCGTCCGATTCACATTCGGCTCGCTGACGCTCGACGCCGAGTTGCTTGACACCCCCACGGCGAAGGCCATTGCGGCGGCTCTGCCGCTGTCGGCATCGGCGATGACCTGGGGCGAGGAAGTCTATTTCAGCGTGCCGGCCGATGTGCCGCGCGAGAAGGACGCCCGCGCGGTGGTGATGCCGGGTGAGATCGCCTACTGGCCGGACGGTCCGGCCATTGCCATTGGCTTCGGCCGCACGCCGATCAGCAAAGGCGACGAATGCCGGCTGGCGAGCCCCTGCAACATCTTCGCCAAGGCGCTCGGCGACGTGAAGCAGCTCGGTCAGGTGCGAGCCGGGACAAAGATTCAGGTCACCCGGCTCGACTGACTGCGGATCAACCCCGGCCGACGAACGGCATCTTGGTCGCCATCACGGTCATAAACAGCACGTTCGATTCAAGCGGCAGGCCCGCCATGTAGGCGACTGCTTGGCCGACGTGGTCGGAGTCCATGCGCGGTTCCGGCTTCTTCTCGCCGCTCGGCTGCAACACGCCCTCAACCATGCGCTCGGTCATCGGCGTCGCTGCGTTGCCGATATCGATCTGGCTGCCGGCGATGTCGTAAGCGCGGCCATCGAGCGCAATGCACTTGGTGAGGCCGGTGATGGCGTGCTTGGTAGAGGTGTAAGCGACGCTCAGCGGCCGCGGCGTGTGCGCCGAGATCGAGCCGTTGTTGATGATGCGGCCGCCACGCGGCTTCTGGTCCTTCATGATCTTGAAGGCCTCCTGCGCGCACAGGAACGGCGCGGTCAGGTTGACATCGACCACCTCTTTCCACTTCTCGGTCGGCAGGTCCTCGAACGGCACCGGCGGCGCGCCCATGCCGGCATTGTTGAACAGCACATCGAGACGGCCGAACTGCTTCTTCACCTCGGCGAACAGCGCCTTGATGGCGGCCGCGTCCTTGACGTCGGTCGGCATCGGGACGCCCTTGCCGCCGCTCGCGGCGCCTTCCTTGGCGACCTCGTCGAGCTTGTCCTTGCGGCGGCCCACCAGCACGACGGTGAAACCGGCCTTCATCAGATTCAAAGCAGCCGCTCTGCCCACGCCGGTGCCTGCACCGGTGACGACAGCGATTTTTTGCGAAGCCATTGGACGCCCTTTCCCGAATTGTGCCGCTGCCAATAACACAACGCGGCCCGGCGGCGCTATCCGCCGCCGTGCATAGCGGGAAATACGAATGCTGGATTAGCCGGCGAGGGCGGTGAGCTTGACGCTGCCGGCGGGGGCCTGAATGCGGCTGGTGATCTCGGGGGCCGGCACAGCGCGGCCGAAGCGATAGCCTTGCATCGAATGCACGCCGGCGGCGCGCAGGAAGAGCTGTTGGTCGGCGGTCTCGACGCCTTCCGCGGTGACCTTCATGCCAAGGCCGCGGCCGAGGCTGACGACCGCATGCACAATCGCGGCGGCGTCGGCGGCCTTCTCGATCGAGTGCACGAAGCTGCGGTCGATCTTGAGCTTGTCGAATGGGAAGCGGCGCAGATACTGCAAGCTCGAATAACCGGTGCCGAAGTCGTCGAGCGCAAGCCGCACGCCGAGCGACTTGAGCCGCCGCATCGCGGCTTCGGCGCCGTCGACATTGCCGATCAGCGTGCTCTCGGTGACTTCGAGTTCGAGGCGGTTCGGGTCGAACCCGGTCTCGTTGAGGATGCGTTCGACCACCGAGACGAAATCGGCGCGGCGGAATTGCAGCGGCGAGACGTTGACCGCGACCGCGAGGCTCGGCCAGGCCTTGCCGTCGAGGCAGGCGCGGCGGAGCACCCATTCTCCGAGTTCGATGATGAGGCCGCTGTGCTCGGCGATCGGAATGAACTCGCTGGGTGGCACCTCGCCGCGGCTTGCGTCTGACCAGCGGCACAAAGCTTCGACGCCGATTAGCTTCTCGCCGCTCGAATTGACCAATGGCTGGTACACGAGGCGGATTTTGTCGGTCTCGATGGCGCGCCGCAGGTCGATTTCCATCAGCTTGCGGTTGGCGACGTCGGCATCCATCACGCTGTCGTAGATGCAGGCGCGATTGCGGCCCTCGTTCTTGGCGCGATAGAGCGCCATGTCGGCGTAGCGCATCACGTCGGCCGAGCCGCCGCAGGTCTTGTCGATCACCGCGATGCCGATCGAGGCGCCGATCACGATGTTCTGCTTATTGATTGCGTAAGGTGCGCACAGTGCCGAGATGATCCGCTGCGCCACCGCCATGATCTGCGCGCGGTCACCGCCGGTCCGCGAAACAACCGCGAATTCGTCGCCGCCGAGCCGCGCCACGAGGTCATCCTCGCGCAGAGAGTGCGACAGCCGTAGCGTCACGCTGCGGATCAACTCATCGCCGACCGGATGGCCGAGGGTGTCGTTCACGTCCTTGAAGTGGTCGAGATCGATGTAGAACACCGCGGCGATCGCGCCGCCATGCGTGACGTCATCGATGATCGTTTCCAGCCGCTCACTGAAATAAATGCGGTTCGGAAGGCCGCACAGCGGGTCGTGCATCGCGAGATGGCGCAGCCGTGACTCGCCGGCCGCGATAGCGACGGCGGTGCGGCGCATGTAGCGCAGCACGAAAGCGGCGAGCAGGGCAAAGCCAGCCACTGCGACGGCAATGTAAGGCCACACGCTGCTGACGATTTCGGCGCCCGGTTGCGAGGGCGTCCAGACAAACCTGTTGTTGACGGCGCCGGAGGGGCCGGTCATCGCCAGTGTGGCCTCACCATCGGCGAGAGGGCCGTCCGGAACGGCCCGGAGGTTGTTCAAGCGCAACTGCTTGGCAACTTCGTCCAGCATCTTCTGGTCGATGAACTTTGCCGACAGCACGATGGTCGCCTCGGTATCTTGCCCGGCGGGAACTCCCTCGCGCGGCACGGCGGCCGCGGCGACCAGCGCCGAGCGTCCGCCAAAGCTGCGGATCACCGCCGCGTTGTCGTGCGCCGGCCCGCCATTCGCGGCCGGGTCGAGCTGAATGACATTTGTGAGGCTGGAGTTATGCCCGCGCATGAAGTCGAGCAGGGGGATCAGCGCGCCGCGGGTGGCGGCGATCCATCTCTGATCGGCGTCTTCGTCGGCGAAGGCGTAGATCAGCCGGTTGTCCCCCGAGAAGATCATGATCAGGTTGTGGCCGAAGAAGCGATTGAGCCGCAGCCCGACAAAGCGCTCGACCCAATCGGGATTGAATTGTTCGCGGATATTGCGGCCGGCGTAGTTCGACCCGGTGACGCTCTTGACCTCGCGCAGCACCTGCTCGGCTTGGGTATTCAACGCGCTGGCAAGCAACTGCCGTTCGTGGTCGACGGCGACGCTGTCGGCGCGCTGCGCCGACGACAGCACCGCGACGACGATGCAAATGATGGCGACAGCAACGATCACGCCGATCGGGACCACCACGCTCAATCGCGCGCGATCCCAACTGGTCGGTTGACGATGCTCAAGTGCGCTCGGCCGCGCCATAGCCAGCAAGCGTCCTGCCCCCGTTTCGGTGCCTTCCCGAGCGGGCAAATTAGGGGTCAAAAGCTTGCAGAACGCTGATTTTCCGGGTTGGCCGCCGCAATTTGGCGATTTGTATTAATGCGGGGTAAACGCGACGGGCTTCTCAGGATGCGCTGGACCCGTAGGGCGGTCGTGGAATGCTCATATGTGCGGCCCGCAAGGCTGAAGACCAGCGTTCCCGCAGATCCTGGAAGTAGGGCTCGCCGGGCTCGATCCGGTAATCCAGCTCCGCATCGCAGACGTCTCGCCGCACCACGACGAGGTCTATGGGCAGGCCAACCCCGAGATTCGACCGCATGGTCGAGTCCATCGAGATCAACCCGATTTTGAGGGCCTCATAGGGGTCGGTGTTGAAGGAGATCGCCCGGTCGAGAACCGGCTTGCCGTATTTGTGCTCGCCGATCTGGAGGTAGGGGGTGTCGGTGGTGCATTCGATAAAATTTCCGGCCGAATAGACCATGAATAGCTGCAGCTTGCTGCCCTTGATCTGCCCTCCGAACAGGAATGCGACGTCATAGTCGACATCCGCTGCCTTGAGCGGCCCATATTCGGTACCCCGGACCGCGCGGATCGCCTTTCCGATGCGTTGCGCGGCCTGAAACATGGTCGGCGCATTGAGCAGCGTTTCCCGCTCGCCGGTTTCCGGATTTTCGATCCCTTCGGTCAGCGTGCTTTTCACCGACTGGGCAAACGACAGGTTGCCCGAAGAGGCCAGCGCCATGATCCGCTCGCGCGGTTTGGTGAACACGTGGAGCTTGCGGAAGGTGGAGACGTTGTCGAGCCCGGCATTGGTGCGGGTATCGGCGATCATCACCAGCCCGTCATGCACCAGGATTCCGCAGCAATAAGTCATGGAGGCCTCGAACTCTGCGCGTTCCGCTTATAGCGGCCGCTTCGACATTCGCGCAACGTGTCAGTTCTGCATTTGCTGGCGAACCTGGTCGACGATAATCGCGACCGAGAGCGTTTCGTTGGTCCCGCCGAATTGCGTCCCGCGCACCGGCGCGGCGCCGAGATAATCGAGCGCGGTGGCGACCCGCACATGTGCGTCGGTCGCCGATATTCCATTGGTGGGATCGAACGCCACCCAGCCGAGATCCTTGACGAAGCATTCTGCCCAGGCGTGTCCGGCATCTTGATTCACTACACCATCGTTACGCCGGAAATATCCGCTGACATATCGAGCGGGGATATCGAGCGCCCGGCTGCAGGTGATGAAGATATGCGCGATATCCTGGCAGACACCCCGCTTGAGAGCGAAAGCTTCGGCGGCGGTCGTGCCGGCATGCGTCGGATCCGTGTCAAACACGATGTCGTCATGCAGGGCCGACAGCAGGGCATGAAGGATCGAGATTTCATTAGCGCTCTGTCCGGCGCGGCCGCGCGCCGCTTGTGCGAAAGCGAGGATGTCGGCGTCGGCCGTCGTCATCACCGTGCTGCGGAGAAATAGCTGCGGCGGAAATCGCTCGACGGTGCCACGCACGATTCCCGCGTTGTCGGTCGTATCGACCGTGCCCTCGACCGAAATCTTGAGGCTTTCGAAGTCGCCTTCCGCCGTGAACGTGTGAGTGATGTTGCCAAACGCATCTTCGCCGCGATGCACCTTGCTGTCTGCGGACAATTCGATCCGCCAATCGGAGACGTACTGGCCGTCGTGGTTGCGCGGGGTCAAGCGCAGAATTTGCGTCGCCATCTTGGCGGGCGTCTCGTATCGATAAAGCGTCTGGTGCTCGATGCGAATGTGCATGCGATAGAATGGAACGAACAGCGCGGCGAATACAAGCGCGGCCGCCGTGCGGCGATTACACCAGAAACTGCTGGGTGATGGCGCCGGCGATTCGATTGTTCTCGCCGATAAACTCGCCGATAAACTCATGCAATCCGCGCTGGAAGATGCCGTCCATTGTGCTGTTTTGGAGTCGGGTGCGCAGGCTGCGCGCGTGTCGTTGAGCCGGCCCCTGTCTCCCGTAGGCGCCGGCGATCTGGTCGAGGTTGCGCACCACGGCTTCGTAGCAAGAGGAAAGTGACCGCGGCATCGACTCCTGGAGGATCAGCAGATCGGCGATCAACCACGGCTTGAGGCTGTCGCGGTAGACCCAATGATACGACGTCAGTGCGGAGACCGAGCGCAGGATCGCCGACCACTGGAAGTAATCCAGCGGCCCGCCGACCCGTTCGTTGTCCGGCAGCAGGACGTGATACTTCACGTCCAGGATGCGCGCCGTATTGTCGGCGCGCTCGATATAAACGCCCAGCCTGGAAAACCAGTAGGCATCGTTGCGCAACATGCTTCGGTAGGCGGAGCCATCAAAGCGTAGCGACGATTCTTGGACCCAGCGGAGGAAGCGCGAGAACTCCTCCGACGTGGTCGCGCCGTTGCCATAGCGTTTGAGCTCGAGCCAGGTCTGGTTGATCGCGTCCCACATTTCCACGGTGAGCGCTGTCCGCACCGCCCGTGCATTGTCGCGCGCCTGCTGGAAGCAATTGCGGATCGAGGATGTGTTCACTTCTGAAAACGCCAGAAAATGCATGACATTCTCGGCGTTTGCTTCGTCGTAACTGGCGTAGAACTTGTGGCCGCACCCCGCCGTTGCCACGGCGGATTCCCATTCATTGCCGGAGCCGACATAGGTCAGCGGCAGCGCGGTCAAGCGGTTGGTCGCCTCGAGAATGCGCGCGAGGTATTCGGCGCGCTCGACGTAACGCGACAGCCAGAACAGATTGTCGGCGGTGCGTGAGAGCATCTATGCAGGCTCGCCGGAAGAATCTGCAAGCACCCATGTATCCTTGGTGCCGCCGCCCTGACTTGAATTGACGACCAGTGAACCCGCGCGCATCGCTACCCGCGTCAGTCCGCCGGGAACGACGCGGGTGGAGTGGCGCCCAGCCAACACGAAGGGGCGCAGATCGACATGACGCGGCGCGACACTCTGTTCGACGCATGTGGGGCAGGTCGACAACGCCAGTGTTGGTTGCGCGATGAACTTGCTCGGTGATGTTTTGAGCTTGCTGCGGAATTGCTCGATCGCCGACTTAGTGGCTGTGGGGCCAATTAGCATTCCATAGCCGCCGGAGCCGTGCACTTCCTTGACGACGAGTTCGGGTAGATGATCGAGAACATAGGCGAGGTGCTCCGGTTCGCGACATCGCCAGGTCGGCACGTTTTTCAGCAGCGGTTTCTCGCCGAGATAGAACTTCATGATCTCGGGCATGAAGCTGTAGATCGCCTTGTCATCCGCGATCCCGGTGCCGACCGCGTTTGCCAGGGTTACGTTGCCGGCTTGATAAACGGCCATCAGGCCAGGCACTCCGAGCGCGGAATCCGGGCGAAACGACAGCGGGTCGAGAAAGTCGTCGTCGATCCGCCGGTAGATGACGTCGACGCGTTTGGGTCCCTGGGTCGTACGCATGTAGACGTGCTGATCGTTCACGAACAGGTCCCGGCCTTCCACGAGTTCGATGCCCAGCTTGTCGGCGAGGAAAGAGTGCTCGTAATAGGCGGAATTGAAAATGCCGGGCATCAGCAGAACGACAGTTGGATCGCTGGGGGCGTTCTGCGGGGCGACCGACGTGAGAGTGCTCAACAACTCGTCCGGATAATTCTCGACCGGCGCAACACGATGGCGGCCGAACAGTTCAGGAAAGAGCCGCAACATGATCTCGCGATTTTCAAGCATGTAAGACACGCCGGATGGCGTGCGCACATTGTCCTCGAGGACATAGAAAGTGCTTTCGTCGACACGAACCACGTCTATCCCCGCGATTTGGACGTAGAGATCGTGCGGAACGCGCTGTCCGCTCATTTCCGGGCGGAACGCTGCATTGCGAAAAATGAGGTCATCCGGAATGACGCCGGCCTTGAGGATTTCGCGAGCGCCGTAAATATCCCGGAGGAAAAGATTGATGGCCGTCACGCGTTGCGTCAGCCCTTTTTCGATCAACTGCCATTCGTCCTGCGCGAGAATGCGGGGGATGACGTCGAATGGGATCAGTCGTTCCTGCGCTTCGGCCTCGCCGTAGACCGCGAACGTGATGCCGATCCTGCGGAAAATGACCTCGGCCTCACGGCGTCTGTAATCGAGGACATCGGGCGGCACGGCGTTGAGCCACTGTGATAGCTCGCGATAGGGGGGCCGTAAGCCGCCATCGGCTCCGTGCATCTCGTCGAACGCGTTATTCACAGGTCATTCGCCCAGCAGCTCTTCCTCGACTAGATTGCAAGCATCGCGCCAAGTTGAGGGCCAGGAAATACCCGCTCTGGTGGCCTTACTCTTGACGTCACGCGATCCAGATTGCCTATATTTTAGGCGGCGAGCGTAAGAGGGCCAATTCACGGCCACTGGTCCGATGCGCCGCCGTGATAGAGAACTTTGCGCCCCCATGACGACACCCTCCCTCAACGCCCTTGTCACCGCCGCCATCCTGGTGATCGGCGACGAAATCCTGTCAGGCCGGACCAAGGACAAGAATATCGGCTACATCGCCGAATATCTGACCGGGATCGGCATCGACCTGAAAGAGGTGCGGGTGGTGGCCGATGACGAGGCCGAGATCGTCGCGGCGCTCAATGCGCTGCGATCCCGCTACACCTACGTTTTCACTACCGGCGGCATCGGTCCGACCCACGACGACATCACTGCCGACTGCATTGCCAAGGCATTTGGGGTTGCGCTCGATTTCAATCCCGAAGCGTTGCAGATCATCACCGAGCGTGCCGCCAAGATGGGCACCGAGATGAACGACGCGCGCCGGCGGATGGCGCGCATTCCGCGCGGCGCTGCGCTTGTTCCCAATAAGGTGTCCGGCGCACCGGGGTTCTGGATCGGCAATGTCATCACAATGGCGGGCGTTCCGTCGATCATGCAGGCAATGCTCGACGCGGTCGCGCCGCAGCTCAAGACCGGCGTGAAGGTGCTGTCGGAAACGATTCGCGCCGATGCCCGCGAAGGCGATGTCGGCACCGAGCTCGGTGAGATCGCCAAGGCCAATCCGGACGTGACGATCGGCAGCTATCCGTTTTTTGACGACAAGTCAGGACCGAACACCAATATCGTCGTGCGTGCGCGCGACCCGCAGAAGCTGGCGGCCGCGAAGGTGGCGGTCGAGCAGATGCTCACGCGCGTGAAGGCGCAAATGGGAGCGGCGCGATAATCATGGCGACACCCAACGCCCCGTCACCCGACAAGATTTTCCCTGTCTCCTGGGACCAGTTTCATCGCGACTCGCGCGCACTGGCCTGGCGGCTGCATGAAGCGGGTCCGTTCGAGTCGGTCGTGTGCGTCACGCGTGGCGGCCTGGTGCCGGCGGCAGTCGTCGCGCGCGAGCTCAACGTGCGCGTGATTGAGACGGTGTGTGTCGCGAGCTACCAGAACTACAAAAACGAAGGCGCGCTCAAGGTGCTCAAAAACATCACGCCGGAGATCGTCGCGACCGGCGGCAAGGGTGTCCTGATCGTGGATGACCTGGTCGACACCGGAAAGACCGCCAAGGTCGTGCGCGAAATTCTGCCGGCCGCGCATTTCGCGACGGTTTATGCCAAGCCGTTGGGCCGGCCACAGGTTGATACCTTCGTCACCGAAGTCTCGCAGGACACCTGGATTTACTTCCCGTGGGATACCGGCCTTGCGTTCCAGCCGCCGATCCGGGAAGGGGGCGACTAGGGCGCGTGCGCGCGCTATAGTCGGATCGATCGACAGGGAGGCTCGCGATGGCTCCAGCGACTGCGGCCCAGAAGAAGACGGACGACATGCGCTCCCGCTACGTGCGTCCGCAGGATTTGCCGTGGGAGAAGATGCGTTTTCCCGGCTGCGAAACCAAAACGCTGATGTTCGATCCCGCTAGCGGGATGGCCACCGTGCTGGTCAAAATGGCTCCGGGTGCGACTCTCCCGGACCACGAGCACGTCATGATCGAGCAGACTTATGTGCTGTCCGGCACACTGGTCGACAAGGAAGGTCCGGACGCCGGGCTTGAGGTGAAGGCCGGCGAGTTTGTCTGGCGCCCGCCGGGCAGCCGGCACGTCGCATGGTCGCCGACCGGCGGCGAGATGATCGGCATCTTCCAGGTGCCCAACAAGTTCTTCGACCAGCCGGGCCGCGTCACCGACGCCAACGGCAAGGACTGGTCGTGGGATCACGTGTTATCGAAATAGCTGTCTGCGCCGCGCGTGGGATTAGCCGCGCGTGAGCGCGGTGAGTAAAACGCGTTGCGCGGACGTGGCGGAATGGTAGACGCAAGGGACTTAAAATCCCTTGGGAGTAATCCCGTCCGGGTTCGAGTCCCGGCGTCCGCACCACTGGCAGGCCAGAGAAGATGAAGAAGATAGCAATTGCAGCGATCGGGATTGCGGCCTTGCTCGGTGGCTGCGCGGTGTCGGGCGAGCATGCGGAGGATTTCTACGTCGCGCCGGGCAAGTACATTTTCTACGACTGCAAGCAGCTCGCCGGCGCCGCCGCGCATTTCGAGGAGCGCGACAAGGAACTCAAGGATCTGATGACGCGCGCCAAGCGCGATCCGGGCGGCGAGCTTGTCTCCGCGATGGCCTACAACTCGGACTACTATTCCAACCTCGGCGAACTGAAAGACGTACGCCGCGAGCAGGCCGAAAAGAAATGCGATCCGCATATGACCGCGCCGCCGATGACGCCACCTGAGAGGAAGCCGGCCCAGTCGAAGAAGGTCCGTTGAAACGGATCGCTAACGCACCAGCCGCTTCGCGATTTCTTCCAGCATGACTTCGGTGGCGCCGCCACCGATTGCCTGAACGCGGGCGTCGCGCGCCATGCGTTCGATCGTGCTCTCGCGCATGAAGCCCATGCCGCCGTGGAATTGTACGCAATCGTACATCACTTCGTTGACCAGCTCGCCGCAGTAGGCTTTGGCCATCGAGACTTCGCGCGTGCAGTCGACGCCTTGCGCGTCGAGGAAGGCGGCGTGATAGACGAGCTGCCGCCCGGCTTCGACCTTGGCGGCGAGCATCGACAGCCGCTGACGGATGCCTTGCTTGTCGAACAGCGGCGCGCCGAACGCCTTGCGGGTGGTGACGTAATCGAGCGTGAGATCGAGCGCGGCCTGCGCTTCGCCCATTGCCATCGCGCCGATCACGGTGCGCTCGTTCTGGAAGTTGCGCATGATGGCGTAGAAGCCCTGGCCTTCGCCGCCGAGCAGGCTCGTGGCCGACACGCGGCAGTCCTCGAACACCAATTCTGCGGTGTCAGATGAGCGCCAGCCGTGCTTGTCGAGTGCGCGCGACACGCGAAAGCCCGGCGTGCCTTTCTCGATCAGGAACATCGAAACCGATTGCGACGGCCGCGCCTCGGCGGAGGTCTTGGCGGCGACGCAATAAAGGTCAGCGTAAACGCCATTCGTGATGAACATCTTGGCGCCGTTGAGGACGTAATGATCGCCGTCGCGCCGTGCGGTGGTGCGGATGCCTTTGACGTCGGAGCCGGCGTCCGGCTCCGTCACCGCGACCGCGCAGATCGCCTTGCCCGCGACGATGTTCGGCATCCACTTCGCCTTCTGCTCGGGCGAGCCGGCATTAGCGATGTGGACCGAGGCCATGTCGGTATGCACCAGCACGGTGATCGCTACGCCGCTGAAGGTCGAGCGGCCAAGCTCCTCGGCCAACACCACCGAGCCGAGCGTATCCATCTCCGAGCCGCCGTATTCGGCCGGGTAGCGGATGCCGAGGAAGCCGAGCTCACCCATGCGGCGCAGCACATCGCGCGGCATCGAGCCTTCCTCTTCCCATTTCAGGCCGTGCGGCTTGATCTCGGTCTCGACGAAACGGCGCAATTGCGCGCGCAGCGCCTCGTGTTCTTCGCGGAAGTAGGGTGAGGGCAGGGACGTATTCGCCATTTCCTTAGCCGAATTTCTCTCGCGCCAGTCTGGCGCCGGCGCCGAGCGCGCGCAGCTTGGCGTCGGCGATGTCGCGGCGCATCGGCGCCATGCCGCAATTGGTGCACGGAATGATACGTTCCTTCGGCGCGTATTTCATCGCCTCATGGATCACAGCGGCAACTTCCTCCGGCGTCTCGACCTTGTCGGTCGCCACGTCGATTGCGCCGACCAGGATGTCTTTTCCCTCAAGCAGCGAGATCAACTGCATCGGCACGTGCGAGTGGATGCATTCGAGCGAAACTTGGCCGATCTTGCTCTTCGCCAGAGCCGGGAAGAATTTCTCGTATTGCCGCCATTCCTCGCCGAGCGAATTCTTCCAGTCGATGTTCGCCTTGATGCCGTAGCCGTAGCAGATGTGGACGGCGGTGGTGCACTTGAGGCCGTCGACCGCGCGATGCAGCGCATCGACGCCCCAACCGGCAACCTCGTCCATGAACACGTTGAAGGCCGGCTCGTCAAACTGGATGACGTCGACGCCATCCGCTTCGAGCGCGCGGGCTTCCTGATTGAGCAGGCCGGCGAACGCCATCGCCATCTTCACTTTGTCGCCGTAGAACCGGTCCGCAATCGTGTCGGCGATCGTCATCGGGCCCGGCATCGTGAACTTGAGCTTCTTTTTGGTATGCGCGCGGGCGTATTTTGCTTCTGCGCCATGCACGCGGCCCTTGAGGCGCAACTCGCCGGTGACGGTCGGCACCATCGCTTTGTAGCGGTCGCCGCGGATGCCCATCTCGACTTTCTTGCCGAAGTCGATGCCCTCGACGAATTCGAGAAAGCCGTGGACGAAATGCTGGCGCGACTGCTCGCCGTCGCTGACGATGTCGATGCCGGCGTCTTCCTGCTCCTTGATGGCGAGCAAAGTGGCGTCGAGCTTGCCGGCGTCGAGTTCGGCACCTGACAAGCGCCATGTCGGCCACAACTTGTTCGGCTCTGCGAGCCAGGCCGGCTTCGGCAGGCTGCCGGCTACGGTGGTTGGAAACATGTTACGCGCCCTCCGCCTCGTCCCCGCCGATCTGCGTAACATGCCGGTCGGCAAAATCGAACTGCGGCGGATCGAACCCGAACAGCCAGTCGTGGCGGGCCAGAAGTTTCCGCCCGCCCAACTGCCGCATCACCAAGTTGCGGATCACGGCTTCCGGGCCGGTCATCCCATAACGCCGGCCCTGGCGGCGGGCGAGCTTCTGCACCTTGGCGGTGCGGCTGCGGCGTGTTCGCTCGTAGGTCCGCAGCGCCTTCGTGACGTTGCCGCTCGGCCCCAATACCGATGCCAGCACCGCGGCGTCCTCGATCGCCATCGCGCCGCCTTGCGCGAGGAAGGGCAGCATCGGATGGGCAGCATCCCCCAGCAGCGTCACCGCGCCGCTGCCGGCTTCCGGCTTGCCGCGCTCGAACAGCGCCCACTTCTGCCAGCGCTGCGGCGTCGCGACGATGTCGCGCGCCGCTTCCGCCCATGACCAGCGCGCGAAGCGGCGCAGTACTTCGGCGGGCTCGCCGCTCGCGCTCCAACCCTGTTCGCTCCATTCGTCGTCGACGATCGCGACGATGTTGACCAGCGCGCCGCCCTTGATCGGGTAATGCACGAGATGCGAGTCCATTCCCATCCAGAGATTGACCATCGGCTCGCGCCAGCGCTCATCAAGCGCGGTCGCCGGGACGAAGGCGCGCCACGCAGTGCGGTGGCGAAAGCGCGGCGTGCTCTGGCGGCGCAGGCGCTCGCGCACCGCCGACCACACGCCGTCGGCGCCGATCAGCGCGATGCCTTGCTCCTGCACGATTTCACCCGCGCAACGCGCCAGCACGCTGACGCCGTTGCGGTGACTGGCGTAATCCTCGACCCGGCAGGCGAGCTTGAGCGCGATGTCGCGGTTGGTCCGCACCGCATTGGCGAGCGCCATCTGCAAGTCGCCCCGGTGGATCACCCAATAGGGCGTGCCGTAGCGGTTGGCCGCATAGCGTCCGAGCGGGATGCGGATGATCTCGCGCGCCGATGGCCCGGACATCACCCGGATCGCTTCGGGTTCGACGGCGGTGCGCGCCAGCTCGTCGGCAAGCCCAAGCTGAAACAGGATGCGCGTTGCGTTCGGCGTGAGCTGGATACCGGCGCCGGTTTCCTCAAGCTGTGGCGCTTGTTCCAGCACGGTGGCGCGCAGGCCGGCGCGCGCGAGCGTGAGCGCAGCCGTCAGCCCGCCGATGCCGGCGCCGGCGATGATGACATTGCGGGTCCCGGCCACCGCCGTCTCCGCTTTGGGCTAGGCGGCTGTGAGCGGCAGCACGCACTCTTTGGGGCGCGCGGCGTGAGGCTTGAGCGACGGATTGTGACGGTAAAGCGTCGAGCAATATGAGCAGACGATCTCGTTATCGTCGCCCATGTCGAGGAAGATGTGCGGATGATCCATCGGCGGCGGCGCGCCGACGCACATGAACTCCCTGGCGCCGATCTCGATCATCGGCACGCCCGGCTCGTTGTGGAAATGGGGAACGACGTGGTCCGCCATATTCATATCCTGTTCGCTGCTGACGCAATTTGCCCGCAATTTCCGGCAATTGCGGCGGCACCTTAGCGGGCGGACCTCAAAGAGCAAGTGGTGAAGGCCCCACGAATCATAAACCCTGTGCGGAACGCCATCGGATCGGCGGCCCCGCGTGTTGCGTTGTGACAGGCGCTGCCACGGAGAGGCTGATTGCTGACCACGCTGCCACCCACCGGATCGATTGAGCCGCCGAGCGGCCGCCGCTCGCGGCTGGCGCCGGCCTTGCTAGCCTGCGCGGTGCTGGCCGGGGGCGTGGTCTATGCCGTGCCGCGCGGGCTGGAGGCGCAGCATTTGATCGCGATCGAGGACGATCCGGTCGAGATCGCCAATCGGGCGCTCGACGTAAAGTTCAACGCCACCTTGGCGGCGCAGGAAATCGACTCCGCGCTGGCGGCGGATGACGCCGATCTCGCGCAAAGCTTCGTCGAATTGTCGAGGGCGCGCGGTGTGGCGCTCGATCAGGCGCAGGTCGCCAAGGTCGATGCAGCGGCAGCGCAGGCCAATTCCACCCAGGCGTCGGTCGAGAGTTTCGCGCAGGGGCTCGTCACCGGCGAGCCGAACGACGCCGTCGGTCTGGCCGGCACGATCACCGGCGACCTGTTCGTGTTCGGCGACATTCGCGATGCGGTGCGCGAGGGCGGCCGCTGGATCAAAGGCGAGGATGCCGACACCTTGGTGCTCGGTCTCGCTGCCGTCGGCCTTGCTGTCACCGCGGCGACCTATGCGACGAGCGGTGTCGCGACGCCGGCGCGGGTCGGCGTCTCGCTCGCCAAGGCGGCGCGCAAGACCGGACGGCTGTCGGCCAATCTCGCGGAGACAATCGGCCGTAGCCTTCGTTCGGTAGTGGACTGGCCAAAACTGCGGGCGGCGATTGCCGGTGTCTCGATCAGCGAGCCGGCGCTCGCGATCCGCGCCGCGCGCGAAGCGGTGAAGGTCGAGAAAGGCGGCGGTCTGATGCACCTCGTACGCGATGTCGGCCGCGTGCAGAGCAAGGCCGGCACCAAGGCGGCGCTCGACGGCCTGAAAATCGCCGAAAGCCCGCGCGAGGTGTCGCGGCTGGCGCGGCTCGCCGAAGCGGCGGGCGGCAAGACACGGGCGATCCTCAAGGTCGCGGGGCGCGGCGCCATCCTGCTGACATTCGCCGTGATCGATCTGGCGCTGTGGATCGGCGGCGCGCTGCTGACCGTGCTCGGTTTTGTGGTTTCGCTGAAAAGTAGCACCGAGCGGATCACTCAGCGGGTCATCGATCGCGGCAAGCGGCGCCGGCTGGCGCAGCAAAGATTTGCAGCCGCCACCATGCGTGGCTAGAACGCACGCATGCCAAGTTTCAAAAATGGCGACGTCGAGATCGCCTATCTCGACGAGGGCCAGACCTCATCCTTTCCGCCGGTCGTATTGGTGCACGGCTTTGCCTCCACCAAGGAAACCAATTGGGTCTATCCGGGCTGGACGACCACGCTGATCGACAGCGGGCGGCGCATCATCGCGCTCGACAATCGCGGCCACGGCAAATCGGCCAAGCTTTATGATCCGGCCGCCTACCACAGCGACGTCATGGCCGAGGACGCGCGCGCACTGCTCGATCACCTCGGCATCGAGCGCGCCGATTGCATGGGCTATTCGATGGGCGCGCGGATCTGCACGTTCCTCGCGCTGGCGCATCCGCAGCGAGTCCGCGCACTGGTGCTCGGCGGCCTCGGCATCAAGCTGACCGATGGCGTCGGCCTGCCGGAATCGATTGCCGATGCCTTGCTGGCGCCGTCGCTCGACGATGTGAGCGATCCGACCGGCCGTCAGTTCCGGCGGTTCGCCGAGCAAACGCACTCGGACCTGAAAGCATTGGCGGCTTGCATCCGCGGCTCGCGCCAGATTGCATCTCGTGACGACGTGGAGAAGCTCGATATGCCCACGCTCGTTGCCGTCGGCACCAAGGACACCGTGGCCGGTTCGCCGCACGAATTGGCGGCGCTGATGCGTAATGCACGTGCGCTCGACATTCCCGACCGCGATCACATGCTCGCGGTCGGCGACCGTGTATTCAAGACTGGCGTGCTGGAATTTCTCAACGAATTGCAATGACGAAACACATCACGCCGGCGTCCGCGGCCTTTATCGGTGCGTCGGGCAACAAGCTTGCGGCCGACGTTTATGGTGAGGAGGGAGCGCCGGTCCTGCTTCTTCACGGTGGCGGGCAGACACGTCACGCGTGGAAAAGAACCGGCGAAGCGATCGCGCGTGCCGGGCGCGTCGCTTATGCAGTAGACCAGCGTGGTCACGGCGATTCCGAATGGATCGGGAGCGGCGCCTATGCTTTCCCCGATTTCGCCGCGGATGCGCGGGCGGTTGCTGATGCGTTGAACGAGCGCTCCGGCCAGCGGCCGATCGTGATCGGCGCCTCGCTCGGCGGCATTGCGTCGTTGCTCGCCGAGAGTGCTGCGGAACGCGACAGCGGCAGGGTTTTTTCTGCGCTGGTTTTGGTCGATATCACGCCGCGCGTCGATCCGTCGGGCGTCGCGAAGGTCATGGACTTCATGCAGGCCCACGCGCAGGAAGGCTTTGCATCGATCGCCGAAGCCGCGGATGTCGTTGCCCAGTATCTGCCGCACCGGCCGCGGCCACGGTCACACGACGGCTTGAAGAAAAATCTGCGGCTCTCGCCGGACGGCCGCTGGCGCTGGCATTGGGACCCGCGATTCATGGAGAGCCGCTCAAGCAATTCCAACGATCGCGCAGCGCTCGAGGCGTCGCTGACTGACGCCGCCAGAAAATTGAAAATTCCTGCGCTGCTCGTCCGCGGCTCGTCGTCCGAACTGGTGCAGGAAGTACACGTCCGGGAATTTCTCGAATTGGTCCCGCATGCCGAATTTGCAGACGTGAGCGGCGCGCGGCACATGGTGGCGGGCGACCACAACGACGGCTTCAGCGCGGCAATCTTGGATTTTCTCGGCCGTTTACCGGTCTGACACGCCACTTTGGCATACCATTCCAAGGTTCCGGCGCTCTCTGTGAAAATGTGCTAAGAGGATTATCTGAGAGCATCGAAGTTCGTCGGAGTTCATTATGGCGCAGCAAGGCACACGGCCGGTCAAGCTCGGCAAGGTCGATCCGGTCTGGACGCGCGTTCGCGATGAGGCGGAGGATGCCGCGCGGCGTGAGCCGGCGCTCACCGGATTCATCTATGCGACGGTGCTCAATCACGACACGCTTGAATCGGCGGTCGTGCATCGCATTTCGGAGCGGCTGGCGCATGCGGATGTCAGCGGGGAATTGATCCGTCAGGCTTACTCGAATGCGCTGGAGGATGACTCGTCGATCGCGGTTGCGTTCCGCGCCGATCTTGCCGCGACCATCGATCGTGACCCGGCCACGCACCGCTATCTCGAGCCGGTGCTCTATTACAAAGGCTTCCACGCCATCCAGACGCACCGTCTGGCGCATTGGTTGTTGAAGCAGGGCCGCAAGGATTTTGCGCTCTATCTCCAGAGCCGCTCGTCGGCCGTGTTCCAGTGCGACATCAATCCGGCCGCTCGCATCGGCCGCGGTATCTTCCTCGACCACGCTACCGGCCTAGTGGTTGGCGAGACAGCGGTGGTCGACGATGACGTGTCGATCCTGCACGACGTGACGCTCGGCGGAACCGGCAAGGAAAACGAAGACCGCCATCCGAAAATTCGTCGCGGTGTCATGATCGGCGCTGGCGCTAAGATTCTCGGCAATATCGAAATCGGCCATTGCGCGCGCATCGCCGCCGGCTCGGTTGTCATCAAGTCGGTGCCGAACAATGTTACGGTGGCGGGTGTGCCGGCCAAGATCGTCGGTGAGGCCGGTTGCCTCGAGCCCTCGCGCACGATGGATCAGCTTTTCTACGAAACCGGGCCCTGAGCAAACCGCTTTGCAACCCGCTGCCCTCGTGGCATGAAGCGGCATCATCAAGGAGACGCCGCCCGTGGACGTTCAGGAAGTCAGCAAGCTCGACGGTTATCTCAAGAAGCTGTTCGGCAATCAGCGCGTTCGCGTGGTGCCGAAGGCTGACAAATCGGCCAGCGTTTTCATGGGCGAGGAGAATCTCGGCGAGCTGACGCTCGACGATGAGGACGAGGATCTCTCCTACAATTTCCGCATGGTGATCGACCTCGGCCAGCAGACCGATCTGCCGCCGGCGCCGATGCTGACGGCCTACCTGCGGCGCAAGTTCGACAATGAGAACATCCGCGTGGTCGCCCGTCCGAAGAAGACGGACTCGCTCGAGGCCTATATCGGCGAGGAATTCATCGGCGTGCTGTTCATCGAGAACGAGAAGGGCCGGCGGTCCTACATCCTCGAATTGCCGATCCTGGACGTCGATCTCGTCTGAGCGCTACGCGGCCGGGTGCAGCCGCTTCAGCACAGTGTCGATGCCGTAGAGCACCTTCTTCCAGTCGGTCAGCCAGTCGCGCGGAAAGCGCACGGTGATGTCGGCGTGGCCGATCCGCCGTTCCAGCAGGCACATTCCTGTATTGCCGACGCCGGTGCGCGAGCAGCGCGCCGTGAAATCGTCGGGCGCGCTGTCCGCCGAAATCAGGTCTTCGCCCTGATAGGGCGTGCCGTCGCGGAACGGCCGCATCGTCAGCCCTTCGGCCGGCGCACTGGTGTTCTGGGCGAAATAGCGCGGATAGATCGTCCTGATGAGCTCGGATGCCGCCATCTCGTCGCGCGCATTGGCGATGGTGAGGAAGATGCGCTCGTTCGGGTCGGCCGGCGTCATGTCGTCCTTCGCCGCCAACTCGGCGGGCGTCAGCGACGGCCAGAGATAGGCGAGGTCTATGCGCTCCTGATTGCCGGATTTGCGCTGCACGGCCTGCCGGATCGCGGCGGGCTCGATATTGAACATCTCGCCGCCCACCACGATGGGGAGCGACGGCGCGGTCAGCGACACCGGGGCGCCCGGCCAGCGCGGCCACAGGGCAAAAGTCACGTAGGCGACAGCGAGGCCGGCAATCGCCGTAAACGCCAGGAAAGGCGCGAATAGTGGGTTGCGACCGCCGTAGCGGCGGTGACGGCCGTGCGAAATATGCGCCATCGCCTTGTTCTCCCACGCGAATCGCTTGTACCGATCATGCCACGCCACGGCCGCCCATGGTTGTCCGAAAGCCGCCCCTCGCGCGTTTACCTTTTCTTAAGGATACGGTGGCGGCGGAACCGGGGCTTTGCCAGAAATGCGGGCCTGTTTCGCGTGAGACCCCGCATGACGCTAGAATCCTTCCAAAATCTGATCGAAGTGGCCCTCGGTTTCGCCCTGGCCGGGTCGGCGACCAGTGGCTACCAGTGGGCCACCAACCAGATGCCGAGTTTCAGCCAGTTGAGCAAAGGCGCGAGCACCCGCGTCCTGGCCAGCGTGCCGGTGCTCGTGTTCGCCGCGCCGTTTATCATCATGCGGAACACGATCTACGGGGCGATCGAGGATGGCCGCCGGTTCAAGTACGTGTTCATCGCGACCGTGATTGCCGGGTTTTGGAGCCTGATGTCGGGGACCGCCGTGGTGACGATGCTGCGTGTCGCCGGTATCCTCATGGCCTGATGGCAATTTACAAACTCGACGGGCAGAGACCCGAGCTTCCCGAGCAGGGCCGTTATTACGTCGCCGAGAACGCGCAGGTTATTGGACGTGTTCGGCTCAAAAACGATTCCAGCGTGTGGTTCGGCGCGGTGCTCCGCGGCGACAACGAGTGGATCGAGCTCGGCGAGCGGTCGCAGATTCAGGACAACTGCGTGCTGCACACGGACACCGGCTTCCCGCTGACAATCGGCAGCAACTGCGTGATCGGTCACTTGGTGATGCTGCATGGCTGCACGATCGGCGATAATTCGCTGATCGGCATGGGCGCGGTGCTGCTCAACGGCTCGAAGATCGGCAACAATTCGCTGGTCGGTGCCGGCGCCGTCGTCACCGAAGGCAAAAGCTTTCCGGACAATTCGCTGATTGTCGGCGCGCCGGCGCGCGTGATCCGCACGCTCGATGCGAAGGTGCACGGACTGATCCGCGAGGGCGCCGACGTTTATGTCGAGCGCAGCAAGTTCTATCCGCAAAAACTCAAGCGCATCGACTGATCCCTGAAAAGGGTGTGGCCGGCTCTGGGGAGAGCCGGCCACTCACGATCCCGGTCTGGGGACGGGGAGGGGTGGGGACGTGACCGGGAGCGCGATCTCCTTACTGAGTTAGCCGTCGCGCCGAGGCGGTGGCCGGCGCGCTGCGCGCCGGTTCGCCGAGCGAAACCCAGGTGTTCGGATCGGACTGCGACTGGCGCTTGACGAAGCGGTAGCCGGTCTTCGACCAGAGGAGGACTTCGGTTTCCTGGTTGTCGAGGACGTACTCGCCCTTGTCGGTCTTCACCGTCAGGACGGCGTGACCTTCGCCCTTCTTGTCGCGCACGACCGTGATCAGCAGTGCCTCGCGCGGCCAGCCGGCCTTCATGAGCATCTGCCGCTTGGCGAGCACGTAATCCTCGCAGTCGCCATAGCCGTCGGTCGGATAATTCCAGCGCTCGACGACACCCCAGTGCTCCATGTCGGTGAGCGGCTTGATCTGTTCGTTGATGTAAGCGTTGACGCGGACGAGATCGGCGAACGCCTTCGGCGACAGCACGACGTCGCGCGGCGTCGACGGCCTGGTGTCGCATTCGCCTTTGTATTCGATGCAGAATTCTGACCAGCCGATCGGGGTGCGCGTCACGTCGCCAACGGCCGCATAAAGCGCCGTATCGGTGGGAGCCGCGCCCGCCGGCGCAGCGAAGAACGTGGCGCCTGCCGCCACAGCGAAGCAGACAGATTTCAGGCCTTGTTTGAAACGCCCAGCCATTGGTGACCCCTTCCCCTGTATTGGGGTCACGTTTCGCACAGAGACTTGGGAGTTCCGCTAAGTAGAGCGACGTAATTCGAAGCAAAGTCGAGTAAAGAGCTATTCGAATACTTATAAAGCTTGAGACGAATTCGACTAAAATTTTATCGAATACAGTTTGCCTAAAATTTTAGGTATTAATCGCCAACTGTCTGATCTTGCGGCCCGATCGGGCTTTGTGAGGGAGCGCGTTCACCACAATTCGGGGTGCCGAGACGGCACGAAAATGCCCGCACGCGAGCGCGAACGCGCCCGCCGGCTCGCTACAATTCGAGCGGCGGCGTTTACTCGCCGGTCAGGTTGTCTTCGAGAAAGTCTGGATGCTGCAGGCGGGTGAACTCGACCGCGAAGCCGCCTTCGATATGGCGCACCACGCGGCCCTGCACCTTGCCGATCGTCACCATCGACCCCACCACTGGCACGAGATCCGGTGCAATCGCAATCGCGGTGCCGGATTGCGAGATGTCGATGACCCGGCAGGCGACGTTGTTGCCGTTCGGCAGAATGAGGCGCGCCACCGGATTGCGCGGCGCAAAGCGGCCGTGGCGGCGGTCTTCCGGCAGGTTGAGGATATGGCGGTTGGCGAGCCAGGTCAGCTGCGCGGCAAGCTTGTCGCGTTTCCGCGAGGTCGCCGCGATCGTCATGGCAAAGCCATTGTTAAAATTGCGGGCGATCTTGCCTTCCAGCCGGCCGAGATGATCGACATAGGCGATCACGCGTTCGCCCGGATTGCCCGACACCGGCGCGATCATCGCCATGCCACCTGGCGACATATTGGTGACCTGGCACGGAAATTCGCGCTGGTCGGCCAGCATGTAGCGGCCGAGCAGATTCACTTTGACGCGCTGATGCCTGCGGCGCTCTTCGGCGAGCGGCGGAATCCACACTTTGGTCGCGGCAGTGGCCATCGCAATTCGGATTGGGTGCGAAAAGGTCTCGACGCAATTATCGAGAGCAAGCCTATGGCCGCATCGTTAACGGGTGGTTAGCCAGCTTTCTCATTCGGCGGGTCCATAAGGCCGCCCTGATAGACCATAAAGCCACGCCTGAGCTGGCCGCCCATCTGGCTGGCCTTTCCCGAGGTAAATGTCCGCAGCGGTGGACGTCCTGTTTCGGCGCCAATGTGCCGCACCGTGCCAAGCGCCAGCTCGGTGATCGGGCGGTCGCCGACCCAATAGGGCAGGTCGGTTGCCGCCAGCACGCCGATGGCGCGCACGCGGGCATGACCGCGGTGGGCGAGCGGCAACAGCAGGAGCTCGAGTTCGGTAGCGGCGCCGTCGGCATTGCGTGCGGTCACGCCCGCGACAAAACCGGTGTGCTCGCCTGCGAGCTCGGTCAGCATTTCGGCCATCTGGTTGCGGCTGTTGACCGTCCACGATGCGTTGAACGATTCACCTTTCATCTCTCTGCCGAACAGGGCGCAAATCCGGGTGCCCGCCAGCCGGTAACGCTGTTCGTCAACGAAGTCGGCCGCCAGGATAAACATGTCGCCGAGCGCATGACGGATGAACGCCGGGTCGATGTCGGCGCGATCGGGCGCCGATCGCGTGCCGCGTTGCTTTTCCCAGTAAGCGTACAACTGCCGCGAGGAACTGTGTTTCATTTGAGACGCCACCCTTGTGTCGTCGCGGGACGGTGCCCGCTTCCGCTGTCCCCGCCGGGGACAGTTCGGCTGGCATCTCGTCGCGACGATACCCAATGAGCAGGGCGCGTGCCGCGCCGGTGCGTTCGGCGTGGCGCTCGCGAGTTAGTGTTAAAACCAGCGACGTGTTGAAGCGCGCGCCCAGGTGGCTATGGTCATCGCGTACGCAAATTGCCACCGAATGGGCGCGGGGAGGCAAGGGGACGTGACCGCCGCAAGGCGCGATAACACAGAACCTCGCAAACGGGCCTCAAGGAGGGTGCAAGCCCTCCTTTTTTCTTTCTTCGCTTATTTGACTTGAGTTGCCGCTTGCGGGCGGCGGCTCAAGTCGCCTATCTGAGCGCGTGAAGCGCGAACCCATTTTCAATGCCCCCGCCATCATCGTCATCCTGATTGGCCTGTTCGTCGCCATTCATGTCGTGCGCGAAGATGCGCTGTCGGATTTCGACCGGCAGTATTTTGATCTGCTGTTTGCATTTATTCCGTCGCGCTACAGCACGACTCTGATGCCAGACGACGTGTTGCCCGGCGGTTTCGGTGCGGAGATCTGGACGTTCGTCACTTACGCATTCATCCACGGCAACTGGACACATCTGATCGTCAATTCGGTTTGGCTGTTGCCGTTCGGCAGCGCGATCGCGCGCCGTTTCGGTGCATTGCGCTTTCTCGGATTTTTCGTCGTCACGGCGGCCGGCGGTGCGCTCGCTTATTTGCTTGTGCATGGCGGTCAGGAGAGTGCCGTCGTCGGCGCGTCTGCCGCTATCTCCGGCACGATGGCGGGCGCCATGCGCTTCATGTTTCAGCGCGGCGGCCCGCTCGGATTTTGGCGCGAGCAAACCGATGAGGCTTATCGTGTCCCGGCACTGCCGTTGAGCCGAACCCTGCGCGAGCCGCGGGTTCTTGTCTTTCTGGTTGTCTGGTTTGGCATCAATTTGCTGTTCGGCCTTGTGCCGGTCGGGACCGATCAGCCGGTCGCGTGGGAGGCCCATATCGGTGGCTTCCTCGCCGGGCTGCTGTTGTTTTCCTTCTTTGACCCCGTGCCGCGCGACGCGGCCACCGAAAATCTCCCCTCTTAACGTCCCGGAAACGCTGAGATGACCGGCGCCGCACAGCCCTGCGGTAACGGCATAGATTCGGACTGGAACGCGGAGCGGTTCAGGATCGTTGGCTTTTGCCTGTTGTGCGTTCACGCGTTCAGATCAGGAGGCTGCCATGAATGTGTCGTCTATCCTGGCCGCCAAGGGCGGCGACGTCATCACCATCGAGCCGACAGCAACACTCGCGGTTGCCGCGGCTCTTCTCACCAAAAAGCGCATCGGCGCGCTGGTGATTGTCGGGGCTGGCGGGCGTGTTGCTGGAATTTTGTCGGAGCGCGATATCGTTCACGCGCTTGCGGAGCGCGGCCGGCAGGCGCTCGACGAACCTCTCAGTCAGGCGATGACTCGCGAGGTCGCCACCTGCGAACCGGACGACGAGATCACGTCGCTGATGGAGCGTATGACTGACGGAAAATTCCGTCACATGCCGGTGGTGAAAGGCGACAAGCTCGCCGGCATCGTCTCGATCGGCGATATCGTGAAGCAAAGGGTGGATGAGATGGAGCGCGAATCCGAAGCGATGCGCGGCTACATCCAGACGGCCTAATCGGCCTCACGTACCGTTTCGATCGGCACGGTCGGCGTTGACAGCGCGGCGATGTGCTCCTCGATCTCGGGGAGAACCTTCTCGGTTGCCTGGATGCCGAGTTCGATGGCTTCCGCGGCGCGATGAAAATCGAACCAGCCGACAGCGCCGACCTTTGGCGCGATCAGCACATCGGGCGGATCGCCGGCCATGCGCGCCCGCGTGATGCGGTCCTGCATTACGTTGAAGGCTTCGATCATCACGGTCGGAATGCCCGGCCGCTCGCGGCTGCCGAACACCGCGCGCAACAGGGTATGGCCGCCGGTCAACATGCCTGTGAAGCTGCTGCGCCGCGCCGGATCGACGGCGGCAGCGGGGGCTTCGTCATTCTCGTCCGAGCCGTGATTGGCGATCACCGTGCCGCGGCCGCTCAAGTCCGAGTTGAGGTGAACGGCGATGACGACGCGTGCACCGAGTGCTCGCGCGGCTGATACCGGCACGGGGTTCACCAGTGCGCCGTCGACCAGCCAGCGTCCACCCAGGCGGACAGGCGGGAAGATGCCGGGCAGCGAATAGGAGGCGCGCAACGCGTCCGCCAGTCGCCCGTGTGTCAGCCAGATTTCGTGTCCGGTATCGAACTCGGTGGCGATTGCTGCGAAGGGGATCGGGAGGTTCTCGATGCGCTGATCGCCGAGCGAGGCGACCAGCGGCTCCGCCAGCGCCTTGCCGCTGATGAGTCCCGAACCGGAAAAACTGACATCGAGATAGCGGAGCACGCTCCGCTTGGTCAGCTTGCGGCCCCAGTCTTCAAATGGATCGAGTTTGTCTGCGGCGTAGCAGCCGCCGACCACCGCGCCGATCGATGTTCCGACGATGACGTCGGGTATGATGCCATGCGCGAGCAGGGTGCGCATCACGCCGATATGGGCGAAGCCGCGAGCCGCCCCGCCGCCGAGGGCGAGACCGATGGTCGGCCGCGTCAGCTTTGGCGCTTCCGCGCTCGCTTCGACCGCGCGATCAGAATTACGGTTGCGTGAGAACAACCCCTCGAACACTTTCCGCTCCTGCTACGGCATGATCCGGCGCGCCCCGCAGCCCGACAACCCTCACCAACAATTATGGTTTAAGACGTGGCGAAAATATATGTCCGGAAGGTGACGAAAATTCAGGCCCACCGCTGGTTTCAGGCAGTCGGACGCGTCATGGAGAACATGCGTTCGACCACCGTATATTCGTCATTGTAGCCGCAACGGGCGATCGGCTTCATCGCAGCGGTGTCGAGCCGGCCGTTCTTGATGAATCGGTCGTCGATATGGACGCCGATCACGCGGCCGAACACCACGTAGCCGTCCACATCGCGGCCTTCGATATCCTTGAGCTGGATCATCTGGGTCATCTTGCATTCGAGCGCGCAGGGCGAGGCGGCGACGCGCGGCGGCTTGACCAGCCGTGACGGTGCGGGTTCGAGCTTGGCGCGCTCCATCTCATTCTGGCCGTGCGGCATCGGGGCGGACGTTGTGTTCATCTGGTCGCGCAGGTCCCAGGTCGCCAGGCTGCAAACGAACTCGCCGGTCTCCTGAATATTGGCGACCGAGTCCTTGAAGCTCTCGCTGGCGAACATCACCAGGTTCGGCTTGCTGTGGACGCCATTGAAGAAGGAGTAGGGCGCGAGGTTGACCTCGCCTTTGGCGCTGATCGAGCTGATCCAGCCGATCGGCCGCGGGGCGACGATCGCCTTGAAGGGGTCGTGCGGGAGCGTGCGGCTGCCGTCGCGTGTGTCGTAGAACATGGCGGATTTCTAACCCTTGTAGTGCGAAACAACCGCGTGCAATGGGGGCCTGTCGCGATCACCGGGCAATGTAGCCGGTGTTCCGATATGTACGAAGCCGGCAATCTTCTCGTTGGGGCCGAGTCCGAGCGCCTCCAAAACCCGCCGATCATACGCATACCATTCGGTCAGCCAGCTCGCGGCAAAGCCTAGCGCGTTGGCGGCGGTGACCAAATTCATCGCAGCCGCGCCGCTTGAGAGAAGCTGCTCCCATTCCGGAATCTTCACATGCGGTCCGGCGCGGCTCACTACCGCGACGACAAGCGGCGCGCGCGCCAGGCGGTTGCGTTCGAACTTGATCTGCTCTTGCGTCGCTTGCGGATTGTTCTCGCTGAAGATTTTCGCGATCTTCTCGCCGGCGTTGAGGCGGGCGGGGCCTTCGAAAACAATGAAGCGCCAGGGGTTAAGTTTGCCGTGGTCGGGCACGCGCGACGCAATCGTCAGCAGCGTCTCGAGCTCCGCGGCGGACGGTCCCGGCGCCTTCAGGTCCATCGGCTTGACGGAGCGGCGGGTCTTCAAAAGCTCAATGGCGTCGGGCATTTTTTCAATTCCAGCAGGCGTGGCGGAATGCGCCTAGCATGGCAATCCGCAGGTCACAAACGGGGGCGATTGGCTTGAATTCGCCCCGATTTAAGTCGAGAACGGCGCCCGGCATGGCGGCAGAAATTCGAGCTACATCGGCGGCATGGTTGCTGCACGGCGCCTGGGCGGTGCTGTGCTTGGGGTTGTTCTGCGCGACCAGCCTCCCTATTTCGGCGCAGACCTCGCAACTGTTCTCGCCCGGCGTGTCGAGCGCCACCGCGGTGCCGATCATGCCGCCCTCAGCGATGCCGACCGCTCCGATGATGATGGTGCCGGCGGGCAAGGTCGCGCTCGAACTCGGCGCCCGATTTGCCAAGGACGCGCCGCCGATCGGCTCCGGCCTGACCTGGCGCGTTTACGCGGCCAAGCAGAACAAGAGCGGCACGTTCGACCTCGTCAAGGAAGATACCAGCCCGTCACCGACCATGTTGCTGCCGCCCGGCAACTACATCGTCCACGTCGGTTTCGGTCTCGCCAATGCCGTGAAGCCGATCACGCTGCGAAGCCAGACCGTGCGCGAAGTGTTCGACCTGCCTGCCGGCGGACTGCGGCTCGAGGGCAAGGTCGGCGACGTCCGCATCCCGAACTCGCAAATCTCGTTCGACGTCTATCGCGGCAGCCAGTTCGAAACCGGCGACCGGCGCCCGATTGCCGAGAAAGTGCTAACCGGCGATGTGGTGGTGGTGCCGGAAGGCACCTATAACATCGTGTCGAACTACGGCACCGCGAATTCCGTGGTGCGATCCGACATCCGCGTCCAGGCCGGCAAGCTGACCGATATCACCGTTACCCATCGTGCTGCCGTCATCACGCTCAAGCTGGTCACCGACAAAGGTGGGGAGGCGCTGGCCAATACTGCGTGGTCCGTGCTGACGCCGGGCGGCGACGTGATCAAGGAATCGATCGGCGCGTTCCCTCACGTGGTCCTGGCGGAAGGCGATTATCGCGCGATCGCCCGTAACGAAGGCCGCGTTTACGAGCGCGAATTCAAGGTCGTCACCGGCGTCGACGGCGACGTGGAAGTCTTGGCGCGCTGATCCAGGCTCCCTATATAAAAGCATCGGGGGCTGAACACGGATTGCGACGTGACGCACGTTGATTCTCTCGACCACGCTTCTGAAAAATACGCCGCGCTCGACCTCAAATCGGTCGCTCTCTTGCTGGATGTCGACGGAACCCTGATCGATATCGGCCCCAGCCCCTACGAAGTTCATGTTCCCGAAGAGCTCTGTCGCGCGCTTGAGCGCTTGGCCGAACGGACGGATGGCGCGCTGGCGCTGATCAGCGGGCGGCCGATTGTCGGGATCGACAGGCTCTTTGCGCCGTTGAAGTTTTCCGCGGTGGGCGGGCATGGCGCTGAAATGCGCGTAGGCGATGCTGCAAAGCGCGAGCACGTCCGGCCGCTGCCGAAAGCGATGCGCGAGCGAATCGCGAAATCGGTCCCGGAGCAGGTGCTGGTCGAGGACAAAGGCTACTCGATCGCGCTGCATTATCGCGGCGTGCCGGTAGGCAAGGAGCGATTGCAAAAGTTGCTGGCCGATGTCAGCGCCGAATACCCGAAAGAGCGTGTGGATATCCTGCCGGGCAAGGAGATGCTGGAGCTAAAACGCGCCGGCATCAACAAAGGTGAGGCGGTGCGCCATTTGATGACGATGCCGCCGTTTGCCGGCCGCATGCCGGTCTTTATCGGCGACGATGTGACCGACGAGAGCGTCTTCGCGGTGATGCCGGACATGGGCGGCGAATCATTCTCGGTCTCGCGCAAATTCGACGGCCTCACGGCGATCTTCGATTCGCCAGCGAGCGTTCGCGCCGTGCTGACGCGGCTCGCCAATTCGGAAAATTAGACAGTCGATCAGCACCTTGTTGTGAATGGAACTTTGCATTCGCTCGGGCGTTGAGATGCGGGAGTGGGTTTCCCGCGCGATTTTCAATTGCGGTTCTGTCCATTCGATGCACAATTCGATGCGGGGGCGACGTGAGGACTACACGCCAAATGCAGGCGCACGCGCTCCAATTCCGATTTGATTATTTCGATAATTTATTGACGTGGGCCCGCTTCAAAACGGCGATCGCTTGATCGCGTAATTGGGAGACGGAGAGAGTGTCGCGTCTTGTCGTAGTATCCAACCGGGTGGCGATGCCCGAGCGCGGCGTGCAGGCTGGCGGCTTGGCCGTCGCGCTGCGCGAGGCGCTGCACGACAAAAACGGCATCTGGTTCGGCTGGAGCGGCAAGGTCGGTCCGCCGGCGCCGCCGAAGACCGTCAAGCATGACGGCATTTCCTACGTCACGGTCGACCTGAAAAAGGAAGACCATCAGGAGTTCTACAACGGCTTCGCCAATGGCGTGCTATGGCCGATCCTTCATTATCGGCTCGACCTCGTCGAGTTCACGCGGCGCGATCTCGGCGGCTACCTGCGCGTCAATGATTACTTCGCCCAGAGCCTCGAACGGATACTCAAACCCGACGACATCATCTGGGTGCACGATTACCACTTCATTCCGCTGGCACGACTGCTGCGCGAGCGCGGCCACCAGAACAAGATCGGGTTTTTCCTGCACATTCCGTTTCCATCGCCGGAAATCCTCACGGCATTGCCAAACCACGACCGGCTGATTCCGTCGCTGTGTCATTACGACCTCGTCGGCTTTCAGACCGATGTCGATGCCGCCAACTTCTCGCGCTACCTGGCGCAGGAGTGCGGGCTGTCCTGGGCCAGCGGCAACAGTTTCCATTTCCACGATCGCACCGTGGAATTCGGCGCGTTCCCGATCGGGGTCGAAACCGAGACCTTCACCAAAATTGCCCGCCGCGCGGTGGCGACATCGTTCGTGAAGGATGTCGTCGGCAGCCTCGCCGGCCGGGCCATGATTATCGGCGTCGACCGGCTGGATTATTCCAAGGGCCTGCCGCTGCGGCTCGATGCCTTTGAGCATTTCCTCAAGAATTTCCCCGACTGGCGGGGCAAGTGCACCTATCTGCAAATCACGCCGCGCAGCCGCACCGATATTCCCGATTACGCCGAAATCGGCCGCAAGGTCGGGGAGGCGGCGGGCCGCATCAACGGCGCTTATGGCGAGGCGGCTTGGACGCCGATCCGCTATATCAACAAGGCGCACAGCCGCACCGCGCTGGCCGGCCTTTATCGTTCTGCGCGCGTTGCGCTGGTCACGCCGCTACGCGACGGCATGAATCTCGTCGCCAAGGAATTCATCGCGGCGCAGGACCCGGACGATCCCGGCGTGCTGATCCTCTCACGCTTTGCCGGCGCCGCACGTGAGTGCAAGGAAGCGCTGATCGTCAATCCGTACGACACCGAAGGCGTGGGCAATGCGATCAATCGTGCGTTGGCGATGCCGCTCGAGGAGCGCCGGGCCCGTCACCGGACGCTCTATCAGGTGCTCGTCGACAACGATATTTCGCATTGGGCTGACCGCTTCCTCGGTTGCCTGAAGCGGCCGGCGAAGGAGCCGGAGCTTCCGCTGCGACTGCGCGTGGTCTGACGAGCGTCAGTTCTGCCGCTTGAGATCCGGCGGCACTGCTTCGTCCACCAGCATCTTCAACACGGTATCGAGCGGCAGCACGTCCTGCTTCTCGACGCCGTGGCGGCGCACCGAGACGGTGCGATCGGCGGCTTCCTTCTTGCCGACGACGAGTTGCACCGGGATTTTCGCCAGCGAGTGCTCGCGCACCTTGTAGTTGATCTTCTCGTTGCGAAGATCGGCTTCGACCCGCAGGCCCGCGCGGCGCGCCTGTGCGGCGACCTCGTTGGCGAAGTCGTCGGCATCCGACGTAATGGTGGCGACCACGGCCTGTTGCGGCGCGAGCCACAGGGGCAGGTGGCCGGCGAAGTGCTCGAGCAGGATGCCGATGAAGCGCTCCATCGAGCCGCAGATTGCGCGGTGCACCATCACCGGCGTTTTCTTCTGGCCGTCGGCGTCGATGTAGAAAGCGCCGAACCGCTCCGGCAGGTTGAAGTCGACCTGCGTGGTGCCGCACTGCCAGTCGCGGCCGATCGCGTCGCGCAGAACGTATTCGAACTTCGGCCCGTAGAACGCGCCTTCGCCCGGGTTGATCTGCGTCTTGATCCTGTTGTCTTGCTGGGCGATCCGCTTGAGCACGTCGTTCATGACGTTCTCGGCGTGATCCCACGCGGCGTCGGTGCCAACGCGCTTTTCGGGGCGCGTCGAGAGCTTGATGACGAGATCGCCCTCGAAGCCGAAGTCCTTGTAGACCGACAGGATCAGGTCGTTGATCTTGAGGCATTCCTCGGCGAGCTGATCCTCGGTGCAGAAGATATGCGCGTCGTCCTGCGTGAAGCCGCGCACGCGTAGCAGACCGTGCATTGCGCCGGACGGCTCGTAGCGGTGGACGATGCCGAATTCGGCCATGCGGATCGGCAGATCGCGATAGCTCTTGAGGCCGTGCTTGAAGATCTGCACGTGGCCGGGGCAGTTCATCGGCTTGATGGCGAACCAGCGCTTGTCTTCCGCCTCGTCACCGGCGGACTGCGCGGCGAACATGTTCTCGCGGTACCAGCCCCAGTGGCCCGAGGTTTCCCATAGCGACTTGTCGAGCATCTGCGGCGCGTTGACCTCGTCGTAGTCCGCGGCGAGACGGCGGCGCATGTAGGCGATGATGGTCTGAAACAGCGTCCAGCCCTTGGCGTGCCAGAACACGACGCCGGGGCCTTCCTCCTGGAAATGGAAGAGATCGAGCTCGCGGCCGAGCCGGCGGTGATCGCGTTTCTCAGCTTCCTCCATTTGCTTGAGGTAGGCGTCCAGCTCTTCCTGCTTGGCGAACGCGGTGCCGTAGATGCGGGTGAGCATCGGGTTCTTGGCGTCGCCGCGCCAGTAGGCGCCCGCGACCTTCATCAGCTTGAAAGCGTTGCCGACCTTGCCGGTCGACGTCATGTGCGGGCCGCGGCACAGATCGAACCAATCGCCCTGATAATAGATCTTGATCGGCTCGTTGCCGGGAATGGCGTCGACTAGCTCAACCTTGAAATTTTCGCCCTTGTCGCGGAAGACCTGCTTGGTCTTTTCCCGGTCCCAGACATCCTTGGTGAACGGTTTGTCGCGCGCAATGATCTCCTTCATTTTCTTCTCGATGACCGGCAGGTCCTCGAGCGTGAAGGGCTCATTGCGGAAGAAGTCGTAATAAAAGCCGTTCTCGATCACCGGGCCGATCGTGACCTGCGTGCCGGGCCACAGCGATTGCACCGCTTCCGCGAGAACGTGCGCGGCGTCGTGCCGGATCAATTCCAGCGCACGCGGATCCTCGCGGGTGAGAAACTCGATCTTCGAATCCTTCTCGATCTTGTCAGTGAGGTCGACAATGGTTCCGTCGAGCGCCATCGCGACGGTGCGCTTGGCGAGCGAGGGCGAGATGCCCTTCGCGATGTCGAGACCGGTTGTGCCTTGGGGGTAGTCACGGCGAGCGCCGTCGGGGAAGGTCACTGCGACCATCATGGTCTCCTTAAGGCTCACTCCTGCGAACGGGCGCAGGTAAGCGTTGTTACGTGCGCCGATATAGCAGGCCGAACACGCGGCCATCAATCACCAAAAGCGCGCTGCCGATGATGATAGCGCCGGCGATTTCGCGGGTGTGCAGCGGCTCACCGAGCACGAAATGGCCGAGCAGGATGGCGGTGACGGGAATCAGCAGGGTGACGAGCAGCGTATTGGTGGCGCCGGAACGGCGCAGGATGGTGAAGAAGACGATGTAGGCGAGCGAGGTCGAGATGGCGGCGAGGCCGACCAGCGCCAGCATGGCGGTGGTGCTTGGCATCGGCAGTTGCCACGGACGTTCGATGGCGGAGGCGAGGACGAGCATGATCGCGGTCGAGCAGATGAGCTGGCAGGTCGCGGAATTGATCGACGGCACATGGGCCAGCATGCGGCGGCCCCACAGGCCGGCGAAGCCATAGCTCAGCGCGCCGCCAAGTCCGAGCAGGATGCCGAGGGTTTGCCCCGGCTCGACAGTGACGCCACGCAAGACGACGACGCCGATGAGGCCGACCGCCACGCCAATGGCGCGCCTCGCGATCAGCTTCTCGTCGCCGAACGCGGCGAGCACGATCACGCCGAACACCGGCGTCGTTGCGTTGAGGACGGATGTGACGCCGCTCGAGACGTAGAGCTGCGCGGCCGCCTGCAGCGAGAAGGGGATGACATTGTTGAGGATGCCCATGCCGAGAAACGGCATCCAATCGGCGAATGTGCGTGGCCACGTACCGCCCAGCATTCTGAAGAACGGCAGAAGGAACAAGGCACCGAGCGTGACGCGCGCCAGCGCGACCGTGAGCGGCGGCAGCTCGCGGATCGCCGCGCCGGTGAAAAAGAATGAGCCGCCCCAGATGATCGAGAGGAAGAGGAGGAGTTGCGCGGTCCGTGCGTCGATTGTTTGCGGCGGTTCGGCCATCAGGACCCTTTGTGGCCGGCCGTCGGCAAAGTTCCACCCGTTTCCTGCATCGGCGAATTGGTGCCGCGCCAGCGGCCGTAACGCCACGGCATCCACCAGTGCGCGCCGGCCGGAAGCGCGGACGGCACGTAATCGAGCCCGTGCGTCCCCCACGGATGGCAGCGCATGATGCGAGCGAGTGTCATCCAGCCGCCGGCCCACAACCCGAAGCGCGTGATCGCTTCGTCACCGTAAGCCGAGCAGGTTGGTAAATGCCGACAGCGCGGGCCGAGCAGGCCGGAAATTCCGTAACGGTAAATCGCGATGAGGCCGCGCGCCGACATGCGCGGAACGCGCGCGATCGTCTTGGAGAATATCTTGGCAAAAGTTCCGGAGTTCCAATTCATCATGCCGAGGACAAATCCGTCCGTGACTTTTTTACACTAGACCCGAATCTGCTGCCTGACTAAAAGCGGACGGATTGCGGGGTGATGGCCGCTCGAGCCAATGAGAGCGTGGGAATACCACGCCACCGATGCAGGCAAGCGGCAATGGAAGGGGGAATTATGGTTCGCCACTTCGGCGTCGTTTGCGCGCTTGCGCTCGGAATTGTCAGTTCCGTGACGCCAACACTTGCGGGCAGCCGCTCGCTGCCGATGCAGTTTCTGTTGCGCCAGGATGCGGCGCAGGATTGCACCGATAACTGCCGTATTTTCGTCTCGGCATCCGGCGCGATCACGGCCGACACGCCGAATGAATTTCGCAGGTTCGCGAAGGGCAAGAACCTTCAGAACTCGACCGTCGTGCTCGACTCCGACGGCGGCTCTGTGCTGGGCGCCATCGCACTCGGCCGCGACATTCGCGCACTCAAGCTGAACACCACCGTCGGCCAGCTTGCGGATACCACCGCGACGCGGTCCGGCTTGATGCGTGCGAAGTTCTCGGCGCACGCCGATTGTGAATCGATGTGCGCGTTCGTGCTGCTGGCCGGCATCCAGCGCGCGGTCGAGCCGGAAGCGCGCGTAATGGTTCATCAGATCTGGCTCGGCGATCGCCGCGACGACCCGACCGCCGGCTCGTACTCGGCGGAAGACCTCGTGCTGGTGCAGCGCGATATCGGCCGGCTTGCGAAGTACACCATCGAGATGGGCGGCACCGGCGACCTGCTGGAAGTCGCGCTGCGCATTCCGCCGTGGGAGCCGATGCATGCGCTGACGCGCGCCGAGTTGAAGAACATGGGATTTGAATCGACGGAGACCGCTCCGGTGGAGACGCCGGTCGCCTCGCTGTCGTCGGTCAAGTACGTGCCGGGCACCTCCGGCGACCGCGCCGGCAGCGGGCTCGATGAGCACGGCTGGTCGGTGGTCGACCGTGGCGGCGCCAGCATACTCGGCCGGCGTCACCCGCTGACGGTCGACGGCGACGAGATCGGCAGCTTCGATCTGGTGCTCGCCTGCGCCGCAAACGACGGCTATCTCGTCACCTATTCGGAAGAGCGCCGCGCCGATGCCGGCGATCAAGTGTCGCCGTTGACCGACGTGACGGTCCGCATCGGCGGCCAGACGATGCCGCTCAAGGTCGTTTCCTCCGAACTGAAGGACAAGACCGGATTGATGGTCAGCGTAGCGGCCGGCGTGGTGCCGGCGAACCTGATCCGCACGTTCACGTCGGCCGGCAGCCGCTCGATGATGATCGGGACCACGAGCGCCAACACCCGCTCGACGATCCGGCTCGGCAATTCGGGGGCGCAGCGAAACCTGCCGCTGCTTGCCTCGCATTGCCAGAAAACGGCGCAACGCGCCGAGCTGGTCGCTCCGAAAACGGGCGGCATGGCCGCTGCGAAGTAAATCGGAAGCGGCGGGTTATTCCGCCGCTTGGGCCGTTTTCCCGGATTTGGCCGCGATCTGATCGAGCGCCGACACGACGGCATCGAACGTCAGCAAGGTCGACGCGTGCCGCGCCTTGTAGTCGCGCACCGGTTCCAGCACCGCGAAGTCCACCCATTTGCCGCTCGGCGGCGGGCCGTTCTCCTTGAGCATCTTGCGGACGGTCTCGCGCAATTCGCGCAGTTCCGCAGCCTTGGCGCCGACCACATGGCGCGCCATCAGCGATGAGGACGCCTGGCCCAGCGCGCAGGCTTTCACGTCGTGGGCAAAATCCTTGACGACAGGTCCGTCCATTTTGAGATCGATGGTGACGGTCGAGCCGCAGAGTTTGGAATGGGCGGTCGCGCTGGCGTCGGGTTCGGGCAGGCGGCCCAGCCGGGGAATATTGCCGGCAAGGTCCAGAATCCGGCTGTTATAGACGTCATTCAGCATGGCATTGACGATCTCGCGAGCTACATTGCCTGTGCCCGGTAAACGAATATATAGATGGCGCTCGACCGCACCGGAAGGGTTTGGTGCGGGCTCGCGCCTCGGAATGCGGCGTCTTTCGACGCGGCGCCCCGGTGACACTCCGGCCACGGTTTGACCTTGGCCGGTCGAACGGAGAACGCGGAATGGACGCCAAGATCAACAAGCCGACCAATGTGGCTGCATGGCCGAAGCAGGCCGTGAAGCAGGAGCTCTCGGAGCACGTGCGCGCGGCGCCGCAACGCGTCTCGCCGATGCCGACGCGGGAGCAGGCGGAAGAGGCGGTCCGCACGCTGCTCGCCTATGCCGGCGACAATCCGGCGCGCGAGGGCCTGCTCGACACGCCGAAGCGCGTGGTCGACGCTTATGCTGAAATCTATCAAGGCTACAACGAATGCCCGGTCGAGGTACTCGACCGCACCTTCGGCGAGACCGCGGGCTATGACGATTTCGTCCTGGTGAAGGACATCGGCTTCAACTCGCATTGCGAGCACCACATGATGCCGTTCTTCGGCAAGGCGCATGTCGCCTACATGCCGACCGACCGGGTGGTGGGGCTCTCGAAGCTGGCGCGGCTGGTCGATGTCTATGCGCACCGCCTGCAGACGCAGGAACACCTGACATCGCAAGTTGCGACCGCGATCGAGGAAATTCTCAAGCCGCGCGGAGTCGCGGTGCTGATCGAAGCGGAGCATATGTGCATGTCGCTGCGCGGCGTGACCAAACCTGGCGCGCTGACGGTGACGTCGCATTTCACCGGCATGTTCAAGGACGACGTGCAGGAACAAGTCCGCTTCATGTCCATGATCCGCGGGGGTCTGCGGTAGTTTCTGTCATGCGCGGGCTTGACCCGCGCATCCATGCAGCGTTGCAAGTGTGCATTTTTTAAGATGGATTGCCGGGTCATAGGCGTTCTTTAGAACGCCGTTCTTCAAACGGCTATGCCCGGCAATGACACCTTGTTATGGCAAGCAATTCCGACATTGAAGAAGGCACGGCCTTCATCCCGAAATTCGACAAAGACGGGCTGGTGACGGCTGTGGTCACCGACGTCGTGTCAGGCGACCTGTTGATGGTCGCGCACATGAACGCCGACGCGCTCAAGCGCACCGTCGAAACCGGTGAGGCCTGGTACTTCAGCCGCTCGCGCAAGCAGCTTTGGCGCAAGGGCGAAAGCTCCGGCCATGTCCAGCGCGTCAAGGAGATGCGGGTCGACTGTGACCAGGACTCCGTGTGGCTGAAGGTGGAGCAGGCCGGCGCCGGCGCCTGCCACACCGGCCGCAAGTCGTGCTTCTATCGCGCGGTGCCGCTTGGCAAGAGCGGCGCGGCTTTGGAATTTCGTGACGGCGAAAAGACGTTCGATCCGGCAACGATTTATAAGAAGTAGTCATGGCGGAGCGTGACGGCCCTCGCGTCGACCTGCGGCTCGACAAGCGCGAGCGGGGCACTGTCGCGTTCGTCACGCTCGACAATCAGGCGAAGCTCAACACGCTCCATCGTGCGCTGATGACGGAGTTCATCGCGGCGGTAGTGTCGCTGTCGCACGCCGACGATCTGCGCGCCGTGGTATTGAGCGGCGCGGGCGACAAGGCCTTCATCGGCGGCGCCAACATTACCGAGATGTCGCGTCTCGACCCCGACAGCGCACGCGACTTCATCACGCTCGTTCATCAAACTTGCGATTGCTTGCGGCGTTGTCCGGTGCCGGTGATTGCGCGGATCGATGGCTTCGCGCTCGGCGCCGGTCTCGAAGTCGCGGTGTCGTGCGATCTGCGGATTGCGACCGACCGCGCCAAATTCGGCATGCCGGAAACCAAGGTCGGCATTCCTTCGGTAGTCGAAGCGGCTCTCATTCCGCGCCTGATCGGCGGTGGTCGCGCGCGTGAATTGCTGATGCTCGGAGAGATCATCGACGCGCAGACGGCGTTGAACTGGGGTTTGGTCGAGCGGGTAGTCGCACCAGACAAGCTCGATGCGGAAGTGGAGAAGATGCTGGCCGCGCTTTTTGCTGCAGGCCCGCAGGCAGTGCGCCTGCAAAAGTCGCTGATGTGCGAATGGGAGAATCTGCCAGCCGACCAGGCGATTGCGGCCGGGATCGATGCGTTTTCCCGCGCTTATGAGACGCAGGAGCCGCGGCGGATGATGTCGGTTTTCCTCAACAGAACACGTGACTGAAACGTGATTTGAGCTTGCTCGACTTGGCCACCTGAATCGCATATCTACAGCGCGTCAGCGGGAGAGACCGGCCTCGCAAGGGCCGGCGCCGAAGGAGCAACCGCCCCGGAATCTCTCAGGCAAAAGGACCGCTGCTAAAATTTGTCTCTGAAGAGCGGAGCTTTTGCTCCCGCCGATGGGGAAAGTCGCCAAGGCAATTCACGCCCGCGACGAAACTCTCAGGCCAAGAACAGAGGGGGCGCAGTCGCCACAGGCGATTGTGTCTCGATCTGTGAGGCCTGACAAATGAAATCCGATTTCGATGCGATCGTGCTCGGCGGCGGTGTCGTCGGCATCAATACCGCGTATTGGCTGCTGCGCGCGGGCAAATCCGTGTGCGTGATCGACCGCCAGCCGGCGGCCGGGCTCGAGACGAGCTTCGCCAATGGCGGACAGGTGTCGGTCAGTCACGCCGAGCCGTGGGCCAATCCATCGGCGCCGCTGAAGGTGCTCAAATGGCTGCTCAAGGGCGACGCGCCGCTGCTGTTCCGGCCGAAGCTCGACGTCCACCAGTGGCTGTGGCTGGCGAAATTCCTGGTCGATTGCTGGCCGTCGCGCGCCGACCGCCACACCGCGGAAATCGTCAAGCTCGCCACCGAAAGCCGTGGCCTGATCCAGAAGATCAGGGCTGACGAGGGCTTCCACTACGACGAGCGCACCAGAGGCATCCTGCACTTCTATCGCGACAAGCATGAATTCGAGGCGGCGATCCCGGTCGCCGAACTGATGCGCAAATACGGCTGCGAGCGCGAGGTGATCGACGCCGACCGGGTGGTCGAGATCGAGCCGGCCTTCGCGGAGAAGCGCAACGAGATCGTCGGCGCGACCTATACCGTCGCTGACGAAAGCGGCGATGCGTTGAAGTTTACGCAGGCGCTGGCGCAGGTCTGCGAGAAGCGCGGCGCTGAATTCCTCTACAACCACCAGGTGACGGCGCTCGATGCCGACCGGCGCGACGGCGCGGTGCGCTCGATCGAAGTTGTTGGGCCGGACGGCTACCGCACGCTCAAGGCGCGCGACATCGTCGTCAGCCTCGGAAGCTGGTCGGCGCCGTTCCTGCGGCCTTACGGCGTCAACCTCACCATCTATCCGGCCAAGGGCTACTCGGTGACGATCCCGACCAACGGCTCGAACACCACGCCGGTGACGAGCCTGACCGACGACGAGCACAAGCTGGTCTATTCCAATCTCGGCGGCCGTTTGCGCGTCGCGGGGACCGCCGAACTGTCCGGCTACTCGCGCGATCTCAACATGACGCGCTGTCAGGCTATCGTGCGCGCGGTGAAAAACCTGTTCCCGCGCGCCGGCGATTTCGACCGCGCGACGTTCTGGACAGGATTGCGGCCGGCCACGCCGTCCAACATCCCCTATGTCGGGCGCACGCGCTATCACAACCTGTGGCTCAACACCGGCCACGGCACGCTGGGCTGGACGATGGGCGCCGGCTCGGGTTTCCGCGTCGCCAACATGATCGCGGCAAACGAGGGCGCGCTGGCGGCCTAAGCCTTCACGCTCGCGAGCAGTGCCTGCGCACGCACGAGGTGCGGCCGGTCGAACATCTTGCCGTCGATGCCGACCGCGCCCGCGCCGGGCTGCGCCGCGAACGCCGCGACGATTTTCTTCGCGTGGGCGATCTGCTCGGCCGATGGCTCGAAGACCGCGTTGATGATCGGCACCTGCGCCGGGTGGATGGCCAGGCGGCCGACGAAGCCGTCGCGCTTGGCGTCTTCGGTGTCCTTGAGCAGGCCTTCTTCATTCCGGAAATCGACGAACACCGTTTCGATCGCAGCCGTTTTGGCGGCGGCGGCGCTGAACAGGCAGACGGAGCGGGCGAGACGATACGGCTCTGTAAGGCGGCCGGTCGCATCTCGATTGGCCTCGGCGCCGAGCTCGGCTGACAGATCCTCCGGTCCCCAGGTTACGCCGATCAGGCGCTTGCTGGAACCGCGATAGGTGCCGGCGGCAAAGAAGCCCGCAGCAGACTCGACGTTCTGCGCGAGGACTTTGACGTGGCCCTCCGCGAGGCCGGCGATCACTTCGCGCGCCGTGAGTTTGGCGTCGAGGTGCGTCACGGTCGGTCCGCCTTCGGCCTTCGGAAACAGGATGCCGTCCGGCGCGCCGGGCACGACCGCGTCAAGATCGTCGTCGATCATGCCCGTTTCGAGCCCGTTCACACGCACGAACAGGCGCGGGCGCTGCTTCGCCTTGCCTGCCTCTTTGAGGAAAGCGAGCGCGAGCTTGCGGGCCTCCGGCTTGCGGTCGGTCGTGACTGAATCCTCGAGGTCGATGATGACGGCGTGGGCGCCCGACGCCATCGCCTTGTCGAGTTTCTTGCCGCCGTCGGCGGGGACGAACAGGAGCGAACGCATTACGTTGTTCTCTTACTTGGTTCTTATTTGGGACGGCGGACCATGAAGCCCTGGCGGTGACACTCGGCGACCAGCTTGCCGTCCTGCTTGAAGGCCTTGTGGTGAAATTCGACGATGCCGGCATTCGGCCGCGACTTCGATTCGCGCTTGCTCACCACCGTGGTTTCGCAGTGGACGGTGTCGCCCTCGAACAGCGGGTTGGGGAATTTCACATCGGTCATGCCGAGATTGGCGATCGTCGTTCCGACCGTCATGTCCGACACCTGAATGCCGATCATCAGGCCCAGCGTGAACAGCGAGTTCATCAGCGGCTGGCCCCACTCGGTCTCCTTCTCGCAGAACTCGCGGTCGATATGCAGCGGCTGCGGATTGAGCGTCATGTTGGAGAACAGCATGTTGTCCATCTGCGTGACGGTCCGCGTGTAGCGGTGCTGATAGGTCTTGCCGACCTCGAAATCCTCGAAATAGAGCCCGCCGCGCTTGTGCCGCTGTTCAGTCATTGCCGTCTCCGTTCATTAACCTTTCGTTTACCATAACTGGCCCATGCTCATAGTGCCCGCAGAGGCCGTGCCGTGCGTGGGTTTAGCCCGAAGTCCGATCTGAAGGAACGCCGGCCGCATCATGCTGGTCCAGCCGCATAGCGCATCTCCACAAGTCGCTGGCGCTATCCGTCAGGCGGCGACCTCGACCGGCGCCAGCTTCAATTACCTGCTGACGACCGCGCAGATCGAATCGAATTTTAACCCGGCGGCGCAGGCGGCGACGTCGACCGCGAAGGGGCTTTATCAATTCATCGACCAGACCTGGCTCGGCACCATGAAGGCGGCGGGCCGCGCGCTCGGGCTCGACCGCTTCGCGGCGGCGATTTCGCGCGGCGAGGATGGCCGCTTCGAGGTGCAGGATTCCAGCACGCGGCAGGCGATCATGAACCTGCGCGGCGACGCCAAAGTCAGCGCCTTGCTGGCCGGGCATTACGCGCAGGCCAACGCGGCGCAGCTCAAGGACACGCTGGGCCGCGCGCCGACCGAAGGCGAGCTCTACATCGCGCATTTTCTCGGCGCCGATGGCGCTTCGCGCTTGATCAGCGCGGCAACCAATCGCCCGAATACAAGCGGCGCCGATCTCTTTCCCTCCGCCGCGGCGGCCAATCGGCCGATCTTCTATGACAAGTCCGGAAATGCGCGCACCGCGGTTGGGGTCTATCGCGAATTGACGGGCCGCTACGAAGCCGCGCGTGCCAATGCCGCCGCCGACGTTGCGGCGACGCCGCTGCGCGGCACGCTCCCGGCCGACACGGCAGTCGCGCGCGTGCCGGACACGGCGGGCGTCGCGCAGGCCTATGCGGCGGCGCAACCGGCCGCGTATGCGCCGGTGCCGAAGCCGCCGGCGGCGTTCCAGTCGATCTTCAGCGATACCGGACGGCAGGGCGTCGGGCCGGTGGTGCGGACGCTGTGGTCGACGCCGGCCGACGGCGCGCAAGCCCCGCGGCCACGCAGCCTGTTCGGCGACTAAAACCCGCGCGCCACCGCGGTTTTCGTCGTTAACACTTGCTCAATAATCATGGTGAAGGGTTTGTTAAGTCTCGTTGGCTAGGCTCTGCGCTGTCGCGATGTGTGCGCGGCTGTTTGTGGCGTTTGAGCATGATTGTTCGTCAGTTCTTGCAGTGGCTGCGTAATGCCCCGCCGGGTGAGCGTGCCGACGCGACGTCGGCTTTGGCCCGTGCCTATCTCCATTCCGATCTATCGCCAAACGACCGCGCCGCCGCCGAAGGCGCGATGATCATGCTGCTCGACGATCCGTCGCCGCTGGTGCGCCAGGCGCTCGCCGACGTGTTCGCCTCGAGCCAGGCCGCGCCGCGCGTCATCGTCCATGCGCTCGCCGCCGACCAACCCGATATTGCGCGGCCGTTGCTGCAGCGTTCTCCGCTCCTCACCGACGCCGATCTCGTCGATCTGGTGGCGACCGCGCATCCGGAGTCGCAGGCGGCGATCGCATCGCGCTTCCTGTTGCCGCGTTCGGTGTCGGCCGCGCTCGCCGAAGTCGGCGCCGCTCAGGCCTGCCTCGCGCTGCTCGAAAATCCGGATGCCGACATCACGGCTTTTTCGCTCGACCGGATCGTCGAGCGGTTCGGTCATCTGTCCGCCATCCGCGAGAATCTCCTGACCCGAGACGACCTGCCGGCGACCACGCGCCAAGCGGCCCTGGCCAAGCTGTCGCAGACGCTGGCGGGCTTCGTCACGTCGCGCCACTGGCTGGCCGAGCATCACGCGCAATACGCGGCGCGCGAGGCCTGCGAGAAGGCGACTGTCGCGCTCGCCGCCGAGACGGCCTGCGAGGAAATCGGCGAACTGGTCACACATCTGCGCGCCAGCGGCCAGTTGACCGCCGGCATGATCCTGCGTGCGCTGCTGTCCGGCAATATCGTGCTGTTCGAGGAAGCGATGGCGGATCTCGCCGAGATGCCGCTGGAGAGCGTCTCGAGCTACATCCATGACCGCATGCTCTCCGGGTTCCGCGCGCTTTATCGCAAGGCCGGATTGCCATCCGCCGCTTATCCCGCGTTCCGCGAGGCGATCGTCGCGCTGCGCGAAGGCGTGCTGCCGTTGCATCAAAACGGAGCGGCGCATCTGAGCCGGCCGATGGTGGAGAGGGTGCTGATGCGCTGTGAACAGGCGGAAGGCGAGGGCACCGACGACGCCGAGCCGCTGCTGAGCCTGCTGCGGCGCTTTGCAGTCGAGGCGGCGCGCGACGAAGCGCGCACGCTCTGTCACGACCTGGTCGCGCGGCCGGCGATGCCCAGCTACCGCCTCGCGGCCGCTTAAAACTTATCCGTTCGGGATGATGCTCGGTCCGAGGATCGAGGCGATGACGTCCGGCCGCTCACGATTCTCGTGCAGCAGGAATTCGTCGGTCACTTCGCGCAGCCGCTTGTTGAGCTCGGCCGCCAGCGCGATTGCGTCGGAACGCGTATATTCGCGGATAATCGCGCGCACCGCGTCGACGTGCTGATCGACCAGCTTCACCGGAATCTTGGTTGGATCGGGCGCGTATTCGATCAACCGGCACAGGCTGTCGGCAGCGCCGGCGCAGGCCGGGAAACCGAATGTCGCGGCTTCGCCCTTGATGTCGTGGGCGGCGTGAAACAGCTTTTCCTTGTAGGCGGTCGTAAAGCCCAGTGTCTTGCATGCCAGACGGGCCTGATCGAGCCGCTCGCATTCCTCGTCCATCCAGGACGAGAAATTGCCCGAGAGGTCGGCCAGCGCCTGCTCTGCGCGCGCGACCGGATCGTCATTAGGATCGAACGGCTTGTCGGAAACGGCTTTACGCAGTTTGTTCTGCGGCGTGATCATCTCGTGATCGCCGTAGGTGGTGACTGCTGCGGTCTCTTTGGCCATGGGTTTCTTTCTGGACCTCAACCTGGCGCGCGCACTTTGTCGAGCAACGCGGACTGGCGGAAGACATCGGCTTTGCCGCCTTTGCGGCGGTCAGGCCCGGAATAGTTGCTGCTGGTCATCCGGCGGCGATCGGGACCGAAGTAGTTCTTGGTCTTGATAAACGGGCGCGGGCTCGCAACCACGTTGACGATGCGCTCGTAGAGACCCTTGGCCGAGATCGGCTTGGCGAGAAATTCGGTGATGCCGGCGTCGCGCGCCGCGGTCACCCGTTTTTTCTCCGAGTGGCCGGTCAGCATGACAATGGCAACGTAGGGATTCGAATTGGCCCCGGGCTGTCGGATCATCTGCGTCAGCTCGAGGCCATCGAAGATCGGCATGGCCCAGTCGGTGATGACGATGTCGGGCACGTAGTGGGTGAACGATTCGAGTCCGGAGGCGCCATCTTCCGCTTCGTAGACTTCGCGCGCGCCGAATCCATGCAGCAGCGTCCGCAGAATCCTGCGCATATGGGCGTTATCGTCGATGACGAGAAAGCGCAGTTTCGCAAAGTCGATGCGGACAGCCATAGACACCCCAAGCAGCAGGAAACGCCTGCCGCCCCGAGGGAACAGGCTAGCCAGATGCTGTTAACGCCCGGTTAAGCATAAGAAATCGCGGTAAATCGGCCTCTAGAAGCCGAACTGCTCGCGCAGGATTCGCTCGTCCAGATTATGGCCGGGATCGAACAGCAGGTTGATGGAGGTGGCCTGGTCCATCGTCACATCGACCGAGACGACCGAGCGGACCTCATCGTGATCGGCAACGGCGGCGACCGGCCGCTTGCCGGCCTCCAGGATTTCGAGGGTGACATTGGCGCGATCGGGCAGCAGCGCGCCGCGCCAGCGGCGAGGGCGGAACGGGCTGATCGGTGTCAGGGCAAGCAGTGACGCGTTGATGGGGATAATCGGCCCTTGCACCGACAGGTTATAGGCGGTCGATCCGGCCGGCGTTGCGACCAGCACGCCGTCGGCGACCAGTTCGGCGAGCCGTTCCTGGCCGTCCACCAGAATGCGCAAATGCGCGGCCTGCGCGCTCTGCCGGAACAGCGAAACTTCGTTGATGGCGCGGTGCTCGTGGGTGCGGCCTTGCGCGTCCTTCGCGCGCATCAACAGCGGGTGGATCACGGTCGTGTGGGCGGCAACCAATCGCTCGCGCAGGCTATCCGGCGCGAAATCGTTCATCAGGAAGCCGACGGTGCCGCGATGCATACCGTAGATCGGCTTGCCGGAATTCATGAAGCGATGCAGCGTTTGCAGCATCAGGCCGTCGCCGCCCAACGCGACGATGACGTCGGCGGACTTCGGCTCGCTATTGCCGTATTGCGCGGTGAACTTGTCGTAAGCCTCGCGCGCCTCCGGCGTTGCCGCGGCAACGAAGGCGATCTGGCTGAATGGCTGCTCGCGACGGTTCATCGGTCGCCTGGAGGCGTTGGAATGGCTGCTGCTCTATACGACTTGGGCCTCGATTGTCGAGGCGGCGGGCCTAAACGGTAAACGAAAAGGGCGGCCAGAAGGCCGCCCTTTCGCCGATCCCGGCGGGTTTCAGTAGCTGCCGGTGCCGTCGATCACGGCCTTGAGCTCGGTGTATTCCTTGCAGTTGGTGTTGCCGCAGATCAGCTTGATCTTCTGCAAGAAGTCTTCGGCCTTCAGCCGGTTGCCTTGCTCGGCGTGCCACATGCCGTAGTACGACCAGGTGCGAACGTGCTGCGGGTCGACCGCCAGCGCCTTTTCGTACCAGACCTTCGAATCGCCGAAGTCGCCGAGCTTGCGAAAGGCGTAACCGATGTAGTTCGCGACATCGGGATTGTCATCGCGGCCGAGCGCGTGCATGGCGTTGATGCCGGCTTCGTATTGCCCGGCGAGGATCAACTCGCGCGCGGCGCGATAGCCCTGGAGGAATTTCGCATCGGCCAGCTTGCGCTGCTCGTCGGTGAGCGCGCCGCTCTTGTCATTGTTTTTCTTCTTGTCTGATTTCTGCTTGTCTGACTTTTCCTTCTTTGTGTCGCTCGACGGCGTATCGGTGCCGATCGCCGAGGCCGGCTTGAGGCCGAATGCGACGGTGAGCAGCGCCGCAGCAACGACGATGCCGGCTTTATGGAAGAGAGTGGTGGAAGACATGACGCCCTCGTTTTATCTGCGGGAAGATCAGTAGTTACTCACCGGGTCGGGCCGGAAGCCCGACATCGGCGCCGACCCGCTCGAATTTGTCTGCGTGTTCGTTTGTTGCGTGGTGGTTTTCTTTTCTGTGGATTTTTTCTTGTCCGCTTTCTCGGTCTTTTGCGCCGCGTTGTCTGACTGCGCATAAGCTTGTTGCAGGCTGAAGCCGCCGGCGATCAATGCCGCGGCGACAAGAAGTCCAAGACGCCCCATGGGACTCTCCTTTGCCGGATGTGATGACTCTACCAAACAAACAATTTCGCCACGCTGCCTAGTCCCTTCACGTTTGGTTCATCGCACAGCCCATCGGCGCCCACGCTTGACTCGCGTGTGGGTTCAAGGAACAATTTCACCGTGCTGGTTCCCCGGTTTGCACCGGGGACGAAAGAGGGAACACGGAGCCCGCAGCATTTCGCTGAGGAAATCCGTGGCTGCCCCCGCAACTGTGAGCGGCGAGCCGCTCGTCCAAAACGGCCACTGGGCAACTGGGAAGGCCGGACGAGCAGCTAAGACCCGCGAGCCAGGAGACCTGCCAGCGCGGTCACCCAACCGGTGGACGAGGGGTCCATACGGAGCGGTCTTTCGCAGCGGTGACGTCAATGCCGTTGCGAAGGCCGTGAGAGCGAAATCTCCCACGACTCTTCGAGCAAAGACGTAGCGGGCCGAAAGGCCCGATGTGTTCGCGCTCCTTCGCAGCGGGTTTGGTCTCACCCGATGCGCGACGCATGGCGTCCGCGCAAACGAAGGAGCGTGAAGTCATGGGGCGTCTTTTCAGGTGGGCTGGGCTGGCCGTGGTTGCCAGTTCGCTCGTCGCAACAAGCGCGGTTGCGCAGAATTCACCGATCACTCTCGATCCGATAGTCGTCAGTCCGACGACTGTTCCTACGCCTGCGTCGCAGATCGGAAGCTCGGTCACCGTCATCACTGCGGACGATATCGCGCGGGAACAGCGCCGGACGCTTCCGGACGTCCTGAGCGCTGTTCCCGGTTTGAATGTCGTTCAGACCGGCGGGCCGGGCGGGCAAACCGCGCTGTTCATGCGCGGGACGAACTCGAACCACGTCAAGGTTCTGCTCGATGGCATCGATATCGGCGACCCGACCACGCCGAACGGCGCTGTCGACCTCGCGCATATTCTCGCAAGCGACATCGAGCGGGTCGAAGTCCTTCGCGGCCCGCAGGGCGGCCTTTACGGCGCCAACGCAATCGGCGGCGTGATTTCGATCACGACGAAGAAGGGCGAGGGACCGGCGAAGGCCACCGGATGGGTGGAAGGCGGCTCCATGGGCACCTTCAACCAATCGACGGGCCTGAGCGGCTCAAAGGACAGGTTCGATTATTCCTTCAACGTCACGCATTTGCGCTCCACCGATATTCCCGTGACGCCCGGCTACGTCCTTCCACCCGGCCAGAAGGCCAATCCCAACTCGTATGACAATCTCACGCTCAGCAGCCGGATCGGCGCGCAGGTCAACGACAACCTGAAGGTCAACCTGATCGGGCGCTACATCGATGCGCGCCTGCTTTACTCGAACGACGACATCAATGTTTTCCCGTTCGCGCCGTTCGCATCGCGCTCGACCTACGGCAACAACGATTTTTACGGCCGCGCCGAAGCGATCTGGTCACTGTGGGACGGGCGCTTCGTCAACACATTCGGTGTCAACGTCACCGACTACCATCGGACCAATCAGGATCCGAACGCGACGCCGCAATCGAAGTATGACGGCACGCGCACGGCGCTGAACTGGCGCGGCAACATCGAGGTGATGCCCGGGCAGATGGTGGTGCTCGGACTGGAGCGTGAAGACGACCGCGCCAGCTCAAACTCGTTCGGCACTTTCCCGGCCGTTCCGCTGTCCTATTCGGCAAATACCGGAAACACGGCCGGCTTCGTCGAGCTGCAATCCAAGCTGTCGGAGCAGCTCTCGGTCGTCGCCAATGCGCGCGTCGACGATGACGATCAGTTCGGCCGCCATACGACCTGGCGTGTCGCTCCGGCCTTCATCGTTCCGATGACGCAAACCAAGCTCAAGGCGAGCTACGGCACGGGATTCAAGGCGCCGACACTCTACGAACTTTATGGGATCGGCGACTTCGGTTACGTCGGCAATCCGAACCTGCGGCCGGAGACCAGCGAAGGCTACGACGCCGGATTCGAACAGCCACTGTGGGGCGGCCGCGTCCGGTTCGGCGCCACTTACTTCCACAACGACATCACGGATTTGATCCAGACGGTGTTTGTCCCGGTGTTCTCGTACGTCAACGTCGGCAAGGCGCGAACCTACGGTGTCGAGACCTTTGCGGATGCGCAGCTAACGGATCGCCTCCGAGTTCACGCCGACTACACCTACACGCGGGCGCGTGACCTCGTAAACGACACCGACCTGACACGGCGGCCCAAGCACAAGGCTGACTTGAAGGTGAGTTACCAACCGACGGATTCTTTGACCTTGTCGACGGCGGTCATCTATGTCGGCTCGTGGCTCGACTTCGATCGCGCGGGTTTGCTTGGTGCTCCGGTGCCGGCGCCGGCTTACACGGTCGTCAATCTCGCCGCCGATTACGTCATTAACAAGCAGGTCACGCTGTTCGGACGGATCGATAATCTGTTCGACAAGCACTATGAAAATCCGGTCGGCTGGCTGCAGCCGGGCTTTGCGGCCTACATCGGTCTTCGCACGGCGACGCGCTGACGCCGGCTAAAGCGGCTGCCACAAGGCCGGCACCAGCTCGTAACCGCTTCCGGCCTTGGTGATATGGCCGGTGGCGGGGAAGGGGAAGTGGTAGCCGTGCACCAGCATGCGGTCGGCGGCGGCCTGATCGAGTAGCCGCCGCCGCGTCGCTACGGCGAGAGGGCCGTCCATGTCGAACGAGGGCTGCCAGTCGGGATGGCGCACGAATAGGTACGGATTGCGCGCGCTGTCGCTCAGCACCATCATCGATTGATTTCCGGACGACACCGAGAAGGCGACGTGGCCTGGCGTGTGACCGTAGGCGGCAATCGATGCGATTCCGGGCGCCACTTCGCCGCCCGGCTTGAAGCGCCGTACCTCGCCGGCAATGTCGCTGAAGATGCGGTGCGCGTTGAGAAAGTATTTCCGCACTGTTTTGGAGGCACCGTTCATGTTGGCGTCGTTCATCCAGTAGTCCCATTCGCCGTCCGGCACCACGATCTGGGCATTGGGGAAGACCTTGTTGCCGTCTTTGTCCTTGATGCCGTTGATGTGGTCGGGATGGAAATGCGAGATCAGGATAATGTCTATGTTTGCCGGCTTGACGCCTGCCACTGCAAGATTGCCGAGCAGCGTTCCGGCGCTGTCGGTGATCTGCCCTGCGGTGCCGGTGTCGATCAGCACCAGCTTTGCGCCGGTGTTCACCAGCAGCGCTGTGAACGAGATGGGCAGGATGTCGGGCGGCAGAAATGCCGCTTCGAGCGCGGCGCCGACATCGGCGCGGGAGGCGTTGCGCACGAAATCATCGTCGATTTTGACCGGCCAGATTCCGTCGTAGAGCGCGGTGAGCTCGAAGCTGCCGATTCGGGTCCGGTAAATGCCCGGCCCCTGCCTTGCCGCCAGCGGAGCGGCCGCGAACGCGCTGCGCGTTACCGCAAGCGACGCCAGGCCGCCCGCGAGGCACTGCCGGCGCGACAGCAATCTTGATGTTGATGGCGATTCCATCGACTGGCGGAACTCCGTCACAACGCACTATGATACAGGTGTGAACACGCCAGCACGCATGAAAATCCCTGCGCTTGCCGTCCTGGTTATCCCGCTGCTGCTGGCGGGCTGCGGCACCAACATCGAGCCGACCGAAAATCAGCTTCGGACGATGTGGGAGCAGAGCAATGTCGCGCCAGTCGATTACAAGCGCGACATTCTTGCGTTTATGCGAACCTATCTCAACGATCCGACGCAGGTGAAGGACGGCGCGGTGTCCGCGCCGGTGCGTAAAACGCTGCCGGGCGATCCGGGTGAGCGCATCGTCTCGTGCCTGCAATTCAATGCCAAGAAGAGCAACGGCGCTTATGCGGGCGTCAAGACCGGCATCGTCGTTTATGGTTCGGGAAAGCTCGATCGCTTCATCGACGCACCAAAAATCGCAAAAACAATCTGCGAAGGCGCAACGTACCAACCGTTTCCCGAGCTGGGACGGTTAACGCGTCAGTAGAAAACAAAAAATTGCCGCCGGGCTTTACGCTCGGCGGTTTAGATTTTTCATCGATGCGGCCGATTAAAGGACGCGGGCGACGAGGTCTTACTTGACCTTGAGGTTCTCCGCGGAAGTCTTTCCGCGGTTCTCGACGAGCTCGAACTGAACGGTCTGACCCTCGTTCAGAGTGCTAAGGCCGGCGCGCTCGACTGCCGAGATGTGAACGAACACATCTTTTCCACCTTCTTGCGGCTGGATAAAGCCATAGCCCTTCGTCGGGTTGAACCACTTAACTGTGCCCTGCGGCATGCTAGATCTCCGGAATTACGACGTAACGGCACAGTGTGGCACAGACTTCAACGGCTCAACAAGGTCCGAAGCGGCCTATTTGGAGCGTTGATCTTTCATAATTGCTCGAAAAAGGAGCACATCGGTGCCGGGTGAGGGGATTGAACCCCCGACCTTCGGTTTACAAAACCGCTGCTCTACCGCTGAGCTAACCCGGCTCCCCGATCCGCCGCAGGGCTATCAGCGCCGGGCAGGCGCGACAAGCCGGACCTCGCTGTCACCCCCAATGGGGCATGTCACAATCCACGGAACTCGGATGCGGGCGGGCGGCGCATCGTGCCGGCAGCGAACATTAACTCTATTCGCGCCCGCGCCCGTCGCGAGTGGCGGCATTTGCTGGCGTCACAAGGCTTTCCGGCGCGCGATGCGGTTAATGTTACCCGGTGAATCCAACGATCCGTCAATCGCGATCGGATAAAATCTGCGCATGTTCACGATGCCCCGGAGCATCCGATGGTGCGCGTTGCCCTTACCGGTTTGATGATTGCTGCGGCGCTGTTCACTGCGCCCGCTCGTGCCGCCGACCTGGGTGGCGCGATCGGCGAGACTTGGGCGGGCGCGGTCTACGCCGGCCCATTCATCGTCTACGACTTCGAACCCGGCGTGGAGATTCGAGCCCACTGGGTCCAGCCATGGGCGGGACGGCACTACTTTCCGTCCGGGGGTAAGATGCCGGTGGTCGGCCGCCGCGAGCAGATTCCCGCAACGCCGGTTTCCAATAAGCGAGATTACCATCGCGAGTGGCAGGCCTTCCCGGTCGACACCATTCAGCAGCCGCCGCTGATCTTGAATCAGCAGCAGTATTTCCCCAGCGGTGAAGCCGCGCCCGCGGCCGTATCGAAATGAATCTCAAGAAACAAAATCTGATCGCACTGGCGGTCGCGAGCGTGTTCCTTGGCGGCACCGCGCACGCGCAGTACTACACGCAGCCTGCACCGCTTTATCCGTATGTCGTGCAGCAGCCGCAGTATTCCTATCCCCAGCCACAATACGCGCAGCCTTATCCGTATGTGCAGACGCAGCCCGTGCGCTCGGTGCGAGGGAATAACGCGCAGCCGCGTGCATCCGAGCCGTCGCGCAAAGTGAGCAAGGCCGATCCTGCGCTGGTCGATGAACTGCGCAAGCGGGGTCACAAGAAGAAGGAAATCGTCCTCTCCGAAAGCAAGAAGGACATCGAGATCGACAAGAAGCGCATCGTCCGCGAGAAACCGGTGGTGCGCAACCACATCCGCGTCGTCGACGATCCGCCGATCGTTGTGCAGCGTGAGATCAGCGAAGACGGGCAGGTTCTCAGCGAGCAGCGTGTCCCAACCGCGCAGGCTCAGGTCGTGCCGGCTCCGGTCTCGGGCGGCCGCGTCATCCATGCCGAGGCTGAAGTGACGATTCTCGGCCCGGACCGCATGAACATCCGGCTCTATCGGAAGAACGACGGCCGCGATGCGCAGGCCAAGGCGCTATCGGGCAAGCCGAAGAAAACCAGCAAACGCGAAAAGTCGCAGCCCGAGACCTAAGCCTGCAACTGGCTGGCGGCGATGTAGAGCGCGACCGCGGTCGCGTTCGAAACGTTCAGGCTCGCAATCACGCCCGGCATATCGATGCGCGCGACATGGTCGCACGTCTCGCGCGTAAGCTGGCGCAAACCTTTGCCTTCGGCGCCGAGCACCAGGGCAAGCGGCGCGCGCAGTTTGATCGCGGCGAGATCGGCATCACCTTCGCTGTCGAGGCCGACGGTCAGGAATCCCTTTTCCTTCAGGGCGGTCAGGCCGCGCGCCAGATTTTGCACGTTGATCATGGCGACGTGCTCCAACGCGCCTGAGGCAGCCTTCGCCAGCGCCCCGGTCGCATCCGGGCTGTGGCGCTGCGTGGTGATGACGGCACGCACGCCGAACGCGGCCGCGGAGCGCAGGATGGCGCCGACATTGTGCGGATCGGTAATCTGGTCGAGTACCAGCACGACGCCGGTCGCCTCGAGGCCTTCGATGTCGGGACCGGGCAGGGGATCGACTTCGAGATAGAGTCCCTGATGCACTGCATCCGGCAGCAGGCGCTCGGCAATCGCATGCGGGCGGACGATTTCGGCCCGGTTGGCGTTCGGAATGCTCTCTTCGGTCAGCCTTCTCGCTGCGTTCTCCGTCGCAAGCAGCTTTCTGATTTTCCGCGCGGGATTGCGCAAAGCGGCAGACACCGTGTGCCAGCCATACATAATGACGGGCCCATCTTCGTTCGCGCCACGCAGGCTTTCGCGCCGTGCGCGTTCGAAACGCTCGCGCCGCTCGGTCTGCTCACGGGTGGCGCCGGGCTTCGTACCTGGATGGTGGTGGGGTCGCTTATTCATTGTTCCCTTACGGGTCGGTGCCTTACTCGATCCGGCACGCGACGGATAGACTTGAATCGCCAAGCTTACGTTGACTTGCGGGAGACGTATCCCCATAAACACGCCAAATTTCTGTGCCGGTTGGCCTGAAATGGGAGAGTGTCCCGAGCGGCAAAGGGGGCGGACTGTAAATCCGCTGGCTATGCCTTCGTAGGTTCGAGTCCTACCTCTCCCACCATTCTGCTTTCGCGCGAAGGGGCGCAATCCTGTAATAAAGACAGGCAGTTCGCGGGTGTAGCTCAATGGTAGAGCAACAGCCTTCCAAGCTGATGACGGCGGTTCGATTCCGCTCACCCGCTCCAGCCTTCACAGGCCACGCGACAACTCGATGCGCCTTTAGCCTTGCGGGCGGCTGCGCCTGAACAAGCCGACGTGCAGCGTCTGAAACAGCGGGATCAGGCCGAAATCACGCTCAAGTTCGAATCCGCACGCTGCAAAATACCCTCGAACCTCGCGCAGCGAAGTCGTGAATTTTGATACGCGGCGACCCCTGAACCGATTGCGGACGTTGCGATCGATCATCGAGAACGCGAAGGGCGAAAAATACGACAACGCAACACGATCGCGGGCGACACGGCACATTTCGCTCACGGCGCGGGCGCGAATCTCCCGATCCGGAAAATGGTGAAACAGCCTGAAGCAGACCACTGTATCGAAAGCGCCGTCGGCATAGGTCATGTGCTCGATGTCCTGCCGTTCGACCGCAATGCTGGCGCCGGTCTCGGCGGCTTTTCTCCGCGTGATATCGACCATGGGCTGCGAATAGTCGGCGCAGGTGACCTGATGGCCCTGTTGCGCGAGAAACAGGCCCACGCGCCCCCCTCCGGATGGAATATCGAGCAGGCTGCCGCGCGGAACATCGGCAAAAACGCGGGCGATCAGCTTCATTTCCGCGCGATGACGCCGCGGATTCCGATGTTGATAGATTTCGGATGTTTTTTCAGTGTAGTGGACACGCGCGTTATAGGCGACATCTTGGCGCTTCATCACTCACCTGACCTTCCGGCAACTCCATAGCCCGATATCGGAAGCAGTCTCCGTCAGCAAGGCCGAGCATAGACCTCCACGCTCGATTCGTTGCAGTTGTGACCAGGGCGGCGGCCGCGCCAATTGCCGCAAGTTGCGCCAACGCGGGCGCAGTATGCCAAACCAAAACGGTGTAGATATCTGGGAGCCGGGAAGGAGAGGGCGGTGACAATTAAGCTGCGGCAAAGCACGCCCATTGCGCAGGGGCACAAGCGTTTCGTCTTCCAGCATCCGGCCGATCCAAACCTGCTGATCAAGGTTTGGCAGCCCGGGGTGGTTGAGGAGCGTTGGGGCGGCGACCGGCCTTGGTACAGGCGCAGCCGCTACGGTCAGTACATCAGCCTGCAACGCGAATTCTCGGAGCATCTTGCGCTCGCAGCCAGATTCCCGGACGGCGTTCCGGTGTTGCAACGACACTTCGGCGCGGTTCCCACGGATTACGGCCTCGGCGTCGTCGTTGAAAAGCTGACAGGCCGCAGCGGCGAACTAGCCCCCACGCTGGCTCAGTTGGCGCGCAGCGAAGGCGCCACCGTTCGGCTCGTGGAAAAGCTCGAGCAATTCCGCGACGAGATGCTTCGCTACGGCGTCGTCGTCGGCAAGTTGCACGAGAGGAACCTCGTTTTGGCGTGCCGTGACGGCGAGGAGAGATTTATTATGATTGACGGATATGGCGAAAAGACCGCGTTCCCGATCCATGTCTGGTCGTCACGGCTCAATGCCGCTCATACCCGGCGGAAGGTGGACTCTCTCATTCAACATCTGAAGATGCATTTCAGCCCACGCGATCCCGCTTAAGTTATTAAATGACGTGCGAATTACTGGCTCGGTTATTCGATAGCGGAAGGAAATGACTTGCCAGCGTTGACCGTTCTGAAAAATAAAACCCCGCTTGCGGACGGCAAGACGCAATCGGTTTATCAGCACCCCAGCGATCCGAAACTGCTCGTCAAGGTTCGGAAGCTCGATCGGCTCAAACAAACTTACGAGCGCAGGATCGGAGGGATAATCGGTTTCAAGCGGCGCCACGGATTTTACACGACGTGGCACCGCGAACTTGAGCACTATTTTTCGGTCTGCCTGCGGCTAGGCTATCGCCCGCACTTCCTGCAGGAGTATCACGGCATCATCGATACCGATGTCGGTCTTGGCCTGATCGTGAATCGGATCACGGATCGCGCGGGGAACCTTGCGCCGACACTGGCGGACGTGGTGACAAAGACGGGGCTGACGGACGATCTGCGTGCCAAGGTCGAAGAGCTACGGCGCCAGATAAATGAGCTTCGGATCAGCACCAACGACATCAGCGTGAGCAATATCGTTTACGGCTGGAACGAACGCATGGGCGACCACCTCGTGCTGATCGAGGGCATCGGCGTCAATACATTCATCCCGCTGGCGAGGTTCAGTAACTATTTCAACGTCCGCAGCAACGACCGCCATTTTGCCAGGACCGTCCGGTGGTTGGAGAAATTGGGCCGCCAGGCGCCCGATCAGCCCCGCTCGGTGAGCCTGCAGGCGGATTTTCGCAATAGAACAGGGTAGGCAGCCGGGTGGACCGGTTCCGGCAAAAGTCCTTGCCAACCGCGACCCCATGAGGCATGAACACGCCAGCGGCGGGGCATTTATGCTCCGCCGCTGCCGCTTCCGGAGGAGTGTAGCTCAATGGCTAGAGCACCGGTCTCCAAAACCGGGGGTTGGGGGTTCGAGTCCCTCCACTCCTGCCAGGGCTGAGGCCGCGGATTTTTGTCGCGGCACGGGCGCTGGGCCGGAGCAGTAACTAGATAGACTCGGGCATTTATTGGTCAGATTGGCAATATGGCACGGACGTCACCGTTCAAGTTCTTGCAGGAAGTGCGCACCGAGGTGAACAAAGTCACCTGGCCGTCGCGCAAGGAAACCACGATCACCACCATCATGGTGTTCGTGATGGTCGCGGTGGCGTCGATCTTCTTCCTGGTTGCCGACCAGGTGATGCGCATGCTGGTGACCTTTGTCCTTGGCCTCGGTCACTGAGCGGCGTCTGAGAGAAATGAGAGAGCTGCGAATATAAAATGAGCGATACGGCGACAACCACCGACAAGCCCGCGACGACCGGCCGGCCGAAGCGCTGGTACATCGTGCACGCCTATTCGAATTTCGAGAACAAGGTTGCGGAATCGATCCGCGATCAAGCCAAGCAGCGCGGTCTCGTCGATCTGATCGACGAAGTCCTGGTGCCGAAGGAAAAGGTCACCGAAGCGCGCCGCGGCCGCAAGGTCGAAACCGAACGCAAGTTTTTCCCCGGCTACGTGCTGGTGAAGATGGACCTCACCGACGAGGTCTATCACCTCATCAAGAACACGCCGAAGGTCACCGGTTTTCTCGGCTCCGAGAAAAAGCCGATGCCGATCTCGGAAGCGGAAGCGCAGCACATCCTCCAGCAGGTGCAGGAGGGCGTCGATCGTCCGAAGCCGTCGATCTCGTTCGAGGTTGGCGAGCAGGTGCGCGTGTCGGATGGCCCGTTTGCGTCGTTCAACGGTACCGTCGAGGAAGTCGACGAAGGCCGTTCGCGCGTGAAGGTCGCGGTGTCGATCTTCGGCCGCGCGACACCGGTCGAACTGGAATTCGGTCAGGTCGAGAAGCTCTGACCGTTTGCACGCAGGCCATGAGGCTTGCGTGGGTTGAGACGTGGGAGGTGAGGTGGCTTTTGCCGGCCACCAAGATCCGAACCACTAACGGAGTGAGAGATGGCTAAGAAAGTTACTGGATTCCTCAAACTGCAAGTGCCGGCTGGCGCTGCCAATCCGGCGCCGCCGATTGGCCCCGCGCTCGGTCAGCGCGGCTTGAACATCATGGAGTTCTGCAAGGCGTTCAACGCGCAGACCGCCAAGATGGAAAAGAACGTGCCGATCCCGGTGATCATCACGACCTATCAGGATCGCTCGTTCACCTTCGAGATGAAGACGCCGCCGGTGTCTTACTTCCTCAAGAAGGCGGCGAAGCTTCAGAGCGGCTCGAAGACCCCGGGCCGCGAGAAGGTCGGCTCGGTCACCAAGGCGCAGGTCAAGGAAATCGCCGAGCAGAAAATGAAGGATCTCAACGCCAGCGACATCAACGCGGCGATGAAGATGATCGAAGGTTCCGCCCGTTCGATGGGCCTCGAGGTTGTGGAGTAATCGCCATGGCACTCGGGAAACGCATGAAGAAAATCCGCGACGGTGTCGATCCGGCGAAGTCCTATCCGCTCGCTGAGGCGGTGAAGATGGTCAAGGAGCGCGCCAAGGCGAAGTTCGACGA
>DASZXA010000063.1:0-7753 GCA_035546455.1 Pseudolabrys sp.
TCTTGCCGCCGGCCTCGATCGTGGCCGTGACCTCGTTCGCTGTCTTGTCGAGCTTCTTGACCGCGGCCCCGGTCATGATCTTGATGCCCTGCTTCTCGAAGCTCTTGCGGGCGAATGTCTGGATCTCGTGATCCTCGATCGGCAGGATCTGCGGCAACACTTCAACGATGGTGACTTCGCTGCCGAGCGTCCGGAAGAAGGACGCGAATTCGACGCCTATCGCGCCGGAGCCGACCACCAGCAGCGACTTCGGGATGCGGTCCGGCACCATCGCTTCGAAATAAGTCCAGATCAGCTTCTTGTCCGGTTCGAGTCCCGGCAGGACACGTGGGCGCGCGCCAGTCGCGATGATGATGTGCTTGGCCTGGTACTGCCCGGCGCCGAGCGCGCCCTTCGGCACTTCACTTTTCGCCGCCTTGACGGTGACTTTACCTAGCGCATCGATCGAGGCGTCGCCCCAGATGATCTGCACCTTGTTCTTCTTCATAAGGAAGCCGACGCCGTCGTTGAGCCGCTTCGAGACGCCGCGCGATCGCTTCACCACCGCAGCCGCGTCGTAGCCGACATTGTCAGCCTTGAGGCCGTAATCCTTGGCGTGCTGCATGTAGTGATAGATCTCGGCCGAGCGCAGCAGTGCCTTGGTCGGGATGCAGCCCCAGTTGAGGCAGATGCCGCCGAGATAGTCGCGTTCGACAATCGCTGTCTTGAAGCCAAGCTGCGCCGCGCGGATCGCGGTGACGTAGCCGCCCGGGCCGGAGCCGATGATGAGAACGTCGAAGGCGGTGTCGGCCATCACACCACCATCATCACAGGATTCTCGATCAGGCTCTTGAATGCGGTGATCAGCTCGGCGCCGAGCGCGCCGTCGATGGCGCGGTGATCGCAGGTCAGCGTCACCGACATCATGTGTGCGGCTTCGATCTTGCCGTTCTTCACAATTGCGCGCTCTTCCGCGGTGCCGACCGCGAGGATCGAGGACTGCGGCGGGTTGATGATCGCGGTGAAGTCCTTGATCCCGTACATGCCGAGGTTCGACACCGAGCCGGTGCCACCCTGGTATTCGTGCGGCTTGAGCTTCTTGCTGCGCGCCCGCGTGATAAGGTCCTTGCCTTCGTTCGAGATCGCCGAGAGCGATTTCGTCTCCGCCTGGCGGATGATCGGCGTGATCAGTCCGCCCGGCAGCGCAACGGCGACGCCGATATCGGAATGCTTGTGCTTGAGCATGCCGGACTCGGCAAAGCTGACATTGCAATCGGGCACGCGCTGGAGCGCCAGGGCCAGCGCCTTGATGACGAAGTCGTTGACCGAGAGCTTGTAGGAAGGCTTGCCGTCTTTATCCTTCGGCGCGGCCGCATTGATCTCCTCGCGCGCGGCGATGAGCTTGCCGATCTGGCAGTCGACCGTGAGATAGAACGCCGGCACGGCCTGCCGCGCGGCGGTGAGGCGCTGCGCGATGGTACGGCGCATGCTGTCATGCGGCACCAGCTCGTAACTGCCCTCCTCGTAGAGCGCGAGAATCTGCTGGTCGGACATCGAGGGCGCAATGGCCGCGCCGCCATGCGCGGGAGCGGACGGTGCGCCACGCAAACCTTTGCCGGACTTCGCCGCCTCGATGTCACGCGCGACCACGCGGCCATGCGGGCCCGAGCCTTCGACGCGTGAAATGTCGACGCCTGCTTCCTTGGCGAGCCGGCGGGCCAACGGCGAGGAGAACACACGGTTCGTCCCATGCGATGGCGCAGGCGTCGCGACCTGTGGTTTCGGCGCGGCCGCGGTTTCAACTTTCTTTTCGGGAGCAGCGGCTTTCGGAGGTTCGGCTTTCTCCGACTCTTCCTTCGCCGGTGCAGCTTTCGGCGCGTCCGTCTTGGCGCTCGCCGCCGCGGACTTCGGATCCTCGTCTTCGCCGGCCAGCACTGCGATCACCTGATTGACGGCGACGTCCTGCGTACCCTCGGGAACCACGATCTTGGCGAGCGTACCCTCGTCGACCGCCTCATATTCCATCGTCGCCTTGTCGGTCTCGATCTCGGCGAGCACGTCGCCGGCTTTGACCTTGTCGCCTTCCTTCTTGAGCCACTTGGCGAGGTTGCCCTTCTCCATCGTGGGCGACAGCGCGGGCATGAGAATGTTGGTCGGCATCGCGGCCTACCGGTAACAGACGGACTTCGCCGCCTCGACGATTTCCTCGACCGACGGCAATGCCAGCTTTTCGAGATTGGCGGCATACGGCATCGGCACGTCCTTGCCGGATACGCGCGCAACCGGCGCATCGAGGTAATCGAAAGCCTTTTCCATGATGCGCGCGGCGATCTCGGCGCCGACGCCGGATTGCTGCCAGCCCTCCTCGACAGTGACGGCGCGGCCGGTCTTCTGCACCGAGGCGATGATGGTATCGGTGTCCATCGGGCGCAGCGTGCGCAGATCGATCACCTCGGCATCAATTCCGTCCTTCGCCAGCTCTTCAGCGGCCTTCAGCGCATAGGTCATGCCGATCGACCATGACACGATGGTCACGTCGTTGCCCGTGCGCGCGATCTTGGCCTTGCCGATTGGCAACACATAGTCGTCGAGCTTCGGCACCGGGAACGAATGGCCGTAGAGAATCTCGTTCTCGAGGAAGATCACCGGATTGGGATCGCGGATCGCCGCCTTCAGCAAGCCCTTGGCATCCGCCGCCGTCGACGGCGACACCACCTTGAGACCGGGAATGTGGGAGTACCACGCCGAATAGTCCTGGCTGTGCTGCGCGGCGACGCGTGCAGCGGCGCCGTTCGGCCCGCGGAACACGATCGAGCAGCCCATCTGCCCGCCGGACATGTAAAGCGTCTTGGCGGCCGAGTTGATGAGTTGATCCATCGCCTGCATGGCGAAATTGAACGTCATGAACTCGACGATCGGCTTGAGGCCGGCGAGCGCGGCGCCGACGCCGAGGCCGGCGAAGCCATGCTCGGTGATCGGTGTATCGATCACGCGCTTGTCGCCAAATTCCTGCAACAGGCCCTGCGTGACCTTGTAGGCGCCCTGATATTCGGCGACCTCCTCGCCCATCACGAACACATCCTTGTCGCGGCGCATCTCCTCCGCCATCGCGTCACGCAACGCTTCGCGCATGGTCATCGTGATCATCTCGGTGCCTTCCGGAATGTTCGGATCGGGCAGCACTTCGGCTTTCGGCGGTTCGGCGGATTTTGCGGGAGACTTCGGCGGCTTGTCGCCACTTGCAGTGGACGTTGACTCGTCCTGTTTTTGCTTCTTGTCGGGTTCTTCGGTCTTTTTGGCTTCGACTTTTTTCTCGGGCGGCTTGGGCTTGGCGTCGGCTTTAATCGAGGATTTGTCTTCGCCTTCGGCGACAATCACCGCAATCGGCGTATTGACGGCTACGTCCGCGGTGCCTTCTGGCACGAGAATCTTGCCGAGCGTCCCCTCATCGACGGCCTCGACTTCCATCGTGGCCTTGTCGGTTTCGATCTCGGCGATCACGTCGCCGGACTTGACGGCATCGCCTTCTTTTTTGAGCCATTTGGCGAGGTTGCCCTTTTCCATCGTGGGCGACAGCGCCGGCATGAGTACTTGAGTGGGCATACGCAAACTGGCTCAGCGATAAACGTCGGTGAAAAGTTCGGAGACGTTGGGCTCCGGATCATTGGTGGCGAATTCGGACGCGGCGTTAACCTGCTCGCGTACCTCGCTTTCGATCTTCTTCAATTGTTCCTCGCTCGCCCACTTCTTTTCGATGATGCGGTGCTTGGCCATGTCGATCGGATCGTGCGTCGTGCGCACCTTGTCGACTTCCTCGCGGGTACGGTATTTCGCCGGGTCCGACATTGAGTGCCCGCGATAGCGATAGGTCAGCATTTCGAGAATGTACGGGCCCTTGCCGGCGCGGCACCACGCGACCGCCTTGTCGCCCGCCGCCTTCACCGCGCGAACGTCCATGCCGTCGACCTGTTCGCCCGGAATGTTGAACGACAGGCCGCGCCGGGACAGATTGGTTTCCGCCGACGAACGAGTGATCGCCGTGCCCATTGCATAGCGATTGTTCTCGATCACGTAGATGACCGGCAGCTTCCACAGCTCGGCCATGTTGAAGCTTTCGTAGACCTGGCCCTGGTTTGCCGCGCCGTCGCCGAAATACGTGACCGATACGTTGTCGTTGCCGCGATAGCGATTGGCGAACGCGAGACCGGTGCCGAGCGGCACCTGCGCGCCGACGATGCCATGGCCGCCGAAGAAACCCTTCTCGACGCTGAACATGTGCATCGAGCCGCCCTTGCCGCGCGAATAGCCGTGGCTACGGCCAGTGAGTTCGGCCATCACGCCTTTCGGGTCCATGCCGGTAGCCAGCATGTGACCGTGATCGCGATAGCCGGTGATGATCTGGTCGCCTTGCTTCAGCGCAAGCTGCATGCCGACGACGACGGCTTCCTGACCGATGTAGAGGTGGCAGAAGCCGCCAATCAGGCCCATGCCGTACATCTGACCCGCCTTCTCTTCGAAGCGGCGGATCGTCAGCATGTCGCGATAGGCAGCGAGTTCTTGGTCCTTGGTCAGCTCAGCGATTTTTTTCTCACCGGCCGGACCGGCGTCCGAAACTTTGGTTTGCTGCTGAGCAAGCGCCATGAAACCGCCCTTCGAACCCAACCTGAAACTGTCTTCGACGGAATATCGCGCGGAGAACGCGGCGTCGGAAGGCCTTGTTCCCCATAGCTTATATCTCGCGATGGCGGAAGCCAGCGGCTGTGGAGGAGCCTTGTAATTTCATTGCAAGGATTTGAGCCGCCACGCAATTTCACGCGCGGTTGAAACGTCGCACTGCGCTCAGCGCGGCGGTGTCAGCATCACGATTTCGTTCGGATCGACGTAGTCGAGCATCGCGCGCACCCGCTCGTCGAGCATGTCCGGGTCGATGCGATCAGAGCGCAGCAGCGAGACCCGATGTTCCCAGCGCCGATGCTCGGCCTTGAGATGAGAGAGCTCGGCCTTCATCTCGGCCCGCTGCTGCTCGAGGTCCTGCGCGGCGCGAAGGCCGCGATTGCCGGTGAAGGCATTGACGGCGAAATAGCCGATGAACAGCGCGGCCAGCGTATAGAGCGCAAGCGCCGTCAGAACCGTTCGTCGTCGCCGGTGGGTGACCATTTTCCCACCTTCGGTCGAGTCCCGTTAAGGCCCGTTTAATAGGTCGAAAAGTCGGGGTTAAACCCGGTTCCGGAACTCATTGATGATGAAATTGCCGATCCGCTTGCCGCGGTTACGCAGGACCCGAAGCGGCCCGCTATCGACAAAATAGGTGAGCAGGATCGAATCGCGGGTCTTGACCTCCGGACCCACCGGATCGGCCGAGTGCCAGGTGTCCTTGCCGACCGCAAAAGCATAGCCGCTGTTCGGCGCGAACCTCATTTGCGTGTGCTTGGGACGGCTACGATCGGCCAACTGCTCGTGGAAGATCGTACCAATGTTGAGGTTGCTCTCGTCCGCCGGCAGATAAAGCTGGACGGTGATCCCCTTCCAATGCGTGTCGGTGTGAATGCCGATCTTGTAACCGGGAATGTCGCGCGTCAGGATCGGAATGGGAAACATCCCGGTGCGATCGTAGTTCTTGCCGAACCGTTTTTCGAGCGCCGGCGCGAGACGCCGCACGAACGCTTGCTTGACCTCGCGCGAGCAGAGCGCGCGGCCGACGATGTCCCACAGCGCCTTCTTATGCGGCGGCAGATGACGAATGTATTCCGGAAACAGGTCGATCTTGACGCGCGTCGGCGTTCCGTCGGTCCGGCGCGCCGATTTGGTGCGGCCATGCATCGGCCGATAGTCGTTAGCGTCCGGCATCAGTGCGACAATCCGCGCGTAAAGATCGCTCGGGAAAATGTTTTCGAACTCGAGGTGATAAAACGGCTTCTCGACCGCGCGCGCGTTATCGATCGCCGCCGCGATGAAGGCCGTGAGGCTTGCGACTTCCTGATTGCGCTGAGTGCGGGTTAGGGCGACGGCTTGATCCATGATCGGCTCACATTTCCCGGAAGCAATTTAGCATCTTGGCGGCATCCAACAAAAGCCTTACCGCGTGGTCTTAAATGCCGCACGGCCCGGATATCTGGCCTGTGCGCCGAGTTCCTCTTCGATCCGCAGCAACTGATTGTATTTTGCCACCCGATCGGAGCGCGCCAGCGAACCGGTCTTGATCTGCCCGCAATTGGTGGCGACCGCGAGGTCGGCAATTGTCGCATCTTCGGTCTCGCCGGAGCGGTGCGACATCACGGCAGTGTAGCCGGCCTTATGCGCCATCTCGACGGCGGCAAGCGTTTCGGTGAGCGTGCCGATCTGGTTGACCTTGATCAGGATGGAGTTGCCGAGCCCGCGCTTGATGCCGTCCTCGAGCCGCTTGACGTTGGTGACGAACAGATCGTCGCCGACCAGCTGGCATTTCTTGCCGATCAGATCGGTGACGGTCTTCCACCCCTCGAAGTCGTCTTCGGCCATGCCGTCTTCAATCGAGACGATCGGATATTTGCCGACCAGTTCAGCGAGATACTGCGCCTGCTCTTTGACCGAGCGCGTCTTGCCCTCACCCTCATAAACATATGAACCGTTCTTGAAAAACTCGGTCGAGGCTGGATCGAGCGCGATGGCGACGTCGTCACCGGGCTTGTAACCGGTCTTCTCGATCGCCTTCAGCACGAAGTCGAGCGCTTCCGGCGCCGAACCGAGGTTCGGCGCGAAGCCGCCCTCGTCACCGACATTCGTATTGTGACCGGCATCGTGCAGCGCTTTCTTGAGCGTCTGGAACACTTCGACGCCCATGCGCAGGCCTTCCGAGAATGTCGGCGCACCGACCGGGACGATCATGAATTCCTGGAAGTCGATCGGATTGTCGGCATGCGCGCCGCCGTTCACGATGTTCATCATCGGCACCGGCAACACACGCGCATTTGCGCCGCCGATATAGCGATAGAGCGGCAGGCTGTGCGCTTCGGCGGCCGCCTTCGCGGTGGCGAGCGAAACACCCAAAATCGCATTCGCGCCGAGCCGCGCCTTGTTCGGCGTGCCGTCGAGCTTGATCATCGTGTCGTCGATCTTGGCCTGAAGCTCGGCATCCATGCCGCCGATCGCCTCGAAGATCTCGCCTTCGGCGGCGGCGACCGCTTTCAGCACGCCCTTGCCGAGATAGCGCTTCTTGTCGCCGTCCCGAAGCTCGACTGCCTCATGTGCGCCGGTCGAAGCGCCCGAAGGCACGATGGCGCGGCCCTTCGAGCCGTCTTCGAGGATGACGTCCACCTCGACGGTCGGGTTGCCCCTGCTGTCGAGAACTTCGCGCGCGATGATGTCGGTGATAGCGGTCATGTTCGTTCCTTTTGCGCGCCTTCTATACAATGAATTCGGGCCCGGAAAGAGCCGTTTCACGACGATTGTGCAACAGGCTTTGGAATGCGCTAACACTCCGCGCGGAGAACGAAATGGCTAAAAAAACTACGAAGGAAAAGCTGCAGCTCGGGCAGCCCGTGCACGTCCCCGCCTCGCCCGAAGAGGCGGTGCTCGACCGCGTCCCGAATCCGCATTTGGATACCAATTACCTCGCGCGATTTACCTGCCCAGAATTCACCTGCCTTTGCCCGATCACCGGTCAGCCCGACTTTGCCCATTTCGTGATCGATTACGCGCCGGGAAAATGGCTCCTGGAGTCGAAATCGCTCAAGCTTTATCTCGCGAGTTTCCGCAACACCGGCGCCTTCCATGAGGACTGCACGGTCACGGTGGG
>DASZXA010000064.1:0-69288 GCA_035546455.1 Pseudolabrys sp.
ATCGGATTGATCGCCGGCACGCCGGTCGACAGATAAACGGCGTCGATGATGGCCTTCTTGTTGATTGCCATGTTGACGGCTTTGCGAACGCGAACGTCGTCAAACGGCTTCTTGGTCGTGTTGTAGGCGAGGTAGCCGATATTCAGGCCCGGCTGTTCGAGGACCTTGATGTTGGGGTCCTTTTTCATCGCATCGAGGTCTGCCGGGTTCGGGTAGGGCATCACGTGGCATTCGCCCTTTTGCAGCTTGGCCCAGCGCACTGACGCATCGGGGGTGATCGCGAAGATCAGGTCGTCGATCTTGGCCTTGCCGCCCCAGAACTCTGGGAACGCCTTGTAACGGATCACGGCGTCCTTCTGGTATTGCACCAGCATGAACGGGCCGGTGCCGATCGGCTCCTGGTCGAGTTTTTCCGGCGTGCCGGCCTTCATCATGGCATCGGCATATTCTTTAGACTGAATGGCGGCATATTCCATCGCGAGGTCGGAGAGAAACGGCGCCTCCGGCCGCGTCAGCGTGATTTTCACCGTGTAGTCGTCGACCTTCTCTACCGACTTGAGCAGCTTCGGCATGCCCATGTCGTTGAAGTACGAGTGGTTCGACGAGGTCACCTTGAAATACGGGTTGTCCTGCTTCCACTGGCGCTCAATCGAGAAAATGATGTCGTCGGCATTAAGATTTCGCGTCGGCTTGAAGTTGGCATTCGAATGCCACTTCGCGTTCTTACGCAGATGGAAAGTGTAGACCGTGCCGTCCGCCGAGATGTCCCATTTCTCCGCGAGGCCCGGCACGACATTGGTGGAGCCGCGCTCGAAGTCGACGATACGGCTGTAGATCTGACTGTTGGCATCGAACGAGGTGCCCGTGGTGTTGACGCCAGGATAGAAGTTTTCCGGGCTGCCTTCGGAGCAGAACACCAAGGTCTTGGCTGAGAGCGGCGTAGACGCGAGCAGGAGCACGGCGACGGCCGCGAAAAGCGAGCGATGTGTGGACATGAAACCCCCGTGTGACGCCGGGTTTGCTTCTTCGGCCCGGCTCGGTTTGGCCAATCCTACGCCGGTAAAGGTATCGCGGGAACGGGCCCCAAAAACAGAAACGGCAGGCGCGTTTTCCGCGCCTGCCGTTGGCCCCGGAGGGTCCGGCCTTTGCTATGCCGTCAGATCGCTTCCTTGAGCTCCTTGGAAGCGCGGAACGCGACTTTCTTGCTGGCCTTGATCTGGATCGCTTCACCGGTCGCAGGATTGCGGCCCATGCGCGCGGCGCGGCGACGGACTTGCAGAATGCCAAGACCGCCGATGCGAATGCGCTCGCCTTTCTTGAGATGCTTGACGATGTTGCCGATGAAATCGCCCAGAAGCGTTTCAGCTTGCTTCTTCGACATTTCGTGCTGCTCGGCCATCGCCGCTGCGAGATGCTTCAGCGTGACGGTCGGCGGTGTCGGCGCTTTGCCGCCAGGAACTACTGCCATTAGTGGACCCTCCAATTTGAAAAACCGGTGGTTTGGGAACCACCAATCACCAAGCCCGAATAGACGATTCGGACCGGGTGTGACCATCGTTTGTCACCGGAAAATAGGGCTTTTTCGCAACTCGCGACTCGGCAAAGGCCGTCCTTGACTTGAATCCAAGCGGCCTTTAACTCCCCCGTCACGCCCGCGGGGGCGTAGCTCAGTTGGTTAGAGCGCTGCCCTGTCACGGCAGAGGTCGCGGGTTCGAGTCCCGTCGCTCCCGCCATAATATCAAAGACTTAGCCAGGTTTATCGGCCTTCCCGAAGGGTGTTCCGATGGCTGAAACCGGTCTCCCGAAAGCGCTGTTGTTCGACGTGTTCGGCACCCTGGCCGATTGGCGGACGGGCATCGCGCGCGAAGCCGAGCGCATTCTGGGAACTCACAGGAAAGTCGATTGGATCGCCTTCGCGGACGCTTGGCGGGGCGAATACCAGCCCGGAATGGAGGAAGTCCGCTCCGGCCGGCAGAGCTTCGCCAAGCTCGACATTCTGCACCGGCGCAATCTCGAGCGTGTGCTGCCCCGTTTTGATCTCACCGATCTGTCCGATGCGACACTGAGCGAACTCAATCTCGCATGGCACAGGCTTCCGGCGTGGCCCGATGTCACCGGCGCACTGGCGCGCCTGCGCAAAAAGTTTTTGCTGGCGCCGTGCTCGAACGGAAACATCGCGCTGATGGCCGATCTCGCGCGCCACAATGGCTGGCACTGGGACGCCATTCTCGGCTCGGAAGTCGGCGGCGATTTCAAGCCGAAGCCGCGCGTCTATCTTGCCTCGTGCGAAGCATTCAACCTTGCGCCGCGCGATTGCATGATGGTGGCCGCGCACACGCGTGACCTTGTCGCAGCCGCGTCATGTGGGATGCAGACGGCGCACATCGCGCGGCCCGACGAATACGGCCCGAACACCGGGGAGGCTGGCCCGACCGCGAAGGTCGATTACGCGGCGAAGAATCTCGCGGACCTCGCCGATCAGTTTGGCTGCTAACGGCCCGGGTTCCGAAAGCCGAATTTGCCCGAAAAGCTTGGGGATGCAGGGCTATAGCCTGTCTTGCCTCGCTAAGTTCGGTGGGTTAAGCCCTGCACCGGTTCCCGTCCTTGAAGCAATTCCAACCTGCAGGGGCGTTTCCGGCGGCCACATCAAGCCGCGCGGAGTGGCTGCCATTCGGCGGGCAGGGGCAATAGAGGTCGCGATGAACGCGTTGCTGCTGGATTATCTTCCATTGGTGATTTTCATCGGCGTCGCGCTGGTGCTCGGCGCGGTTCTTCTTATTGTGCCCTTCATCGTGGCCTATCAGGCGCCGGATCCGGACAAGCTGGCGGCCTATGAATGCGGCTTCCCCGCATTCGACGACGCGCGCATGAAGTTCGACGTGCGATTCTATCTCGTCGCCATCCTCTTCATCATCTTCGACCTCGAGGTGAGTTTCCTGTTCCCCTGGGCGGTTGCGTTCAAGCAGGTCGGCACCTTCGGTTTCTGGGCGATGATGATCTTCCTTGGCGTGCTGACGATCGGCTTCATATATGAGTGGCGGAAGGGGGCGCTCGAATGGGATTGACGAGCGTATTCACCCTATGACCGTTGTTGCACCTGCACCCAAAGGCATTCTCGATCCGCGAACCGGCAAGCCGGTTGGCGCGGACGACCAGTTCTTCACCGGCCTCAACAACGAGCTCTCCGACAAGGGCTTCATCGTCACCGCTGCCGACGACCTCATCACCTGGGCGCGCACCGGCTCGCTGATGTGGATGACGTTCGGTCTCGCCTGCTGCGCGGTCGAGATGATGCAGGTGTCGATGCCGCGCTACGACGTCGAGCGCTTCGGCTTCGCGCCGCGTGCGTCGCCACGCCAATCGGATGTGATGATCGTCGCCGGCACGCTGACCAACAAGATGGCGCCGGCGCTGCGCCGCGTTTACGACCAGATGCCGGAGCCGCGCTACGTGATCTCGATGGGCTCGTGTGCCAACGGCGGCGGCTACTATCACTACTCATATTCGGTGGTGCGCGGCTGCGATCGCATCGTGCCGGTCGACATTTATGTCCCCGGCTGCCCGCCGACGGCGGAAGCGTTGCTTTACGGCGTGATGCTTCTGCAAAAGAAAATCCGGCGCACGGGTACAATTGAGCGGTAATGCGTGATGGACGAAACGCTCGATAGGCTCGGTCAAACGATCACGACGGCGCTTGGCGCGTCGGTGACCGGTTTTGCTGTTGCGCGCGGCGAACTGACCGTCACCGTGAAGGCCGCTGATATCGTGAAGGTCGCACGCTTTCTGCACGACGATCCGGCTTGCCTGTTCACCTGCATGATTGACGTGACGGCGATCGATTGGCCGGCCCGTGAGAAGCGCTTCGACGTCGTTTATCATCTGCTGTCGCCGCGCATTAACCAGCGCATCCGCGTCAAGGCCGAACTCGGCGAAGGCGAGACGATTGCCTCGCTGATTGAGGTCTATCGCGGCGTCGATTGGTTCGAGCGCGAGGCCTACGATCTCTACGGTGTGCTGTTCACCGGGCATCCTGACATGCGCCGTCTCCTCACCGATTACGGCTTCGAGGGTTATCCGCTGCGCAAGGATTTTCCGCTCACCGGTTTCGTCGAGGTGCGTTACGACGACGAGCAGAAGCGCGTGGTCTACGACCGCGTGCGGCTTGCGCAGGAATTCCGCAACTTCGATTTCCTCTCGCCGTGGGAAGGCACCGATTATGTGCTGCCGGGCGACGAGAAGGCCGGCACCAACGCCGTCAAAGGCGAGACCAAGCCGGAGGCCAAGTCATGAAGCCTTCGATGAAGGTTGGGTTGAAGCATCGCTTTGCGTACAAGGTGCCGGAGAATAAGACGGTGCCCCATGCGTTTCCGGAATCGCCCGAATTGTCGTCGATGCCGAAGGTGTTTGCGACCGGCTTCATGGTCGTTCTGATTGAATGGGCCTGCATCCAGTTGATGACGCCGCATATGGATGCCGGCGAGGGCTCGCTCGGCACCGCGATCAATGTCACGCATCTGGCCGCGACGCCGCCGGGCTTCACCGTCACAGTGGACGTCGAGTGCACCAAGATCGATGGCAAGAAGCTCGAATTCAATGTCCGCGCACATGATGGCGCCGACCTGATCGGCGAGGGCACACATGGCCGCGCGGTCGTGATGTGGGACAAGTTCAACGCGCGCGTCGCTCAGAAAGCCGAGAAGGTGGCGGCATGAGCGAACAGCACGGCAATAATCGCAACTTTACGATCAATTTTGGCCCGCAGCATCCGGCCGCGCACGGCGTGCTGCGTCTGGTCCTGGAGCTCGATGGCGAGGTTGTCGAGCGCGTCGACCCGCATATCGGCCTGCTTCATCGCGGCACCGAGAAGCTGATCGAGCACAAGACTTATTTGCAGGCGGTGCCGTATTTCGACCGGCTCGATTACGTCGCGCCGATGAATCAGGAGCACGCCTTCTGCCTCGCGGTCGAGAAGCTGCTCGGCATTGAAGTGCCCAAGCGCGCGCAGCTCATCCGTGTTCTCTATTCCGAGATCGGCCGTCTTCTGTCGCATCTCCTCAATGTGACGACACAGGCGATGGACGTCGGCGCGCTCACCCCGCCGCTGTGGGGCTTCGAGGAGCGCGAGAAGCTGATGGTGTTCTACGAGCGCGCGTCGGGCAGCCGCATGCATGCGGCGTATTTCCGGCCGGGCGGCGTTCATCAGGACTTGACGCCGAAGCTCGTCGAGGACATCGGCGATTTCTGCGACCCGTTCCTCAAAATCTGCGACGACATCGATCGGCTGGTGATCGGCAACCGAATCTTCAAGCAGCGCAACGTCGACATCGCGGTGGTGAAGCTCGAGGATGCGTGGAATTGGGGCTACTCGGGCGTGATGGTGCGCGGCTCCGGCGCCGCGTGGGATCTGCGCCGCGCGCAGCCTTACGAATGCTACTCAGAGCTCGAATTCGACATCCCGGTCGGCAAGCACGGTGACAACTACGATCGTCAGGTCATTCGCATGGAAGAGATGCGGCAGTCGATCCGCATCATGAAGCAATGTGTCGAGCGCCTGAAGAAAGAGCCGGGTCTCGTCACGGTCGACGACCACAAGATCGTGCCGCCACGCCGCGGCGAGATGAAGCGCTCGATGGAAGCGCTTATCCATCATTTCAAGCTTTACACCGAAGGCTACAGGGTGCCGGAAGGTGAGGTATATGCCGCCGTCGAAGCGCCGAAGGGCGAGTTCGGCGTCTATCTCGTCTCCAACGGCACAAACAAGCCGTACAAGTGCAAGATTCGCGCGCCGGGTTTTGCGCATCTCCAGTCGATGGACTGGCTCTGCAAGGGCTACATGTTGGCGGACGTGTCTGCGATCCTCGGCTCGCTCGACATCGTGTTCGGCGAGGTAGACCGATGAGCGTTCGCCGTCTCGCCCCCGCCGATGTGCAGCCCAAGAACTTTGCCTTCACGAAGGCGAACCTTGAATGGGCGCAGGCACAAGTGAAGAAATACCCCGAAGGCCGCCAGCAGTCAGCGGTCATCCCGCTGCTGTGGCGCGCGCAGGAACAGGCCGACGGCTGGTTGCCTGAAGCTGCTATCCGCCACGTCGCGGACTTCCTCGGCATGGCCCATATCCGCGTGCTCGAGGTCGCGACCTTCTACACGATGTTCAATCTTCAGCCGGTCGGCAAATTCCACGTCCAATTGTGCGGCACGACGCCTTGCCGGCTGCGCGGCGCCGACGATCTCGAAAAGCTCTGCAAGAAAAAGATCGGCGAACAAGGCGAAGTCACCGAAGACGGCAAGTTCTCGTGGGTGGAAGTCGAATGCCTTGGTGCGTGCGTCAACGCGCCGATGGTCCAGATCAACGCCGACTACTATGAGGATCTGACCAAGGAGAGTTTCAACCAATTGCTCGACGCGCTCGCGGCCGGCAAGAAGCCGAAACCTGGTCCCCAGATCAAGCGTCAGCTTTCTGCGCCGGTCGGTGGCCCAACGACCTTGCTGGACGACGGCGCGAAATCGAAATCGCGCGGCAAAGACAATGAAGCGTTGACCGACAGCAAAGCAAAAAAGGCTGGCGCGGCGGCTAACGTGCAGGAGTCGCCTGCGCTGACCGTGGGCGGCAAATCGAAACCGAACTGATCATGCTCGACGACAAAGATCGCATCTTCCGCAACCTTTACGGCTTCCATGATTGGGGCCTCAAAGGCGCGCGTGAACGTGGCGCGTGGGATGGCACCAAGGCGATCCTCGCCAAGGGTCGCGATGCGATCATCAACGAGGTGAAGGCGTCCGGCTTGCGCGGCCGCGGCGGCGCCGGCTTCCCAACCGGCCTCAAGTGGTCGTTCATGCCGAAGCAGTCGGACGGCCGTCCGCAATATCTTGTCATCAATGCGGACGAATCCGAGCCGGGCACCTGCAAAGACCGCGAGATCATGCGGAATGATCCGCATCTTCTGGTCGAGGGTTGCCTGATCGCGGGTTTCGCGATGGGCGCGAACACGGGCTACATTTACGTGCGCGGCGAATTCATCCGCGAGCGCGAGCGGCTGCAAGCGGCGATCGATGAAGCATACGAGGCGAAGCTGCTTGGCAAGAACGCCTGCGGCTCCGGCTGGGACTTCAACCTGTATGTCCACCACGGCGCCGGCGCGTACATCTGCGGCGAAGAGACCGCGCTGCTCGAAAGCCTTGAAGGCAAGAAGGGCCAGCCGCGATTGAAGCCGCCATTCCCGGCGAACGTCGGCCTCTATGGCTGCCCGACCACCGTGAATAATGTGGAATCCGTCGCCGCGGTGCCGGACATCATGCGGCGTGGCGCGGCGTGGTTTGCCGGCATCGGCCGCCCGAATAACACCGGCACCAAGCTGTTCTGCATCTCCGGTCATGTCGAGAAACCGTGCAATGTCGAAGAGGCGATGGGTATTCCGCTTCGCGAACTGCTAGAGCGTCACGCTGGCGGTGTCCGCGGCGGTTGGGACAATTTGCTCGCCGTGATCCCCGGCGGCTCGTCGATGCCGCTGGTGCCGGCTGGCGCCGATCAGGCCGACACGTTGCTGATGGATTTTGACGGCTGCCGTGACAAGAAATCCGCGCTCGGCACCGCCGCCGTAATCGTGATGGACAAGTCAACCGACATCATCAAGGCGATGGCGCGTATCTCATATTTCTACAAGCATGAGAGCTGCGGCCAGTGCACCCCGTGCCGCGAGGGCATGGGCTGGATGTGGCGCGTGCTGACGCGCATGGCGGAAGGCCGCGCCCAGAAGAAAGAAATCGACATGCTGATGGAGGTGACCAAGCAGATCGAAGGTCACACCATCTGCGCGTTCGGTGACGGTGCGGCGTGGCCGGTGCAGGGTCTGCTGCGGCATTTCCGTCCCGAAATTGAAAAACGTATCGACCAATACACTGCGCGGTCGTCCAATCTCGGCGCGCGCGATCCTGCGCCGCTCGACGCGCAGGCGGCGGAGTAGGCGATGACCAAGGTAATCGTCGACGGCAAAGAGATTGACGTTCCGCCGGAGTACACGCTGCTCCAGGCGTGCGAGGCGGCCGGCGCCGAGATTCCGCGCTTCTGTTATCACGAGCGCCTGTCGATCGCCGGCAATTGCCGCATGTGCCTGATCGAAGTGGTTGGCACGCCGAAGCCGCAGGCCTCGTGCGCGATGGGCGTGAAGGATCTGCCGCCGAAGAAAGACGGCACGCCGCATGTGTTGAATACGAAGACGCCGCTGGTGCGCAAAGCGCGCGAAGGCGTCATGGAGTTTCTGCTGATAAATCACCCGCTCGATTGCCCGATCTGCGATCAGGGCGGCGAATGCGATCTGCAAGATCAGGCGATGGCGTATGGCGTCGACGCCAGCCGCTATCAGGAAAACAAGCGCGCGGTCGAAGACAAATATATCGGCGTGCTAGTGAAGACGATCATGAACCGCTGCATCCATTGCACGCGGTGCATTCGCTTCACGACCGAAGTCGCAGGCGTCGCCGATCTCGGCGCGATCGGCCGCGGCGAGGACATGGAGATCACAACCTACCTCGAGCACGCGATGTCGTCGGAGTTGCAGGGTAACGTCGTCGATCTGTGCCCGGTGGGCGCGCTGACCTCGAAGCCTTATGCGTTCACGGCGCGGCCTTGGGAGCTCGGCAAGACGCAGTCGATCGACGTGATGGATGCCGTCGGGTCTGCGATCCGGATCGATACGCGCGGCCGTGAAGTGATGCGTATTCTGCCGCGCACCAACGACGACGTGAACGAGGAATGGATTTCCGACAAGACGCGCCATGTCGTCGATGGCTTGCGCACGCAACGCCTCGATCAGCCTTACATCCGCGAGAATGGCCGCCTGCGTCCGGCGAGCTGGAACGAGGCCTTCGCCAGGATCGCTGAGGTGGTGCGTCCGCTGACTGGCGGCCAGATCGGCGCCATTGCCGGCGATCTCGCGACCGCCGAGGAAATGTACGCGCTCAAGGCGCTGATGAGCGCGATGCGTGTCACCAATATCGACGCCCGCCAGGATGGATCGGCGATCGATCCGAAATGGGGCCGCGCCAGCTATCTGTTCAACTCGACCATTGCCGGCATCGACAAGGCCGATGCGCTGCTGCTGGTCGGCACCAATCCGCGCCGCGAGGCGGCGGTGCTCAATGCGCGCATCCGCAAGCGCTGGCGCGCCGGCAAGTTCCCGATCGCGCTGATCGGCGAGAAGGCCGATCTGACCTATCCCTACGATTACATTGGTGCCGGCCCTGAAAGCCTGGCAAGCTTTGCCAAGAGCAAGCATTCCGACGCCTTCAACAACGCCGAACGTCCGCTGATGCTCGTCGGAGCAGGGGCGCTAGCACGGCCTGATGGCGCCGCGATCGCCGCTCTTTGCGCCAATGTAGCGGGCGAATTCGGTTTCATTTCAAAGGATTGGAACGGTTTCAGCGTTCTCCACACCGCCGCCTCCCGCGTCGCCGCCCTTGATCTCGGCTTCGTGCCGGGGGCTGCCGGGATGAACGCCGCTGATATGGCGAAGGCCCGCGCAGTGCAGGCGCTGTTCCTGCTCGGCGCGGACGAGATTGAAGTCGGGCCAGGTGCCTTTGTTGTCTATATCGGCACGCACGGCGACCGCGGCGCACACCGCGCCGACGTCATCCTGCCGGGTGCGGCGTATCCGGAGAAATCTGGCCTCTACGTCAACACGGAAGGCCGCGTGCAGATGGCGAACCGCGCTGCCTTCCCGCCGGGCGATGCACGCGAGGATTGGGCGGTCATCCGCGCGCTGTCGGATGTGCTCGGTCACAAGCTGCCGTTCGATTCACTCAACGAACTGCGTCGCGCGCTCTACAAGGATCATCCGCATTTCATGCGGCTCGACCAGATCGAGGCGGGTGACGCCGATTCTCTCAAGAAACTCGCCGCGGTCGGCGGCGGTGTCGAAAAGACTGCGTTCCGCTCGAGCGTTTCCGATTTTTATCTCACTAATCCGATCGCGCGCGCTTCGGCGGTGATGGCGGAGTGCTCGGCGCTGGCGAACAACGCGGCAAGGACGGCGGCAGAGTAGGAAAAATGGACTTTTTCGCCGCATACATCTGGCCGGTTATCGTTATTGTAGCGCAGTCGCTCCTGTTGCTTGTGATTCTTCTAATCGCAATCGCCTATGTTCTGTACGCCGATCGCAAAATATGGGCGGCGGTGCAGTTACGGCGCGGACCCAACGTGGTCGGGCCGTTCGGCCTGTTCCAGTCCTTCGCGGACCTGCTCAAGTTCGTCCTGAAGGAGCCGGTCATCCCGGCGGGCGCCAACAAGGGCGTGTTCCTGCTGGCGCCGCTGGTGTCGTGCGTGCTGGCGCTGGCGGCCTGGGCGGTGATCCCGGTCAATGTCGGCTGGGCGATCGCCGACATCAATGTCGGCATTCTCTACATTTTCGCGATTTCGTCGCTCGGCGTGTACGGCATCATCATGGCCGGCTGGGCGTCGAACTCGAAATATCCGTTCCTCGCCGCGCTCCGTTCGGCCGCGCAGATGGTGTCCTACGAAGTCTCGATCGGCTTCGTCATTATCACCGTGCTGCTGATCGCCGGTTCGCTGAATCTGAGCAAGATCGTCGAGGCGCAGAACGGCCCGTACGGCCTGTTCTCCTGGTACTGGCTGCCGCTCTTGCCGATGTTCGTCGTGTTCTACGTCTCGGCGCTGGCTGAAACCAACCGTCCGCCATTCGACCTGGTCGAAGCGGAATCCGAGCTCGTCGCCGGCTTCATGGTCGAATACGGCTCCACGCCGTACATGATGTTCATGCTCGGCGAGTACGTCGCGATCGGAACGATGTGCGCGATGGCGACCATCCTGTTCCTCGGCGGCTGGCTGCCGCCGGCGAATATCGCACCGTTCACCTGGGTGCCGGGCGTGATCTGGTTCACGCTCAAGGCGCTGTTCATGTTCTTCCTGTTCGCGATGGCGAAGGCGATCGTGCCGCGCTACCGCTATGATCAGTTGATGCGGCTCGGCTGGAAGGTGTTCCTGCCGCTGTCGCTCGTGATGGTGGTGATCGTCGCCGCCGTTCTGCAATACGGCCTGCCGTTCGGCCTTCTGGCGCCGCGAGGATAGAGACATGAGACTCGACCGCGCAGCCAAAGCCATTTTCCTCTGGGAGTTCCTCTCGGCGTTCGTCCTGACGATGCGTTACTTCTTCGCGCCGAAGGCGACGCTGAACTATCCGTTCGAGAAGGGGCCGCTCTCGCCGCGCTTCCGCGGCGAGCATGCGCTGCGCCGTTATCCGAACGGCGAGGAACGCTGCATCGCCTGCAAGCTGTGCGAGGCGATCTGCCCGGCGCAGGCCATCACCATCGAGGCCGGTCCGCGCCGCAATGACGGCACGCGCCGCACCACGCGTTACGACATCGACATGGTGAAGTGCATCTATTGCGGGATGTGCCAGGAAGCGTGCCCGGTCGACGCCATCGTCGAGGGTCCGAACTTCGAATTCTCCACCGAGACACGCGAAGAGCTCTACTACGACAAGGATCGCCTGCTCGCGAACGGGGATCGCTGGGAGCGCGAGATCGCGAAGAATATCGCGCTCGATGCGCCTTACAGGTGAGGGGATGATCGTTCAAGCCATCTTCTTCTACCTGTTCGCTGCGATCTGCGTCGCATCCGCCTTCATGGTGATTTCGTCGCGCAATCCGGTGCATTCGGTGCTGTTCCTGATTCTCGCTTTCGTGAACGCCGCCGGCCTGTTCGTGCTGATGGGCGCCGAATTCCTCGCTATGATCCTGGTCGTGGTTTACGTCGGCGCCGTCGCAGTGCTGTTCCTGTTCGTCGTGATGATGCTCGACGTCGACTTTGCCGCGCTGAAGCAGGGCTTCCTGCAATACCTGCCGTTCGGCATGGTGATCGGCGGGATATTCCTCGCCGAATTACTGTTCATCGTGGGGGCGTGGACGATCGGTGCAGGTTCGCCGAAATCGATCTCGTCGCCGATCCCGCCGATCGACAAGATCAGCAACACCGAGGCGATCGGCCTCGTGCTTTATACGAAGTATGTCTACTTCTTCGAGCTCGCCGGCATGGTGCTGCTGGTGGCGATGATCGGCGCGATCGTGTTGACGCTGCAGCATCGCGTGCGCGTCCATCGCCAGAACATCTCCGTGCAGAACGCGCGCACCGCCAAGGCCGCCGTTGAGCTGCGCAATGTCCGCCCGGGGCAGGGAGTCGACGCATGACGATCGGGCTGGGGCATTATCTGTCCGTCGCCGCGATCCTGTTCACGCTCGGGATTTTCGGCATCTTCCTGAACCGCAAGAACGTCATTATCATTCTGATGTCGATCGAGCTCATCTTGCTGTCGGTGAATATCAACCTGGTGGCGTTCTCGACGCATCTCGGCGACATCGTCGGCCAGATTTACGCGCTGCTGGTGCTGACTGTCGCCGCGGCCGAGGCCGCGATCGGTCTCGCCATTCTGGTCGTGTTCTTCCGCAACCGCGGCTCGATCGCGGTTGAAGACATCAATTTGATGAAGGGTTAGCGCGGGAAATGTATCAAGCTATCGTCTTCCTGCCGCTGCTTGGCGCCATACTGGCGGGCCTGATCGCGCTCGGTGGCGCTCGCGCGCGCAACGGCGGCGCTGCGCCACCGCCCGGTGCCGAAGACGACGCCACCGGCCACGGAACGCATCACGGCGCGCCCTCGACCGAAGGCCACGGCGCGGTCATTCACGAAACGCATCATGAGCCGGGCGGTCACGATGACCACGGCCACGGTCCGGTCGAAGCACCGGCCGCCGGGTCGCGCACGGCCGAGCTGATCACCACGACGCTGCTGATGATCTCGATGATCCTGTCGTGGATCGCCTTCGTTCAGGTCGGCTTCGGCCATCAGACGATGCGCGTTCCGATCATGACCTGGATCGTCTCAGGCGATCTCAAGATCGACTGGGCGCTCCGCATCGATACGCTGACCGCGGTGATGCTGGTCGTCGTCAACACGGTGTCGGCTTTCGTTCACCTCTATTCCATCGGTTACATGGAAGAGGATCCGCACCGGCCGCGCTTCTTCGGCTACCTGTCGCTGTTCACCTTCGCGATGCTGATGCTGGTGACATCCGACAACCTCGTGCAGCTCTTTTTCGGCTGGGAGGGTGTCGGCCTCGCGAGCTACCTGCTGATCGGATTCTGGTACCAGAAGCCGGAGGCCAACGCGGCGGCCATCAAGGCCTTCGTCGTCAACCGCGTCGGCGACTTCGGCTTCGCGCTCGGCATCTTCGCCGTCTTCATGCTGATCGGCAGCGTTGAGCTCGATGCGGTGTTCGCCGGCGCGCCGGGCGTCGTCGGCAAGACGTTCCCGCTGTTCGGTTGGCAAGTCGACGCAATGACGACGATCTGCCTGCTGCTGTTCATGGGCGCGATGGGCAAGTCGGCGCAGTTCCTGCTGCACACCTGGCTGCCGGACGCGATGGAAGGCCCGACCCCGGTGTCCGCGCTCATCCATGCAGCGACGATGGTGACGGCCGGCGTGTTCATGGTGGCGCGGCTGTCGCCGCTGTTCGAGCTGGCGCCGCACGCGCAGACCTTCGTCATGTTCATCGGCGCGACCACGGCATTTTTCGCGGCGACCGTCGGCCTCGTCCAGAACGACATCAAGCGCATCGTCGCGTATTCGACCTGCTCTCAGCTCGGCTACATGTTCGTCGCGATGGGGGCAGGGGCGTACTCGATCGGCATGTTCCACCTGTTCACGCACGCCTTCTTCAAGGCGCTGCTGTTCCTCGGCTCGGGTTCCGTGATCCACGCGATGCACCACGAGCAAGACATCCGGAACATGGGCGGCCTGAAGGATCGCATCCCCTTCACTTACGTGATGATGGTGATCGGCACGCTGGCGCTGACCGGCTTCCCGTTGACCGCCGGTTATTTCTCGAAGGATGCGATCATCGAAGCGGCGTTCGTCTCGCACAACCCGATGGCGCTCTACGGCTTCCTGTCGACCACAGTCGCGGCGCTGCTGACGTCATTCTATTCGTGGCGCCTGATCTTCAAGACCTTCCATGGCGCGCCGCACGATCCGCACCATTTCCGCGCCGCGCATGAAAGCCCGTACGTGATGCTGATCCCGCTGGCGGTACTGGCGCTCGGCTCGATCCTCGCCGGGTTCCCCTTCAAGGATATCTTTGCCGGCCACGGCGTCGAGGGCTTCTTCCGTGAGGCGCTGACCTTCGGCAAGGACAACAAGGTCCTCGAAGAGATGCACCACGTACCGCTCTATATCGGCGTGCTGCCGACCATCATGATGGTGATCGGCTTCATCATCGCCTGGCAGTTCTACATCCGCCGCCCGGATATTCCGGTCGAGTTGGCGAAGCAGCACGACGTCGCCTACCGCTTCCTGCTCAACAAGTGGTACTTCGACGAGATCTACGACGCGCTGATCGTGCGTCCGGTGAAGCGGCTCGGCTATCTGCTCTGGAAGGGCGGCGACGGCTGGCTGATCGACGGTTTCGGGCCGGATGGTGTCTCGGCGCGCGTGATCGACGTGACGCGCAACGTCATGCGGCTGCAGACCGGATATCTCTATCACTATGCCTTCGCGATGCTGATCGGCGCGGCGGCGTTCGTCACCTGGTTCATGTTCGCGGCGGGGAGCCATTAAATAATGAATTGGCCGATCCTCTCCGTCACCACTTTCCTGCCGCTTGCCGGCGCGCTGCTCATCATGGTGATGACGCGCGGTAACGGACCGATGGCGCGCGGCACAGCGCGCTGGGTTGCGCTGTGGGCGACGCTCGTCACCTTCGCCATCTCGCTGGTGATGGTGTGGCGTTTCGATCCTCGCATCGCCGAATTCCAGTTCGTCGAGAAGCAGGATTGGCTCGGCTTTGCCAGCTATCACATGGGCGTCGACGGCATCTCGCTGCCGTTCGTCATCCTGACTACCGCGCTGATGCCGATCTGCATCATCGCGAGCTGGACCGCGATCCAGAAGCGCGTGAAGGAATACATGATCGCGTTTCTGGTTCTGGAAACGCTGATGGTCGGCACCTTCTCGGCGCTCGACCTTGTGCTGTTCTACCTGTTCTTCGAAGGCGGCCTGATCCCGATGTTCCTCATCATCGGCATCTGGGGTGGCCCGCGCCGCGTCTACGCCAGCTTCAAGTTCTTTCTCTACACGCTGCTCGGCTCGGTGCTGATGCTGCTCGCCATCATGGCGATGTACTGGAGCGCCGGCACGACCGACATTACGGCGCTGCTGCACCACGGCTTCCCGGTCGGCCTGCAGAAATGGGCGTGGGTTGCATTCTTCGCCTCGTTCGCAGTGAAGATGCCGATGTGGCCGGTCCACACCTGGCTGCCGGACGCGCACGTCGAGGCGCCGACTGCGGGCTCGGTGATCCTCGCCGCTATCCTCCTGAAGATGGGCGGCTACGGCTTCTTGCGGTTCTCGCTGCCGATGTTCCCAACGGCCTCGCATGACTTCGCGCCGTTCGTATTCGCACTGTCGGTCGTCGCGATCGTCTACACCTCACTGGTCGCGCTGATGCAGGAGGACATGAAGAAGCTGATCGCCTACTCGTCGGTCGCGCACATGGGTTTCGTCACCATGGGCATCTTCGCCGCGACCACGCAGGGCATCGCCGGCGGCATTTTCCAGATGATCTCACACGGGCTGGTGTCGGGCGCGCTCTTCCTTTGCGTCGGCGTGGTTTACGACCGCATGCACACCCGCGAGATCGCGGCCTATGGCGGGCTGGTCAACCGCATGCCGTTCTATGCGGCCGTCTTCATGCTGTTCACGATGGCGAATGTCGGCCTGCCGGGCACCTCCGGCTTCGTCGGCGAATTCCTGACGCTGATCGGCACGTTCAAGGTCAACACCGGCGTGGCGTTCCTGGCGACGCTCGGCGTCATCCTGTCGGCCTGCTATGCGCTGTGGCTCTACCGCAAGCTGGTGTTTGGCAGACTGGAGAAACCGTCGCTCGCCGGGATCAAGGATATGGGCTTGCGCGAGATGGTGATCTTCGCGCCGCTGGTTGTGCTGACCATCCTGTTCGGCATCGCGCCGAAGCCGGTGCTCGATATGTCGGCGGCGTCGGTCGCGCAGCTCATCGACAATTACAACGACGCCATTGCCGCCGCGAAAACCGCGGCGCTGGCGGTGCATTAGGCGCAACATGAACGACGTCACTCACATCCATGCGCTGATGCCGATCCTGCCGGAGATCGTGCTGGCGGTCGGCGCGATGGCGTTGCTGATGATCGGCGTGATCGGGCGGGGTGGCGGCGCCGGCGTCAACGCGCTGTCGACCGTGCTGCTGATCGGCGTTGCCGTGCTGGTTTATATGGCGCCGTCCGCGCGCGTGGAAATGTTCGGCGGCAGTTTTGTGGTCGACGACTTTGCCCGTTTCCTGAAGGTGCTCGCGCTGCTCGGCGCGGCCGGGGCGATGTTGCTGTCGCTCGATTATCTCGAGCAGGAGAAGCAGCAGAAGTTCGAATACGGCCCGCTGGTCGTGCTCTCGACGCTCGGCATGTGCGTGCTGATCTCGGCCAATGACCTGATCGCGCTTTATCTCGGCCTCGAGCTGATGAGCCTCGCGCTCTACGTGATTGCAGCCTCCGACCGCGACAATGTCCGCTCGACCGAAGCGGGCCTGAAGTATTTCGTACTCGGCGCGCTGTCGTCCGGCATGCTGCTCTACGGCGCGTCGCTGGTTTACGGCTTCACCGGCAACGTCAATTTCCAGGCGATCGCCAAGGCGGCGGGTGAGGGCGGCGTCGGCCTGATCTTCGGGCTGGTGTTCCTGTTCGTCGGCTTCTGCTTCAAGATTTCCGCGGTGCCGTTCCATATGTGGACGCCGGACGTTTACGAAGGCGCGCCGACGCCGGTGACGGCGTTCTTCGCCTCGGCGACCAAGGCGGCGGCGATTGCGATGTTCGTGCGCGCCACCATCGTCGCGTTCCCGGCGATCACCGTGCAGTGGCAGCAGATCGTGGTGTTCGTCGCCATCGCCTCGATGGCGCTCGGCTCATTCGCCGCGATCGGCCAGAAGAACTTCAAGCGGCTGATGGCCTATTCCTCGATCGGTCACATGGGTTTCGCGCTGGTTGGCCTCGCCGCCGGCACCGCCGAAGGCGTGCAGGGCGTGCTGATCTACATGGTGATCTACGTCGCGATGACGCTCGGCGCCTTTGCCGTGATCGTGTCGATGCGGCGCGACGGCAAGCTGGTCGAGCAGATTTCCGATCTGGCAGGCCTCGCGCGGACCCATCCGACCCAGGCGTTTTTCCTCGGCGCGCTGCTGTTCTCGCTGGCCGGCATTCCGCCGCTCGCCGGCTTTTTCGCCAAGTTCTACGTGTTCCTCGCCGCCATCAAGGCCGGGCTCTACGTGCTCGCGGTGCTCGGCGTGCTCTCCAGCGTGGTCGGCGCCTACTACTATCTCGCCATCGTCAAGGTGATGTATTTCGATGCGCCCGCGCGCAGCTTCGCGCCGATGCCCTATTCGGTCCGCCTGGTGCTCGGCATTGGCGGCCTGATCAACCTCTTGTTCTTTGCCTATCCGGCGCCGCTGATCGGCGCCGCCACTGCGGCCGCGAAATCGCTGTTCTGACGCGCGTGCCCACGCGAACTGAATGACCCGCGACGCGACGGACCTGGCGGGGGTCCGGCACCAACGATTTGAGACGCTCGGCTCGACGAATGCCGAGGCGCTGGCGCGTGCACGTGCCGGCGAGCGCGGCCCGTTGTGGATCAGCTCCGATATGCAGACCGATGGCCGGGGCCGCCGCGGCAAGTCGTGGATGTCGCCTGCGGGCAATCTCTACGCATCATTGTTGCTGACCGAACCGTCATCGCCGGCACTGGCGCCGCAATTGTCGTTTGTCGCCGGGCTCGCCGTGCATGACGCGGTCCTCGCCCGCGCGCCCAACCTCGCGGCGAAACTCAAGCTCAAATGGCCGAACGATGCGCTGCTCAACGGGCGCAAGCTGTCCGGGATGCTGATCGAGGCGGAAGGCCTGCCCCGATTTTCCGTGGCCATCGGCATTGGCGTGAACTGCGTCAGTCATCCGGCTGACACCAGTTATGGTGCCACCAATCTGCAGGCGAACGGCGTCATCGTTTCGGCGCAAGATGTGTTGGCCCAGCTCGCGGCCGCGATGAACGCCCGTCTTGCGCAATGGAAAGCCGGCACGGGCTTCGCCGCTATCCGCAGCGACTGGCTCGACCGCGCCGCCAGCCTCGGCGAACCCATTCTGGTCCGGCTGCCGGAGCGGGAACTCACCGGCACTTTCGAAGGTATCGACGCCGCTGGCCGCCTGCTGGTCGCCACGCCGGACAAAGCGACCGAAGCCGTCGCCGCCGGCGACATCTTTCCGTTGGGAGTGCGCTAATGGCGAACGGCCAACAGCTCGTGTTCGCGCCGCTCGGCGGCATCGGCGAGATCGGCATGAACCTGTCGATCTATGGTCTCGGCGACGACCGCCGCCATAGCTGGCTGGCGGTCGATGTCGGCGTCTCGTTTGCATCCGAGGAGCATCTGCCCGGCATCGACCTGATTTTCCCGGACATCCGCTATCTCGTCGAGGAACGCAAGAATCTCGCCGGCATCTTCCTGACCCACGCACATGAAGATCATTTCGGCGCGTTGATCGACTTGTGGCCGCAACTCAAGGCGCCGGTCTATGCGACACCGTTCACCGCGGCGCTGCTTGAAGCCAAGCGCGCTTCCGAGCCTGGCGCCCCGGAAATTCCGGTCACGATCGTTCCGCTCGGCGGCCGCGTCCAGATCGGCCCGTTCGACGTCGAGCTGGTCTCGATGCAGCACTCGATCCCCGAAGCGAATGCGCTCATCATCCGCACCCCGCTAGGCAACGTGTTGCATACCGGGGACTGGAAAATCGATAAAACACCCGTGCTCGGCGCGCTCACCGATGAGGCGAAGCTGCGCGCCCTGGGGCAGGAGGGCTGTCTCGCGCTGGTCGGCGACTCCACCAATGCCGTGCGCGACGGCCGCTCACCGTCGGAAGCCGACGTCGCCAAGACGCTCACCGAACTGATCCGCACGTCCCGCGGCCGTGTCGCAGTCACCACCTTCGCTTCTAACGTCGCGCGCCTGAAGGCGGTTGCCGATGCTGCGCGTGTGGCCGATCGTGAGGTCGTGGTGGTCGGCCGCGCGATGGAGCGCGTCACTCAGGTTGCACGCGAGACAGGTTATTTCGACGACGTGCAGGATTTCCGCAGCGCCGAGTTCTACGGTCATCTGCCGCCAGACAAGGTCGTCGCGCTCTGCACCGGCAGCCAGGGGGAGGCGCGCGCCGCACTGGCGCGCATCGCCGAAGACCAGCATCCGAATGTCACACTGTCGAAGGGCGACCGCGTCATCTTTTCGGCGCGCGCCATTCCCGGGAACGAGAAGGCGATTGGCCGCGTCCTCAATGGCCTGATCGACCAGGGCATCGAGGTCATCACGGACCGTACCCATCTCGTCCATGTATCGGGTCACCCCCGCCAGGCGGAGCTGGAAGAACTGATCGGCTGGGTGAAGCCGAAAATCCTGATCCCGGCACATGGCGAGTCATTGCATTTGCACGAGCACGCCCGTCTTGCCCGCCGGCTCGGCGTGCCGACCGTGATCGAATGCCGCAATGGTGACCTTGTCGAGCTCGCGCCGCAGCCGGGCATCATCGATGAAGTGCCGGCCGGCCGTATCTACAAGGACGGTGCAGTTTTGATTGAGGCCGATGCGCGCACGATCGCGGATCGCCGACGGCTTAGTTTTGCCGGTGCCGTTTCAGTGGCGATGGCGGTGACCGAGAACGGTGAACTCGCCACCGACCCGGAGATCGATCTGATCGGTATTCCGGAGCGCGGCCGCAACGGCGAGCTGATGTTGAACCTTGCCTTCGACGCCGCGATGGAAACCTTTGAAAACCTGCCGCGCGCCCGCCGTCGCGACCCTGACAGCGTTGCCGATGCGGTGCGCGGCGCCGTGCGTGGCGCCATTGCACAGAACTGGGGCAAGAAACCGATGTGTCACGTTCACGTCCTCGCGGTATAAGTGCACAGAAGGAGTGCCAGATGATCGGCCGGCTCAATCACGTTGCCATCGCCGTGCGCGATATCGCCAAAGCGTCTGAGGTTTACCGCAAGACGCTCGGCGCCGAGGTGTCGGCCAAGGTGCCGCAGCCGGAGCATGGCGTCAGCACCGTCTTCATCACGCTGCCGAACACCAAGATCGAGCTGCTCGAGCCGCTCGGAGCGGATTCGCCCATTGCTAAATTCCTCGAACGCAACACCGATGGCGGCATCCATCACATCTGCTATGAGGTCGATGACATCAAGGCGGCACGCGACCGCTTGCTGTCACAGGGCGCACGCGTGCTCGGCGGTGGCGAACCCAAGATCGGCGCACACGGCAAGCCCGTGCTGTTTCTTCATCCGAAGGATTTCTGCGGCACCTTGGTCGAGCTCGAGCAAGCCTGAACGATGCAAATCACCACCGTCATTGCGATTTATTTTCTGATCTGGTGGATCGTGCTGTTTGCGGTGCTGCCGTTCGGAATTCGCAGCCAGCACGAAGGCGCCGAGTTTGCGGAAGGCACCGATCCGGGCGCGCCAATCGCCGCGCGCATCGGCATGAAGCTGGTGTGGACGACTGTGGTCGCTACCGTCGTGTTCATCATCCTCGCCGTGATCTATCAGTCCGGCGTCATCAATCTCGATGCCTTCATGAACTGGCTGCTGCCGGGCGGGCGCTACTAAAAAAAGAGCAGGGCGGGGCCCTGCTCTCGTATTCCCGTCCTTCATCCTCGCATTGTTTTTGTTTTGCGAGGCGGCTGCGATTGACGCGCCGAGGACTCCCTCCCAGGACTTGGACCGCAAGTTGGGACCCGGTTCTCCTGCCAGGCTCCATCATCGGCTCAGAACCCTAGCCTAACCGGCGACGGGCTGTCATTCCGATTTTTGCGCGGAACCGGGGTCGACGACGATTGGTCCGTCCAGCGCCAACGGCGCGATATCCTGGCGACCGATCACAACCACCACGGTCCATACTCCGGCGGCCGGCAGGGCCAGGCCGGGCACCCGCCATAAGCCGTCACCAACCGCCGTTGCTTGCGCTGCGATCGCGGGTTGGCCTGGCAGCGACAAGCGTAATTCGACTGATTTTGCGGTCAGCGGGCTGAAATCCTCTTGCATCAATCGGATTTCGGCATCGTTTTGGCCGGGCACGCCGGGTACGAGCCGGACCTCGGCCATGCCCCGGCTGTCGTGGATATGAACGAAGGTCCCTTCGTCGCCGGTGCTGGCATGCAGATGGGCGTGAGCGGGCGGCGGTAATGTTCCAAGGACGCCGACGATGACCAGAACCGCGAGTCCTATCGCCGCCTCGATCGTGCTGTGGCGGCGGATCGCGAGCACCGCGGGCCGTCCGGGAAGTTTGGGTGTCCAGTAACAGCGATTGATGGTCGCCAACGCAACCATGCCGGCAAACACCGCGACCTTGAGCAGCAGCAGCCGTCCGTAAGCCGAATCCGGCAACGAAGTGATGCCGTCGGTCAGGAGGTAGGTGTTGAACAGGCCCGTCAGCAGCAACGTCACCACGGCGAGGATGCCAAAGCTGGAGAAGCGGCGGGTCGCGGTGGATGATTTCGCAAACTCGCGGCTCGCCAACAGAAGCGCGAGCCCGGGGAGGCTACCAAGCCACAGACCGGCGGCGAGCAAGTGAGCCACGTCGGCGCCGAGTTGCAGCCAGCCGATCGCGCCGAGTTGCGCTCCCGAATGTCCGACACAGGCAATCGCGCCGAGAAATGCCGACGCCGAGATGAGTCTGATCCAGCCGGCGCGTCGATCTTTGGACAGCAGCAAAAGCGCCGTCGCGAAAAGGCAAGCGCCTCGCCACAGCCAGACCTGACCGAAACGCGTCTCTGTCAGCAGTTTGGCCAAAGTGCCGTCAGCGAGAACCTGTGCGGTAGAGCCGTTGGATATTTCCGCCGCGACCAATAGCGCCCAGGCAAATCCGGATACGGCGGTGAGGGCCAGCGCAACCCAGATCCAACGATGCAGCGTCGTGAAGTAGAGTCCCCCAGCCTTCGCTGTGCGGCTGCCAAACGCCGGACGAGCGATCACAAGCTCGAAAAAGATCATGCCGGCGGCGACCGTGGTCGCCGCCAGATGAATGGCCCGCGCGATTGCGAGCGGATCGATCACGCCACCTCCGGCATCGGGAACGTCACGGCTTTACCGTGAAGGTGAAGTTGCCTTCGGTCTTGTGGGTATCGACCGAGAGCACGCGCCATTTGACGGTGTACGTTCCTGCCGCCAGCGACTTGAGCGGCAGGCGCATGACGTTGTCTTTTACCCGAACCTTGTCGATCTTGACCGGCTTGCCGGCGTCGTCACGCAACTCGATCGTGCTGAACGCCGGCTCGAGCGGTTCGGTGAAAGCGAGCATGATCTCGGCCGGTGCGCTGACAGTTGCGCCGGCGGCTGGAACGGACTTGCTCAAATGAGCGTGGCCGAAGGCCGGTGCGGCAACCGCAAAAGTCAGCAGAACTGCAACCGCAGTTCGCCTCGTCAATATCATGGCATCCTCATTGTTTAGCTTTGAGCCGCAGCCCCGGCGCCGGCTCTTTCAGGTCGTGACCGGATTGGCCGGCTTTCGGAATTTCAATCCATGAATGCGAGCCATTCGGGCATTCTTGCACGACCGGGAAGTACAGTATGGTGCCGGGCGTGAAGTCGTTGCTGACGAAGCCAGATACGACGAACTCGTCGTAATAGTCGTTCGGTAAATTCCCTTTCCAGGAAATTTCCTTGACGCCCTCCGACAGCTTCACGCCGTGGAAGTAATCGTGTGTCTTGGCGTAATTGCCGTGTCTCATGTCGAGCGTCCATCCCGCCTTCGGCATCGGCTTGGCGGCAATGAAGCCTTCGGGAATCAAGACGCGCAGTTTTACCGTCGGCTGATCGTCGCAGCCATGGGGGACGCGAAAGGTCAGCTTGGTTGGGCCGCCGATCGCCGCTTCTTGCTGCTCGAGGGTGACGTGAGCCAGCGCAGGCGATGCGATGCAGAGCGCAGCGACAATGGCCGCGAGAGATCGTTTATTCATGGAGCATGGAATCCTGTGTTGCCAGCGTCGCGAATTAGATGCGCGCGGGCGGAAAAGGTTTGCAGCGATGTGAAAAGGCAGTCGTTAGACGAAAGACGGGGGACCGCGGGGGAGGTTGGGTCCGGATGCGCCGTACACGAACGGCTTGACCGCCGAGAATGGAACGAGCCTGACGGTGATTATACGCGGCGGGATGTACGCCGAACTGACGGCGGGAAGATCGGCCGCCACCAAGCTCCCGCACAGAATGCATTGGCTGCAGCAATCGTCATGCGTGGTCGGTGACGGAGCCTGTTGGCCGCCATCCGCGCCTGGCGGCACGCTATGGCAGATGACCGTGGCCGGATCGATGGTTGCGGCAGCGGCGGGCGACCAGGAGGCGAAGCCGACCAGAATGGCTTGCAGCGCGATCGCGAGGATCGCCACCCAGGCCGTCAGCCGTCTTGCCCGCACTGGCATCGTCAGATCACCTGTCACCCACCGTAAACGTCTGAAACAGCCACATATTCCGCGCATTTCAACGCAGGACGGCCTTGTCTTTTGGGCATCGATCCGCTTTCACTGCAATAACCCGTTCCCAGCGATTCCAGCAACTTATGCGCCTGTCCCGTTATTTTCTGCCGATCCTGCGTGAAAACCCGAAAGAGGCGGAGATCGTCTCGCATCGGCTGATGCTGCGCTCCGGCATGATGCGCCAGGAGGCCGCCGGCATCTACGCCTTCCTGCCGCTCGGTCTGCGCGTGCTCAAGAAGGTCGAGCAGATCGTGCGCGAGGAGCAGGACCGCTCCGGCGCGATCGAGCTTCTGATGCCGACGCTGCAATCGGCCGACCTGTGGCGCGAGAGCGGACGCTACGACGCCTACGGCAAGGAGATGCTGCGCATCAAGGATCGTCACGAGCGCGACATGCTTTACGGTCCGACCAACGAAGAAATGGTGACGGAAATCGTCCGCGCCTTCGTGAAGTCGTACAAGGACCTGCCGCTCAATCTTTATCACATCCAGTGGAAGTTTAGGGACGAAGTGCGGCCGCGCTTTGGGCTGATGCGCGGACGCGAATTCCTGATGAAGGATGCCTATTCGTTTGACGTCGACAAGGAAAGCGCGCGGCACTCCTATAACAAGATGTTCGTCGCTTATCTGCGCACCTTCGCGCGGATGGGGCTGAAGTCGATTCCGATGCGGGCCGACACCGGGCCGATCGGCGGCGATTTAAGTCACGAGTTCATCATTCTCGCTTCGACCGGCGAGAGCGAAGTGTTCTGTCACAAGGACTATCTCGACTTTGCGGTGCCGGGCGCCGATGTAGATTTCGATGACGTCGCTGGGCTTCAAGGGATCGTCGACAAGTGGACGTCGCACTACGCTGCGACGTCGGAGATGCACGATGCCGCGGCCTTCGCGCAGGTTCCGGTTGATAAGCAGGTCTCGGCGCGCGGCATCGAGGTCGGCCATATCTTCTACTTCGGCACCAAATATTCGGACCCGATGAAGGCCGTAGTGGCGACGCCGGGCGGCAAGGAGGTGCCGGTGCACGGCGGCTCCTATGGCATCGGCCCCTCGCGTCTGGTCGCGGCGATCATCGAGGCGTCGCATGACGATGCCGGCATCATCTGGCCGGAGGCGGTCGCGCCGTATCGAGCGATGATCCTGAACCTGAAGCAGGGCGCGGCGGAGACTGACGGCGCTTGCGAGCAGATTTACAAGGCGCTGGCCGAGAAGGGCATCGAGCCGCTCTATCACGACCTCGACGAGCGGCCGGGCGCCAAGTTCGCCACCGCCGACTTGATCGGCATCCCGTGGCAGATTCTGGTCGGCCCGCGTAGCCTCGCCGAGGGCAAGGTCGAGGTGAAGCGGCGGTCGGACGGTGCGAAAGAGTTGATGTCGGTCGCTGCAGCGATCGACCGCGTCAGTCAATGAAGCTGTGCGGAATAGCGCCGTAAGTCTCGGAATCTGGCACGAATCCGCCAGAATCGTGTGATTACGGTCCCCGTAGGACAGGATTCGATGAGCCAAGCCAGCGCCACGCGGCCATTTTCTCCATTCGAATGGATGTTGTCGCTGCGCTACCTGCGCGCCCGCCGCAAGGAAGGCTTCATCTCGGTCATCGCCGGCTTTTCGTTTCTCGGCATCATGCTCGGCGTTGCGACGCTGATCATCGTGATGGCGGTGATGAACGGCTTCCGCAAGGAGTTGCTCGACAAGATCCTCGGCCTGAACGGTCATTTGCTGATCCAGCCGATTGAGAAGCCGTTGTCCGATTGGGAAGCGGTTGCGGCACGCATCAACAAGGTGCCGGGTATCCGCATGGCGGCGCCGATCGTCGAAGGGCAGGCGTTGGCCTCTTCGCCATTCAATGCCGGTGGTGTGCTGGTGCGTGGCATCCGGCTGCAAGACCTTGAGAAGCTTCCGTCGGTCGCGAAGAATATCAAGCAAGGCACGCTCGACGGTTTCGACGACGGGCAGGGCGTCGCGATCGGCCGCCGGCTTGCCGATCAGCTTTCGCTGCGATCGGGCGACAACATAACCCTGGTGGCGCCGCGCGGCGCGGTGACGCCAATGGGGACGACACCACGCATCAAGGTCTACAAAATTGCTGCAGTGTTCGAGATCGGCATGTCGGAATACGACTCGTCCGTCGTGTTCATGCCGCTCAAGGAAGCGCAGGCGTATTTCAATCGCGCCGGCGATGTGACCGCGATCGAGGTCTATACGGATAATCCCGATCGCGTGGACCGCTATCGAAAGCTGGTCACCGACGCCGCCGAACGGCCGATCTTCATGATCGATTGGCGACAGCGGAACGCTACGTTCTTCAATGCGCTTCAGGTCGAGCGCAACGTGATGTTCCTGATCCTCACGCTGATCGTTCTGGTGGCCGCGCTCAACATCGTCTCGGGCCTTATCATGTTGGTGAAGGACAAAGGATCCGACATCGCAATCCTGCGAACGATGGGGGCGACCCAAGGCTCGGTGATGCGCGTATTTCTCATTACCGGCGCCGCGATTGGCGTAGTCGGCACGTTCGTCGGTCTTCTGCTTGGCATCGTCGTCTGTCTCAATATCGAATCGATCCGGCAGTTTTTGTCCTGGCTCACCAACACCGAGCTGTTTTCGCCGGAGCTCTATTTCCTCTCCAAGCTGCCGGCCGACATGGATACCGGTGAGACGACCGCAGTTGTCGTGATGGCGTTATCGTTGTCGCTTCTCGCCACGCTGTATCCATCGTGGCGTGCGGCACGGCTCGATCCGGTCGAGGCGCTTCGCTATGAGTGAGACCGCCTTCACCGATCCGGATATTGAAGTCGCCGAAACGGCGGATGACGAAGTTCCGGTCCTTTTTCTGCATCAGGTTGAGCGCAACTACCGCCAGGGCGATGAGACGCTGCACATCCTCAAAGGTGCAGAGCTGGCCATCTGGGCCGGGCAATCGGTCGCGCTGGTAGCGCCGTCAGGGGCGGGCAAGTCGACCCTTCTGCATCTTGCGGGGCTTCTCGAGCATCCCGATCAAGGCGAGGTCTATATCGACGGGCAGCCGACCTCGACGCTGGTCGACGCAGACCGGACCCGGATCCGGCGTAGCGATATCGGCTTCGTCTATCAGTCCCACCGGCTGCTGCCGGAGTTCACCGCACTCGAAAACGTCGTGCTGCCGCAGATGATCCAGGGGTTGTCCCGGCGCGAAGCGGTGGCTCGGGGTGGGGAGCTTTTGGCCTATCTCGGCCTTGGCAACCGGCTTCAGCACCGGCCGTCCGAACTGTCCGGCGGTGAGCAGCAAAGGGTGGCGATTGCGCGCGCGGTGGCGAATGCGCCCCGCCTTCTTTTGGCCGACGAGCCGACCGGAAACCTCGATCCGCATACTGCGGAGCGTGTTTTCGGTACCCTGACGGACCTCGTGCGGGCCTCGCGTCTGGCGACCATTGTCGCAACCCATAATATGGATTTGGCCGCTCGGATGGACCGCCGGGTGACAATTCGTGACGGCGTAGTTCACGAATTAGATTAGATCATTCAGCTAAATAGCTGACTTAGCGAGATATCGCTCGACCTGCTTATATGGGGTTGACTCTAGAACAAAACCTGAACTATGTTCCCTCTACGTTCTTATGGAGGTCACCATGTTCCGTGCCGTTGTTCAGGAAGCTGCTGCCCTGACGTCCGTCGCCTTGTTTGTCGGAATGATTGCGATCTGGTCGCAGGTAATCGGAAATCTGTAATCCGAGTGATGTTGCGTTCGTTGCGTCGCGTATCGCCCCCGAAAGGTCCTGCGTAACTGTCTCGCGTAACGGGGGCGGCCCGCGCGGCCTGATTTCAAGCTGGGCAGTGGATAATGAGTGCGTTTTGCTCGCGCTCATGGACAGCCGTGGCATCCCGCCTCACCATCGGAGAGACAGAATCACTCCAGCCGCGGGCGGATATGGCCGAACTCGACTTCGTGCACTTGCACGTGCACTCCTCCTATTCGCTGCTTGAGGGCGCGCTGACCATTGCGCGGCTGGCCGAACTCGCCAAAGCCGACAAGCAACCCGCGCTGGCGCTCACCGACACTGACAACATGTTCGGTGGGCTCGAGTTTTCCGAAAAGCTGGCCGGTTACGGCATCCAGCCGATCGTCGGCTGTAGCTTGGCGGTCGATTTTGGCGATAGCGATGGCAGTCTTCGGCCCGGTGTCGCGCCGGCGCGCCCGCGAATTGTGCTGCTTGCGGCAAGGGAGCAGGGCTACCGAAGCCTGATGCAGCTTAATTCAAGGGCGTTCCTTGAGACGCCGTCGAATGAAACGCCCCATATCAAACTAGACTGGCTGGAAGGTCTTACTGACGGTTTGATCGTGTTGACCGGTGGCCCCGCCGGTCCGCTCGATCAGGCGATCACCGGCGGACAGCCTCATCTTGCGAGTTCTCGCATCGACACACTGATCAAGTTGTTCGGCGATCGCCTCTATATCGAACTGCAGCGGCATGGTCGGGCATCGGAAAATCTTACCGAGCCCGCGCTGATCGATCTTGCTTATGCTCGAAATATCCCATTGGTCGCGACCAATGAGCCGCTTTTCGCCACTGCGCAGGACTACGAGTCTCACGATGCCCTGATTTGCATCGCCGACGGCCGCCTCATCGCCGAGGCCGATCGCCGGCAGTTCACGCCCGAACATCGCTTCAAGACCCGCGCCGAAATGAAGGCGTTGTTCGCCGATCTTCCGGAAGCGATCGCGTCGACTGTCGAGATTGCGCAACGCTGCGCGTTCAGGCCGCGGACGCATCAGCCGATCCTGCCGCGCTTTACCGCCGGCGATGACGAAGCCGCCGAGTTGCGCAAGCGCGCCGAGGTCGGTTTGCAGCAGCGTCTGGCTGCACACGGCAAGGCGCCGGGCACGACGGAGGAAGATTACCGCCAACGGCTCGAATTCGAGCTCGGCGTCATCGAGGGAATGAAGTACCCCGGCTACTTCCTCATCGTCGCCGACTTCATTCAGTGGGCAAAGGCGCAGGGGATTCCCGTCGGGCCGGGCCGCGGTTCCGGCGCCGGTTCGCTGGTCGCTTATTCGCTGACCATCACCGATCTCGATCCAATTCGGTTCGGGTTGCTGTTCGAGCGCTTCCTCAACCCGGAACGCGTGTCGATGCCGGACTTCGATGTCGACTTTTGCCAGGACCGCCGTGACGAAGTGATCCGCTACGTGCAGGAGCGTTATGGGCGCGACCAGGTGGCGCAGATTATCACCTTCGGCACGCTGCAAGCCCGCGGTGTGCTGCGCGACGTCGGGCGCGTTCTGCAAATGTCGTACGGCCATGTCGACAAGCTCTGCAAACTGGTGCCGCAGAACCCCGCAGCGCCGGTGACGTTGGCAAAGGCGATTGACGAGGAGCCACGCCTTCAGGCCGAGGCCGACCGCGACCCTGTCGTGAAGCGCGCATTCAACATTGCCAAGAAGCTCGAGGGGCTCAATCGACACGCCTCGACCCACGCCGCCGGCATCGTGATCGGCGACCGGCCGTTGCAGGAGTTGATCCCGCTCTACCGCGATCCGAAGTCCGACATGCCGGTCACCCAGTTCAACATGAAGTGGGTGGAGCAGGCGGGTCTCGTTAAATTCGACTTCCTGGGATTGAAGACGCTCACCGTTCTGCAAAAAGCCGTCGAGTTGCTGGCTCGGCGTGGGGTCGAAATCGATCTCGCCAAAATCCCGCTCGATGACGCGAAAACGTACCAATTGCTGGCGAAGGCTGAAGCGGTCGGTATCTTCCAACTGGAAAGCGCGGGCATGCGCCGCGCGCTGCTCGACATGCGGCCGGACCGTTTCGAAGACATCATCGCGCTGGTCGCGTTGTACCGGCCCGGCCCGATGGCGAACATCCCGACTTACTGTGCGCGTAAGCACGAGATGGAAAAGCCGGACTATATCCATCCCAAGCTCGAGCCGATCCTGAAAGAGACATTCGGCGTCATCGTCTATCAGGAACAGGTGATGCAAGCCGCGCAGATCCTCGCCGGTTTTACGCTCGGCCAAGCGGATCTCCTGCGTCGCGCGATGGGCAAGAAGATCAGGAAAGAGATGGAAGCCCAGCGCGCTGTTTTCGTCGGTGGTGCGACCAAGAACGGAATCGAGAAGAGCCAGGCCGATCTGATCTTCGACGTGCTCGAGCGATTTGCCGAATATGGCTTCAACAAGAGCCACGCCGCGGCGTACGCGCTGGTCGCGTACCAAACCGCTTACATGAAGGCGAATTATCCGGTCGAGTTCATCGCCGCGTCGATGACACTCGACATGGGCAACACTGACAAGCTCGCCGAATTCCGATCTGAGGCCGAGCGACTCGGCATCAAGATGGCACCGCCATCGATCAATCGATCGGGTGTCGAGTTCGATGTCGATGGCAACACCATCATCTATGCACTGGCTGCCCTCAAAGGGGTTGGACGGCAAGCAGTCGAGCAGATCATCACGGCGCGCGGCTCACGCCCGTTCACCGATCTCGCCGATGTCGCGGGCCGCATCAATCCGCGCGCAATCAACAAGCGCGTGCTGGAAAGTCTTGCCGCCGCCGGCGCGTTCGACGAATTCGATCAGACGCGTGCCCGCGTCTTTGCCGTCGTCGATCAGATGCTCGGCCGCGCGCAGCGGGCTTTTGAAACGGCATCGGTTGGGCAGAGCGAGCTGTTTGGCGGCGCGGCGGCACGGGAGCCGATCACGCTGCCGAATATCGATCCGTGGCTGCCTGCGGAACGGTTGCGCAAGGAATACGAAGCGATCGGCTTCTTCCTCAGCGGCCACCCTCTCGACGACTATGCCGGTGCGCTCAAGCGTATGAAGGTGCAGAACTGGGTCGAGTTCTGCAATTCAGTAAAGGGCGGGGCAACCGCCGGAAGGGTTGCGGCAACCGTCGTGTCTCGCGCGGAGCGGCGCACCAAGACCGGCAACAAGATGGGAATTATCGGTCTGTCCGACCCGAGCGGTCACTACGAAGCCGTCATCTTTTCGGAAGGCCTCGCGGAATATCGAGACATGCTCGAGCCGGGCGCTAATGTGTTGCTGTTCCTGAGTGGCGAGGTGCAGGGCGACGAGATTCGCGCCCGCATTCAAAGCGCGCAGGCGCTCGACGATGCTGCCGTGAAGATGACATCGAGTTTACGTATCCACCTCAGGGACATTGGGGCGCTCGCTAGCCTGCAAAGGCGGCTCGACGCCCAAGGCGATGGCGAGGTGACGCTGGTTCTGACCTTGGGGGACGGCAGCGAAACCGAAATTCGCCTGCCGGGCCGCTTCAAGGTGACGCCGCAGGTGGCCGGGGCCATCAAGGCCGTTCCTGGCGTGGTGCAGGTCGAAGCCGCCTAAAACACGCCGTTTGCGACGTTTCGGCGTGGGTTGCTTTCCCGCGACCCCGCCGCTATATCCCGCGCCATCACTCACGCGGCCTATGGCCTCGGCCCCGACAATGGGTCGAAAGCCGTCCGGTGCTCCATCTGGGGCTCTCACGGTCGCGGCGGATCAACCGGAGAAGACGAATGGCGCTTCCTGACTTTTCGATGCGTCAGCTTTTGGAAGCTGGCGTGCACTTTGGCCATCAGGCCCACCGCTGGAACCCGAAGATGGGCGATTACATCTTCGGCACCCGCAACAACATTCATATCGTCGACCTCGCGCAGACAGTGCCGATGCTTCATCGCGCGCTGCAGGCCGTGAGCGACACAGTCGCCAAGGGCGGCCGCATCCTGTTCGTCGGCACCAAGCGACAGGCGCAGGACTCGATCGCAGACGCCGCAAAGCGCTGCGCGCAGTATTACGTGAACTCGCGCTGGCTCGGCGGCACGCTGACCAACTGGAAGACGATCTCCGGATCGATCCAGCGGCTGCGCAAACTCGACGAGATGCTCTCCTCGGGCGATGCCGGCGGCTACACCAAGAAAGAGCGCCTGACGATGCAGCGCGAGCGTGACAAGCTCGACCGCTCGCTCGGTGGCATCAAGGACATGGGCGGCGTGCCTGACATGCTGTTTGTGATCGACACCAACAAGGAAGACATCGCGATCAAAGAGGCCCAGCGTCTCGGCATTCCGGTCGCCGCGGTTGTCGACACCAATTGCGATCCGGCCGGCATCAATTTCGTCGTGCCGGGCAACGACGACGCGGCTCGCGCCGTCTCCCTCTATTGCGATCTCATCGCCAAGGCGGCGCTCGATGGTATTTCCCGCGCTCAAGGCGACGCGGGCGTCGACATCGGTGCGGCCGAGAAGCCGATCGCTGAAGCGGTGCCGTCGGCGCCGGCGGCCGCCGATCTCGGCTTCGAACAGCTTCCGGGGCCGCGCGGCGTTGCCGACGACCTGAAGAAGCTCCCGGGTGTCTCCGGCGCGATCGAGAAGCAGCTCAACGATCTCGGCATCTTCCATTATTCGCAGATCGCCGAGCTTAACGAGAAGGCCGCGCACAACGTCGGCGAAGAGGTCGGTCTGCCCGGCCGCGTCGCGGCGTGGATCGCGAAGGCGAAAGAACTGACCGCCGAATAAGTTACAGCGCCCGGCGGTGAGCCGGGCGCGCTTCGTTTATGTCCGAATGAAGATGTCGCGGGCCGCCTGCGCGCTCACGGCAATACAAGGAAAATGTGATGGCTGAAATTTCCGCCCAGATGGTCAAGGAGCTGCGCGAGACGAGCGGCGCCGGCATGATGGACTGCAAGGCAGCTCTCGTGGAGAACAAGGGCGACATGGCCGCGGCTCAGGATTGGCTGCGCAAGAAGGGGCTGTCGAAGGCCGCAAAGAAAGCCGGGCGCGTTGCGGCCGAGGGGCTGATCGGCATCAGCGTGAAGGGTACGAAAGGCATCGTCGTCGAGGTCAACTCCGAGACCGACTTCGTTGCACGCAACGATCTGTTCCAGGGTTTGGTGAAGATGATTGCCGATGTCGCGCAATCGGCCGGCACCGACGTGGAAAAGATCAAGGCGGCGAAGGCGGGTTCGATCACCATCGACGAAGCGATCAAGGACACGATCGCCAAGATCGGTGAGAACATGACGTTGCGCCGCGCGGCCGAGCTTTCGGTCAGCAAAGGCGCGATCGGCAGTTATGTGCACAGCTCGGTGAGCGATGGCCTTGGCAAGATCGGTGTACTGGTCGGCCTGGAGTCGCCGGGTAAAGCCGATGAATTGGTGGCGCTGGGTCGCCTCGTCGCAATGCATATCGCGGCCGCCAACCCGCAGGCGCTCGACGCCGCGGGGCTCGATCCGGCGGTGGTGCAGCGGGAAAAGGACGTACTGGCCGACAAATTCCGCCAGCAGGGCAAGCCTGCTAACGTCATCGACAAGATCGTCGAGTCGGGGCTCAAGACCTTTTACAAGGAAACGACCCTGCTCGAGCAGGCGTACGTGCACGACGACAAGAAGAGTGTCGCGCAGGCGCTGAAGGAATCGGAAGGCAAGGTCGGCGGGCCGATCAAGATCACCGGTTACGTCCGGTTCGCGCTGGGCGAGGGGATCGAGAAGCAGCAGTCCGATTTTGCTGCCGAGGTGGCAGCCGCCGCCGGTCAAAGCTGAAACGACCGGCGCAGCGAACAGGGGGAATGAATGGCAAAACCCGCTTATCGCCGCGTCGTAGTCAAGCTTTCAGGTGAGGCGCTGGCTGGCACGCGGGGCTTCGGCATCGACGATGAGGCGGTCGACCGGCTCGTCGCGGACCTCGTCGCTTGCCACAAGCTCGGCACGCAACTCGGCGTCGTTGTAGGCGGCGGTAATCTGCTCCGTGGGTCGCAGATGGATGCGATGAAATTCTCGCGGCCGGTGGCGGATTCGATGGGCATGATGGCGACCGTCATGAACGCGCTGGTGCTTGAGGAAGCAATCACGCGGGCCGGTATTCAGGCGCGTAGCATGTCGGCGCTGGCGATGCCGCAGGTTTGCGAAACCTATGAGCGCCGCCGCGCGCTTCGGCATTTCGACGAGGGCCACATCGTTGTGTTCGGCGGCGGTACTGGCAACCCGTTCTTTACAACGGACACGACGGCTGTACTGCGTGCGGGCGAGATCGGCGCCGAAGCCGTACTGAAGGCGACGAATGTCGACGGCGTTTATGACGCCGACCCAAAGAAAAATCCGAACGCCAAACGCTATGACAAAATCAGCCACAAAGAGGCGCTCGACAAGGAATTGCAGGTCATGGATGCGACTGCGTTCGCACTTGCCCGCGAAAATCGGATGCCTATCATTGTTTTCTCCGTGCGCGAAAAAGGCGCAATTGAAGCGGTATTGAGTGGAAAGGGACGCGCGACGGTCGTCGGCTAGATGCGCGATGCCGGATCAGCGCGAGAATTGCCATGGCAGATGCAACGCACGACATCAACGAACTCAAACGCCGGATGCAAGCGACGCTTACGTCGTTGAAGACCGAATTATCTGGTCTTCGCACCGGTCGCGCCTCGCCGCATATGCTCGATCCTGTTCACGTCGACGCTTACGGCGCGCAGATGCCGCTCAATCAGGTGGCGACTGTGAGCATTCCGGAGCCGCGATTGATCGCGGTGAATGTCTGGGACAAGTCGCTGGTGCATGCGGTGGAGAAGGCGATCGTCAACGCCAATCTGGGTCTGTCACCGGCGACGGAAGGCCAGGTGCTGCGTCTGCGGATTCCCGAGCTCAACGAGGAACGGCGCAAAGAGCTGGTGAAGCTCGCACACAAATATGCGGAGGCCGCCAAGGTCGCCGTGCGTCACGTGCGGCGCGATGGGATCGACGTGGTCAAGAAGCTCGAGAAGGACCACAAGATCAGCAAGGACGATCACGAGCGTTTCGAAGGCGATATCCAGAAGCTGACCGATCAAAATATCGCCGAAGTCGACCATATTCTTGCCGGTAAAGAGAAAGAGATTCTCACAGTTTGAGGTCGTTCCGGATGGCTGACACAGCCGGCCCGCGTCACGTCGCAATCATCATGGACGGCAACGGACGCTGGGCGGCTGCGCGCGGGTTGCCGCGCAGTGAGGGTCATCGGCGCGGCGTCGAGGCGCTGCGTCGTACGGTGCGAGCCGCCGGCGAACTCGGCATTCGTTATCTGACGATCTTCTCGTTCAGTTCAGAAAACTGGTCTCGGCCCGTTGCCGAGGTGAACGAGTTGATGGGTTTGTTGCGCCGGTTTGTTCGCAACGATCTCGCGGAGTTGCACCAGAATAATGTGCGCGTGCGGATCATCGGTGAGCGCGAAGGGCTGAGTCCCGACATTGGCCCCTTGCTGATCGAGGCGGAAGATCTCACCCGAAAAAATACCGGCCTCTGCCTTGTGGTTGCCTTCAACTATGGGGCGCGGCAGGAAATTGCGCGTGCTGCGCGCCGCGTCAGCGATGCTGTCGCACGCGGTGAGCTTGCTGCCACGGATATCGATGCCGATCGGTTTGCCTCGTTCCTGGACGCGCCGGACGTGCCGGACCCCGACCTGATCATCCGCACCAGCGGCGAGCAGCGCATGTCGAATTTTTTGTTGTGGCAGGCCGCCTACAGCGAATTGGTGTTTGTGCCAGGCTATTGGCCCGACTTCGACCGCACGGCGCTCGAAGCCGTTATTACCGAGTTTCGCGGACGCGAGCGGCGTTTCGGCGGGCTGGTCGCCCAGACGGGGTCGTGAGCACGGAATGCTGCTGTCTCGCGTTCTCTCCGCTCTCGTTCTTGCGCCTATCGCGGTTGCAGCGGTTTATTACGGCGCATGGCCGTTTCTGTTGTTCTGGATCGTTGCGGCAACGGTTGTGCTTTGGGAATGGAACCGTTTGGTCGGAGGTTTAGCCCGGCCGGGATGGGCGTTCCTCGGTCTTGTCTATGCAGGATTATTGTTGATCGCGCCGGTCCTTCTGCGACACGATCAAAGCTATGGGATGGCCGCCATCTTTATTCTGTTCGCGATTGTGTGGACGACCGATATCGCCGGATATTTCGCGGGCCGAGCGATCGGCGGGCCAAAGCTTGCCCCTTTGGTCAGTCCGAAAAAGACTTGGTCGGGAGCAATAGCCGGTCTGATTGGTTCAATGATCGTGGTTGCGGCCGGAGCGCAATACATCGGCGGCACGCGGATTGTCCCTTTGGTCGCGCTTGCAGTGGTCCTGTCGATCTCGTCGCAAGCCGGCGATCTGGCGGAATCCGCTCTCAAGCGGCGCTTCGACGTTAAAGATGCCAGTCAGATCATTCCAGGCCACGGTGGCGTGATGGATCGTCTCGATGGCTTCTGGGCAGCGGTGATTTGCGCGGCGGTTATCGGTGTGGTGCGCGGAGGATTTTCCGAACCCGCGAAGGGATTGTTGATATGGTGACGTCATGATCCCGAGCGTTGCCCGATCAAGCGCCAATCCCGCCGCGGCCGAGCGTAGTGTCACTATTCTTGGGGCGACCGGATCGGTCGGAGCGAGCACGCTCGATCTGGTGCGTCATGACCGCCAGCGTTACCGCGTCGAAGCGGTCAGCGCTGGCCGCAACGCGCCGGCGCTTGCGCGCATCGCACGCGATGTCGGTGCGCGCTTCGCCGTCGTTGCGGATCAGTCGGCATACGCCGATCTCAAATCGGAATTGTCGGGATCCGGGATTGTTGCGGCCGCGGGCACCGAGGCGCTGATTGAAGCTGCTTCTCGTCCCGCCGATTGGGTAATGGCCGCGATCAGTGGCGCGGCCGGTCTTCGTTCCACCCTTGCCGCGATCGAGCGCGGCGCAACCGTCGCATTGGCCAACAAGGAATGCCTCGTTTGCGCCGGCGATCTTTTCATGCAGCGGGCTGCGGCGAAGGGCGCGACCGTGTTGCCGGTCGACAGCGAACACAATGCGCTTTTCCAGGCGCTTGCCAGCGGTGAGCGGAACGAAGTTCGACGGGTCATCATCACAGCTTCAGGCGGCCCGTTCCGGAGCTGGTCGCGCGAGCAAATTGAGAAGGCGACCCCCGAACAGGCGTTGCGGCATCCGAATTGGTCGATGGGTCCGAAGATAACGATCGACTCCGCAACGCTGATGAACAAGGGGCTCGAGCTGATCGAAGCTCATCACCTCTTTGCGTTGCCGCCCGCACAGATCGATGTGCTTGTGCACCCGCAATCGGTCGTTCATGGGCTGGTTGAGTTCAATGATGGTTCAATGGTCGCCCAGCTTGGCGTGCCGGACATGCGAATTCCGATCGCGCACTGCCTGGCGTGGCCTCAACGGATGGATGCGCCGACGCCTCGGCTCGACCTTGCCAAAGTCGCCTCCCTGACATTCGAACAGCCCGATTTGGTGCGTTTTCCAGCCCTGAATTTGGCTCGCCAGGCTCTGGAACAGGGCGACGGTGCGACCACCGTGCTTAATGCGGCCAATGAGATTGCCGTCAGCGAATTTATTGCCGGCCGGCTTGGTTTCGCCGGAATTGCAAGGCTGGTAGCCGCCGTGCTTGAGGCGGCCGACCGCAGGTTGACGGGAAAGCCGGAGACGATCGATGCAGCCATCGCTGTTGACCATGTCGCCAGAACGCTGGCGCATGACCTCTTGCCTGGCATTGCCGGCAGGGCGCATTGATTGAACTGACGAAGGGACGGAGTCGTTCGAATGCATTTTGACGTGATCGGGAGCCTGTCTACCTTCGGTGGCGGTTTGATGGGCTACCTTATTCCGTTCCTGTTCGTCCTGACCTTGGTCGTTTTTTTCCATGAGCTCGGACATTTCCTGATCGCGCGGTGGTGCGGCATCCGCGTTCTCACATTCTCCATCGGGTTTGGTCCCGAGCTTTTTGGCTTCAATGATCGCTACGGCACGCGTTGGAAAGTGTCGGCGGTTCCGCTCGGCGGCTATGTGAAGTTTCTTGGCGACGACAATGCTGCGTCCGCTCCCGACCGTCAGGCGGTCGAGAACTTGAGTGAAACTGAAAAGCGCGAAGCCTTCGCCAGTCAGAAAGTGAGCTCGCGTGCAGCGGTTGTCGCCGCGGGACCGATCGCCAACTTCATCCTGGCGATCGTCATTTTCGCCGCGATTTTCGCGCTGTTCGGGAAGCAATCCACCAGCGCGCGAGTGGACAAGGTCCAGCCGCAAAGCGCGGCAGAGCGCGCCGGCTTTCAGTCAGGCGACCTGGTGCTGTCGATCAACGGGGACAAGATCGACAGCTTTGCCGACATGCAGCAGATCGTCAGCATGAGCGCTGGCGACACGCTGACGATCGAGATCGAACGTGGCGGAGTTCATCAAACGATCAAAGCTGTCCCGGACCTCAAGGACGTCAAGGACGGCTTCGGCAACAAGCACAGGATCGGCGTGCTTGGCATCAGCCGGTCGATGTTGCCCGGCGACATCAAGGTCGAGCAGGTGGGGCCGCTCCGCGCTGTGGTGATGGGCGCTCAGGAAACCTGGTTCGTCATCGATCGCACACTGTCTTATATCGGCGGCATCTTTGCCGGGCGTGAGGCGGCAGACCAACTCGGTGGTCCCATTCGGATCGCCCAGGTTTCAGGGCAGGTTGCCACAGCGGGCTTCGTGCCCTTGCTTCACCTTGCCGGCGTCCTGTCGGTTTCCATTGGGCTTCTCAACCTTTTCCCCATCCCGCTGCTCGATGGCGGTCACCTTTTGTTCTATCTGGTAGAGGCGGTTCGCGGCCGCCCGCTCTCGGAGCGCGCGCAGGAGGTCGGCTTCCGGATCGGACTCGCAATTGTCTTGATGCTGATGATTTTTGCGACGTTTAACGACATTCTGCGACTCGCGACGTCATAAACGTGACTTAACGGTAACTTTTTGACGCTAAAAGAGAACTTGTCTGGGGAAGAAGGTTTGCAGCGCCATCAAAACGCTGTAAAAACTGCCAAAAGGTAGCCCGACAGTGGTTGATTCCGCGGCGGGGGACGGCCGCAGGGAGAGGGCGCGTTACGCTATGGGACTGGGTGTGCGGATTATTCGAGGGCTGGTCTGTCTCAGCATAGCCCTCGGCGGGGTTACTGTTGCGACGGCCGCCTTGCAGATTGCGGCGCAAGACGTTGCGGTCGCAGAAACCGTTCAATCCATTGTTGTCCAAGGCAATCGGCGGATCGAGGCCGAAACGGTGCGCTCGTATTTCAAGGGCGGCGCCAATGGTCAGTTGAGCCCGGTCGAGATCGATGAGGGCCTGAAAGCCCTGATTGCGACTGGGATTTTCCAGGATGTCCGCATCAGTCATTCCGGCGGCCGGCTGGTGGTGACCGTGGTTGAAGCGCCGGTCATCAATCGCGTTGCCTTCGAAGGCAACAAGAAAGCCAAGGACGATCAGCTTTCCGCGGAAGTGCAGTCCAAGGCGCGCGGCTCGCTGTCGCGCGCGACGGTTCAGGCCGACGTCCAGCGGATTGTTGAAGTCTACAATCGGAGCGGCCGTTTCGACGTTTCGGTCGATCCGAAAATCATCGAATTGCCGAACAATCGCGTTGATCTCGTCTTCGAGATCAAGGAAGGCCCCAAGACCGGCATCAAGTCGATCGACTTTGTCGGCAACCGGCATTTCTCCGGGTCGCGGCTGAAGAACGTCATCAAAACCTCTGCAAGCAACTTTCTGAGCTTCCTGCAGACCACCGACATTTATGACGCTGACCGGCTCGAGTCCGACCGCGATTTGCTGCGGCGGTTTTATCTCAAGCATGGTTTTGCCGACGTGCGGATTCTCTCTGCGACGGGCGTCTATGATCCGTCCAAGAAAGGCTTCATCGTCACGTTCACGATTGACGAAGGCGAGCAGTACAGGGTCGGTGCGGTCGACATCAAATCCAACGTCCGAACGCTGGACGAAAGGGCCCTCAGGTCACGACTGCGGCTTTCGCCCGGGCAAGTCTATAACGCCGATATGGTCGAAAAGACCGTCGAGGGCCTGACGATCGAGGCGGCCAAGCGTGGCTACGCGTTTGCGAACGTGCAGCCTCACGCGGAACGTAATTATCAAAGCAAGGTCATCAATCTGTCGTTCTCGGTCGACGAGGGCGCGCGTGTTTACATCGAGCGCATCAACATTCGCGGCAATACCCGAACCCGGGATTACGTGATCCGACGCGAGTTCAATATCGGCGAGGGCGATGCGTACAACCGCGCGCTGATCGATCGTGCGGAGCGGCGGCTCAACAACCTGAACTACTTCAAGAAGGTCAAGATCACGAACGAGCCAGGGTCTGCGCCCGATCGGATCGTGATCAACATCGATGTCGAGGAAAAGTCGACCGGCAACTTCTCGGTCGCCGGCGGGTATTCGACGGCTGAAGGCTTCATCAGCGAACTCAGCGTCACGGAAACAAACCTGCTCGGCCGCGGTCAGTACGCGCGCGCCGCGTTGCGGTATGGGCAGTATTCGCGTGGCGTCGAGCTCAGCTTTGCCGAGCCTTACTTCCTTGGTTATCGGGTCGGCGCGGGAATTGACCTGTACTGGAAGGACAACAAGGCCACCGACTATATTTCATATGCGACGAGCACCGTCGGGACGAATCTCCGGCTGGTGTTCCCTCTGAACGAAGAGATTTCGTTCGCGCCGCGTTATTCGATTTACCAGCAGAAAATCGACATCCCGCAGTCGATGCGGGACTGCGCAAATCCACCGAACGGAACTACGACATTCCCAGAGCCAACTTGCTATGACAACGGCGAGGCGTCGGTTCCTGCGAAGTTTGAGCTTGCCCAAGGCCCAGCTTTGATTTCGTCAGTGGGTTACACTCTCTCCTACAATACGCTCGACAATAACAAGCTCCCGACCTCGGGCACCTTCATCGAGCTGAAGCAGGACATCGCGGGCATTGGCGGTGACGTCAATTTCATCCGCACTACGATCGATGCGCGCCAATATGCGGAGATCATGACGGATGTCGTCGGCTTGGTACGGCTGCGCGGCGGTCACATTACGTCCTGGGGCGGCAAGGATCTGCGCATGCTGGATCACTTCCAGAGCACGGATTTTGTCCGCGGCTTTGCGCCGGGCGGTTTCGGCCCGCGTGATTTGAAATGCGAACAGCCTGGCGACGGGAACGCAAGCTGCGATCCGTTGGGCGGCTCGCTCTTCTGGGCTGCGACGGCCGAGGTGCAGACCCCGCTTTACTTCCTGCCCAAGGACGTTGGCGTGAAGATCGCCGGCTTTGTCGATGCGGGATCGCTGTGGGATTACAAGGGGCCGACATCGTATAACGGCATCGATGCGGTTCTTGGCTCATCAAACAACGGGGCGCCGATCCGTGCGGCAGCCGGTGTCGGCCTGCTGTGGGATTCTCCCCTCGGACCGATCCGGTTCGATTTTGCTTTCCCGTTCATGAAAGAGTCGTACGACAAGACGCAATGGTTCCGGTTTAGCGGCGGAACCTCCTTCTGATCCGTTTCGCGCGCGACACACGGTCTTGGCGGCATGAGTGAGCCGGTATTTTACCACCGGGCAGCGGGGCTGCCCGTTCGAGATATTGTCGACCTGACTGGTGCGCGTGCCGCGCTTTCGCTCACGGATCGAGTTATATCGGATGTTGCGGCCGTCGATCGTGCGGGGCCGCATGACGCGACCTTCGTCGATCGCGCCAATGCGGAGCACGACCTTCGGCGGACGCAGGCCGGGGTCTGCTTCGTGCCCCCCGAACTTGCTGAAAATGTCGGGCTGCAGACCATCGCGCTGGTGGTCGATGACCCTTATCGCGCCTTCATACGTCTGGCGGCCGCGCTTTATCCCGATGCTGTACGGCCGTCTTCGCTATTCGAGGTGCAGGGGAAAGCGCCAAGTGCGCTTGTCCATCCGACTGCTCGGGTAGAGGCGGGCGTCACCATTGATCCGATGGCGGTGATCGGGCCCGGTGCCGAGATCGGGTCAGGGAGCGTCATCGGGCCGATGGTTGTCGTGGGTCCCCGCGTTCGCATCGGCCGGGATTGCGCGATCGAGGCGGGCGCTTCGCTTACGAACGCATTGATCGGCGATCGTGTTTCTCTGGGCGCGGGCTGCCGTATCGGTCCTGCAAGTCACGGCGAAGATGCTCAGGGGACTCCAGACGTAATGCCGGTTCTCGGACGGGCGATTTTGCAAGATAAGGTAGCGGTTGGCTCCAATTCCACCGTCTCCCGGGGTCGTAATCGAGATACCATCATCGGCGAAGGGACCGTGGTCGCGCCGCTCGTCTGCATTCCGGCGGACGCGGTAATTGGCCGTTATTGTAGGATTGTGGCCGCTGACCGGGTAAAAGCATCCGCGGACGAAGGTGCCGATATGATGGATCTCGATGGCACCGAGCTTGTGGCGTCCCAGCTCAATTGTGCTGATCGGCTGCATTCGCAAAGGTGAATCGATGAACGAAGCCAGCGGGACTGTCGATGCGGTCGGCATCGCGACAATTCTGAAGTCGCTGCCGCATCGTTATCCGTTCTTGATGGTGGACCGCGTGGTGAATATCCGCGGCGAAGAGTTCGGGATGGGGATCAAGAACGTCACCATCAACGAACCGCAGTTTCTCGGTCACTTTCCTGACAATCCGATTTTCCCCGGTGTCCTCCTGATCGAAGGCATGGCGCAGACAGCCGGCGTACTGTGCGTGCTGGCATGGCCAAAAGGTTCGCCGCCGCCTTATGTCTATTTCATGACGATCGATGAAGCGAAATTCCGCAAGCCGGTTGTGCCGGGTGACACTGTCGAGTTTCACATGACGATGGTGCGCCGGCGCAAGAACATGTGGTGGTACCGGGGCGAAGCCAAAGTTGATGGCGAATTGGTCGCCGAGGCGACGCTCAGCGCGATGATGGGCGGGCGGTGATCTGCGCATGACGAATGTGGATTCCACTGCACGGGTCGCGCCCGGGGCGCAACTCGGCAAAGATGTGACGATTGGCCCGTATTGTGTCGTCGGGCCGAAAGTCACGATCGCCGATGGCTGTCATTTGCTTGCACACGTCCATGTGACCGGACGCACCACGATCGGCCCGCGCACCAGAATATCGGCCTTCGCTTCGCTCGGCACGCCGCCGCAATCGGTTCACTACAAAGGTGAAGATACGACGCTGTCTATAGGTGGCGACTGCGATATCCGCGAGCACGTCACGATGAATATCGGTACGGCAGGAAGCGGCGGAACGAAGGTCGGCGATCGCTGCATGTTGATGGTTGGCGCACATGTTGGCCACGACTGCGTGGTCGGCAACGATGTCGTATTCGCCAACAACGCGACGCTTGGTGGCTTTGTTCAGATCGGCGACTATGTCTTTCTTGGTGGTCTTTGCGCCGTTCATCAATTTGCGCGCGTCGGTGAACAAGCGATCATTGGCGGATTGGCCGGCGTGACGAACGATATCATTCCTTACGCCGCCGTAATCGGACATCGCGGCAAACTGGCCGGCCTCAATCGGATCGGCTTGAAGCGCCGGGGCTTTTCAAACGCAGAGATCCAGAGCGTTTACCGCGCTTATCGCAGCATTTTTTTTGGTCCAGGCAAGCTTTCCGAGCGCGTTGCAAAGACGGCGGAAGACCATCGTGATGATGCCCGCGTCATGCGGATGATCGAATTTATCCGCGCGGGTAAACGCCGACTGGCGCTTCCGCGAAGCGGCCACGACGATTCCGATTGAGGCAGCTGTGACCGGCGACGATATGCAGGGCCCGCTCGGGATCGTGTCAGGTGGCGGGACCTTGCCGTTCGAGGTGGCCGACGCTGCCATTGCGCGCGGCCGCAAAGTGTTGTTGTTCCCGATCAAAGGCGCCGCGGATCCTCAACGCGCTAAAAGTTATCCGCATCGTTGGATTGGAGTAACCCAAGGCCGGACATTAATGCGGCTGATGCGAAAGGAAGGCTGCCGTGATGTGGTCCTGATTGGCTCTTTGAATCGGCCGTCGCCGTGGCAAATTCTGCTGAGCCTTCATGACATCTTGTCGATGCTGCCAACTCTGATGGGTGCATTGCGACGCGGCGACAACCATTTGCTATCCGTCGTTGCGCGGTTTGCGGAACGGAATGGTTTCCACATTATTGGCGCGCACGAGGTCGCTCCCGAAATCCTCGTGAAAAAAGGCAGCCTGACCGCGCGGCAGCCGTCGGATATTCAACGTACGAGCATCGATCGTGGATTAGCGTTGTTGAATGCGATCGGCTCATACGATGTGGGGCAGGGAGCCGTCGTGATCAACCAGAATATCGTTGCTGTCGAGGGCATCGAAGGAACGGACGCTATGCTTGCGCGCGTGCGAGACCTTCGCCGCTCAGGGCGTGTCGCGACGATGGCTGGCGAAGGCGTTTTGGTGAAGGCACCCAAACCGCAGCAGGATCGTCGCTTCGATCTGCCGGCGATTGGACCAAAGACTGTGCGGGGCGTTGCCGAAGCGGGTCTCGCCGGGCTGGCCGTAGTCGCTGGGCAAACAGTCATCGCCGAGCCTGAGGAACTGCTCAGAGAGGCCGACCGGCTTAAGGTGTTTGTCGTCGCGGTCGAGGCCATGGCGTGAACAGCCACGGCCGTGAACTCCATGTTTTCCTGGTGGCGGGGGAGGAGTCTGGCGACCGCCTTGGCGCGGCGTTGATGGGCGCACTGCGTGCGCTGGCGCCCGGCGTCCGGTTTTCTGGCGTGGGCGGACATCAAATGGAGGCGCAGGGCCTGTCCCGTGCCGTCACGCAGACGCCGTCCGCCATCATCGGTTTCGCGGCCATACCGGCCAGGATTGTCGAGTATCTGAGATTGATCCGCCAGACGGCGGATGCGGCGATAGCGGCCAAGCCGGACATGCTCGTGATTATCGACAGCCCGGAATTCACCCATCGGGTGGCGAAGCACGTTCGTCGCATGGCGCCGGATATTCCGATCATCAATTACGGAGCGCCGTCGGTATGGGCTTGGCGGCCGGGTCGAGCGCGGGCGATGCGGGGTTATGTCGATCATGTGATGGCATTGCTGCCGTTTGAACCAGATGCATTCAAGCGGCTCGATGGCCCGCCGTGCAGCTTCGTCGGCCACCCGGCGACAGAGCACATCGGAGATTTACGGCCATCTGCGGAAGACGCGCAGCGTCGTGTGGCATCTCCTGCGCGCGTGGTTGTGATGCCTGGAAGCAGGCGAGGCGAAATCAGCCGACTGCTTCAGCTCTTCCGTACGGCGGTCGAAGGCATTGCGACACAACGCTCCGATGTTGAATTCGTCATGCCTGCCGTGCCTTCCTTGAGCGATTTGCTAAAGCGCGAAACGGCGATATGGCGTGCCAAGGTCAGTGTTGTAACTGGTACGCAAGAGCGCAATGCGGCGTTCCGTACCGCACGTCTCGCTTTGGTGAAATCCGGCACCAGCACGCTTGAAGTTGCACTCGCCGGCGTGCCGATGGTCGCGACCTATCGGATTTCACACATTGAGGCTGTCGTGGCGCACTTCGTTCTCAAAGTGCCATCCGTCATCCTTGTTAATCTCGTTCTCGGCGAGAACATCGTTCCGGAATTGCTGCAATATCAGTCGACGCCGGGAAATCTCATCGCCGCCGCAATGCCATTGCTGAATGATGGATCGGAGCGTCGGCGCCAGGTCGATGCGTTCAGGCGCCTCGATGACATCATGCAAATAGGCGGCGAGCCGCCAAGCATGAAGGCGGCCAAAATTGTTTTGCAGTACGCCAGCCGGTAGGAGCGCTCGCCTACTTGCGCCGTGAGATCGGCACGTAGTCGCGTCGTGTTGCACCGGTATAGAGCTGCCGGGGGCGGCCGATTTTCTGCGCCGGATCCTCGATCATCTCTTTCCACTGGGCGATCCAACCGACCGTGCGGGCGACGGCGAACAGCACAGTAAACATCGTGGTCGGGAAGCCCATCGCGCGCAGCGTGATGCCCGAATAGTAATCGATGTTCGGGTAGAGCTTCTTCTCGATGAAGTATTCGTCGTGCAGTGCGACCTTCTCGAGCTCGACCGCGACGTCGAGCAGCGGGTCGTCCTTGATGCCGAGCTCGGTGAGGACCTCGTGGCAGGTCTTCTGCATGATCTTGGCGCGCGGGTCGTAGTTTTTGTAGACGCGGTGCCCGAATCCCATCAGGCGGAACGGGTCGTTCTTGTCCTTCGCGCGCTTGACGAATTCCGGAATTCGCTCCGGACGGCCGATCTCGCCCAGCATGTTGAGCGCAGCTTCGTTCGCGCCGCCATGTGCAGGTCCCCAGAGGCACGCGCAGCCGGCTGCGATGCAGGCGAATGGGTTAGCGCCGGACGAGCCTGCTAGACGCACGGTCGACGTCGACGCGTTCTGCTCATGGTCGGCGTGCAGGATGAAGATGCGGTCCATCGCGCGCGCCAGCACCGGGTTCGGCTTGTATTCTTCGGCCGGCACCGCAAAGCACATGCGCAAGAAATTTGAGGCGTAGTCGAGATCGTTCTTTGGATAGACGAACGGCTGACCGACCGAATATTTGAACGCCATTGCCGCGATGGTCGGCATCTTTGCGATCATTCGCAGCGACGCCACCATCCGCTGATGCGGGTCCGAAATATCGGTCGAGTCGTGGTAGAACGCAGACATCGCGCCGACCGAACCGACCATCACCGCCATCGGGTGAGCATCGCGACGGAAGCCTTGGAAAAAGCGGCTCATCTGCTCGTGCACCATCGTATGGCGCGTCACCCGGTAGTCGAAATCGGCTTTTTGAGCGGGGGTTGGCAGTTCGCCGTAGAGCAGCAGGTAGCAGGTCTCGAGGAAGTCACCATGCTCGGCGAGCTGTTCGATTGGGTATCCGCGGTAAAGAAGGACACCTTCATCGCCGTCGATATAGGTGATCTTCGACTCGCAGCTTCCGGTCGACGTATAGCCGGGGTCGTAGGTGAACATCCCGGTCTGGGCATAGAGTTTGCTGATGTCGATGACCGACGGCCCTATGGTGCCGTCGTAAACCGGAAATTCCTGATTGTTATTGCCGGCGGTAAATGAAGCCGTCTTTTTTGTCCCGGGCGTCTTGGCATCCATGGTCGAACCTCGAATTAAGCGGGCGGCCCCTACGCGTGCGTTTTTTGGCGTAGCTTATTCATGTGTGCATCGCAAGATAGACCTCTGCCCGCCATCCGGGGATTGCATAGGTCAGATGCGAGCGGGTTCGGCGATGCTTTGGTCACGTAGCCGCGCCAGCGACTCCTCTTTGCCCAGCACCGCCAGGACGTCGAAAATCGGCGGGGAGGTCGTCTTGCCGGTCAGCGCCGCCCGTAGCGGCTGGGCCACCGCGCCGAGTTTCAGGCCTGCTTCTTCGGCATAGGTCCGCAGGACCGTCTCGGTTGTGCCGGCCGCCCATTCGCCGAGCCCAGCCAGACGCGGCACCAGCGCCGTCAGCACAGCTCGGGCAGGCGGCGTTAAAACGGCTTTCGCCTGCTCGTCGAGGGCGAGCGGGCGGCTTGCCCAGATAAAGCGCGAGCTTTCGAAAAGTTCAACCAACGTCTTGGCGCGCTCCTTGAGCCCCGGCATCGCGGCAACCAGTCTGTCGCGCAGCGCCGGCGTCATCTTGGAAGCAAGTTCGTTGCCTCCGGCCACCAGCGTTAAAATCCCTTCCATCGCCGCGACGAGGTCGGCATCCGGTGCGGCTCGCATATAATGTGCGTTGAGGTTCTCAAGCTTGGCGAAGTCGAAGCGCGCCGCCGAACGGCCGACCTGCGGCAAGTCGAATGCCTTGATCATCTCATCGGTGGAGAAGATTTCCTGATCGCCATGTGACCAGCCAAGCCGCACCAGGTAGTTGCGCATTGCGATCGGCAGGTACCCCATCGCACGATAGGCATCGACCCCCAATGCGCCATGTCGCTTCGATAATTTCGAGCCATCTGGTCCGTGAATGAGCGGGATGTGCGCCATCACCGGCACAGTCCAACCCATCGCCTGATAGATTTGTGTCTGCCGCGCGCCGTTGTTGAGGTGATCGTCGCCGCGGATAATGTGAGTGACGTTCATATCGTGATCGTCCACCACGACGGCCAGCATGTAGGTCGGCGTTCCATCCGAGCGGAGCAGCACGAAGTCGTCGAGGTTCTCGTTCTGCCAGACCACGCGACCCTGGACCTGATCGTCGACGATAGTCTCGCCGGTCTGGGGCGCTTTCAGGCGAATGGTGGGCTTGAGGCCCGGCGGTGCTTCGGAGGGATAGCGATCCCGCCAGCGTCCGTCATAAAGTTTTGAGCGGCCCTCCGCGCGCGCCTTCTCGCGCATCTGGGTAAGCTCTTCAGGCGACGCGTAGCAGCGGTAGGCCTTGCCGGCGGCGAGCAGTTGCTCGGCGACCTCCCGGTGTCGCGCCGCACGGGAATACTGAAAGACAATCTCGCCGTCCCAATTGAGGCCGAGCCATTGCAGGCCGTCGATAATGGCGGCAATCGCCGCGGCGGTGGAGCGTTCGCGGTCGGTATCCTCGATCCGTAGCAGCATCTTGCCCTGGCGGCCGCGCGCATAGAGCCAATTGAATAATGCCGTCCGCGCTCCGCCGATGTGGAGGAAGCCGGTGGGCGAGGGTGCAAAACGGGTCACGACGGAGTTGGCCATCGCGGTTCCTGTAGCATAGCCACAGGAAAACGCATCAAGCCGCGGCCGATATCCGGCCTTGCTCCTGCGTGTTTGGCTTGGCAGATAGGCGGCTCAATTGGAACGGATTCTGACGCGGCATGTCGGTCACCACAGACTCACCCCAAACGGCAGGCGACGGCGCCGGACGTGACTTCATTCGCGACATCGTGGCTGAGGATTTGGCGTCCGGCCGTGTAAAGCAGCCTGTGACCCGCTTTCCACCGGAGCCGAACGGCTACCTCCACATCGGCCATGCCAAATCGATCGCGCTGAATTTTGGCATTGCGGCAGACTTCGGCGGCAAGTGCAATCTGCGGTTCGACGACACCAACCCCGCCAAGGAAGAGCAGGAATATATCGACGCCATCAAGCGGGATGTCGCCTGGCTCGGCTACAAGTGGGACAATCTGTTTCACGCGTCGGACTATTTCGAACGTCTCTACGAATGGGCCGAGCATTTGATCCGGGCCGGCAAGGCTTATGTCGACGACCAATCGCAGGAGGAAATGCGGCTGGCGCGCGGCACGCTGACCGAGGCTGGTCGCGACAGCGCTTTCCGCAATCGTAGCGTCGATGAAAATCTTGATCTTTTTCGTCGCATGCGTGCCGGCGAGTTTCCTAATGGTGCGCGAGTACTGCGCGCCAAGATCGATATGGCGTCTGGCAATATCAATTTGCGCGATCCCGTGTTGTATCGGATTTTGCACGCGCCGCATCCGCGCACCGGCACCGCGTGGAAAATCTATCCAAGTTACGACTTCGCGCATGGTCAGTCCGACGCGATCGAGGGCATTACGCATTCCGTCTGCACGCTGGAGTTCGAAGATCATCGCCCCCTCTACGATTGGTTCATTGCCAATCTCCCGGTGCCGTCGCGGCCGCATCAGTACGAGTTTGCGCGCCTCAATCTCACCTACACGGTGCTGTCGAAGCGCGTGCTGACCGAACTGGTGCGCAAGGGTTACGTCAGCGGTTGGGACGACCCGCGCATGCCGACCATCGCCGGTTTGCGGCGGCGCGGCGTTCCGCCCGAAGCGATCCGCGATTTCATCAAACGAATTGGCGTGGCGAAGTCGAATAGCATCGTCGACGTTGGAATGCTCGAATTCTCAATCCGCGAGATATTGAACAAGACAGCGCTGCGTCGCATGGCCGTGCTTCGGCCTCTCAAGGTGGTGATCGAGAATTATCCTGAAGGGAAAATGGAAGAGCTCGATGCCGTCAATCATCCCGACAACACGGATGCCGGCACCCGCAAAATTAAGTTCTCCCGTGAACTCTACATTGAGCGCGACGACTTCATGGAGAATCCGCCGAAGAAATTCTTCCGGCTATCGCCCGGCAATGAAGTCCGCTTGCGCTATGCCTACTTCATTACCTGCAAAGACGTGGTGAAAGACGCACAGGGCAATGTTGTCGAATTGTGCTGCACCTATGATCCGGCAACCAAAGGCGGCAACGCGCCGGATGGCCGCAAGGTCAAGGCGACAATGCACTGGCTCTCGGCCGTCGACGCGGTGACGGCGGAAGTCCGGCTTTACAATCCGCTGTTCAGCAAACCGAATCCCGCCGGTGGCGAAGTCTTCGCGGCCGACCTCAATCCGAGGTCATTGGAAGTTCTAGGCGATGCTCGCGTCGAGCCGGCCCTGGCTGCCTCGAACGACCTGAATCCGGTGCAATTCGAGCGGCAGGGCTATTTCTGCCGCGATGCGGACTCCAAACCGGGCAAGCCGGTGTTTAATCGCACTGTCGGCCTGCGCGACACCTTCGCCAAGGACCTCGCGAAGGCCTAGAGAACAAACCGCTGCCCTAGCGTGTGTGGAGTAAGTCTCGCTAACATCCCATCGGGCTGGGGTTGTCATGGCTGGCGAGGACTTTACGTCGCGCGCACGGGCGAGGGCGCGCGCTGCTGCGGCCGAATTCGGCGCTGCGCGGCGGCGTGCTGCAGCGTTATTTCCGAGCACATCGGCAAACATCGAGTGGTTTGGTGAAAGTCTCCGCGCATTGCTCGCGCTAGAGCTCGCGCCCGGTCGTCTGGTGCCGTGGCTGCCGGTCGGATTTGGCGTCGGCATCATTCTCTATTTTACCGCTGATCAGGAGCCGGCCCCGTGGGCGGCGATGAGTGCCGCTGCATTTGCTGTTGCGTGCGCTGTTCTCACTCGTCGGCAATTTTTAGGGCTGGCATGCGCGCTTGCCGTTGTATCGATCGCATGTGGCTTTGCCGTCGCGACATTAAATACCAGCCGCATTGCACACCCCGTCCTGCGTTTTCCGGTTACGGCCGAGGTTAAAGGGTTTGTGGAGGTGCGCGAGGAGCGTGAAAAATCCGATCGCATCGTTGTTCGTGCCGTCCACCTCGATGCCAACCGCGTCAATAAAGCGCCCGAACGCGTGCGTGTCGCGGTGCGGAAAGGCACCGCACCGGCCGTCGGCGATTTCGTGGCGTTCAGGGCGCGCCTGTTGCCGCCACTCGGGCCGCTGCGGCCCGGCGGCTATGACTTTGCGCGCGACATGTTTTTTCAGAATATCGGTGCGTCCGGCTATGTGTTCGGCCGCATTAAAGTTGAGGCACCCTCGGCTCATCCCGATTTTTCTCTACGCTACCACGCTTTCGTCGATGGCGTGAGGGAGCATATCGACGATCGCATCAAGGAAAATCTGTCGGGCGATCGCGGTTCGATCGCGTCCGCCCTGATCACCGGAAAGCGCGACGCGATTTCGACGCCCGTCAACGATGCAATGTATGTATCGAGTCTGGCTCACGTACTGTCGATTTCTGGTTATCACATGGCGGTCGTTGCCGGCGCCGTGTTTTTCGTGCTGCGCGCGCTACTGGCGCTGTTTCCAGGTTTGGCGACGCGGCGGCCGATCAAGAAATGGGCGGCAATTGCCGCGCTCGTTGCGGCGACACTTTATCTTCTATTGTCGGGTGCCGAAGTTGCAACCCAGCGCTCTTATATCATGATCGCAATTGTTCTGATCGGTGTGATGTTCGACCGCCCTGCATTGACGTTTCGCACTTTAGCTGTTGCAGCCTTTGCCGTTCTGCTCCTCGCGCCTCAGGCCGTCGTCCATCCCAGTTTTCAAATGTCGTTCGCCGCGACGCTCGCGCTGGTCGCGGGATATCAGTTCACTTTGCCGTGGCAGTCGACTGCAGACAGCTCACTGACAGCGCGAGCCGCGTTGTGGGGTGCGCGGGAAATCGTCGGGTTGATTTTTGCGTCGCTGCTCGCGGGCCTTGCCACGACGCCATACGCGGCTTTTCACTTCCATCGCTTGGCACCTTACGGCGTGCTGGCAAACCTTTTGGCGATGCCTGTTGTATCGGGCTGGGTAATGCCAATGGGAATCCTGGGCGTGATCGCGCTGCCGTTCGGGTTTGATGCACCGTTTTGGCGGATGATGGGCGAGGGGATCGATTGGATGACTGCTGTTGCCCAATGGGTGGCCCATCTGCCAGGCGCTGTCGGTCGCATTGCTGCTTTCGGTGTCGGACCGTTGCTGATGGCATCCGCAGGCATCGTGGTGACTTGTCTGCTGCGCACGCAGCTACGTTGGGCGGGTGCCGCGATGATCGTATTGGCAGCACTCTGGGCGTCCGTGAGTCCCCAGCCGGACATCTACATCGCCGGCGATGGCCAAACAGCCGCGATCCGCGGTGCCGATGGTCGCCTGAATATCCTGCGCCAAGGGCACGACACGTTCGTTATCAAGGAATGGCTGGCCGCCGATGCCGATGCGCGCGCTGCCGGCGATAAGACACTGACCGGCAGTGTGAAGTGCGACGACGCTGGATGTATTGCGCGCCTGCCGGATGGCCGCGCCGTCGCGATGCCGCTCACTATCGAAGCGCTTTTGGAAGACTGCAAGCTCGCAACCGTGGTGGTGAGCTCGCGTGTCGCGCCGACCGATCAATGCGCGGCAGCGCTGTTCGATCGAAATACCCTGCGCACGCATGGCGCGCAATCGCTGCGCGTGCAGGGGTCGCGATTTGAAATCAGCGCCGCGCGGCCAACAGGCTACAGCCGGCCTTGGGCGGAAGCCCCGGTGCGAAAGACAATTCAACAGCCTGATGCAACGCCGCCGCTTACCCAGTTGACGCCCGACGATTACTAATAACGGCGGAAGAGGCCGACCAGCTTGCCCTGAATGCGGACACGGTTGGGCGGTAGGATACGCACCTCATAGGAGACGTTCGCCGGCTCTAGTGCAATCGAAGCACCGCGCCGACGGAAACGCTTGAGGGTTGCCTCCTCGTCGTCGATGAGCGCTACCACGATGTCACCGGTATCGGCGCCGTCCATTCGACGAATAAGCGCGATATCACCGTCCAGAATTCCGGCCTCGATCATCGAGTCGCCACGGACTTCGAGCGCGAAATGCTCGCCGGTGCTCAGAAGGTCTGGCGGCACGTTGATGGTATGGCTGCGGGTTTGGATAGCCTCGATCGGCGTGCCGGCGGCAATCCGGCCCATCACGGGAACCGCAATCGGGCGCCCGCCACTATCTTCGTCGTCCGCCTCGACCCGCCGTCCCTTGCCGAGATTCCCCTCGATCACGCTGGGGACGAAACCACGAGAGCGCCCGGAGCCGAGCCCATGCTGAACCGAATCCGGCAGCTTAATCACCTCAATGGCGCGGGCGCGATTCGGCAGCCGCCTGATGAAGCCACGCTCTTCCAGAGCCGTAATCAGACGATGAATTCCGGACTTTGACCGCAAATCGAGCGCATCCTTCATTTCGTCGAAAGAGGGCGGAACTCCGGTCTCGGTCAGGCGCTCGTGGATGAAGCGCAGGAGTTCGAATTGTTTGCGGGTCAGCATCGGTTTCTCCCCGTGGTCGAGTCGCAGGCGACTAAAACGTAGACCCGACTCTGAAACAAATCATGAACGGACACTATATGTTCGATACTTGTTCCGCAACCATTTAATTTGGCGTGAACAATCCGAACGGCCGCTACAGGCGGAGCTTAAGGATGACGCAGTGTGAACCGGCCTTGGCCGCAGGAGCGTGTGGTTCCCGAATCAACAGACAGTCGGCCTTCGAGAGGTTCGCCATCAGGGAACTGTCCTGCGCCATCACTGGCGTCGCGGTGAGTGTGCCCTCAATACCCTCTCTGAGGGTCGCCCGGAGATAATCGGCGCGCTCGTCGTTTTCGCCGAGATCGCGGCCGAGCTTGGCGCTGAATTGAGCATGCGCCAGATCGGAGCGGCCCGACAATTTTCGCAACATCGGCACCAGGAACAAGAACGCGCAGACGTAAGACGAAACCGGATTGCCAGGAACGCCAAGCACTTGCATGCCGTCGAGCACCCCATGCATCATCGGGCGGCCGGGGCGCATCGCGATGCGCCAGAACGATAATTTGAGACCTTCCTGGGCGAGGGCGCGCTGGACCAGGTCGTGATCGCCGACCGACGCGCCACCGGAAATCAGCAATACATCGGCGCCCTGTTCGCGAGCAGCACGGATATTCTGCGCAATTTCGTCAATTCGGTCGCGAGCAATCCCTAATTCTGAAACCTCTGCGCCGGCTGTTCTGGCCAGCGCGGCGAGCGCAAAGCCGTTCGAATAGACGATCTCGCCGGGGCCGGGCTCGCTGCCCGGCATGACCAGCTCGTCACCGGTCCCGAGTACGGCGACCCGCGGCGCGCGATGCACCGGGACCGACGGATAATTCATCGCGGCGGCGAGCATCAGGTCGCGGTCAGTGAGGCGCGTGCCCTTGGTGAGCAGCCTGTCGCCGGCACGGAAATCGATGCCCTCGCGGCGCACATTGCGACCCGTTTCCGTGACCGACTTCACAATCACCCGGTCGCCATCGCGCGCCGTGTGCTCCTGAATGACGACAGTATCGGAGCCTTTCGGCATCACCCCGCCGGTGAATATCCGTGTGGCCTGGCCCGGGCCTATCTCACCCGCAAAAGGCCGCCCGGCGGCAACTTCGGCAATCACATCGAGCGTCGCCGGTGCTTTCGATATGTCTGTGCCGCGCACGGCATAGCCGTCCATCGCGGAAACAGCGACGGGTGGCTGCGTTCGCCTAGCGGCCAGGTCGCGCGCCAGCACGCGGCCCTGAGCCTCACTGAGCGGCATTTCAACCACGGGTAGGGGCTCGGTCGTCGCCAGGATCTTCTCGAGCGCCTCTGCAACCGGCAGCAACGCCATGGTCTATTTCCCCGCGCGATAGGTGCCGGATTTGCCGCCGCGTTTTTCGATCAGGTGGATGCCTTCGATCTTCATGCCGCGTTCCACGGCTTTGACCATGTCGTAGACGGTCAGACAGGCGACCGAAACCGCCGTCAGCGCTTCCATCTCGACGCCGGTCTTGCCGGTCACCTTGACGGTTGCCTGCACCTTCAGGCCGCCCGGGGCCGGCTCGATATCGACCGAAACCTTGGACAGCGCCAGCGGATGGCAGAGCGGGATCAATTCATGAGTGCGCTTGGCTGCCATGATTCCGGCCACGCGCGCCGCGCCCAATACGTCGCCTTTCTTGGCGTTGCCCTTGCGGACCAACGCCAGAGTGGCCGGGCGCATGCGGACGAAGCCCTCGGCGACCGCGACACGCTCCGTTGGAGCCTTATCCGAGACGTCGACCATGCGCGCCTCGCCACGCTTGCTCAGGTGGGTGAGACGCTTTCTGGTGCGTTTGGCCATCAGCCCACCGCGGTCTGGCGGGTGGGCTTGGCGAGGATCGCCCGGGTCGCGGCCGCCACATCAGCCTGGCGCATGAGGCTTTCACCGATCAGGAAGGTCGAGACGCCCAGAGCGGCCAGGCGGGCGAGGTCGGCGGCGGTATTGAGGCCGCTTTCGGCCACCACCACACGGTCTTTCGGGATTTTCGGGGCGAGTCGCTCGGTGACTTCGAGTGTTGTTTTGAAGGTGTGGAGATCGCGGTTGTTGATGCCGATCAGGCGGGATCGGAGCCGCAGCGCGCGATCGAGCTCGGTCTCATTATGAACTTCTACAAGAACATCCATATTTAACGCTAAGGCGCTGTTTTCTATATCCGTTGCCGCCGCATCAGTGACGCCTGCCATGATGATCAGGATGCAGTCTGCGCCGAAGGCGCGGGACTGCACCACCTGATACGGCTCGTAGATGAAATCCTTGCGGAGCGCCGGCAGGCGTGTCGCATCACGAGCCTGAGCCAAGAATTCCGGCTTACCCTGGAACGACGGCGTGTCGGTGAGCACCGAAAGGCACGCCGCCCCGCCACTCTCGTAAGCCTTCGCCAGTGCCGGCGGATCGAAATCGGCACGGATCAGCCCCTTTGACGGGCTCGCTTTTTTAATCTCGGCGATCAGAGCGTAGTCGCCCCTGGCGATCTTCGCCTCGATCGCGCGCAGGAAGCCGCGCGGCGGCGAAAGCGCCTTCACATCCTGCTCAAGCTGCGCCAGCGGCCGCGCCTTCTTGGCCGCGGCGATCTCCTCGCGTTTGTAGGCTTCGATCTTGGCGAGGATGTCGGACATGGCGTTATGCCGCGTTCGAGACCTTGATGAGCCGTTGCAGGCGGCCTTCCGCTTCGCCGCTGTCGACCGATTTCGCGGCGAGTGCGACGCCGTCCTTCAGTGTCTTCGCCTTGCCGGCGACGATCAGCGCGGCGCCGGCATTGAGCAGGCTGACGTCGCGGTAGGCGCTCTTCTTGCCCTTGAGCACGTCGAGCAGCGTCCGCGCGTTGGCTTCGCCGTCACCGCCCTTGAGCGCGCCGGGTTGGCTGCGCGTGAGACCTGCGTCTTCCGGCGTCACCTCGAATGTGCGGATTTGTCCGTTTTCCAGCGCGGCAACGCTGGTCGATCCGGCGGTCGTGATCTCGTCGAGACCGTCGGAGCCGTGCACGACCCAGATCGAGTCCGCACCAAGATTTTTCAGCACCTGCGCCATCGGCTCGACCCAGTGCTTGGAGAAGGTGCCGACCATCTGCCGTTTTACACCCGCCGGATTGGAGAGGGGCCCGAGCAGATTGAAGATCGTGCGGGTGCCGAGCTCTACGCGCGTCGGCCCGACGTTCTTCATCGCCGGATGATGCGCCGGCGCGAACATGAAGCCGATGCCGGCCTCCGAAATGCAGGTGCCGACCTGTTCGGGCGTCAATTCGATCTTGATGCCGAGTGCGTGGAGAACATCGGCCGAGCCGGACTTCGACGACAGCGCGCGATTGCCGTGCTTGGCGACCGGGACGCCGGCGCCGGCCACGATGAACGCCGCGCAGGTCGAAATGTTGAACGAACCGGAGGCGTCCCCGCCGGTGCCGACCACATCGACAGCGTCGGCCGGCGCTTTCACGCCCAGCATCTTGGCGCGCATCGTCGTCACGGCGCCGGTGATTTCGTCGACCGTCTCGCCGCGCACGCGCAGCGCCATCAGCAGTCCGCCCATCTGTGACGGCGTCGCTTCGCCCGACATCATTCGGTCGAATGCCTTCGCGGCTTCCTGCCGCGTCAGGCTCGCGCCACTTGCCACTCGCGCGATCAGCGCTTTGAAATCGTCACTCATGTTTTTGTCTCAGGAAGCCGCGCGCAGAGCGGGAGCTTTGCGGCCGTGCTTCGCGTTCCAATCGGCGGCGAGGTCGAGGAAATTCTTCAGGATCAGATGACCGTTTTCCGAAGCGATGCTTTCGGGATGAAATTGTACGCCGTGCGTCGGTAGGCTCTGATGCGACATGCCCATGATGAGCTTGTCGTCGGTTTCGGCGTTGACTGAAAACTCGCGCGGTAACGTGGCGCGGTCGACGATCAGCGAGTGATAACGCGTTGCCTGGAACGGCGCGTTGATGCCGCGGAAAACGCCGGCGCCGTTGGTGCGAATTTGCGACAGCTTGCCGTGCACCTGGACAGGCGCACGCACAACCTTGCCGCCGAATGCCTGGCCGATCGCCTGATGGCCGAGACAGACGCCAAGAATCGGGATCGTCGTGGAAGCTCTCGCGATCAGCTCGAGGCAGATGCCGGCTTCCTTCGGCGTGCACGGCCCGGGTGATAGCACGATCGCTTCCGGCTGCGACGCAATCACGTCGGCGGCCGAAATCTTGTCGTTGCGGAACACGACAACATCGGCCCCGAGCCCGCCCAGGTAATGGACGAGGTTGAAGGTGAAGCTGTCGTAGTTGTCGATCAGGACGATCATTTTGGCGCGTTTCGCTGTAACGCCAAGGGTTTAGACGCCGCATCCCGGAGGGTCAAGGATTGCGCGCTATTGATCGGCCGGATCGGATAACGGCGGCAGGGCGTTCTTGAAGTCCTCGTCTGAAAACGGCTTGGCGGGCGCGCGGGTAATAGCTTTTTGGTCCTCGCCGATGTGCACTAGTTGAGGCGCCGCAAGAACCAGCATCAGCACCAGCCATTGCACGACGAGGAATGGAACGAGCGCGCGAAGGAAGTTTCGAAACGGGGCGGGATTTTTGGCGACACCCCGCATGATCATCAGCGCGTAGCCGAACGGCGGCAACAGGAAGCTCGCCTGAAGCGTCAGCAACACCAGCACCGCGACCCATCGGGCATCGGCTACGCGGATCAGCAGCGGCGGGATCACGATGGGGATGATGACAAAAATGATCTCGAAGGCATCGAGCACGAAGGCGCACAGCGCTATTACGCCGAGCACGACGATAACTGCCGCGCTGTCGCCTCCAGGTATTGCGGCGACGAGATTATTGACGAGCCGGTCGGTGCCGAGCAGGCGCAGGATGAGCGTCAGGCTGGTTGCCGCGAGCAACAAAGAAAACAGCGCGCCGGACATCGCAATCGCGTCCGCGAGCAAGGCACGCAAGACGCGGAACGTCAGCACACCGCTCAGGATTCCGCCGCAGAGCAGCGCAAAGGCGCCGAGCGCGGCAGCCTCGACGGCGTAAAAATACCCGGCGGCGACGCCGCCCAGCAGCGCGATCAGGAAGACGAAAGAGACCAGCGCGAGCAACAGCTCACGACGCGCCAACGGCGTTCGTGGCGCAGCGACCGACCGGCTGCGGCCGGCAATCCAGGACAAAGCGAGAAACAGGGCCAGCAGAATCGCCGCCGGTACCAGGGCCGAGCGAAAGATATCGAGTGTGTTGATGACCCGATCATTGCGGCCTGTTGCCGTGACCGCGATGGTGTGAGCACCGAGCATCGCGTCGCTGAGAAGAATGAGCACGAGCGAGGGCGGAACGAGGACACCGAGCGTACTGGCGACGGCGATGACCGCGTCGCGGGTGGCCGCCGGAACGCCCTGCGCGGTCAATCGGGGTGCCACCACGCGCGATAGTCCGATCACGCTTGCGCCGACCGAGCCGTTCATCGGGCCGAGCAGGGCGCCGAGCAGCATTCCGGAAAACAATGGCGCCGAGGCGCGCCGTGGCAGTATGGCGACACCGGATCGATAGAGCGAGTCCGCGACCGGAAGCCGGTCGAGCAGCAAGCCGAGCGTCACGTAGAGCGGCAGCGCCTGAAGCAAATCGTTCTCGAGCAGGTTGATGAGGCGGCTCGGCAAAGCGGTCAGCAGCGCGACCGGGATCGTGTCGGTCAACACGCCGATGACTGCGCCGAGGCTTGCAACGGAGAAGAGAACGATGACTGCCGGTAATCCGGTCAGGACGATGCCGAGCCCGACCAGCAACAGCAGGAAAAGGCCGACCCATTCCATCAGCGCGGTTCCGCCGGTTCGGGCCGCGACAGATCGACGACGATCTGCGCGAGGATCAGGATCGCCATGAGCCAGAGCGCGAGCTTGATGATGAAATAGCCGGGGTTGAATGTGTCGGGGAAACCTTCGAGGACGGCGAGCGAGGACATCACGATCTGCCGTCCGCCGATCAGCACAAACAGAGCCCACGGCAGCAGGCCGATCAGGATGCCGGCCTTCTTCAGCCGGCCCCGCGCGCGAGCGGTGTAGCGTTGGGCGAGAAGGTCGGCGGCGAGATGCGTGCCGGCGCGCGTCGCCGCCGTGACGCTCATTGCGACGTAGAGCGCGAAGATCAGTTGCCCCAGGTCGTTGGCTTCACGGGAATAGCCGTGAAAGAGGTCACGCAACGGCCATTGCAGAAAAAGCAAAAACATCAACGGCAGCGCAAGCCAAGCGCCGGCATCGATGATTCGTCCGATCAGCCGATCAAGAGTGCGAACGAAGGCCATTGCGGCCCATGCCCCGACTCATCCCCGGCGACGTTATTGCCCGCGTTTCGCCGCGCTGGCAAATCGGCGCGCTTCCTCGGCGGCGCGGAAGAGCGCCTTCGCCTTGTTGATGCACTCCTGCTGCTCGGAGGCGGGATTGCTGTCGGCGACGATGCCGGCGCCGGCCTGCACATACATCTTGCCGTCCTTCACCAGCGCGGTGCGCAGTACGATGCAGGTGTCCATCTCGCCGGCCGCGGAGAAATAACCGACCGCGCCGGCATAGAGGCCGCGCTTCTCGCGCTCGAGCTCGTCGATGATCTGCATCGCGCGGACCTTCGGCGCGCCTGACACAGTGCCGGCCGGAAAGCCGCCGGCCAATGCATCGAGCGCGTCATGCTTCTCGGACAGCTCGCCCTCGACGTTCGAAACGATGTGCATCACGTGGCTGTAGCGCTCGACGAAGAACTGGTCGGTAACATTAACGGTGCCGATCCTGGCGACGCGGCCGACATCGTTGCGGCCGAGGTCGAGCAGCATCAGGTGCTCGGCGCGCTCCTTCGGATCGGCGAGCAGTTCGTCTTCCAGCGCTTTGTCCTCATGCGGCGTCGCGCCGCGCGGCCGCGTGCCGGCGATCGGACGCACGGTGACGGTGCGGCCGCTGACCTTGACCAGAATTTCGGGGCTGGAGCCGGCGATGGCGAAGCCGCGGAAGTTCAGGAAGTAGAGATAAGGCGACGGATTGGTCCGGCGCAGCGCGCGATAAAGCGAGAACGGCGGCAGCGCGAAGGGTGCCTCGAAGCGCTGCGACAGCACGACCTGGAAGATGTCGCCGGCGGCGATGTAGTCTTTCGCCTTGAGCACCATGTCGCTGTATTGCGCGGGCGTGGTGTTTGAGGTCGATGCGACATCGATCGCGCCGGCATCGACATCCGCCACCGATTTATCGAGCGGCCGGTCGAGGCTGTCCATCACCGCGGACAAGTGCTCGGTCGCGCGCGCCAGCGCGGTCTTGGCGTCGACGCCGGGCTGCGGACGCACCGGCGTGATGACGGTGATGGTGTCCTTCACGGCGTCGAACACCACGATGAGGGTCGGGCGCACCATGACCGCATCGGGAATTCTGATCGGGTCGGGCTTCGAGGCCGGCAGGTGCTCCATCTGCCGCACCATGTCGTAGCCAAGATAACCGAACAGGCCGGCCGCCATCGGCGGCAGCCCGTCCGGCAGATCGATGCGGCTCTCGGCGATCAGTGCGCGCAGCGCTTCAAGCGGCGGCTGCGGGCAGGCGGTGAAGTCATCGGGCTTGTGGCGCGCGGTACGGTTGATTTCGGCGCGGTCACCCTGCGAACGCCAGATCAGGTCCGGATCGAGGCCGATGATGGAGTGGCGGCCGCGCGTGTCGCCGCCTTCGACCGACTCCAGCAGGAAACTGTTCGGCTTGCCTTCGCCAAGCTTGAGGAAGGCCGACACCGGCGTTTCGAGGTCGGCGACCAAAGTCGTCCATACGACTTGCGCTTGCCCGCGCGCATAACGCTCGGCGAACGCGGTTTGCGACGGCTCGATGTGCATGGCTACGGGTTGGCGTTGCCGCCGGTGACCTGCTGCAGCGCCGACTGATTGATCTGCACGCCGATCTCGTTTTCGAGATTGGCGACAAACTCGCTCAGGATGTCCTCGCCGTAGCCGCGCGACAGGGTGTCGGCGGTTTGTGTCGCTTCGGCGGATTTCGGATCGAGCGGCGGATCGTTGACGTCGGTCACGACAAACACGATGCGGCTGGTCGGCGTGGTGCCTTCGGCGGAACCGGGCGCGCCCTTGGCGGTGCGGAAGATCGCATCCAGCGCGGCTGCGCTGACCGGATCCTTGGCCTTGCCGCGTTGCAGGTCGGCGACAGTTTCCACCTTCCGCTCCTCGGCGAGATCGGCCAATTTGCCGCCGGCCTTGAGCTTGCCGATCATGTCGTCGGCCTTTTTCTGCAGCCGCGAGGCGATCTCGTCGTTGCGCCAGCGGGTTTCGACCTGCGACTTCACCTCGTCGAGCGTGCGGTCGCGTGACGGTGAAACGCCCGTCACGTCGTACCACAGCCAGCCGCCGCCCTGCATTTGCAGCGGCTCGTTATCGACGCCGATATCGCTGGAAAAAATCGCGTTCACCAGATTGGCGTTCTGCGGCAGGTTCGGGATCGGATTGCCGGCGGCATCGCGGCCGGAGCGGTCGATCGCATCGATCGTCGTCGCGGTGAGATTCAATTTCTTCGCCGTCTCGGCGAGGGTCGAGCCTGCGGCGCGTTCGTCTTCAATCTTGTCGCGCAGATCGCCGATCTCCTTGCGCGCGCGGTCGAGCGCGACGGTGCGCTTGATGCTTGCCGCGACTTGCTCGTAGCTCTGCTGTGTCGCCGGCTGGATCTTCCTGGCCTGCACCAGCACGGTGCCGAATTGGCCCTTCACCGGCTGGCTGACGTCGCCCTCCTTGAGGCTGAAAGCGGCGGCGGCGACCGCGGGATCGATCACGTTGGATTTCGTGACGAGTCCGAGGTCGGTGTCCTTGTCGGTCAGACCGCGCTCCTTGGCGATGTCGTCGAAGCTCGTACCCTGCGCGATCTTGTCGGACGCCGCTTTGGCATCTTCGGCATTGGGGAACACAATCTGGCGCAGATCGCGGCGTTCGGCGGCGCCGAAATCCTTCGCGTGCGCCTCATAGTAAGCCTTGGCGTCCTCGTCGCTGATGACGGCCCAGCGCGCGAGATCCTCGGGTGTCACCGAGAGCAGGGTGACCTTACGGGTCTCCGGCGCGCGGAACACCGCTTTGCGCTCGTCGAAATACTTTTGCAACGCCTCCGGAGTGGGCGGGGGAACGTCGCCGGCTTGCTCGGGGCCGAGCACGACAACGTCGGCCGTGCGCTTTTCATTGCGGAACGTGTTGATGGCGTTTTGTGCCGTCATTGGCGTCGGAAGTTCGCCGGTGAGGCTCAGCGCAATCTGCCGGCGCATCAGGATCTGACGCTGCTCTTGCACAAAGCGCGACTCTGTGAATCCGAGTTCGCGGATGCCGTATTCGAACCGGGCACGGTCGAACTTGCCGTTGACGCCCTGGAAGGCGGGGTCGGCCGTGATCTTTTCCGAGACGAGCGCGTCCGAGACACCGAGATGCATGTCGCGCGCCTTCTGATCGAGCGCGGTTTCGGCGACGAGTTGCCCAAGGATCTGCCGGTCGATGCCGAGCGCCCGCGCCTGATCGGGCGTGATCGAGCGGTTCATGCGGCGGCCGAGCTGCCGCAGCTTGTCATCGTAATAGCTGCGGAACTGTTCGATGCCGATCTCGGTGTCGCCGATCTTGACGAGATGCGACTGACCGAAGCCGCGGAAAATGTCGCCGATGCCCCACACCGCGAAGCTCAGCGCCAAAAGACCCATGACCGTGCCCATGAGCAGTTTGCCGAGCCGGCCGGACGACGCTTTCTGAATGCCTCGAAGCATGAATGTTTTCGCGTAGTTAGGGGAAAATCTGCCGTTTCTATAGGCTGGCGCGTCCGGACGGTCAAAGCCTTGCGCTGGCCCGCATTGTCGCGCTTTTGTAGCGCCAACGTGCGGAAACGGAGCATCCGATGAGCGATGTACGCCCTTTGGTGGCGGGCAACTGGAAGATGAATGGGCTCAAGGCGTCTGCCGCCGAGCTCGGGCGCATCATGCAGGGCGGCGCAGAGCTATGGCGGAAGGTCGATTTGATGATCTGCCCGCCGGCCACGCTGCTCGTGACCCACGCAGTGGTGGCGTTGGGGTCGAAGCTGCAAATCGGTGCGCAGGACTGTCACGCCCAGCCGTCGGGGGCTTTCACCGGCGATATTTCCGCCGAAATGATCGCAGACGCAGGTCCGACCGCGGTTATTGTCGGCCATTCCGAACGGCGGACCTTGCACCATGAAACTGACGCACAGGTCCGCGCCAAGGCGCTGGCCGCCTGGCGGGCGGGCCTGACGGCGATCGTATGCATCGGCGAAACCAAAACCGAACGCGAGGCCGGCAAGACACTCGACGTTCTCGCAATGCAGCTCGATGGCTCGTTGCCCGAGAATGGCGCGACCGGGGAGAATCTGGTCGTCGCCTATGAGCCGGTCTGGGCGATCGGGACGGGTCTGACGCCCACAGCCAACGACGTCGCCGAAGCTCATCGGTTTATCCGCGAGCGCCTCAACAAGCGTTATGGCGCAGTTGGCAGCCATGTTCGTATCCTCTACGGCGGCTCGGTGAAGCCATCGAACGCCAAGGAGCTCCTGACTTTGCCGAACGTGAACGGCGCGCTGGTCGGCGGCGCCAGCCTGAAGGCGGAGGATTTCCTCGGGATTGCGGGCGTTTACCGCTAGGGTGGAAAACCGGGCGGGGATCGTGTAGAGACCGCCCCGACTTCCTATATGACCCAACATGACGCCGCGCCCGGCGCGGACGGATTTGGATTGAGACAGGTTTCGTTATGCAGCACGTCGTGATCGTCATTCATCTGATGCTGGTGCTCGCGCTGATTGGCGCGGTGCTGTTGCAGCGCTCCGAAGGCGGCGGCCTCGGCATCGGCTCAAGCGATGGCTTCATGACCAGCCGCGGCACGGCCAACGTGCTCACCCGCACCACCGCGATCCTCGCCGGCGGGTTCTTCGTGACCAGCCTGATCCTCTCGATCCTGGCAGGCTGGGGACGTTCACCCACTTCGATTATTCAGGGCGGCACGCAGGCTCCGGTTTCGGCGCCGGGTACGCCGGCTCCGCCGCTGGGTTCCGGCGGCGGCGTTCTCAACCAGTTGCAGGGCGCGCCAGCCGCGCCAAGCGGCCCGCAGGTGCCGCAATCGAAATAAAAGTTCACCACGAAGGGCCGGGCAACCGGCCCTTCAGCGTTAGAGGGCAGTGGATAGTGAGGATGAGGGTGGCAGGTCTGCGGTATTGGCGCTCGTCGAATCGAATCGAGGGGCTTAAAGCTTAAATCCCATGGCGCGGTACATTTTTATCACCGGCGGCGTGGTTTCCTCACTCGGCAAGGGTCTCGCATCGGCAGCGCTCGGCGCATTGCTGCAAGCGCGCGGCTACAAGGTGCGGCTTCGCAAGCTGGACCCTTATCTCAACGTCGATCCCGGTACGATGTCGCCGTATCAGCACGGCGAAGTGTTCGTCACCGACGACGGCGCCGAAACCGACCTCGATCTCGGGCACTATGAGCGATTCACCGGCAATCCGGCGACGCGGCAGGACAACATCACCACCGGCCGCATCTATCTCGATATTCTGACCAAGGAGCGTCGCGGCGATTATCTTGGTGCCACCATTCAGGTCATTCCGCACGTCACCAACGCCATCAAGGAATTCGTCCGCGACGGCAATGACGGCTACGATTTCGTCCTCGTCGAAGTCGGCGGCACGGTCGGCGACATCGAGGGCCTTCCGTATTTCGAGGCGATCCGCCAACTCGGCAACGATCTGCCGCGGCATCATGCGATCTACATTCATCTCACTCTGCTGCCGTTCATCCCGAGTGCGGGCGAGCTCAAGACCAAGCCGACGCAGCATTCGGTGAAAGAGCTGCGCTCGATCGGCATTCAGCCGGACATTCTTCTCTGCCGCACCGATCGCCCGATCCCGGATGGTGAGCGACGCAAGCTCGGCCTGTTCTGCAACGTGCGCGAAAGCGCGGTGATCGAAGCGCGCGACGTCGACAACATTTATGCGGTGCCGGAGGCTTATTCTGCCGCCGGTCTCGACAAGGAAGTGCTGGCCGCATTCGGCCTCGATCCGGGCGCGGCGCCGGACATGGCGCGATGGAAGCTCATCAACGATCGCGTCCGCAACCCCGAAGGCAATGTCACCATCGCCATTGTCGGCAAGTACACCGGCATGAAGGACGCCTACAAATCGCTGATCGAGGCGCTCTCGCACGGCGGCATCGCCAACAAGGTGAAGGTGAAGCTCGATTGGATCGAGTCGGAGGTGTTCGAGAACGAAGACCCGACGCCGTTCCTCGAGCATGTCAACGGCATTCTGGTGCCGGGCGGCTTCGGCCAGCGTGGCGCCGAAGGAAAAATCCGCGCGGCGCAGTTCGCGCGCGAGCGGCATGTGCCGTATTTCGGCATTTGCTTCGGCATGCAGATGGCAGTGCTCGAGGCCGCGCGAAATCTGTGTGGCATCGAGGACGCCAATTCGACCGAGTTCGGCCCGACCGATCAGCCCGTCGTCGGCCTGATGACCGAATGGCTCAAGGGCAACGCGCTGGAGAAGCGCGCGGCCAGCGGCGATCTGGGCGGCACGATGCGATTGGGTGCGTATCCTGCGACGCTGACGCGCGGCAGCCGTGTCGCCGGGATTTATGGCGCGACGGAAATCTCCGAGCGCCACCGCCACCGCTACGAAGTGAACACGGACTACAAAGGCCGTCTCGAACAGCGCGGAATGAAATTCTCCGGCATGTCACCCGACGGCGTTCTCCCAGAGATAGTCGAGTACGAAGATCATCCGTGGTTCATCGGCGTGCAATTCCATCCGGAATTGAAGTCGCGGCCGTTCGAGCCTCATCCGCTGTTCGCGTCGTTCGTCAACGCGGCGCTGGAGCAGAGCCGGTTGGTCTAAGCGCGTCCTGGTTTCACTTGAAGCGCGCCAAAGCTATTCTCTGCACTTCGATAGTCCCAATCAGGAAATGTCATGATTTACGAAATGCGCGTCTACCGCTGCGTGCCTGGCCGCCTGCCGGCGCTGATCAAACGGTTTGACACCGTTACCCTCAAGCTGTGGGAGAAGCACGGCATCAAACAAGCCGGGTTCTTTACGACGATGATCGGGGATTCCAATCAGGATCTGACCTACTTCCTTCAGTGGGAGTCGCTTGCCGAACGCCAGAAGAAATGGGGTGCGTTCATGTCGGACCAGGAATGGCTCGGCCAGCGCGCCGAATCTGAAAGGGACGGCCCGATCGTTGCCAACATCCATAGTCAAATTCTTCAGCCGACGGCATTCTCCTCGGTGAAATGATCGCGTGATGGCGCGCGGCCTCGACCATATCGTTCATGCGGTTCGCGACCTTGACGGTGCAGCGGCGTTTTACCGCCGCATCGGGTTTACGGTCGGCGCCCGCAACCGGCATCCATGGGGCACGCACAATTACATTGTGCAGAGCCCCGGCACCTTCATCGAATTGCTGACGATTGCGGAGCCGGACAGGCTCGGCAACGACGGCATGTCGCAATTGTTCGGCCGCTACAATCAGGATTATCTCGCACGCGGCGAGGGGCTGTCGCTGCTCATTCTGGAATCGAAAGACGCGGGCGCCGACGTTGCGGATTACAAGCGCGCGAATATTTCGGCCGCAGATACCCCTGTGCATTTCGAGCGCGAGGCTAAGCGCCCCGACGGCACGCCGATCAAGGTCGGGTTTTCACTCGCGTTCGCGCGGGACGAAGCTTCGCCCTCGATGCGTTTCGCGACCTGTCAGCAGCATTATCCGGAGAATTTCTGGAATCCGGCGTTTCAGAACCATCTAAACGGTACGACAGAAATACGCAGCGTCATCATGGTGGCGGACGACCCGGAACGGCATCGCGCCTTCGCGTCGGCCTATACTGGCTCGACCGATTTCTACGCCGAACCCGGCGAGGTCAGCCTTTGGCTACCGCGCGGCTCGTTCAGCATGATGACGCCGGCACGCTTTCAGGCGGCATTCGGCAGTCCGCAGCCCGCGGCCGGCAATCACCTCCAGGCCATCCGCTTTGCGGTTGCCGATATCGCGGCGGCTCGTGCGCTGATGCAAAAGAGCGGCGTCAAAGCCCGCGATCATCGCGAGGGCTTTGTGATCGGCCCGTCCGATGCAATGGGCGCGACGTTAAGCTTCGAGCCAGCAAAATCGCCGCATTAACCCGCGTGTTGACCGCGACGCCGCGCGCCGCCATGGTCCGCCCCGCATGACAGACAAGCCCAATGCCACCGTTTCCGCCGGTCAGGTGAAATTCGGCAACGCGCTGCCGCTCGCGCTGATCGCGGGCCCCTGCCAGCTCGAGAGCCGCGACCACGCCTTCGAGATGGCGACCGCGCTGAAAGAGATTACGTCGAAGCTCGGCATCGGCTTCGTCTACAAGACGTCGTTCGACAAGGCGAATCGCACATCGGCATCCGGCAAGCGCGGACTTGGCCTGGAAAAATCGCTGCCGATTTTTGCCGAGCTCAAGTCGAAGCTTGGCGTGCCGGTGCTGACTGATGTGCACGATGAATCTCAGTGCAAGCCGGTCGGCGAAGCCGTCGATATCCTGCAAATTCCCGCGTTCCTCAGCCGGCAGACTGATCTGCTGATCGCCGCGGCGAAGACCGGCAAGGTCGTCAACGTCAAGAAAGGCCAGTTCCTCGCGCCGTGGGACATGGCGAACGTGGTCGCCAAGGTGACGGGCGCAGGCAACAGGAATGTGCTGGTGACCGAGCGCGGCGTGTCGTTCGGTTACAACACGCTGGTCTCCGACATGCGTGCGCTGCCGGTGCTCAAAGACATCGGTGCGCCGGTGATTTTCGACGCCACGCATTCCGTGCAGCAGCCCGGCGGGCAGGGCGCGTCATCCGGCGGCGAGCGCAAATATGTGCCGGTGCTGGCGCGTGCAGCAGTCGCGGTCGGCGTCGCCGGCGTCTTCATCGAGACGCATCAGGATCCCGACCGCGCGCCATCCGACGGACCCAACATGCTGCCGCTGAAAGAGATGGAAGGACTGCTGCGCCGTCTGATGGCGTTCGATCAGCTCGGCAAGGCGGCCGACTAGCCGCGGCCGCGATAGGGCGCGACGCCCTGGTCCGGCGCCCAGACGCCGGCGGGCAATTTACCGGTCTGCCAGAACACGTCGATTGGAATGCCGCCGCGCGGATACCAGTAACCGCCGATGCGCAGGAATTTCGGGCTGAGCAATTTGGCGAGCGTCTTGCCGATCGCCACGGTGCAGTCTTCGTGGAACGCGCCGTGATTGCGGAAGCTGGCGAGGTAGAGTTTCAGCGACTTCGACTCGACCAGCCACTGCCGCGGCACGTAGTCGATCACCAGATGGGCGAAATCCGGCTGCCCGGTGATCGGGCAGAGCGTGGTGAACTCCGGTGCCGTGAAGCGCGCGACATAATCGGTGTCGCGGTGCGGATTCGGCACGCGATCGAGCCGGGCATCCTTGGGTGACGCCGGCATGACAGCCGGACGGCCCAGTTGCAGCGGTTTCGCTCTGTTTGTTCTCTTCGCCATCCACAACCTATGGCGCGGTTTCGCGGGCGATGACAAGTCCTGCCACGGCCTGTAAAACGCCCGCGAATAATCAGGACACGCCATGACCGCCATCGTTGACATTATCGGCCGCGAAATCCTCGACAGCCGCGGCAATCCGACCGTCGAAGTCGATGTTCATCTGGAAGATGGCTCGCTGGGACGCGCGGCCGTGCCGTCCGGCGCCTCGACCGGGGCGCATGAAGCGGTGGAACTGCGCGACGGCGACAAGAAGCGCTACGGTGGCAAGGGTGTCCGCAAGGCGGTCGATGCGGTCAACGGCGAGATTTTCGACGCGATCGGCGGCATGGATGCCGAGCAGCAGGCGAAGATCGACGAGACGATGATTGCGCTCGACGGCACGCCCAACAAGGGCCGGCTCGGCGCCAACGCGATCCTCGGCGTGTCGCTCGCCGTCGCCAAGGCGGCGGCTGCCGCGAACAACGCGCCGCTCTATCGTTACGTCGGCGGAACTTCGGCGCGCACGTTGCCGGTGCCGATGATGAACATCATCAACGGCGGCGCGCATGCCGACAATCCGATCGACTTTCAGGAATTCATGATCGTGCCCGTCGGGGCACGGACCTTCTCCGAGGCGCTGAGGTCCGCCGTCGATACCTTCGAGGCGCTGAGAATCTTGCTCCGCCAGCGCTGGTATTCGACGGCGGTCGGAGACGAAGGCGGCTTCACGCCGCCCCTGCGCAGCAACGAGGAGGCCTGCGAGCTGATCCTCGAAGCGATCACGCGGGCCGGCTACGAACCCGGCACCGACATCGCGCTGGCCCTCGACCCGGCGGCCAGCTCCTTCTTCGCGGATGGGACTTATCACCTGACCCGCAGCCAACAGGGCGAAAAAACCAGCGCCGAGATGATCGCCCTGTACCGTGAATGGCTGGACAAATATCCGATCATCTCGATCGAAGACGGGCTGGCGGAGGACGACTGGGAGGG
>DASZXA010000065.1:0-28119 GCA_035546455.1 Pseudolabrys sp.
GGCCCGCCTACTACGCCCCAGGTCCGCGCTTCCTGGGACGAGGCCTCGGACGCTGTTAGCGGCCTTCAGCCAATCCCAGTCCAGCGAGCTCCTCGCAGTCAGGGCGTAGTGCCTGACGGGCGGGTCCCGGGGCCTCCCGAGCCTTCGTTTGCGAGACGAAGCCGCGGGCGCCGCATCCGATCCCACCGTTACGAACGCCTCGCGACGGCGCCCTTCGACGGATCGGACAAATTGTATATAGTCCTAGATAGGAATGTTGTCAAGAGAGGCCTCGCCTGGCCTTCTGAATAAAGTCGTGAGGATCGACGCCGAGAGCGGCCCGCAGGCCGGACAGCAAGTAGCGCTCAGTGACACCGAGATCTGCGGCCAACCGCCCCAGCGGGATCGATGGATCGGCGTTCAAGCGGGTTGCCGCGCGGTACATGACCCGGTCCCAGCGGGAGCGTAGCAGCAATCGGGTGAAAAGCGCCTCTATTTCGGTTTTCGGTGACCCTTGCTGAAACGACTCCGCTTGCCTCTGTTGCTTGATGCAGAGTCGTCCATCTGCATTCCAGGAATGTGTGCCGAGAACGCTGTCGAAAATGCGAAAGGACATGACGTGCTCCTTTGTCGGAGCACGATGGCTTCAGCGTTCGGCGCAACCCACCCGTTTACCCACCCGATTTCTGGGCTGGATTTTGACGCTCTGGCTCTGCAGGCCGGAATGCCTCGAAGATCACCTGATCGGCGTAGCGCAGCACGCGCCGGCGTTCGGCTTCGCTGCGGATGGTCCAGGTGAGGACCGGCAGGCCGAACAATTTTCGCGCAATCGTCGGAATAGGAGAGGGCAGGTCAGCGCCGCTGTAGGCGATGAACTGCGGGCGCGAGCGCGGGGCGTGCAGGAAGAGCGCGAAGCTGCGGCGCTGCGCGTCGGTCAGGCCGTCCCAATCGTCATAGCTGCATTCCGCGACAATGCCGCGCGTGACGTCCGGGGCGAGCGCGCGGACCGTTTCTATCTGGCGCGGATCGAACGACATCAGCGCCGCATGGCCGCGATAGGCTTTCAGGACCTCGACGGCGCGCGCGGCGATGCGAGTGTCGCCGTTGAAGGTGCTCTTGAGCTCAATGACGAGCGCGGCACGGCCAGAAACCAATTCGCATAGCTCGGGCAATGTCAGGATGCGGTCGTTCCCGACCTTGAAGCGCGCCGCCCTGATTTCGGCGGCAGAGAGCGATGCGAGTTTTGCGCTGCCTTCGGTGAGGCGGCCGAGCGTACCGTCGTGATGCACCATCGCTTCGTTGTCGGCGCTGATCTGGACGTCGGTCTCGATAGCGTAGCCGTTATCGATCGCAGCCTTGAACGCCGATGCGGTGTTCTCGACGATGCCGGCGGAAATATCGTGCAAGCCGCGATGGGCGACCGGCTTCTCGGTCAACCAATCGAGCTTGCCCATGTCACGCCACTTCGAACATCGCCTCGACTTCGACCGCCGGATCGAGCGGCAGCGAGGAGACGCCGACGGTCGAGCGCGCATGGCGGCCGGCGTCTCCGAAAATCTCGACCATCACGTCGGAAGCGCCGTTCATCACTTTGGCGGCATCGGTGAAGCCCGGCGCCGAATTGATGAAGCCGCCGAGACGAACAACGCGCCTGACCTTGTCGAGGTCGCCGAGCGCGAGCTTCGCCACCGCGATGCAATTGAGGGCGCTGGCGCGCGCCGCTTTCTGGCCCTGCTCGATGGTGACGCCGGCGCCGAGCTGGCCCTTGGCGACCAGTTGGCCGTCGTTGTCGAAGCAAAGCTGGCCGGACACGATCAGCAGGTTGCCAGTACGGACGAAGGGAACATAGTTGGCGACCGGCGCGGCGACCTTCGGCAGGGTGATCCCGCGTTCGCTCAACTTCTTGTCGATCGCGCTCATGCTGTCCTCCTCATTGCAATATGTGCCTGTTTCGCCGATTGGCCGGAGCCGCGCAAGTTCTCGGCCTCCGTGTCGCCTTGATCGTCGCCTGTAAAGGCGCAAACTGCACATCCAGAATCGCGGAGACGCCATGACGACCTGCCGATCGGCCATCGGAGCCGGCATTCTGGCGCTGATCTGCGTTGGCGTCGCAGGCGCCGCGCCGCTCGCGCCGACCGCCGGCGGACACGCCAACGACATCGTGCTGACGCCGCACAAGGCGTTCTACAATCTCAAGCTGGCGCGCACGAACGGCAACGCGGTCAACGATGTGAAAGGCCGCATTCTCTACGATTTTTCCGGCAGCGCCTGCGAAGGTTATGCGCTCAGTTTCCGGCAGATTTCCGAGCTTGCCTCCGGCGAAGGGCAGGACGCGTTGAGCGATCTGACCGCGACGAGCTGGGAAGACGCGATGGCGAAGAAATATCGCTTCACCTCGAAAAACACACTCAACGACCAGACCAGCAGCAATGTGGACGGCCACGCCGATCGCAAGGCCGACTCGGTGGCGGTGACGCTCGACAAACCGGGTGACAAGACATTCAGGATTCCGGCCGGCGTGGTGTTTCCGACCGAGCACATGCGCAGGATCATCGCGGCGGCGCGCGCCGGCAAGAAGATCCTCGAAGTGATGATCTATGACGGCTCGGAGAACGGCGAGAAGCTCTACAACACGCTGACCGTGATCGGCCATCCGATTGCGCCGGGCGACAAGGCGCCGGACGATGCGGCGGCGAAAGTGCCGGAGATGGCGAAGCTGATGCGCTGGCCGGTGACGGTGAGCTATTTCGACGCCAACCCGAAGAAGCAACGGAGCGGCGAGGAGACGGCCGCCTATTCGATCGGTTTCGAGCTTTATGAGAACGGCATCTCGCGCGCGCTGATGCTCAACTATGCCGACTTCAGCATCAGCGGAGAACTGGTGTCGCTCGACGTGAAGAAGGTGAAGCCGTGTAAATAGGCTCACCGCTTCCCGCCGCGCACGCGCGGATCGAGATTGAGGTGCGTGCTCGGGGAGTGTTGCTGATTATCTTCGATGTCGATCGTCAAGCCCCGCACCACCGCATCGCGGCCGAACTTCGCCCGTAATTTGTCGATCGCGTGCTCGGCCTGCGCTCCCCTCCGGTTGAGCATGTCGGCCAGCTCTTCGCCCTCGGTCTCGACCAGATTGCTCACCCCGATGCCGATCAGGCGGTAGCGGGTCGTGCCGGTTTCGTTTTCCAGCATGTCGCGGCCTTCCGCGAAAATCAGATTGGCGAGCTGGGTCGGCTGCGGGAGCGAGCGGGCGCGGGTGCGGATCTTGAAGTCGGCCGTCTTCAGCTTGAGCGTGACGGTCGAGCCGGCAAGCTGCGCCTTCTTCAGCCGTGACGACACGCGCTCGGTCAAATCCCACAGATGCTGCTCGAGCGGGCGAAACGCCGAGATGTCGGTGTTGAAGGTGGTTTCCGCCGACACGCTCTTGGTGTCGCGCACCGGATCGACCTTGCGGTCGTCGAGGCCATGGGCGAGGCGGGCGAGGCGGCGGCCTTCCGCGCCGTAGCGGCGCATCAGATCGGTCTCATCGGCTTTTTGCAGATCGCCGACGGTGCGAAAGCCATCGGCGGACAACTTCGCCGCGCTGACCGCGCCGACGCCATAGATGAAGCCGACCGGCTTCGGCGCAAGGAAGGCGGCGGCTTCGGTCTGGCCAAGCACGGCGAAGCCGCGCGGCTTGTCTAAGTCGGAGGCGATCTTGGCGAGGAATTTGTTGGCGGAGAGGCCAACCGAAATGGTGATGCCGAGTTCTTTCTCGACCTTGATCGCAAAGCGCGCGAGCTGCTTGGCGGGCGTGAGGCCGGTGAGGCGCTCGGTGCCGGTGAGATCGAGGAAGGCTTCGTCGATCGACAGCGGCTCGACCTGCGGCGTGAGATCGACCATTGCGCGGCGCACCGCGCGGCCGACCTCGACGTATTTCGACATCTGCGGCTTGACGACGACGAGGTCCGGACAGCGTTGCCGCGCCTCGAACATCGGCATTGCCGAGCGGATGCCGTAAGTGCGCGCCACGTAGCAGGCGGCGGAAACCACCCCGCGCTTGCCGCCGCCGACCACCACCGGCTTGTCGCGCAAGGATGGATCGTCGCGCTTCTCGATGGTGGCGTAGAAGGCGTCGCAATCGATATGGGCGATCGCGAGCGTTGCGATCTCGGCATGGCGGATCAGCCGCGGCGACCGGCAGGCCGGGCAGCGGTTGCCGCCCCCGGCGTCGGTCAGGCAATCGCGGCAGAACCCCTGTGCCGAGCTGGGGTTCACGGGATTTCGCGCTCCCACGGGGCGCCGCCCAGCACTTCGCGGGCCTGCGCCACGGTGGCCGGCTTGACGTCGGCATCCTTGGCGAACGCCAGCAAAAGCGGCTCGTAGCCGAGAATGTGGTCGAGGACGCCGACCAGGAAGTCCGGCTCATGGGCGGCGGTCCGCAGCTCGGCCGGGCCGATCCCCGTCATTGCGAGGAAACGGCCGAGTTCGGCCGGATCGCTGCCGATAAAGGTAAGCGCCTGAATCGCCAGATGTTCTGCGGCTTCGCGCGCAGGGATAGGGGTCGATTTCATTGGTTTGATTTGCGTTTCCGTAATGAATCGGAACTACCGTCCATCATGCCTCAGTGTGGGCCGGCGGGCGACCGCCGAGCCGGGGATTTGAATTGGGGCTGGGGAAAGCGACGGGGAAATGGCCAAGACGGTCCTGATCGTCGAGGACAATGAGTTGAACATGAAGCTCTTCCACGATCTGCTGGAAGCCCATGGCTATTCGACCGTTGGAACCCGCAACGGGATCGAGGCGCTCGACCTCGCCCGCAAGCACCGCCCCGACCTGGTGCTGATGGATATTCAATTGCCCGAGGTCTCGGGCCTCGAAGTGACGAAATGGCTCAAGGACGACCCGGAACTGCGGGCCATTCCGGTGGTCGCCGTCACGGCATTCGCGATGAAGGGCGACGAGGAGCGCATCCGTGAGGGCGGCTGCGAGGCGTACCTGTCGAAGCCGATCTCGGTCGGCAAGTTCATGGAGACGATCCGGGGTTTTCTCGGGACGGCGTGAGTTGTGGGGAAGTGAGTTATGACGGCGCGTGTTCTTGTAGTCGATGACGTTCCGGCAAACGTGAAATTGCTGGAGGCGCGGCTGTCCGCCGAATATTTCGACGTCACCACCGCGCATTGCGGCGCCGAGGCGCTGGCGATCTGCGAGCGCGCCGAATGCGACATCGTGCTGCTCGACGTGATGATGCCGGACATGGACGGCTTCGAGGTCTGCCGCCGCATCAAGTCGAACCCGGCGACCCATCATCTCCCGGTTGTGATGGTGACGGCGCTCGACCAGCCGTCCGACCGCGTGCGCGGGCTCGATGCCGGCGCCGACGATTTCCTCACCAAGCCGGTCAGCGATGTGGCGCTGATCGCGCGCGTTCGTTCGCTGGCGCGGCTCAAGCTGGTCACCGATGAACTGCGCATGCGCGCGGTGACCTCGAAAGAAATCGGCCTTCTGGCCAGCGAGTCTGACGCCGTAAATGACACCGGCCGGACGGGGCGGGTGCTGGTGGTCGATGACCGCGCGTCATCCTACGAGCGGGTGGTGCAGACGCTGTCGACCGAGCACACCGTCGATGTGCAGACCGATCCGAACGAGGCGCTGTTCCGCGCCGCGGAAGGCAATTACGACCTCGCCATAGTTTCGCTCAGCCTGCAGAATTTCGACGGCCTGCGGCTGTGCAGCCAGATCCGCTCGCTGGAGCGCACCCGCAATCTGCCGATCCTGGCGATGGCGGAGGCCGACAACCACGCCAAGCTGATGCGCGGCCTCGAAATCGGCATCAACGATTACCTGGTGCGCCCGGTCGACAAGAACGAGATGCTGGCGCGCGCCCGCACCCAGATCAAACGGAAGCGGTATACGGAAAGACTCCGCGACAATGTGCAACTCTCAATCGAAATGGCGATCACCGACGGGCTCACCGGCCTGTTCAATCGCCGCTACATGGAAACCCATCTGTCCACGCTGGTCGATCAGTCGGCAGCGCGCGGCAAGCCGATCGCGGTGATGGTGCTCGACATCGACTTCTTCAAGTCGATCAACGACAATCACGGCCATGACGCCGGCGATGACGTGTTGCGCGAATTCGCCATCCGCGTGAGGAAGTGCATCCGCAATATCGATCTCGCCTGCCGCTACGGCGGCGAGGAGTTCGTGCTGGTGATGCCGGAGACCGACATCGCGGTTGCCAGCATGGTGGCGGAGCGGCTGCGCCGCCGCATCGCCGGCGAGGCGTTCTCGATTCAGCAGGGCGCCAAGGCGCTCGAAGTGACGATCTCGATCGGCATCGCCGCGGCGAGCGGCGCGACCGATACTGCGGCGGCAATCTTGAAGCGCGCCGATACCGCGCTCTATCAGGCCAAGCGCGACGGCCGTAATCGCGTCGTGCAGGACGCGGCGTAAGGAGAATCAACGGACCAATCGTCATTTGATGCCAATCCGCGCTTGCGGATTCCGGTGGCGATTCCAACGGCTTAAAAAGCCATTGGCCGGGGCAGGGAGCGGGTCTAACCTTCCGTCACCTGCGCGTCGGCAGGTCAGTCAGACAATTGGAATTCGATACCCTACGGAGTGCCTAGGTCCGCCGCATCTCCTGGGTCCGTGGGGTTCGGCCGGCCCGGAAGTGGTTTGAGTGGCCTCCTCATGAGCTGCTTCCGGCCGGCCACCTAACCGGTCAAGCCGGCAAGATAGAGCGCGACGCCGGCAGCCGATGTTGCCGCCAAGAGTGACACCATTCCAACCCGCAAGAAGATTGTCGCAGCGATGGCGGCCAGCGCTAACGCCGCCGCCCAAGGATCGACACTGGCCAGGATCGGCTTGTCGAAGTGGAGTGCGCCGAAGGAAAACGGCTTCACCTCACGAAAGATCGTGTGGATTGCGAACCAGATCGCCAGATTGAGAATGACGCCGACCACGGCCGCGGTGATCGCCGACATGGCGCCGGATAACGACCGATTGCCCCGCAAGCGTTCGATGAACGGGGCGCCCAGGAATATCCAGAGGAAGCAGGGGACGAATGTCACCCAGGTCGCCAGCAGTCCGCCGAGCGTTCCGGCCACCAGTGGTGAAAGAGCGCCGGGCGCGCGGAATGCGCCCATGAAGCCGACGAATTGCAGCACCATGATCAGCGGTCCCGGCGTCGTCTCCGCCATGCCAAGGCCGTCCAGCATCTCGCGCGGCTCGAGCCAGTGATAAGTCTCGACCGCCTGCTGGGCGACATAGGCAAGCACGGCATAGGCCCCGCCGAATGTCACCATGGCCATCTTGGAGAAAAAAATCGCGATGTGAGCGAAGCTATTCTCGACGCCCATGATGGCGACGATTGCGGCAACCGGGACGAGCCACAGTGCCAGCCACACGGCGCCGACCCTGAGTGAGTGCGGGATCGATAGGTGCGCATGAGGCGGCAGATGCTCGCCCAACAGGCTGTCGGCGTCGCTGAGGGCATTTTTCGTTGTGGTACCGTGGCCGCCGCCGATGTCGAATTCCTTGCGGTTGAGCCGTGCGCCGAGAAAACCGATCAGCGCAGCCGTCGCGACGATGATCGGGAAGGGCACGCCAAAAAAGAAGATTCCGGCAAAGGCAGCAGCCGCGATGCCGCGCATCACGGTGTTGCGAAGCGCACGGCTTCCGATCCGCACAACGGCCTGAAACACGATCGCAATGATCGCGGCCTTGAGGCCGAAGAACAGTGCGGAGACGATGCCGACTTTGCCATAGAGCGCATAAATCCAGCTCAGCACCATGATCGAAACGATGCCGGGCACGATGAACAGCCCGCCGGCGATGATGCCGCCGAGCGTGCGGTGCATCAGCCAGCCGATATAGGTCGCAAGCTGTTGCGCCTCCGGGCCGGGGAGGAGCATGCAGTAGTTCAACGCATGCAGAAACCGGTTCTCGCCGATCCAGCGTTTTTCTTCGACTAGGATGCGGTGCATGACCGCGATCTGGCCAGCCGGTCCGCCGAACGAGAGCAGCGCCACACGCACCCACACCCGGAACGCGGACCGCAGCGATATGCCGGGGTCCGCTGTTTTTGTGTCGGCTTTCATTGCTGGCGCGCCTTCGCCCTCGATGGCGTATGCGAAACCCAGTCGTGGGTTTCACCGGTGGCGTCGCGGCACCAGCGGAAGAATGCGTCGTAAAGCAGCATGCCCGCGTTCAGTTGCTCCAGATCGTCGGCGAACATGCGCGACAGGCCGAGCGAAGCGGCCAATAGGCCGGGCGCCTGAGCTGCAAGGTCCGGCCGATCGGTGTCGGCGCCCCGCACAATGCCGGCGAGCCGTTGCAGCGGATCGAATCCGCCGAGGCCGAATTCCTCGATCATGACGTCGAAGGTGCACAGATCGCCGCGATGCGACCAGAACACGCCTTGTCCTTCAATATCGAAGGGAGTCGCGGAAAATTTCTCCGCCACCGCCATCACTTCGGATGGCGCGACGTAGAGAAACACGGCGTTCGGATCGACGAAGCGGCGGATCAGCCAGGGGCAGGCGATGCGATCCACCTTCGGACGCGCCCGGGTGGCCCATACCGTGCGGCCTTGCGGATCGCGTGGCGGCAGGATTTTTACGGGCACCATCGGATGATGCTCCGCCGCCCAAGCAAGCGTGCCGCCGTCGAGGGTTTCGGCTTCGACGCCGGAATGGCGAAGCCACGCGGCAACGCCGTGCGACAGCTTGAGGCCTTTCTCGCAAACGGCGATCACGGGCCGGCCCTTGAAGGTCTCCGCCCATTCGGCGACGTCGCTGTGGGAACGTCTCACCGCGCCGGGAATCAGGCGCGGGTCTTTCTGGAAGTCTTCCTCGGTTCGCACATCGACGATCGCCGGGCAGCCCGGCGTGCCGATCAGACGGATAAGCTTGTCGACGCTAATGCTAATGGTTGCAGACATGCGGCGCCCTCATCGTTGAGCAGGACGCGATATCTTCGGCATGTCGCCTCGTGGGGAGATCGCCCGTCCCCATAAGCACAGGGAACCACTGCGCCTCCGGCGTGTCAATCATCTGCCGCAATGCAAAGGGCGCCTCACGGCGCCCTTAAATCGTTCGCGCGAAGCGATCTTACTCGATCAGGTTACTTGATCTTGGACTCGCGGTATTCGACATGCTTCTTCGCGATCGGGTCGTACTTCTTCTTGACCAGCTTGTCGGTCATGGTGCGCGAGTTTTTCTTGGTCACGTAGTAGTGACCGGTGTCGGCGCTCGACACGAGCTTGATCTTCAGGCTGACGGCTTTGGCCATAACGGAACTCTCATTGTCTCGATTTCGGTCGCGAAATTTGCGCGGAAACTAGCCACCGCGCGGCAAATGTCAAGGAAGGCTGGATTTACAAGTATTTACAGCAGGTCGCGGAAGAACTGCTGGTTCTCCATGAAATAGAACGGCACCGGCAGGTCGTGGCCCATGCCGGCCTTCACGCGGGCCTCGAGCTCCTCGAGGATGGTCGCGGTGATGGTCGGCAGATCGAGCGTCTTGGCGTCCTTGATCGGGATCCACACCAACTCGACCAGCTCGGAGTCAGGCCCGACCACGCCGTCAACCTTGTGCGCCACCATCTGCGCGTCGGCGGTGAAGAAGCGGGTGTCGAACCGCTTGGGCCGGCGCGGTGGCGTGACGGCGCGGGCGATGAAGTGGATGTTGGCGAGGTCGGGCAGCACGCCGGCGGCGGCGAATGCTTCCCAATCCGGGTTCGGTGGCGCCGCGGCCACCTTGCCCGAACCTGATTTGACGCCGAGCATCAGCCCGGTTTCCTCGAAGGTCTCGCGGACGGCGCAGAGCGGGAAGGCGCGGGCGGGCGGAACGTCACCGTCGCGCGGGCGCAGCGCGACTTTCGACTCCGCGGCGGCGGCGAGTTCGCTGGCTGCACCCATCGTCGCGTCTCCGACCTCGATGCGGCCGCCGGGGAACACGAACTTGCCCGGCATGAACTTGTGATTGGCGTGGCGGCGGCCCATCAGCACGGTCGGCTCCGCGCCGGTGCGGTCGATCAGCATCAGGGTCGCAGCATCGCGCGGCACGCTGTCCGGGAACGACTGATCGCGTTCGGACTTCGTCATCCGATCGGTGAGGCGCTGGCCGAATTCCTTGTCGTTCATGACGCTCTGGGTTTCCCTTTATTCTTTCGCTGCTTCTTGCCGCGGCGCGGGCCGCGATCGTTGTCGCCGCGCTTGCCATCCTTGTTGCGCCGGTAGTGCGGGCGCTCGTCTTGATACGAAGACCGGCGCGGGCCGTCAAAGCGTCCTTCGGAGACGAGCTCGAAGCGCAGCGCGCCGGCAACTGGCGCGGCCTCGATCAATTTCACGATGACGCTGTCGCCAAGGCGATAGGTCTCGCCGCTGCGGCGGCCGATCATGGCGTGGCGGCGCTCGTCGAAATGGAAATAGTCGTCGCCGATGGTGCGCGCCGGGATGAAGCCGTCCGCCCCGGTGTCGCGCAATTTCACGAACAGGCCTGCGCGGGTGACGCCGGAGATGCGGCCCTCGAAGGTTGCGCCGATCCTGTCGGCGAGGAAATTGGCGATCAGGCGGTCGGCGGTCTCGCGCTCGGCCAGCATGGCGCGCCGCTCGGTGGCGGAAATCTGCGCGCCGACCTCGGCCAGCGAGGCGACGGTGACGCTGTCCGGCAGCCCGTCGTCGCCGAGCTTGAGCGCGCGGATCAGCGCACGATGGACGATGAGGTCGGCGTAGCGGCGAATGGGCGAGGTGAAGTGGGCGTAGCGGCGCAGGTTGAGGCCGAAGTGTCCGTAATTCTCCGAGGCATATTCGGCCTGCGACTGGCTGCGCAACACCACCTCGTTGACGAGCTGCTCGGCGTCCTTGCCTTTGACGCGCGCGAGCACCTGGTTGAAACGTTGCGGACGCAGGGCGCCATCTTTCGCGAACGGAATGTCGAGCGTGGCGAGAAACTCGCGCAACGCCACGATCTTCTCCATGCCGGGCTCGTCGTGGACGCGATAGATGAGCGGCGTGCGGGCGCGCTCCAGCGTTTCGGCGGCGGCGACGTTGGCGAGGATCATGAACTCCTCGATCAGCTTGTGGGCGTCGAGCCGCTCGGGCGTCGCGACGCGATCCACCGTGCCGTCGGGCTGGAGCAGGATTTTCCGCTCCGGCAGGTCGAGATCGAGCGGCGAGCGTTCGGTGCGGGCGCGCTTGAGCGCGTCGTAGGCGGCGTAGAGCGGCCTGAGCACGCCATCGAGAAGCGAGCCGGTGGTGTCGTCGGGGCGGCCGTCGATCGCGGCCTGGGCCTGCTGGTAGGAGAGGCGCGCCGCCGATCGCATCATGATGCGGTGGAAGGTATGCGTGCGCTTGCGCCCATCGGCGCCGATCACCATCCGCACGGCAAGGGCCGGGCGCTCGACATGCGGGCGCAGCGAGCACAGGTCGTTGGAAATGCGCTCCGGCAACATCGGCACCACGCGGTCGGGGAAGTAGACCGAATTGCCCCGAATGAGCGCTTCGCGATCGAGCGCCGAGCCGGGCGTCACGTAATACGCGACATCGGCGATGGCGACGGTGAGGACGAAGCCGCCTTTGTTGCCGCCGTCTTCGTCCGGGGCGGCGTGCACGGCGTCGTCGTGATCCTTGGCGTCGGGCGGATCGATGGTGACGAGCGGCAGGTCGCGCCAGTCCTCACGGCCCTTCATGGTCGCCGGTTTCGCGTCGTCCGCTTCGGCCAAAGTGTCCTTGCGGAACACCGCGGGGATCGAATGTGCGGCGATGGCGATCATGCTGACTGCCTTCTCGCTCTTCAGCGAGCCGAGCCGCTCGGTGACCTTGCCCTGCGGCGGGCCGAGCCGGACCGGCTTCGAGATTTCGACCGCGACCAGATCGCCGTCCTGCGCGCCGCCGGCGGCGTGAGCGGGAATTTTCAGCTCGCGGCCGAGCTGTTTCTTCTCGACCGGCTCGATGCGGCCGCCGCCGTCGGGCGCGGCATGGAAAATGCCGAGCACGCGCTGCTTCGGCTTCTCCAGCACGCGGATGACGCGGCCGCGATACTTGAAGCCGTCCTCTTCGTTTGCCGGCTCGATACGCAGCAGCACACGGTCGCCGATCCCGGCGGCCTCGCGCGGATTTATTTTGCGCGGCGTGTGAACGAGAATTTTCGGCGCGGCGCCGTCCTTCTCTTCGTCCCATTCGTCGGGCGCGGCGATCAGGTCGCCGTCGCTGTCGCGCGCGGTGATGTCGGCGAGAATGGTGTCGGGCAGGCCGCCGGGGTGATGCAGCTTCTTGCGGCGCTTCTCGATCTGGCCCTCGTCGGCAAGCTCGCGCAGCAGGCGCTTGAGATCGGCGCGCAGGTTGTTCTTCAGGTTGAAGGCGCGGGCGATTTCGCGCGTGCCGGACTTGCCGGGGCGCTCGGCGATGAAGGCGAGCAGCTCGGCCTTGGAGGGAAGGGAGGGAGTTTTGTTTTTAGGAGGTCTCTTCAATGGGTGTCAGTCTGGGAGTTGAAATGGAATAACGCAACGCGCGCAGAAAGGCGCGTTGCACGAAAAATATGAATTGGCGCGTATGTTCGCCAGTTACTCAGCCGCGTCGACCTTGTCGGCCTTCTTCTTAGCGGCCTTCTTGCGCGGCGCGGCCTTCTTTTTGGCGGGCGCCTCGGCGCCTTCGGCAGCGGCTGCCTTCTTCTTGGCGCGCCCCTTCGGCGCTTCGGAAGCCTCGCCTGCCTTCTTGCGGCCCGCTGCGCGGCGCGGCTGCTGGCCGAGCGCTTCGGCGCGGGCGTCGAGCAGCACCACGGCCTCGGTCAGCGTGATGGTCTCCGGCGTCTTGTCGCCGGTGATGGTCGCGTTGATGCCATTGTTGGAGACGTAAGGACCGTAACGGCCGTTCTTGACCACGACCGGTCCGCCCTTGTCGGGGTGCTCGCCGAGCAGCTTGCCCGGATCGGCGCCGAAGCGGCGGCCTTTCTTCGGGTTCGCCTTCTTCTCGGCGATCAGCGTGACGGCGCGGTTGAGGCCGACGGTGAGAACATCGTCGCCGTCTTCCAGGCTCGCGTAAATCTTGCCGTGCTTCACATACGGCCCGAACCGGCCGATGCCGGCGAGGATCGGCTCGCCGTCTTCCGGCGAGATGCCGACTTCGCGCGGCAGCGCGAGGAGGCCGAGCGCCTTTTGCAGATCGACATCCTCGGGCGACACGCCCTTCGGAATGCCGGCGCGTTTCGGTTTTTCGACTTCGACCTTCGGTTCGCCGCGCTTGCGCTTGGGTGGCTTGATCTGTTCGCCGAGCTGGAGATACGGCCCGAAGCGCCCGCCGCGCAGCGTCACTTCGAGGCCGGTGACGGGATCTTCGCCCAGCACCTTCTTGCCCTGCACGCCATCGGCGGACGGAGAAATCTGGCGGGTGAAGGTGCAGTCCGGATAATTCGAGCAGCCGACGAAGGCGCCGAACCGGCCGGTCTTCAGCGACAACTGGCCCGTACCGCATTGCGGGCACTGGCGGCGCGGAGTGCCGTCGGCATGCTCGGGGAAAATGTGCGGCTCCAGCAGGTCGTTGAGCGCATCGAGCACGACGCGGTTGCGGACTTCCTTGATGTCGTTCACCGACGCCGAGAACTGCTGCCAGAACTCGGCGAGCACGGCGCGCCAGTCCATCTTGCCAGCTGAAATCTCGTCGAGTTTCTCTTCGAGCGAGGCGGTGAAATCGTATTCGACGTAACGGGTGAAGAAGCTTTCGAGGAAGGCGACGACGACGCGGCCCTTGTCCTCGGGAATGAGACGCTTCTTGTCGATGCGGACATAGCCGCGATCCTGCAGCACCTGGAGGATCGAGGCGTAGGTCGAGGGGCGGCCGATGCCGAGCTCTTCCATGCGCTTGACTAATGCGGCTTCCGAGAAACGCGGCGGCGGCTCGGTGAAATGTTGCGTGGATTCGATTGCCTGTTTGGAAAGAGCCTCGCCTTCGCTCATCGCGGGGAGGCGGCGTGACTCTTCGTCCTCCGAAGCAGAGCCGGAACTCTGTTCGTCCTGTCCTTCCTGATAGAGCGTGAGGAAGCCGTCGAACTTCACCACCTGGCCGGTGGCGCGCAGCTCGATATTGCGGCTGCCCGCTTTGGCGGTGATGTCCACGGTGGTGCGCTCGAGTTCGGCCGACTCCATCTGGCTCGCGACCGCGCGATTCCAGATCAGCTCGTAGAGGCGGGCCTGATCGCGGTCGACATACTTTGCGACCTCGGCGGGCGTGCGATGTGCGCTGGTCGGTCGCACGGCTTCGTGCGCTTCCTGCGCGTTCTTCGACTTGTTCTGATAGATGCGCGGCGAGGACGGCACGTACTCCTTGCCGTAGTTCTTGCCGAGCATTGCGCGGATGTCGGCGATCGCCTCCGGCGCGAGGTCGATGCCATCGGTACGCATATAGGTAATGAGGCCGGTGGTCTCGCCGTCGATCTCGACGCCTTCATAAAGACGCTGCGCGAGGCGCATCGCCACCGCCGGCGCGTAACCGAGCTTGCGGCTCGCTTCCTGCTGCATGGTCGAGGTGGTGAAGGGCGGCGGCGGATTGCGCCGGGTCGGCTTCGCCTCGACCGCGGTGACGGTGAAGTTCGCGTTTTCGAGATCGCGGGTGAAGGATTCAGCTTCCGCGCCGGAGCCGATATCGAGGCGCTGGATCTTCTGGCCGTCGGCGCCGACGAGTCGGGCCTCGAACACTTCGTTGCGTGGCGTCGCCAGCTTGGCGAGGATCGACCAGTATTCCTTGGCGACGAATTTCTCGATCTCCAACTCACGGTCGCAGACGAGGCGCAGCGCGACCGACTGCACGCGGCCGGCCGAGCGCGCGCCGGGGAGTTTCCGCCACAGCACCGGCGAGAGCGTAAAGCCGACGAGATAATCGAGCGCGCGGCGGGCGAGATAGGCATCGACCAAGGCGGCGTCGATTTCGCGCGGATTCTTCATCGCCTCGGTCACCGACTGCTTGGTAATGGCGTTGAAGACGACGCGCTCGACCTTCTGATCCTTCAGGACGTTCTTTTGCCGTAGCGCCTCCAGCATGTGCCAGGAAATCGCCTCACCCTCGCGGTCAGGGTCGGTGGCCAGAATCAGCTTGTCGGCGCCTTTGAGGGCGCGGGCGATGTCGTTGACGCGCTGCTGGGACTTGCTGTCGATCTCCCAGAGCATGGCGAACTTGTTCTCGGGGTCGACCGAGCCATCCTTGGGCGGCAGGTCGCGGATATGGCCAAAGGAGGCGAAAACCTCGTAGCCGGGCCCGAGATATTTGTTGATCGTCTTCGCCTTGGAAGGCGATTCAACAACGACGATATTCATGTAATTCCAATGGGTTATCCGCTTTACGCGGCACTTGTGCGGGCGGAATCGGCCTCTGCATATGCCCGGAACATGGGGAAGGCGGTCAGCCCTGTCAAATCGGGCTCAAATCGATGGGTTTTTGACACCTCAAATACGGCGTCAGCAGGACGCTAAATACAACCTATGAGAGATGCATTGAAAATATTCGCGTAAAAGATTATTACAATTTTATCGACTTCGCTCATGGGTGGGAACAAAGCATGGCCGAACCGATCCGGTTGCCACGCCATGATCTCAATGGCGCAGCCAGCTACATCGCGGAGATGTCGCGCGACCTTGCGGCGCTGGCGCGGCGCAACGGCCTCGACACGCTCGCCTACCTGCTCGACATCGCACGGCTTGAAGCGGAGAGCGCCGAGAAATCGGCCGGCCCGCATGACGACGTCGCCTAACGGGTTGGGCTGACGCCGAGCTTTTCCAGAAACGCGGTGGTCGGAGTGCCGTCCGGCACCATCCCGAGCTTGGCCTGTTCGACCCGGATGTTGTCGCGCAGGTCGAAATCGATGCGGCCCTCGAACTCCTTCACCTTGTAGCCGCGCCTGGCCAACTCGCGTTGCAATGCCTTGCGCGCCTCACGCGAGAGCTGATGGTCGTCGGCCGGCCACCTGGTGACGAAAGGCCCGCCACCGGCGATGCGATCGGCGAGGTGACCGACCGCGACCGCGTAGGCGTCGGAGTTGTTGTACTCCTTCAGGTTGTCGAACTGTCGCGTGACGAGGAACGCAGGGCCTTTGTACCCGGCGGGAAAGAACAGGATGCCGGTTTCGTTTTGCGGATAGGGTTTTCCGTCAAGCCGCTTCACGCCGCGCGCCGTCCACTCGGCGAACGTGCCGCGCGATAGCCGGTAGTCGAAATTCGGCGGCACACTGACCTCGAAGCCCCACGGCAATTTTGGAATCCAGCCGTATTTGTGCAGGTAATTACCGGTCGAGCCCATCGCGTCCGCGACATTGGTCCAGATGTCGGCCTTGCCGTCGCCGGAGAAGTCGATGGCGTAGTCGACGAAGTTGGTCGGCATGAATTGCGTCTGGCCCATTGCGCCGGCCCATGACGACAACATCTCGCCACGGCCGATGTGGCCGTCCTGCATGATCTTGAGCGCGACCATCAACTCATTGCGGAAGTAGGGTGGGCGATAGCGGATGTAAGCCAGCGTCGAGAGCGAGCGGAACACGTCCCAGCGATCCTTGGCACTGCCGAAATCGGTTTCGATGCCCCAGATGGCGATGATGATTTCGCGCTCGACGTGGAATTTGTTTTCGACGGCGTCGAACAGTTTTTTCAGCTCTTTTTCTTTGCGCTGGCCGGTGGCAATGCGGCGTGGATTGGCGATCATGTTGACGTAATCGCCGAACGGGCGGCCGTATTCAGGCTGGCGCTTGGTGGCGGCGACCACGCGGTCGTCGGGCGTGACACCTTTGAACGCTGTGTCGAAGGTAGCGCGGGTGATGCCTTTGGCTTTGGCATCGGGCCACAGCTCGTCGAGGAATTGCTGGAAGCTTTGCTGCGGCTGTGCATGCACCGGCGCGCCAAACGCCATCAATGCCAGCAGAAGAAGTATCGCCCAAGTTCTCGCGGAGTTCATCGCTCAAGTTCCGTGAATACGAATCGTGGCGAGATTAAATCAGAGAAACCAGCCCACCGCCGTGTCGCTCCAGCCGTCCCGCAATTTCAAGCTCCAGCAGGATTGCGCGCACGATCGCGGGCGGGCACTGCGACATTCTGACCAGATCGTCGAGCGAGACGGGCGTGGGGCCGAGCAGCGCGACGATGCGGCTGCGCTCGTCGTCGCCGGGCTCGTGCCCGGCGGGCGGGTGGCCGGACTCCTCGATTGGCTGCTCGATTGGGCGGCCGAGGATCGGCTCGATCACACCGATGACATCGGCAGCCTCGGTGACGAGGATGGCGCCTTGTTTGAGCAAAGCGTTCGCCCCTTCGGTGCGCGGATCGAGCGGCGAGCCCGGCACAGCGAAGACTTCGCGGCCCTGTTCGCCGGCCAGCCGCGCGGTGATGAGCGAGCCGGAGCGTTTCGCCGCCTCGACGATGACCACACCGACGGCGAGGCCGGAGATCAATCGGTTGCGGCGCGGGAAATCGCGGGCGCGCGGCTCCCAGTCGATCGGCATTTCGGAGATTGCCGCGCCGTGCGGCAACAGCGCCTCGATCAACGGCTCATGCTCGGACGGATAGATGCGGTTATGGCCGCCGGCCAGCACGGCGACCGTGCCGGTCGCTAGGCTGGCGCGGTGCGCGGCGGCGTCGATGCCGCGGGCGAGGCCGGAGGCGATGACGTAACCGGCGTCGCCGAGATCGCGGGCGATGCGTTCGGCGAATTTCATGCCGGCTGCTGAAGCGTTGCGCGAGCCGACCAGCGCGATCATCGGCTGGCCGAGCACGTCGAGATTGCCGCGCACGGTGAGAAGCGGCGGCGCGTCGTCGATCATGCGCAGGCGCGGCGGGTAATGTTTTTCGCCGAGCGCGACGAGATGGGCGCCGCGTTTCTTGATGCCGGCGAATTCGCGTTCGGCCTCTTCCAGCGAAGCGATGCGGATGCCGCGCGCGCCACCTTGGCGCGCAAGCGAAGGCAGCGCCTTCAATGCGGCATCGGCGCCGCCGTAACGGTTGATGAGTTCGCGGAAGGTGCGCGGGCCTATGTTGTCGCTGCGGATCAATCGCAGCCAGTCGAGCTTCTGCTCGTCGGTCAAACGCACGCGGTACGCCCTCCCACCAAGCGGGAGCATCGCGCAGGAGGGCGCGGGACACAACCGGGGCGGGTGTCAGCCCTTCTGGCTGATCTTGTTACCGATTTTGCCTTCGGTGCCGTTGAGAAGCCGCGCGATGTTGGCGCGGTGCATGACCCACAGCAACACGGTGAGCAGCAGGAAAAGCGCGGCGGTATGCGGTTGTCCCTTTACCCACAGCGCAATCGGCGTGACCGCGCTCGCGGTCAGCGCGGCGAGCGACGAGTAGCGAAACAGCGCGGCCATTCCGACCCAGATCAGCCCAAAGAATAGCGCAAACGGCCACGCCAGACCGAGCAACACGCCGATGTAGGTCGCGACTCCCTTGCCGCCCTTGAACTTGAGCCAGACGGGAAAGAGATGGCCGAGAAACGCCCCAAGCCCGGCAATGAGTGCGGCATCAAACGAGATGAAATGCGCGGCGAGCAGAACAGCGGCGGTGCCCTTGAGCATATCGCCGGCGAGCGTGGCGGCGGCGAGTTTCTTGTTGCCGGTGCGCAGAACATTTGTGGCGCCGATATTGCCGGAGCCGATGCTGCGGATGTCGGGGCCACCGGAAAGCTTTGTGAAAACAAGACCGAACGGGATCGAGCCGAGCAGGTAGCCCAAGATGAATGCAAGGACGAGCGCGGGATACATCGGTCAGTGTTTTGTGAAAACGGTACGACCGGCGACGATGGTCCGGGTTACTCGGCCCAACATCCGCGCTTCATCGAACGGCGTGTTCTTGCACTTCGATTTAAGCTCGGCGGGATCGAGCACCCACGGCTCGTCGGCGTCGATCACGATCACGTCGGCCGGCGCGCCGTTCTTGAGCGTGCCGCCGGGGAGGCCGAGCAACTCGGCGGGCCGCGTCGACATCGCGCGCAGGAGAACGACGAGATTGAGCTCGCTGTTGTGGACGAGGCGCAGGCCCGCCGAGAGCATCGTCTCGATGCCGATCGCGCCGGGCGCAGCCTCCGCGAACGGCAGCCGCTTGGTCTCGACGTCCTGCGGATTGTGGTCCGACATCACCACATCGATCAGCCCGCTCGCGAGCGCATCGACCAGCACTTTCCGGTCGTCCTCGGCGCGCAGCGGTGGCGCTACCTTGAGGAAGGTGCGATAGGGGCCGATATCGTTCTCGTTGAGCGCGATGTGATTGATCGAGGCCGACGCCGTGACATTGAGGCCGGCATCCTTGGCGCGGCGCAGAACCTCGAGCGACTCCGCACAGGTGACGGAAGCGGCGTGATAGCGGCCGCCGGTCAGCGCGACGAGACGCAGGTCGCGCTCCAGCATGATCGTTTCGGATGCCTTCGGGATGCCGAGCAGGCCGAGCCGCGCGGCAAACTCGCCCTCGTTCATCACGCCATCGCCGATCAGGTTCGGATCTTCGGTGTGGTGGACGATCAGGGCGTCGTAATCGCCGGCGTAGACGAGGGCGCGGCGCAGCACCTGCGCATTGGTGACGCTTTTCGCGCCGTCGGTGAAGGCGACCGCGCCGGCGGCCTTGAGGAGACCGATCTCGGTCATCTCCTCACCGGCAAGGCCCTTGGTCAACGCCGCCATCGGATGAACATGGACGATTGCGGTGTCGCGGGCACGGCGCAGCACGAAATCGACGGTAGCCGGATCGTCGATCGCCGGTGAGGTGTCGGGCTGGCAGATGATGGTGGTGACGCCGCCCGCGGCCGCGGCTTCGCTTGCCGAGGCAAGCGTCTCGCGATGCCCCGCGCCGGGCTCGCCGATGAAGGCGCGCATGTCGATCAGGCCGGGCGCGACCACCTTGCCCTTGCAGTCGTAAACCTCGGTGCCTTCCGGCACGCCGGCTGCGCCGATGCCGCGCTTGGTGTCCTTGATCTGCCCGTCGGCGATCAGCACGTCGCCGCGAACGTCGAGATCGCGCGACGGATCGATCACGCGGGCGTTGGCGAGCAGGATGGGGCGGCGTTCAGACAGCATAATTTTGGAGCATCATGCGTTCGGCAAATTCCGCGACAAGGCTTCGAGCACAGCCATGCGGACGGCGACGCCCATCTCGACCTGCTCGCGGATCAGGGACTGTGCGCCGTCGGCGACGGTGGAGTCGATCTCGACGCCGCGATTCATCGGGCCGGGGTGCATCACCAGCGCGTCCGGCTTGGCGTATTTCAGTTTCTTTTCGTCGAGGCCGTAGAAGTGGAAGTATTCCGACATCGACGGCACGTATGAGCCGTTCATGCGCTCTTTCTGGAGCCGCAGCATCATCACGATGTCGGCGTCGGCGAGGCCTTCGCGCATGTCGCGCGCAACCTCGACGCCCATCCGCTCGATGCCGACCGGCAGGAGCGTCGATGGCGCGACGACACGCACCCGCGCGCCCATCGCGTTGAGCAGCATGATGTTCGAGCGCGCCACGCGCGAATGGAGGATATCGCCGCAGATCGCGACCAGCAGGCCTTCGATACGGCCCTTGTTGCGGCGGATGGTAAGGCCGTCGAGCAGCGCCTGGGTCGGATGCTCGTGGGTGCCGTCGCCGGCATTGATGACGGAGCAGCCGACCTTGTTGGCAAGGAGTTCGACCGCGCCGGACGCGTGATGGCGCACCACGATGAGGTCGGGGTGCATGGCGTTGAGCGTCATCGCAGTGTCGACCAGCGTCTCGCCCTTGTTCATGGACGAGGACTTGGCCGACATGTTCATGACGTCGGCGCCGAGCCGCTTGCCGGCCAGCTCGAATGAGGCCTGGGTGCGGGTCGAAGCTTCAAAGAACAGATTGATCTGGGTGCGGCCGCGCAGCGAGGTGCGCTTTTTCTCGATCTGGCGATTGAGCTCGACGAATTCTTCGGCGAGGTCGAGGAGGCCGGTAATGTCCGCAGGAGAAAGGCCTTCGATCCCCAGCAAATGACGTCGGCTGAGAACGAAGGACGACTGCGGCGCAATGTTCATTAAAGGCACTCCTATACGAGCCTGAGCGCCTTGCGGCAAGGGTAGTGGCGAGCGGTGGATAAGACCGCAGCGCCTTTCAGCCGTGCTACGGTTAATGCGGGGGAACCCGCGCTGCCGGAAGGTGCCGCAGATGGCTGACACGCAGGACGTCTTCAACCAGTCGCCGCCATTCGTCGATGTCGACCTCTATGCGACCGACCGGCCGTTGCAGGAGGCGGTCACCGCAAATGGGGGCACCGCGCCGCCGGAGGTGCTGTCGGCGTTCGGACGGCATTGGGGCTCGGCGGAGATGTTCGAGCAGGCGCGGCTCGCCAACGAGTACCCGCCGAAGCTGAAAACCTACGACCCGAAGGGGCGGCGGCTCGATGTGCTGGAATTCCACCCAGCCTATCACCGCTTCATGGCGGAGAGCATGAAGGCGGGGCTGCACGACATGACCTGGCGTGCCGACGGTGCGCGTGCGCCGGCGCCCGCCGAGGTGGCGCGCGCTGCGCGCTACTACATGGTGGCGCAGGTCGAAAACGGGCACATGTGCCCGATCACCATGACGCGCGCGGCGGTCGGCGCGCTCGCGGCGGAGCCGGCACTGCTCGCGGCGCTGATGCCGAAGATCGCGTCGCACGATTACGATCCGTCGTTCCGGCCGTGGCACCAAAAGAGCGCGATCACCATCGGCATGGGCATGACGGAGAAGCAGGGCGGCACCGATGTGCGCGCCAATACGTCACGCGCGACGCCGAGTGCGGACGGTTACGTCATCAACGGGCATAAATGGTTCATGTCGGCGCCGATGTGCGACGGCTTCCTTGTGCTGGCGCAAGCAGCGGGCGGGCTGACCTGTTTCTTCATGCCGCGCTTCCGGCCGGACGGCAGTGTGAACGGGTTGCGCCTGCAGCGGCTCAAGGACAAGCTCGGCAACAAATCGAATGCGTCGTCCGAAGTCGAGTTTGCCGATGCGTTCGCCTTGCGGGTCGGCGCGGAAGGCGCCGGCATTCGCACCATCATCGAGATGGTGCAGCTCACGCGGCTCGACTGCGCGATCGCGTCGGCAGGCTTGATGCGAATGGGATTGGCGCAGGCGCTCAATCATGCGCGCCATCGAACCGCGTTCCAGAAGAAGCTCGCCGACCAGCCGCTGATGCGGACCGTGCTCGCAGACATGGCGCTGACGATGGAAGGCATCGTCGCGCTGACGATGCGGCTTGCGCGTGCCTTCGATCGCGCGGCGAGCGATCCGCGCGAGGCGGCCTATGCGCGGCTGATGACGCCGGTCGTCAAATACTGGGTGTGCAAGAAGGCTCCGGCTTTCATCTACGAGGCGATGGAGTGCCTCGGCGGCAACGGTTACGTCGAGGAGAGCATCCTGCCGCGGCTCTACCGCGAGGCGCCGGTCAACGCGATCTGGGAAGGCTCCGGCAACGTGATGTGCCTCGACGCGTTGCGCGCGCTGTCACGCGACGGTGAGACGGCGCAGATGGTGTTCGACGAACTCGCAAGCGGCGGGCGCGATCTGCCGGGCAGCGCCGAGACGGCGTCGCGCATTGCCAAGAGCCTGAGCGGCGCGGAAGCGGAGGCCCATGCGCGGCTCGGTGTCGAGCAACTGGCGCTGCTGGCGGCCGGAGCCGCGCTGCGCGCGCAGGCGCCGGCGGAGCTCGCCATTGCGTTCGCGCAGGCCAATCTCGCGCAGCCGCGCGGCGCGACCTTCGGTTCCGTCACAATCGCGAAACCCGAGGCGATTTTGACGCGCGCGCTACCGCCGTGAGCACGGACGCCTAACATTTTCGTTATTTGGCCGATTCCACCGCGTTTCCGGGAACCGCAGCCTCATCGCATGCGTTTTTGCAGGGATACCTGAACTCGAAGGAGGCAAGAATGCATACCATCTTGAAGACTGGTGCCGTTGCTGCCGCATTGATCGGCGCGATTGCGATGACGGCGACGCCAAGTGAAGCGCGCTGCCGTGGCTGTGGCGCGGCCGCGGCCGGATTCGTCGGCGGCCTGGCGGTCGGCGCGATTGCGTCGAACGCGTACAACAACAGCTATTACTACGGGCCGGGCTATGGGTACGGCTACTACGATCCGGGCTACGCCTATTATAGCGGTCCGGCTTATTACAGCGGCCCCGGTTACGACACCTACGCCTATGCGCCGGCGCGCTCGTATCGCAGCAATCGGGTCGGGACGCGGTACAATAGCGCCAGCGACTACTACAACAGTGAATCGTTCATGAGCCGCTAGGCGGCGAGCAACAAAGATACGAAGGGCGGGCCTTGTGCCCGCCCTTTTTTATTCAGTAGTTGTTCATCGCATGAGCGCCAAGTTCCGGCTTGGCATTTCGTGGAGCACTTCGATGAACAAGATATCTGTCATCGCGGCAATCGGCTTGAGCGCCATTTCGATCGCCGGCGCGTCAGGCGCGCCCGTTCCGGCAAGCGTCGGCTCGCTCGACAGCGCCCTGCCCGGCAACGCGACTGCGGTTCGCTATTGGCATCGTCACTGGCATGGCGGCGGTTGGGGTTATCCGTATGGCGCCGCCGTCGGTTTCGGTTGGGGGTGGGGCTGGCCGGGTTATTACGCCGCGGCGCCATATGATCCGTATTACTACGGGCCGCCGGTGGTCTATGAAGCGGCGCCGCCGATCTACACCGCACCGCCGCCGGCTCGAACGCGTTCCGGCGCGGCACGGCAATGCTGGGTCGATACCGACAGCAGCCGCGGCTACGGCTATTGGCAGCCGTGCTGATCGGCGATCGCGTCGATTGAACGAAGGCGGGCGCAATGCCCGCCTTTCTATTTGCGGCCGAGACGGTCGAGCGCGCCCTGGAGGATGTAGGCGGCGGCGTGCTGATCGATCACCGCCGCGCGCTTGGCGCGGCTGACGTCGGCGGCGATAAGATCGCGCTCGACCGCGGCCGTAGAAAGCCGCTCGTCCCACAAGGCGATCGGCAATTCGGTGAGCTTGGCGAAATTGCGCGCAAAGGCGCGGGTCGCCTGGGCGCGCGGACCTTCGCTGCCATCCATGTTGATCGGCAGTCCGAGCACGAAGCCGACGACGTTACGCTCGGCGGCGAGCGCAAGCAGGCGCTGTGCGTCGGCGGTGAATTTCGTGCGCATGACGGTTTCGACGCCGGTGGCGAGCTTTCGGTCGGGGTCGCAGGAGGCGACCCCGATCGTCTTGTCGCCGAGATCGAGGCCGATCAGGCCGCCGCGTGGGGGAAGGGCCGCCGCAGCCTCGGCGAGCGGAAGGATGACGCCCATTGGCGAGCCGTAGCATGCGCCGGAGGCGAGGCCAATTGCCTGGACCGTACAGATCAATATGATCGGGCGCGGCAGGGGGAAATTCAATGGACGGCATCATTCCATCCGTACGCAAGCATCGCACCGACATCGACATGCGCGCCTTCGCCAAGAGCGCCGGCGCGACCGTCAAGGTTTCGCCCGGCGCCGTTGTGTTCGCCAAAGGCGAGATGGGGGACTGCATGTACATCGTGCAATCCGGCATCATCGACATGAAGATCGGCGACACCGTGATCGAGACGATCGGGGCCAATGAGGCGCTCGGCTTCATGTCGATGATCGACGACAAGCCGCGCTCGTCGACCGCGGTGGCGCGCGAGAACTGCGAACTGTCGCAGATCGACGCGCGGACGTTCCGGTTCATGGTGGATGAAGTGCCGAACTTTGCCGCCTACATCATGGGCGTGCTGGCGCGCCGCATCCGCGGCATGAGCCAGGCGATGTAAGCGCCCCGGCGGCCTGTCTGGCGCATTGCGCCATAATTCAAGTCTGCTATCAGTCCGGGCGAATTCAGCCGAGTGTTCCCAAAGAGCTGACTATGTCCGTTGACGCCGCCACCGTCCGCCGTATCGCGCATCTTGCGCGGATCGCCGTTGCCGACGACGAGATCGAGCACCTTCAGAACGAGCTCAACTCGATCCTCGCCTTCGTCGAGCAGCTTTCCGAGGTGAAGGTCGACGGCGTCGAGCCGATGACCTCGGTGACGCCGATGGACATGAAGAAGCGCAAGGACGTCGTCACCGATGGCGACAATGCCGAGGCGGTGCTGAAAAATGCGCCGGCGACGCAGGACAACTATTTCCTCGTTCCCAAAGTGGTCGAGTGATGGCGTTACCGACCGCACTCACCATCGCGCAGGCCCGTGCGGCCTTGGCGAAGAAGGAACTCTCGGCGGTCGAGCTTGCCGACGCGCATCTCGATGCGATGGAGAAGGCGCGCGCGCTCAACGCCTATGTGCTGGAGACGCCGGAGCGCGCTCGTGCGATGGCGAAGGCATCCGATGCGCGGATCGCGGCAGGGAAGGCGGGGCCGCTGGAAGGCATTCCGCTCGGCATCAAGGATCTGTTCTGCACCGAGGGTGTCCGCACCACGGCGTGCTCGCACATCCTCAAGGATTTCACGCCGACCTATGAATCGACGGTCAGCGCGCACCTGTGGCGCGACGGCGCGGTGATGCTCGGCAAGCTCAACAACGACGAGTTCGCGATGGGCTCGTCGAACGAAACCTCATGCTTCGGCCCGGTGGTCAATCCGTGGCGGCGAAAGGGCGCGAACGTGCAGCTCGTGCCGGGCGGCTCGTCGGGCGGTTCGGCGGCGGCGGTGGCGGCGCATCTGTGTCTTGGCGCCACTGCGACGGATACCGGCGGATCGATCCGGCAGCCGGCGGCTTTCACCGCAACGGTCGGCATCAAGCCGACCTACGGGCGCTGCTCGCGCTGGGGCATCGTGGCGTTCGCCTCCTCGCTCGATCAGGCGGGCCCGATCGCGCGCGACGTTCGCGATAGCGCGATCCTGCTGCGCTCGATGGCGGGACACGATGCGAAGGACACCACCTCGGTCGATCGGCCGGTTCCAGATTACGAGAAGGCGCTCGGCCAGTCGGTGAAGGGCATGAAGATCGGCATTCCGAAGGAATACCGGATCGATGGCATGCCGGACGAGATCGAGACGCTGTGGCAAAAGGGCAAGGACTGGCTGAAAGCGGCGGGCGCCGAGCTGGTCGACGTGTCGCTGCCGCACACCAAATACGCGCTGCCGGCCTATTACATCGTGGCGCCGGCGGAAGCCTCGTCCAACCTCGCGCGTTACGACGGCGTTCGCTACGGGCTGCGCGAGCCCGGCCGTGACATCATCGGCATGTACGAGGAGACGCGGGCGAAGGGCTTCGGCAAGGAAGTGCGCCGCCGGGTCATGATCGGCACCTATGTGCTCTCGGCCGGCTACTACGACGCCTATTACCTGCAGGCGCAGAAGGTCCGCACCCTCATCAAGAAGGATTTCGAAGACTGCTTCGCCAAGGGCGTGCATGCGCTACTCACGCCAGCGACGCCGTCGGCGGCGTTCGGCATCGGCGAGAAGGGCGGCGGCGATCCGATCGAGATGTATTTGAACGACATCTTCACGGTGACGGTGAACATGGCGGGGCTGCCGGGCATTGCGGTGCCGGCGGGCCTGGACGGGCAGGGGTTGCCGATGGGGCTGCAACTGATCGGACGGCCGTTCGACGAGGAGACATTGTTCTCACTCGGTCATGTCATCGAGCAGGCCGCCGGGCATTTCCATCCCGAGCGCTGGTGGTGACGCGCGCTTCGCGATGAATGGGACGAGATTGTTGCCGCGATGCTCGGCTAGCGGCCGATCTCACCCGGCGCGGTCAACGAGGCGACCGGGGGAAGATCCTTGTCACCTTCGACTGTGGTCTTGCCGCCGAACGAACCGCCCGTGGTAATGAAAAATAGGGCGGCGAGCACGGCGAAAGCACCGATTGCAAGTCCGAGGTTGCCGTTCTCACGATTATGCATCTGTCGCTCCTGCCATTCCGGAGGACAAACGCATTTTACGCGGACGTGTTCCGATAAGCGGCCCAACGATCTCATAAATGCCCTGAATGAGACTGGAGGGTGCAAATTTTATGTCGCCGTTCGCGCCGCGCTTCGCAGGAACCGCTATCTTTCAGTTGGGAGGATGGCTCGGATGGCGCAGGACGTGCGTGCGCTGGTTCGTGAACTTTACGATGCCTATGAGCGTCGTGATTTCGATCGCGTGACGGCGCTGCTCGACGACGACATCGATTGGATCATCTACGCGCCGGTCAATTTGTTTCCGTTCGCCGGCCGCCGGAAGGGACGGCTGGCCGTGTTGCAGACCCTCGTTGCAATCGCAACGCAGTACCAGCTCGAACGCTACCGGCCGGAGATCATCATTGTGGAAAGCGATCGCGCCGCGGTGATGTCCGACGTGAGCTTCCTGCAGCGGAGCAGCAACAGAACCATCCGCTTTCAACTCGTCAATTTCCTGCGCTGGCGCAGCGGCAAGATCGTCGAATTCCAGGAATTCGCCAATACGTTCGACGTCGCCGAACAGGCGCTCGGGCGATTTCTGACAGTTTGAGGCGCGCGTCGCGGCTGTTTTTGCACTGCATGACGAGACAGCATGACAAGATTTGCCGCGTGTTCTAGATACCCGGCATGAATGCAAAGACGAATTCCGACCTGATCCGCGGTTCGACCGGCGACTGGGAAGTCGTGATCGGCATGGAGGTGCACGCACAGGTGACCTCGCGGGCGAAGCTCTTCTCCGGCGCGTCGACGGCGTTCGGAGGCGAGCCCAATTCGCACGTGTCGCTGGTCGATGCCGCCATGCCCGGCATGCTGCCGGTGATCAATGCCGAATGCGTGCGCCAGGCGGTGCGCACCGGGCTCGGGCTCAATGCGGCGATCAATCGCAAATCGGTATTCGACCGCAAGAACTACTTCTATCCGGACCTGCCGCAGGGCTACCAGATTTCGCAGTACAAGGACCCCATCGTAGGAGAAGGGACCGTGCGGCTCGATATGGGCGAGGGCCGTCCGATCGAAATCGGCATCGAACGGCTGCATCTCGAGCAGGACGCGGGCAAGTCCATTCACGACCAGCACCCGAACATGAGCTTTGTCGATCTCAACCGCTCTGGAGTGGCGTTGATGGAGATCGTCAGCAAGCCCGATCTGCGCTCCTCGGAAGAAGCCAAGGCCTATCTGAGCAAGCTGCGGACGATTCTAAGATATCTCGGCACGTGCGACGGCAATATGGAACAGGGTTCCATGCGGGCCGATATCAACGTTTCGGTGCGCCGCCCAGGTGGCGCCTTTGGCACGCGCTGTG
>DASZXA010000066.1:0-2075 GCA_035546455.1 Pseudolabrys sp.
GAACGGCGTGTGGCGGCCACCCTCTTCCTTGGTGAGGATGTAGGCCTCAGCCTTGAACTTGGTGTGCGGCTTCACGCTGCCCGGCTTGCAGAGAACCTGGCCGCGCTCGACTTCCTCGCGCTTGGTGCCGCGCAGCAGGCAACCGACGTTGTCGCCCGCCTCGCCCTGATCGAGCAGCTTGCGGAACATTTCGACGCCGGTGACGGTGGTCTTCTGTGTCGGCTTGATGCCGACGATCTCGATTTCCTCGCCGACTTTGACGACGCCGCGCTCGACGCGGCCGGTGCACACAGTGCCGCGGCCCGAGATCGAGAACACGTCTTCGACCGGCATCAGGAACGGCTGATCCTTTGGACGCTCCGGTTGCGGGATGAATTCGTCGACGGCCTTCATCAGCTCGAGGATGGCATCGTGGCCGAGCTTCGGCTCTTTGCCTTCCAGCGCCATCAGGGCCGAGCCCTTGATGATCGGGATCTTGTCGCCCGGGAACTGGTACTTCGAGAGGAGCTCGCGGACTTCGAGCTCAACGAGCTCGAGCAGCTCCGGATCGTCGACCATGTCGCACTTGTTCATGAACACGACGATCGCCGGCACGCCGACCTGGCGGGCGAGCAGGATGTGCTCGCGGGTCTGCGGCATCGGGCCGTCGGCAGCCGACACGACCAGGATCGCGCCGTCCATCTGCGCGGCGCCGGTGATCATGTTCTTCACGTAGTCGGCGTGACCGGGGCAGTCGACGTGAGCGTAATGGCGGTTCTGGGTCTCGTACTCGACGTGAGCGGTCGAGATCGTGATGCCGCGCGCCTTCTCTTCCGGCGCCTTGTCGATCTGGTCGTACGCGGTGAACGTCGCGCCGCCGGTCTCCGACAGCACCTTGGTGATCGCCGCGGTCAGCGACGTCTTGCCGTGGTCGACGTGGCCAATCGTACCAATGTTGCAGTGCGGCTTATTACGGTTGAATTTCTCTTTTGCCATCGGTCTCTCCGTTCAAACCCTTCCTGTTACGATCAAGCGAACTTCTTCTGCACTTCGGCAGACACGTTCGCGGGCAGCTCGGCGTAATGGTCGAACTGCATTGTGAAAGTCGCGCGTCCCTGTGACATCGAACGCAAGTTGTTGACGTAGCCGAACATGTTCATCAGCGGCACCATCGCGTTGATGACGTTGGCGTTGCCGCGCATGTCCTGGCCCTGGATCTGGCCGCGCCGCGAGTTGAGGTCGCCGATGACGGAGCCGGTGTAATCTTCCGGGGTCACCACTTCGACCTTCATGATCGGCTCGAGCAGAACCGGACGGGCTTTCTGCATCGCTTCGCGCAGGCACTGACGGGCGCAGATTTCGAAGGCGAGCGCCGACGAGTCGACGTCATGATACTTGCCGTCGATCAGCGAGACCTTGAGGTCCACCACCGGGAAGCCCGCGAGCGGACCGGAGCCGATCACCGACTCGAGGCCTTTTTCGACACCCGGGATGAATTCCTTCGGCACCGCGCCGCCGACGATCTCGTTCTCGAACGTGAACGGCGTACCCGGCTCGGTCGGCTCGGCGATGATCTTGATCGCCGCGAACTGACCCGAGCCACCGGTCTGCTTCTTGTGCGTGTAATCGTGTTCGACCTTCTGCGTGATCTTCTCGCGGAAGGCGACCTGCGGCGCGCCGATGTTGGCGTCGACCTTGTAGGTCCGCTTGAGGATGTCGACCTTGATGTCGAGATGGAGCTCGCCCATTCCCTTGAGAATGGTCTGGCCCGATTCCTGATCGGTCGAGACACGGAACGACGGATCTTCCGCCGCCAGCTTCGCCAGAGCGACGCCGAGCTTTTCCTGGTCGGCTTTCGACTTCGGCTCGATCGCGATCTCGATGACCGGATCCGGGAATTCCATCTTCTCGAGGATGACCGGCTTTTGCGGATCGCACAGCGTATCGCCGGTGCGGACTTCCTTGAGGCCGGCGAGAGCGACGATGTCGCCCGCGTAAGCTTCCTTGATGTCCTCGCGCTCGTTCGCATGCATCAACAGCATGCGGCCGATACGTTCCTTGCGCTCCTTGGTCGAATTGATCACGCCGGTGCCGCT
>DASZXA010000067.1:0-8466 GCA_035546455.1 Pseudolabrys sp.
CGACGACAAGGGCAACGACTTCTTCAAGGAACTCAACCTCGGCTGACGGACACTTGCGACGAAAGTCGCATGCGTTGTCGCCAATGTGTTCGATTGCCAGCTGAATCGGCTCGCCAAAGTTCAAAATATCGCGCTGCGATATTGTGCGCCGCAGCATTCCGCGTGGCGGGATGACGCACAATTACAAATCATGGGTTTGCAGCTACCGCCTCGACGAAAGTGGCATTGACGCAACGGTACAATTGCCCGGCAAATGCAGCATTGATCGTGGCGGGGGCGACGTGCCGATCAGGGTGCGATGCCGGTTCGTCTCCATAATTTCGAGACGCCAGAGGGGGCGATCCGTGCGCCGGAGAACGGTGCGGCGCGTTGCGACAATCAGAAACTGAACCGAGTGACATTCGAGGGGCGACTCGAACGGACCTCATAGGGAGGAAGCATATGGACGATCTCAAGCACGGCGTGTCACGCCGCACACTTCTGCAAGCAGGCGCCGGTCTCGCCGGCGCCGCCATGATGCCCGGCAGCGTCGTCCTGCCGGCCTTCGCCGCCGACAAGCCGGCGATCGGCACCTGGCCGGCCGGCTCGCAGGGCGACACCGTCAATATCGGCGTCAGCACGCCGCGCACCGGCACCTACGCGGTGCAGGGCGAGGATGAGCTCAAGGGCTGGCAGCTCGCCGTCGAGCACATCAACAACGGCGATCCGCTCCTGAAGAAGATCGCGCCGAAGGTCTCCAAGGGCCTGCTCGGCAAGAAGGTCAACCTGCTCGTCGCCGACTCGGCCGCCAAGCCGAACCAGGCGGTGCAGGAGCAGCAGACCTTCATCAACCAGAACAAGATCATCCTGATGACCGGCTCGACCTCGTCGGCCGTCGCGGTTGCTCTCAACAAGTTCGCCCAGCGCGAGAAGGTGCTCTACATCGCCGCCATCTCGGGCTCGAACGACACCACCGGCAAGGATTGCGTGCGTTACGGCTTCCGCCAGAACTTCTACGGCGAGACCGCGGCCAACGCGATCGGCCCGGCGCTGGTGAAGGCCTACGGCAAGGGCAAGAAAGCGGCGTTCATGACGCCGGACTACACCTACGGCCACACGGTCACCAAGTCGGTCAACGACTACCTGACCAAGAACGCCGGCTGGACGATGGTCACGAACCAGATCTCGCCGCTCGGCACGCAGGACTTCAGCCAGTACATCACCAACATCGCCAACTCCGGCGCCGAGTTCATCATCAACGTGAACTGGGGCCGTGACGCGGTGCTGTCGGTGCAGCAGTGCAAGCAGTTCGGCGTGACGCCGAAGATGAAGATGGTGATCCCGTACCAGATCCCGTTCCTCGCCAAGGAAGCGGGTCCGGAACTGATGGAAGGCGTTTACGCCGCCACCGACTACTGGTGGACGCTCCAGGACAAGTATCCGCTCGCCAAGATGTTCAACGACGCGTTCAACAAGAAGTTCGGCTACATGCCGGAGTGGGGCGCGGAAAACGCTTACGTGAGCTTCGCTCACTGGGCGCGCATGGTGACGGAAGCCAAGAGCTTCTATCCGCCGGATGTCATCAAGCAGTACGAGAAGGGCGAAACCATCCCGTCGCTGCTCGGTGACGTGCACTACCGTCCGCAGGACCACCAGTGCGTCCGCCCGGTCGTCATCGTCAAGGGCAAGGCGCCGAAGGACATGAAGAACAAGGAAGACTTCTGGGAAGTCATCGAAGTTCTTCCGGGTGCGCCGCTCATGCAGAAGCCGGATGCATTCGGCTGCAACCTCGGCGACTACACCTGAGCCAACGAGGCCGCTTCCGCATTGCACGGGGGCGGCCTTCTTACACGACTGGCGGGAACCGGGCTGATGCCGAAAAGGCTTGGCCCGGTTCCTTGTCCGGCCTCAAGCGCGCTTTGCCGCCAAGGAAGCCGTTGAGAAGAAAGCCGTTGAGGCTGCCCGCTATGTCGGGCAAGAGAAGAACAAGAGAAGAATAAGAGGATGACGGGCAGGGACGGGACGACGCTGTGATCAACTGGGGCAACTTCATTTCGCAATGCTTCAACGGACTGGTGCTCGGCGCGCTGCTCGCGCTGATCTCTTCCGGCCTGACCATTATTTACGGCACGCTGGGCGTGCTCAATCTCGCGCACGGCGCGATGTTCATGCTCGGCGGTTACGCCGGATGGGTCGCCTACACCTACACCGGCTCGTTCATCGTCGCGGTGATCTGCGGCTCGCTGTTCGTCATGCTGGTCGGCGTCGTGATGGAGCGCGTCATCATCCGCCATTTCTACACGCGCCCGCACGAGGACCAGCTCCTCGTCACCTTCGGCCTGAGCATCGTGTTCGTCGAAGCGGTGCGTTTCTTCTTCGGCAGCCTGTCGAAAATGGTGCCGCCGCCGCCGCCGCTGGTCGGCATCATGAATCTCGGCTTCATGTTCTATCCGACCTACCGCATTGCGCTGCTCGGCATCATCGCCGTGGCGCTGCTCGCGCTGTTCATCGTGCTCTACAAGACCCGCATCGGCATGATCGTGCGCGCCGGCATCGAAGACGCGGTGATGGTCGATTCGCTCGGCATCGACGTCTACAAGATCTTCATGCTGGTGTTCGGCATCGGCGCGATGGCGGCTGGCTTTGCCGGCATCGTCAACGCGCCGGTCGTCTCGATCGCGCCGGACGTCGGCGAGGCGATCCTGGTGCAGACCTTCGTCGTGGTGGTGATCGGCGGCGTCGGCTCGTTCCCCGGCGCCGTGCTCGGCGGCCTGATCGCCGGCGAGATCATTTCCATCACCTCCATGTTCAACCCCGGTTATGCCTACGTCATGCTGTTCGTGGCGATGACTTTGGTGCTGGTGCTGCGGCCCTACGGCCTGCTCGGCACCGCCGGCCGCGAATGACCGGATCGATTTGAATGCACAGGCAACGCCCATTTGTCGTGGAAGCAGTGACCGCCGTCGCGCTGGTCGCCGCGCCGTTCGTGCTGCCGCATCTCGGCTTCACGCCGAACACCATCAACCGCATCCTGGTCTGGGGCATGTTCGGCCTCGGCTTCGATATCCTGTTCGGCTACACTGGCCTCCTTTCGTTCGGTCAGTCGGCGTTCTTCGGCACCGGCGGCATGTTCGCCGCCTACCTGATGACGCAGCTCAATTTTCCGTACGTAATGATGTCGGTGCTGCTCGGCACCCTGGTCGCGGCGGTGGTCGGTTACTTCATCGGCCTGATCGCGTTGCGCCGCACCGGCATCTATTTCGCGATGATCACGGTCGCCATCGCGGAAGTATTCTTCTTCGTCGAGTTCAATCCGCTGTCGGATTTCACCGGCGGCGAGAACGGCCTGCCGGGCGTGCCGCATCCGAGCATCGCGCTCGGGTTCACCACGCTGCACTTCAACACCGATTTCGAGGTCTATACCTTCCTCGCATTCTGGTACTTCGTCGGCCTCGTCATCGCGCTGCGGATCGTGCGTTCGCCGGTCGGCAAGATCCTCTCCGCGATCCGCGATAACCCGCTGCGCGCCGCCGCGCTCGGCCACAACATCCACGGCTACAAGCTGACCGCCTTCGTGGTCGCCGCCGCTTACGCGGGCTTTGCCGGCGGCCTGCTCGGCCTGATGCAGGGCTTCATGCCGCCGGACGCCTTCATGTTCGATACGTCGGGCCAGCTCGTGATGCAGACCGCGATCGGCGGTGCCGGCACGCTGTTCGGCCCGCTGGTGGGCGCCGCCGTCTGGCTCTATCTCAGCGATTTCTTCCAGAACACGCTGCACCTCGGCGCCACCTGGAAGCTGGTGCTCGGCGTGGTGTTCGTCCTGCTGATCTGCTTCCTGCGCCGCGGCCTCGTCGGCGCGATCGTCGATCTCTATCGGCTGGCAACCGGCAGACACAAGGTTGAAGCGCCGGAACAAGCGCCGGCGGAACTCGGCCTCACGCCCGAGGAAGACGCGCAGCGCCGCGGCCTCGGCAATGTCGCCGAATCCTCGCCCGCGCCGTCGCGGCGGCGGACCACGGCAGACCGCTCCGGCCCGATCCTCAAGGCCACCGGCCTGTCGAAGCATTACGGCGGCGTCATCGCCAACAGCGACATCGACTTCACCGTCAATCACGGCGAGCTGCGCGGCATCATCGGCCCGAACGGCGCCGGCAAGACCACCTTCTTCAAGATGCTGACCTGCGAAGTGCCGCCGACCTCCGGCCAGATCGTGTTCGAAGGCCAGGACATCACCGGCTTGCGGGTGACCGAGGTCTGCCAGCTCGGCCTCACCAAGAGCTACCAGATCAACCAGCTCTTCACCCGCCTGACCGTGCGCGACAACCTGATGATCGCGGCGCTCGCGGAAATCCGCGGCAAGTTCAAGCTCGATCTGTTCAAGAACCCGAAGAACATTCCCGGCCTCAACGAGCAGGTCGAGCACACGCTGGCGCTGGTCAACCTCACCGCGCGCGCCGATACGCCGGTCTCCGAGCTTGCCTACGGCGAGAAGCGCCGCCTCGAGATCGGGCTGGCGCTTGCCACCTCGCCGAGCCTGCTGCTGCTCGACGAGCCGCTGGCCGGCATGAGCCCGGTCGAGCGCGTCGAGACCGTGAAGCTTCTCAAATCGATCAGCCAGGGCCGCACCATGATCGTGATCGACCACGACATGGACGCGCTGTTCACTTTAGCGGAGCGAGTCACCGTTCTCCAGGAAGGCCGCGTGCTGACCGAAGGAACCCCGGACGAGATCAAGAGTAACAAGAAAGTGCAGGACGCCTATCTCGGCGGCGTGCACGGGGTGATCGACGCATGAGCCTGCTCGAAGTCACCGGCCTCAACAGCTACTACGGCGACAGCCACATCCTGTTCGACGTCGCGCTGCGCGTCGAGAAGAACGAAGTCGTCGCGCTGCTCGGCCGTAACGGTGCCGGCAAGTCCACCACGCTGAAAAGCGTGATGGGCGTCGTCACGCCGCGCTCCGGCAGCGTCAAGCTCGACGGCCAGGAGATTGCCGGCAAGAAGAGCCACAGCATCGCGCAGGCGGGCATGCAGCTCGTCCACGAGGAGCGCCGCATCTTCGGCAGCCTCAACGTCGAGGAAAACCTGGTCCTCGCCGGGCTGACGGCCGACAACAAATGGCCGCTCGACCGTATCTACGCGATGTTCCCGCGCCTGAAGGAGCGCCGCACCAGCCGCGGCACGGATCTCTCCGGCGGCGAGCAGCAGATGCTGGCGATCGGCCGCGCTCTGGTGCGCGATCCCAAGATCATCCTGCTCGACGAGCCGTTCGAGGGCCTCGCGCCGGTGATCGTGCAGGACCTGATGAAGGCGTGCCGCGAGCTCGCGGCGGCCGGCCAGACCATCGTGCTGGTCGAGCAGAATCTCGCCGCGTCGCTGGCGCTGGCGAGCCGCGTCTACATCATCAACAACGGCCACATCGCCCACGAGGGCCCGGCCGCCGACCTCAAGGCCAACCCGGAAGTCCTGCACCGCTATCTGGGCGTCTGACCCACGCTACCGCGCCCCGATCGGCGTGTCGTAGAGCACTGGCGTTCCGCCGCCGCGAAACTCGAAGTGCCACCATTCGCGGAAGTAGTTGCGGAAGCCGTGCCGGTTCATCACCGCGACGAATTGCGCGCGATTGTCGCGCGCTTCACTGCTGATTGCCGGGCTGCGGGTGTAACTCTTCGCGCTGAAGCAATCGAAGCTCGTGCCCATGTCGAGGCTGTTGTCGGGCGCGCGCTCCGCACTGTCGCAATCGTCGAGTTTGCCGCGCAGGTCGATGCGCGGCGTCACGCTGCCGATCGGCGTCAGCGTCAGGTCGATGGCGGTGCCGGTCGAGTGCCGCGAGCGCGCCGCGATCCAGCCGTCGAACAGCTTGTGCTTGTCGAGCTTCGGATAGAACCGCTTGGTGCGGTGGTCTTCCGGCGCCGCCGCCCATTGCGCCATCGCGTTCACCGCGCGCTGCGGCCGGTAGCAGTCGTAGACCTTGAGCGAGAGCCCACTGCCGCGCAGGTCGTCCTGCGCGCGCTTGAGCGCCAGCGCCGCGTCGCGGCGCAGCACGCATTCCGCGGCGCCGTAGCCGGGCAGCGGCTTGCCCGTGAAGTTGCGCGGGCTGGCGTAGCGCATGTCCTGTCCGATCGTCGGATCGATGTCGCGCAGATAGACGAAGTCCGGCGGCAGGCCCTGTGCGTGCGCCAGCGGCGCGGCAATCAGGAATGCGATTGCCAGCGCGGCGATCCTGCCGTCGACCAAAGTCCTCACGCTTAAGCCCCCGCTTGCAAATCGATTTCGCCGCAGTCGATAGTGCAGGGCGAACGGGAAATCTATCCCTAATTGTAGTGGGTCAGTGTTGCAATTTTTAGTTCTCGAAGGCGATGGCATCGGCCCGGAGATTATGGCCGCGACTTTGCGCGTCTTGCGCGCGCTGCCGCTTCGCATTGAGTTCACGTCCGCTGAAATTGGTCTGACCGCGCACCAAAAGTTCGCCACCACATTTCCCGCGTCGGTGCTCGAGCAAGCCAAGCGCGCCGATGGCGTTCTGCTCGGTCCGGTGTCGCACAATTCCTATCCGCCACGCGAGCAGGGCGGACTCAATCCGTCCGGGGAATTGCGCAAGCGGCTCGATCTCTACGCCAACATTCGCCCGGCGCGGTCGCGCGCCGGCTTTCCGCCCCGCTGCGGCGTCCCGGTCGATCTCGTCATCGTTCGCGAGAATACCGAAGGCTTTTACGCCGACCGCTCGATGCATCTTGGTCCCGGTGAGTTCATGCCGACGCCGGATCTTGCGCTCGCCATGCGCAAGATCACCCGCGAAGGTTCGACCCGCATTGCGGAAGCGGCGTTCAAGTTGGCGATGCAGCGGCGCAAGAAAGTGACCGCGGTTCACAAGGCCAATGTGCTGCGCGTGTCCGACGGCCTTTATCTCGAATGCGTGCGCGCTGTCGCTGCACGCTACCCGCAGGTGCAATATGACGAGCGGATCATCGATGCGATGGCGGCGCTTCTCGTTCGCGATGCCAGCCAGTTCGACGTGATCGTCACGACCAATATGTATGGCGATATTCTTTCCGACGAGGCGAGCGAGATCGCCGGCAGCCTCGGGCTCGCCGCCTCACTCAACGCAGGTGCCGATCATGCGGTGGCGCAGGCCCAACATGGCTCTGCGCCCGATATCGCCGGCAAGGATGTCGCCAATCCCGCGTCCCTGATCGGCTCGGCCGCCATGCTGCTGGCTTGGCTCGGCGAGCGCCGCAAAGATGCGAAGCTCGTGCATGCAGGGCGGGCGATTGAAGCGGCACTCGATCGTGTGCTGGCAACCCCTGACGGCCGCACCGCCGACCTTGGCGGCAAGCGCGGCACGGCCGCTTTTGCGGAACGCGTGGCGGCGGCGTTGGATTAAAAGGAGCAAACTCGGAGAGTGCGATGAAGTATTCCGGCTCATGCCAGTGCGGCAAAGTTACGTTCGATGTCGATACCGAGATCGAGAAGGTCATCTCATGCAATTGCTCGCGCTGCCGCCGGCTCGGCTCGCTGCTCGCCGCCGCGAGGAAGGAAAACTTCAAGCTGAAGTCGGGCCAGGACGCGCTGACCGAATATCAATTCAACAAGCACGTCATTCACCACTACTTCTGCTCGGCCTGCGGCATCCAGCCTTATGCTGAAGGCAAGGGCAGGGACGGCTCGGACATGGTGATGGTCAATGTCCGTTGCCTCGATGGCGTCGATCCGAAGAAGTTCGAGGTGATGGAGTTCGACGGCGCGAGCATGTGAGGCGCCGATTTCGCGGCAATTTCATTTGTCATGCTCGCGAAAGCGGGCATCCAGTACGCCGTGCCGTCTCGGTTTAATGACGAACGCCTGTGATTACTGGGTCCCCGCCTTCGCGGGGACGACGGGTATAAGCACCCCCCAAAAGCCATAACGGCCGCACCGTCGTGCAGCCGTTACAAGCTCTCGGATCCATTTCCGGGCCCGCGGCTTTCGCCGTGGTCACGGTACCCAGTAACTGAGAGCCAGAGCCGGGCACCTCTGTCGAATTCGCTGTTGCCAGCGCTTCCAACCGGCCGCCGTGGCCTTGGCGATCACTTGCTCCGGGTTTGACCCCGTCGCTCGTGGTCTGGAAACAAGCCTACGCGCGCCGCCGGAAACGACAAGCGCGAAGATAGGGCGGTTGATAAGAGCGGGGATAATTTTTCCGGGCGCCTATTGACATATATTCCTATTAGGACTATATACAGTTCGTTCGGTCCGTCGAAGGGCGCTTCTCGAGAGCGTGCTTGAAGCGGGACCGGATGCGGTGGCCGCGCACGGGTGCAACGACGCACACCCAACGCGCGGAGGTCCAAGCCGCGGTTTTCCCGGGCGCCAATGGCAGGCGTCCACGGGCGGACGGAGAGGTCCGCGGCGCTTCACCGGCTCTGAGCCGGGAAGAAGGTCGAGACCTCAATCTTCCGAGCCGTCCAAAGCGGTGGGTAAAAAATTGTGACCCCACCGGGGTGGCCG
>DASZXA010000068.1:0-3027 GCA_035546455.1 Pseudolabrys sp.
ATCGATCTCAACGCGCCGGCGCCTGTGCCGATCATGATGGTCGGGCTGCAGGGCTCCGGCAAAACCACCACCACCGCGAAGATCGCCAAGCGCCTCGCCGAGCGCAACGCCAAGGTACTGATGGCCTCGCTCGACACCCGGCGACCTGCCGCGATGGAGCAGCTCGCCGTGCTCGGCCAGCAGGTCAACGTGCCAACGCTGCCGATCGTCGAGGGCCAGTCGCCGGTACAGATCGCCAATCGCGCGATCCAGGCCGCCAAGCTGTCCGGCTACGACGTGGTGCTGCTCGACACCGCCGGCCGCATCACGCTCGACGACGACATGATGACCGAGGCGGCGGAGATCAAACGCGCCGCCAATCCGCATGAGGTGCTGCTGGTCGCCGATGCGCTGACCGGCCAGGACGCCGTCAACCTGGCGCGCTCGTTCAACGACCGTGTCGGCCTCACCGGTATCGTGCTCACCCGCGTCGACGGCGACGGCCGCGGCGGCGCCGCGCTGTCGATGCGCGCCGTCACCGGCAAGCCGATCAAGCTGATCGGCACCGGCGAAAAGCTCGACGCGCTGGAGGAGTTCGATCCCGCCCGCATCGCCGGCCGCATCCTCGGCATGGGCGACATCGTCGCGCTGGTCGAAAAGGCCGCGGCAAACATCGATGCCGAAAAGGCGATGCGCGCCGCCGAGAAGATGCGCAAGGGCCAGTTCGACCTGGCCGACATGCGCGAGCAGCTCGCGCAGATGCAGCAGATGGGCGGCATCGGCGGCCTGATGGGGATGATGCCCGGCATCGCCAAGATGAAAAATCAGATCGCCGCTGCCGGGCTCGACGAGAGCATCCTCAAGCGGCAGATGGCGATCATCGACTCGATGACGCCGCAGGAGCGCCGCAACCCGGACGTTCTCAAAGCCAGCCGCAAGAAGCGCATCGCGGCCGGCTCCGGCACATCGCCGGAAGCGATCAACAAGCTGCTGAAAATGCACCGCGGCATGGCCGACATGATGAAGGCCATGGGCAGCGGCAAGCGCGGTCCGCTCGCCGGCCTCGGCCAGATGATGGGCTTCGGCGGCGGAATGCCGTCGCAAGAGGAAATGCAGAAGCTTGCAGAGCAGGCGAAAGCAGGCGGCGCAATGCCGAGCCTGCCACCGAATTTCCCGGGACTGCCGGGAGGCCCAGGCCTCCCCGGTCTTGGTGGAAAGTTTCCCGGACCCGGCGGACTGCCGGGCTTCGGAAAAAAGAAATGACGATCAACTCGGACACATGAACTGACTAAGAAAGGACAACTCCAATGCTCGTTATCCGCATGGCCCGCGCCGGCACCAAAAAGCGGCCGGTCTATCACATCGTCGTCGCCGACAGCCGCTCGCCGCGCGACGGCCGTTTCATCGAACGCCTCGGCCACTTCAATCCGCTGCTGCCGAAGGACAAGACCGAGCGTCTCGTCCTCGACCTCGAGAAGGTCAAGGAGTGGATGAAGAAGGGCGCGCAGCCGTCCGATCGCGTCGCCCGCTTCCTCGATGCCGCCGGCATCATGAAGCGCGAGAAGCGCAACAACCCGCAGAAGGCGATTCCGCGCAAGGAACGCAAGGCGCAGGAAGAGGCCAAGAAGGCGGCGGCGGGCGCCGCGCCGGCTGGCGGCGAGAAGAAAGAAGCTGCCGCCGCGAAGCCGGCCGAAGCAGCCGCAAGCTGACGCTTAGACGGCAATGACCGAGCGCGTCATTGTCGCCAAGATCGGCGCCGCGCATGGCGTGCGCGGCGAAGTGAAGCTGTGGCCGTTCACGCAGGACCCGATGGCGGTCGCGGATTACGGCCCGCTGGAGACCAAGGACGGCGCGCGCCGCTTCGAGATCGAAACGGTGCGCGCCGCCGGCAATCACCTCGTCGCCCGACTCAAAGGCGTCGCCGACCGCGACGCGGCGCAGACGCTCACCAATATCGAGCTTTATGTCCCGCGCGACCGCCTGCCGGCAATCGACGAAGATCACACCTACTACCACTCGGATCTGGTCGGCCTCGACGCCATCGGCGAAGACGGCGCGCAGATCGGCACCGTGCATGCAGTGCATGATTTCGGCGCGGGCTCCGTGCTGGAGATCACGCCGCTCGGCAGCGGTGAAACATTGATGCTGCCGTTCACCGAAATCACGGTGCCGAAGGTCGACCTCGCCGCCAAGCAGGTTGTCATCGTCCCGCCGGCCGAAATCGAAGCGCGGGAAGAATGAGCATGTGGCGCGCATCGGTCCTCACCATCTTCCCTGAAATGTTCCCCGGTTCGCTTGGCCTCAGCCTCGCCGGCAAGGCGCTGGCGTCCAAAGTCTGGTCGCTCGACGTCGTCGATATCCGCGATCACGCCACCGACAAGCATCGGACCGTGGACGACACTCCCGCCGGCGGCGGACCCGGCATGGTGATGAAGGCCGACGTGCTGGCCCGCGCGCTCGAGGCGGCATCGCCGCCGGATGACACGCGCCCCCGCCTCTACATGACGCCGCGCGGCAGGCCGCTGACGCAGGCGCGGGTGGCGACTTTGTCGCGCGGCCCCGGCGCGGTGATCCTGTGCGGCCGCTTCGAGGGCGTCGACGAGCGGATCCTCGAAGCGCGGAATTTCTCGGAGATTTCGATCGGGGACTATGTGCTCTCAGGCGGCGAGCCGGCCGCGCTGGCGCTGCTCGATGCCTGTGTCCGCCTGATCCCCGGCGTGATGGGCAAGGAGGCGTCAGGAACCGAGGAGAGTTTCTCGGATGGCCTGCTCGAATACCCGCAATTTACCAAGCCGCCGGTCTGGGAAGGCCATGCCATCCCTGAGGTCCTGCTGTCCGGCGACCACGCCAAGGTGGCCGCCTGGCGGCGCGCCGAGGCGGAACGGGCCACCCGCGAGCGCCGTCCGGACCTCTGGAACACCCGCAAAAACGCCAAAAACGAGCCCTAGCGACAGGGTGACAAGCCGGGTTCGATAGTCTAAAAGCCCGCCCAACCCATTCAGCCATTGCATGACCGCGCGCCGGTTGCTGGCGCTGCCACGGAGTATG
>DASZXA010000069.1:0-27874 GCA_035546455.1 Pseudolabrys sp.
CAACAGCCCCCGAAGGACAAAGCCCTGCCCTCCCTGCGTACGCCCAAGCCCGCCAAGAGCCCTGCCTCCAAGCCGGCTTCCGCCCCGAACGACAGCGCCAACCTGGCCAAGCTCGTCGCCACGCAGCTCGATGAGGACAAGGCGGAAAACATCCTCGAGATCGACCTCGCCGGAAAAAGCCCGATGGCGGATGCGATGATCGTCGCCTCCGGCCGCTCGGCCCGCCATGTCGCGGCGCTGGCTGATCACGTCTCGAAGAAGCTCAAGGAAGCCGGCGCCTCGAAAGTGCGCGTCGAGGGCCTGCCGAACGCCGACTGGGTGCTGATCGACGCGGGCGACGTGATCGTCCACGTGTTCCGGCCCGAGGTGCGCGGCTTCTACAACCTCGAAAAGATGTGGTCGGGCGGCGGCAAGGCAAAAGCCGCGCGCTGAGCTAGACTGCGGCGATGAGGATCATCGTTGCCGCCATCGGGCGCCTGAAAGCCGGCGCCGAGACCGAGCTTGCCGAGCGCTACCGCAAGCGCGCGGAGCAGACCGGCCGCAACCTCGGCTGGAAGAGCGTCGAGATCGTCGAAATCCGCGAGAGCAAGGCCGACGACGCGCAGAAGCGCATGCTCGAGGAGTCGATCGCGCTCGCCAATATCATTCCCGACCGCGCCGTCACCGTGCTGCTCGACGAGCGCGGCGACAATCCCGGCAGCGCGAAGTTCGCCGAGCAGATCGCGCACTGGCGCGCCGCGGACACGCAGGCGCTGGTGTTCGTGATCGGCGGCGCCGACGGCCTTGCCGCTTCGCTGCGCGACAAGGCGAAGATGAAGCTCTCGTTCGGCGCAGCGACCTGGCCGCACCAACTGGTGCGGGCGATGCTGCTGGAGCAGCTTTACCGCGCCGCGACGATCCTGACCGGGCACCCGTATCACCGAGCCTGAGCGAAGATTGCAGTTTGCCGCCGGTCAGGAGAGGCGTATTTTCCCGCCGATGAATCCCCTCGTCCCCTGGATCCGGTTTTGCGCGCTGGCAGCCGCGCTGGCGCTCGCCGGCGGCGTTCATGCACAAAACCAGCCAACGCCGACGGCCGACCGGCTCGATGTGCTCAAGCAGCGTGACCAGGAAATGGAAACGCTGCGCGAACAACAGAAGAAGTCCGCCGAAAGCGAAGCCGAGCTCAAGCGCGAGATCGAAAAGATCGGCGTCGACCGCCGCAAGCTCAATCAGGACCTGATCGACACCGCGGCGCGCATCCGCGATCTGGAGCGCAAGATCGGCGACACCGAGCAGCGGCTGAAACCGCTCGATGCCGACGAGGCGCGCGTGCGCAAATCGCTGGATGGCCGACGCGCTACCATCGCCGAAGTGCTGGCGGCCATGCAGCGCATGGGCCTGCACCCGCCGCCGGCATTGATGGTATCGCCGGAGGACGCCCTGCAATCGGTGCGCAGCGCCATGCTGCTCGGCTCGGTGCTGCCGCAGATGCGCGGCGAGATGCAGAAGCTGGCGAACGACCTCGGCGAACTGGTGCGGGTACGCAAGGAGATCGCGACCGAACGCGACAACCTCAAGAGCCAGGCGGCGGCGATCGAAGCCGACCGCACCCGGATGGCCGCGCTGGTCGGCGAACGACAGAAACAGCAAGCGGATCGTGAAGCCTCGCTTGCCGCCGAGCGGGCGCGCGCGGTGGACCTCGCCAAGCAGGCCGACAATCTCCAGGACCTGATCACCAAGCTGGAGGCCGGGCTCGACAAGAAGGCGCGCGATGCGCGGCTGGCCGCGCGCCCCGACGCATCCGGAACTTCGCCGGGACGCGACCCCGGCCGGCTGGCGCCGGAGGTCAATTTTGCGTCATTGAAGGGCCGAATTCAGTTGCCGGTTAACGGGGTGAAGATTCGCGATTTCGGCGCGCCGGACAGCGCCGGCAGCACCGAACGTGGCCTTTCAATTGCCACAAGGGCCGGTGCACAAGTGACGGCCCCGGCGGATGCTTGGGTTGTGTATGCAGGACCGTTCCGGTCTTATGGCCAACTCTTGATCCTGAATATGGGCGGCGGATATCATCTGTTGCTTGCTGGGATGGAAAGGATTTCGGTCGATCTCGGGCAGTTTGTGCTGGCCGGAGAACCCGTTGCGATGATGGGAAATGGCTCCCGCATTGCCGCCATTCTCGCGACAGGGACCAGCCAACCGGTTCTGTATATCGAGTTCCGAAAAGACGGCACTCCTATTGATCCAGGCCCATGGTGGGCGGCTGGGGAAGTCAAAAAGGTTCGCGGATGATGCGCAAAACCTCTCTCATTCTTCTCGGTGCGGCGGCTGGCGCCGCGCTGACGCTGGTGACCACGCAGCCGCGCCTGATGCTGGTCGGCGCAAGCGCGAAGGCCGCCGCGGCCGACACCTACAGGCAACTCAACTTGTTCGGCGATGTGTTCGAGCGCGTCCGCGCCGACTACGTCGAGAAGCCCGACGACAGCAAGCTGATCGAATCCGCGATCAACGGCATGCTGGCCGGGCTCGACCCGCACTCGAGCTACATGGACCCCAAGAGCTTCCGCGACATGCAGGTGCAGACCCGCGGTGAGTTCGGCGGGCTGGGCATCGAAGTCACGATGGAAGACGGCCTCATCAAGGTGGTGGCGCCCATCGACGACACCCCGGCGCAGAAGGCCGGCGTGCTGGCGAACGACCTCATCACCAAGCTCGACGACGAACAGGTTCAGGGCCTGACCCTCAACCAGGCCGTCGAGAAGATGCGCGGCCCGGTCAACACCAAGATCAAGCTGACCATCATGCGCAAGGGTCAGGACAAGCCGGTCGAAGTTTCGATCACCCGCGACGTGATCCGCGTGAAGTCGGTGCGCTCACGCATCGAAGGCGACGACGTCGGCTACATCCGGCTGTCGCAGTTCAACGAGCAGACCACCGAGGGCTTGAAGAAAGCGATCAGCGACATCACCGCCAAGGTCGCCAACGACAAGCTCAAGGGCTACATCCTCGACCTGCGCAACAACCCGGGCGGCCTGCTCGACCAGGCGATCTCGGTGTCGGATGCGTTCCTCGAGAAGGGCGAAGTCGTCTCGACCCGCGGCCGCAACGCCGAGGAGACGCAACGCTTCAACGCCCGCTCCGGCGATCTCACCAACCACAAGCCGGTCATCGTGCTGGTCAACGGCGGCTCGGCCTCGGCGTCGGAAATCGTCGCCGGCGCGCTGCAGGACCACAAGCGGGCCACCGTGCTCGGCACCCGTTCGTTCGGCAAAGGCTCGGTGCAGACCATCATCCCGCTGGGCTCCGGCAACGGCGCGCTGCGGCTGACCACGGCGCGCTACTACACGCCGTCCGGCCGCTCGATCCAGGCCAAGGGCATCACCCCGGATATCGAGGTGCTGCAGGATGTGCCGGACGAGCTGAAGTCACGCACCGACACCAAGGGTGAGGCCTCGCTGCGCGGCCACCTGACCGGCGACCCCGGCAAGGAGCAGACCGGCTCGCAATCCTATGTCCCGCCGGATCCGAAGAACGACAAGGCGCTGACCATGGCGGAGGAGCTGCTCCGCGGCACCCAGCAGAATTCGGCCTTCCCGCCAAATCCAAAGGCGCCCGTGCCGAACTGACCGGCTCAAAATCGCGATAATCCCGAGGGGCGGCCTAAAAAGCCGCCCCTTATGCTTTCCAACTTCTTAACGGTCGGTCCGTTAGATGGAGATTGGATGAGTCGCCAGGCGAGGACTGGATTTTGGCGGACGACAATCTCGACGCCCCGCTGGGCAAAGGCAAAAAGCGCAAGACGCTGAAGCTGCCCGTGGCGCTGCCGCAGGTAGCGGCCGGCCTGCTCGGCCTGTCGATCGCCGTGGTCGGCGGCTGGACGGTGCTGGCGAGCAATCCGTATGGCGGCCAGCCGATCGCGGTCGTCGCGATGGGAACGGACGGCGTCAAGGACGCCAAGGCTGCGCCGCCGAAACCGGGCGCGCCCGCCGAAGCGGCGGTGCCGCCCGGCAGCAAAGTGGTCACCATCACCGACGGTTCGACCGGCAAGGCGCAGCAGGTGGTGGTGCCACCGAAGCCCGATGCCGAATTGCAGAAGAAAGCCGCGATCGACCCGCAACTGGCCGAAGAGTCGCGGCACGGAATGATCCCGAAGATCGCCGCCGAGGGTAAACGCGCCGCGCTGGCCTACGCCAAGCCGATCAAACTGCCGGCCGACAAGACCGACGCGCCGCGCATCGCGATCGTGGTCGGCGGGCTCGGCGTCAGCGCGTCGGCAACCGCGCAGGCGATGGAGCAATTGCCGGCGCCGGTGACGCTCGCCTTTGCGCCCTACGGCGCCAACCTCGACAATCTCGCCGCCAACGCGCGGGCGCGCGACCATGAGATCCTGCTGCAAATTCCGATGGAGCCGTTCGACTATCCCGACAACGATCCGGGCCCGCAAACTTTGCTGACCTCGCTGTCATCGGCGCAGAATGTCGACCGCCTGCAATGGCTGATGGCGCGGATGCAAGGTTACGTCGGCGTCGCCAGCCTGATGGGCTCACGCTTCACCGCGTCGGACGCAGCGCTGTCGCCGATCCTGCGCGAGGTCGCCAAGCGCGGCCTGATCTATGTCGACGATGGCGCGTCGTCGCGCAGCGTCGCGAGCCAGATCGCCGGCGCCAACAACCTGCCTTTCACCAAGGCGGACGTCGTGCTCGACAGACTGCCGGCGCCAAAGGAAATCGATCAGGCGCTGGCGCGGCTTGAAATGCTGGCGCGTGAACATGGCAGCGCCGTCGGCTTCGCCACTGCATCGCCGGCGACCATCGCCCGCATCGCCGGCTGGGCGAAAAACGCCGGAGGCCGCGGCTTCGTATTGGTTCCGATCAGCATGGTGACGGGCAAGCCGAAGTCGTCGTAGTCTCTCGCGCATGAAAGATTACGACTCCCTGCCCTACCGGCCCTGCGCCGGCCTCACTGTCTTCAACCGCGAAGGCCTTGTGTTCATCGGCCGCCGCTCGAGCGGGCCCGAGCACATCGACGAGACGCATGTCTGGCAGATGCCGCAAGGCGGCATCGACGAGGGCGAGGAGCCGTACAACGCCGCGCTGCGCGAGCTTTATGAAGAGACCAGCATCAAATCGGTCGAGAAGCTCGGCGAGGTGCCGGGCTGGGTGACGTACGACATTCCGCGCAACATCGTCGGCGCGGCATGGAAGGGAAAGTATCGCGGCCAGAAGCAGAAGTGGTACGCGCTGCGCTTCACCGGCGACGAGAACGAAATCGACATCCTCAATCCCGGCGGCGGTCACGAGCCGGAATTCATCGCCTGGCGCTGGGAGAAAATCGAGCGGCTGCCGGAACTGGTGGTGCCGTTCAAGCGGCCGGCTTACGAGCAGATCGTCCAGGAATTCGGCAAATTCACAAAGTAGCTAGTGCATCGCCGTGCCGGTGAGATGCCGGTCGACATCCTTGAAGTGGTCGAGGCGCGTGACCAGCTTGTCGAGCGCCGAGCCCGGCTCGGTCTTCTGGATCTTCTCTTCGATTTCGCCGATGTGCCTGGCGAGCAGGCTCTTGTCGAAATCCTCGACCGAGTCCGCCAGATCGGCGACGACAGTGAGGCCCTTCTCCGAAACTTCGGCGAAGCCGCCGAGCACGACAATCTTCTGCGCGCCGTCCGACATATGAACTGTGAGGATGCCGGGGCGCAGCGTGGCGACCATCGGAGCGTGATCTTCGAGCACGCCGAAATCGCCCTCGAGGCCCGGCACGTCGACCTGATCGACGCTGCCCGAGAACAGCAGCTTTTCCGGCGACACCAGTTCGAAATGAAGAGCCATCTTGCCTCAGCCTCTCACTAACTTCTTTTGCGGGCGACAAACCCGAAACCTAGCCCGATGATCCCGCCGACCAGCGTGATTAGCGCGATGTGCTGCATCTGACTCGCGGTGATCGGGCCGCCGCCTTGCGCGGGACGATCGCCCTTCACTTCGATGCTCACGGGGCCGATCTTCAACTCCGCCGATTCCGGGCGGGTCAGGTAGCCGGCCAAAGCGCCGACCAAGAGACCCGCAACCAGGAATACGAGGAGGTTGGACCGCATCGGTTACGCCGCTTCGGCGGCGAGCTTGCGGCCCTTCTCGATCGCTTCTTCCATGGTGCCGACCATGTAGAAGGCTGCCTCCGGCAGGTGATCGTACTTGCCTTCGACCAGGCCCTTGAAGCCCTTGATGGTGTCTTCAAGCGAGACGAGCTTGCCCGGCGAGCCGGTGAACACTTCGGCGACGTGGAACGGCTGCGACAGGAAGCGCTCGATCTTGCGGGCGCGGGCGACCGTGAGCTTGTCCTCTTCGGACAGCTCGTCCATGCCGAGAATGGCGATGATGTCCTGCAGCGCCTTGTAGCGCTGAAGCACCTGCTGGACCTGACGCGCGACGTTGTAGTGCTCCTCGCCGACGATCAGCGGCGACAGCATGCGCGAGGTGGAGTCGAGCGGGTCGACCGCCGGATAGATGCCCTTGGCCGCGATGTCACGCGACAGCACGGTGGTGGCGTCCAAGTGGGCGAACGAGGTGGCCGGCGCCGGGTCGGTCAAGTCGTCGGCCGGGACGTAAATCGCCTGCACCGAAGTGACCGAGCCCTTGGTCGTGGTGGTGATGCGCTCCTGCAGCGCGCCCATGTCGGTGGCCAGCGTCGGCTGATAGCCCACCGCCGAAGGAATACGGCCGAGCAGCGCCGACACTTCCGAGCCGGCCTGGGTGAAGCGGAAGATGTTGTCGACGAAGAACAGCACGTCCTGGCCGAGATTGCGGAAGTGCTCCGCGACGGTGAGGCCGGTGAGGCCGACGCGGGCGCGGGCGCCCGGCGGCTCGTTCATCTGGCCGTACACCAGCGCGCACTTCGAGCCGGCAGCCGAGCCGTTGTTCTTCTTCGGGTCCTTGTTGACGCCCGACTCGATCATCTCGTGATAGAGGTCGTTGCCTTCGCGGGTGCGCTCACCGACGCCGGCGAACACGGAATAACCGCCGTGCGCCTTGGCGACGTTGTTGATGAGCTCCATGATCAGCACGGTCTTGCCGACGCCGGCGCCGCCGAACAGGCCGATCTTGCCGCCCTTGGCATACGGCGCGAGCAGGTCGACGACCTTGATGCCGGTGACGAGGATTTGCGCCTCGGTCGACTGGTCGGTGTATTCCGGCGCGGGCTGATGGATCGCGCGGCGTTCCTTGGTCGGCACCGGGCCGGCCTCGTCAACCGGATCGCCGACCACGTTGATGATGCGGCCGAGCGTTTCGTCTCCGACCGGGACCGAGATCGGCGCGCCGGTGTCGGAGCATTCCTGCCCGCGGACCAGACCTTCCGAGGTGTCCATCGCGATGGTGCGGACGGTCGATTCACCGAGATGCTGCGCGACTTCGAGAACGAGGCGGTTGCCGCCGTTCTTGGTTTCGAGCGCATTCAGAATCGGCGGCAGGTAGCCTTCGAACTGCACGTCGACGACGGCGCCGATCACCTGGGTGATCTTGCCGATTGCGTTTGCTGGGGTAGCCATCACTCTCTCCTTCAAACCTTTAGCCGACGGTCAACGTGACGGGCACGTTGTTACGCGTCGCGCGCGAATACGGGCAAATCTTGTGGGCGTCTTCGATCAGCGCCTGAACCTTGGCCTTGTCGGCGCCGGGCAGCACGACCTTGATGTCGGCCTTGAAGCCGAACGAAATCTCGTCCTTGTCCATGCCGAGCGTGACGGTGACGCGGGCGTCCTGGCCGTCGAGGCCATGCTTCTTGGCGAGCGCGAGGATCGCCTGGCCGAAGCAAGCCGACCAGCCGAGCGCGAACAGTTGCTCGGGATTGTGGCCTTCGCCGTTACCGCCGAATTCCTTCTGCAGGCCCATCGCCAGAGCGAGGCCGCCATTGTCGAGGATCGCGCGGCCGTTGCGGCCGCCTTTGGTCGTGGCGCTGACGGTGTATGCCATGTGACTACAGGGCCTCCGCGCCGGAGATGATCTCGATCAGCTCCTTGGTGATCATCGCCTGACGAGTGCGGTTGTACTTGATGGTCTGCTTGCGGATCATGTCGCCGGCGTTGCGGGTCGCGTTGTCCATCGCCGACATCTGCGAGCCGTAGAACGAGGCCTGGTTCTCGAGCAGCGCGCGGAAAATCTGCGTCGCGACGTAGCGCGGCAGAAGGTCGACGAGAATGTCCTCTTCCTCCGGCTCGTATTCGTAAGACGATGTCGGGCCTTCGACCTTCTCGCCCTCGAACTTCGGCGGAATGACCTGTTGCGCGGTCGGGATCTGCGCGATCACCGACTTGAAGCGCGAATAGAACAATGTGGCGACGTCGAACTCGCCGCGCTCGAACATCGCGGTGACCTTCGCGGCGATCTCGGCGGCGTTGGCGTAGCCGATCACCTTGACGCTGCGCAGCTCGACGCGATCGACGATCATCTTCTCGTAGTTGCGGCGGAGCTGTTCGTAGCCCTTCTTGCCGACCGTGAGGATTTTCACCTCTTTGCCATCGGCGACCAGCCGCGAAATGTGCTCGCGGGCGAGGCGCACGATCGCGGAATTGAACGCGCCGGCGAGGCCACGCTCGCCGGTGGCGACGATCAGCAGATGGACCTTGTCGCTCCCGGTGCCGGCCAGCAGTTTCGGCGCGCCATCGGAGCCCGCCGAACCGGCGGCGATGTTGCGCAGCACCGCTTCCATCCGCTCGGCATAAGGCCGGGCGGCTTCGGCGGCGGCCTGCGCGCGGCGCAGCTTCGACGCCGCGACCATCTGCATCGCCTTGGTGATCTTCTGCGTCGCCTTGGTCGCGGCGATGCGGACCCGCATGTCCTTGAGTGAAGCCATCGGACTACGTCGTTCCTCTTAGGCGAAGCTCGCGGCGTACTTGTCGACCTGCTCTTTCAGCTTCTTCTCGGTGTCGGCCGAAAGGTCGTTGGTCTTGCGGATGTCGTCGAGGATCGACTTCTCATTGCGAAGCAGCGCGAGCAGGCCGTTCTCGAACTTGCGGACCTGCGCGACTTCGATCTTGTCGAGATAGCCGTTGACGCCGGCGTAGATCACGACGACCTGCTCTTCCATCTTGAGCGGCGAGAACTGCGCCTGCTTGAGGAGCTCGGTCAGACGCGCGCCGCGCGCAAGGAGTCGCTGGGTGGTGGCGTCGAGGTCGGAGCCGAACTGCGCGAAGGCCGCCATTTCGCGGTACTGCGCGAGCTCACCCTTGATCTTGCCGGCGACCTTTTTCATCGCCTTGGTCTGCGCCGACGAACCGACGCGCGACACCGACAGACCGACGTTCACCGCCGGACGGATGCCCTGATAGAACAGGTCGGTTTCCAAGAAGATCTGGCCGTCGGTGATCGAAATCACGTTGGTCGGAATGTAGGCCGACACGTCGTTGGCCTGCGTCTCGATGACCGGCAATGCGGTGAGCGAGCCGGCGCCCGATGCGTCGCCCATCTTGGCGGCGCGCTCAAGCAGACGGGAGTGCAGATAGAACACGTCGCCCGGATAGGCTTCGCGGCCCGGCGGACGGCGCAGCAGCAGCGACATCTGACGATACGCGACGGCCTGCTTGGAAAGGTCGTCATAGATGATGACGGCATGCATGCCGTTGTCGCGGAAGAATTCGCCCATCGTGCAGCCGGCGAACGGCGCCAGGAACTGCATCGGCGCCGGATCGGAGGCGGTGGCGGCGATGACGATGGAGTATTCCATCGCGCCCTGTTCCTCGAGCACCTTCACGAACTGCGCGACGGTCGAGCGCTTCTGGCCGACCGCGACGTACACGCAATACAGCTTGATCTTCTCGTCCGGCTGCGCGTTGAGCGGCTTCTGGTTGAGGATGGTATCGAGCGCGATCGCGGTCTTGCCGGTCTGGCGGTCGCCGATGATCAGCTCGCGCTGGCCGCGGCCGATCGGGATCAAGGCGTCGATCGCCTTGAGGCCGGTCGCCATCGGCTCATGCACCGACTTGCGCGGGATGATACCCGGCGCCTTGACGTCCACGCGGGCGCGCTTGTCGGCCTTGATCGGGCCCTTGCCGTCGATCGGATTGCCGAGCGCGTCGACCACGCGGCCGAGCAGACCCTTGCCGACCGGCACGTCGACGATGGCGCCGGTGCGCTTGACGGTCTGGCCTTCCTTGATCTCGCGGTCGGCGCCGAAGATCACGATGCCGACGTTGTCGGTTTCGAGGTTGAGCGCCATGCCGCGCACACCGTTCTCGAACTCGACCATCTCACCGGCCTGAACCTTGTCGAGGCCGTAGACGCGAGCAATGCCGTCACCGACGGAGAGAACCTGGCCGACCTCGGAGACTTCGGCTTCCTGGCCGAAGTTCTTGATCTGCTCTTTCAGGATGTTGGAAATTTCTGCGGCGCGGATGTCCATCAGCGGGCCTCTTTCATCGCAAGCTTGATCGAGTTGAGTTTGGTGCGCAGCGAAGAGTCGACCATCTGGCTGCCCACCTTGACGATGAGGCCTCCGATGATCGACGGATCGATCTTCACATCAAGATCGATATCCTTGCCGGCGGTTTTGGATTTCAGCGCGTCTTTCAGCGCTGCGAGATTCTTGTCGCTGAGTTTCTCGGCGACGGTGACCTGGGCGGTGACTTCGCCGCGATGCCTGGCGACCAGCGCGCGATAACCGCGCACAACGTCGCTTACGGCGAACAGGCGGCGGTTGGTGGTCAGCACGCGCAGGAAATTGGCGGCGAGACCCTTGATGCCCGCCTTGTCGAGGATCGCCGACAATGCCTTGAGCTTGTCGTCGGCGCTGAACACCGGACTGCGCACCAGGCGCTCGAGGTCCGGGCTCTCCGCCAGCATCGCGTCGAACTTTTCGAGATCGGCCTTGACCGAGTCGAGGGCTTTTTCTTCCAGCGCAAGCTCGAACAGCGCGCTGGCGTAACGGCCGGCCATGCCGGATACGATTGACTGAGTTCCTGCCACCTGACGCCCGTGTTTTTCTCGTTCGCCCAATTCCCGCTCGCCCATGACCCAAGCACCGTCGCGATCGGCGGTGCAAGCCTCTGGAATCCAAGCGGGAATTCCGACCTGCAAGGCCCGACAAGAAGGCCGGAAATCCTCGCAAAATCGGGGGTTTGCTAACACAGGCACCTGGGCGGCGCAACATGGCCGGCAGCGACAAAACACCCGGAAATGCAGGTCTGGAATTCGGCGCCGGTCCCTCGCGACGGCCTGCCGGGCCGGTTAGGTTGGCTCCTCTTTTGGTCCGCTCACCCGCAATGCCGTCCACAACATCGTCACAACAGGCGGCAATCGGCGCCCGGCTTCTGGTGCTGGTGCTCGCCTTTTCGTGGGGCTTCAACTGGATCGCGACGGCCTTCGCGCTCCGGGAGGTTTCGCCCTGGAGCCTGCGGTTCGTTTCCACCGGGCTGGGGGCCGCCGCGCTGATCGCGGCGATCTGGCTGAGCGGGCGCACGCTCAAGGTTCCACGGAGCGCCTTCAAGCACATCGTGCTGGCCGGCTTCTTCAACGTCGCCGTATTCAACATCTGCGCCGCGTTCGCGCAGCTCTCCGGCGCGACCTCGCGCACCATCATGATCACCTATTCGATGCCGATCTGGTCGGCAGTCGGCGCCTGGCTGGTGCTGGGCGATCGGCTGGACCGCACACGGCTGCTCGCGCTGGTGCTCTGCATCTGCGGCCTCACCTTTCTGGTGTGGCCGCTGTTCGCGGCCGGCGTTCCACGCAGCGTCCTGTTTGCACTCGGCTCGGCGTTCGGCTGGACCTTCGCGACGATCTACCTGAAGTGGATCGACATCGGCGTCGATCCGTTGGTGAACGCGGCGTGGCAGCTCGCGATCGGCACGCTGGCGATCATGATCGGCATGCTGGCGGTCGACGGCTCGCCGAAGATCTGGCCGATCGGCACGCTGACGATTTTTTCAATCGGCTTCATCGGATTGTTCGGCACCGCGCTCGGGCATTTCCTGTGGTGGACGATCGTCAATAAGTTGCCGACCGCGACGGCGGCACTCGGCTCGCTGCTGGTTCCGGTGGTCGGCATTGGCGGTTCGGCGCTCCTGCTTGCGGAGCGGCCGACCGTGAACGACCTGATCGGGTTTACGCTGATTTTCGCCGCGGCCGCGTGCGTGCTGTTGCAGCCGGGACTCAAAGAAGTCCCGGAACCAGAGTGAGGTCAGACGGCGCGCTTGCTCGCCAAGGCTTGCGAATGCAGTTGCGCCGCTGACGGTGCACGCGCTTGCTGATAAGCAGCGAGGATCGAGTCGACCATCGCCGCAACGGAGAATTTCTCTGCGATGCGGGCGCGCAGTGCGTCTGCCTGGTTGCGCGCTTCGGATGCACGGTCGAATGCCGCAGCGATTGCCGACGCCAATGCGTCGACGTCGCCGGGCGCAAGAAGACGATTTGCATCCGGCCCGAAAATCTCCGGAATGCCGCCGACATTGGTGGTAATCAGCGGTTTGCCAGCCGCGGCGGCCTCGAGAACGACATAGGGCAACGATTCGGCACGCGATGGCAGGACGACAATGCGGCCCATCGCCAAGGCTTCCCGCGTCGGACGCGCGCCGCAAAATTCGATCCGGTTCACAAGGCCGAGTTCCGCAACCTTCGCTTCCAGCACGGCGCGCTCGCCACCCTCACCGACAAATTTCGCTGTCACTTTCCGGCCGCTGCCGCGCAGTGACGCCATCGCGTCGATCAGCACATCGACGCCTTTGAGACTGCGAAGTTCGCCGAGATAGACAATGTCAGCCGCGCCAGATGCGTCCGAGACCGGCGCAAGCTCGTCTTCACGAATGCCATTGTGGACGACGCTGACCAAACCCCACGGCTCGCCGAGCTTGCGGCGATAAACATCGCGGCTGTAGGCGCTTTCAAAAATGTACAATTGCCCCAGCGGTTTCAGCGCTTTCTCCATGAGAAGATGGAGCTTGCCGCCGACCGCGTCGTGCAGGCTGCCGCCATGCGGCGTGTAAGCGCGCACGATGCCGCGCTCGGCCAGCGCGAGCCTCGCCAGCGCGCCGCCCTTGGCGCCGTGGCCGTGCACGATTTCAGCGCCTGTTTGCGCGATGCGCCGGGAGACATGCCAGATCGCGGCAATATCGGCCGGATGCGGATTGCGCCGGATCGGAATGCGCGTGAGGCCAAGCGCCAGCTTCGGTTCGAGCTTTGCGAAGGCGGTGTCGGACAGGCCGTTGCCGGTCGTGCTGTCGGCGATAATGCCGACCTCGTGGCCGCGCTCGGTCTGACCGCCGGCAAGATCGACGACGTGGCGGAACAGGCCACCGACCGGCGCGCGCAGGACGTGAAGAATCTTCATTCCGGACTTTCCGCGCTCTGCGCCGGCGCTTTCTTCCGGCTGCGCATGGCCGCCATCAGCGCGCGCGCTTTTACGGCCATCGCCCACAGGAACGGCGTCTGCTTGATCGTGCGCTTGATCCGGGCCTGCACCATGGCAGGACCTGCCACCAGCGCGCCGCGCCAGCTCATTACCGCAACGTGATCGTGCAGCATCTGCACGTCGTCGCACCAGTCGCGCTTGTAGCGTTCGTCGCCGATGGTGAAGTCGAACGCGGTGAGGCCACGCTCGATCGCATAACGCAAAAGATCGTTGAGGTGCGCCGCGCCGGGACCCCAATGGCCCAGCGGGCCGCCGGTATAGCTCGCAAGGATATGATGATAGCGGCCGCCGAAAATCAGGCCGAGATTGGTCGCCGCGGTTTCCGCCCCGACCTCGAGGCGGCTGATGTGCACGACCTCGCGCATTGCCGGATTACCGGCGATGTCACGATAGAAATCGAGGTAACCAGGACGCGTGAACAGGTTGTTGATGCCATGCTTCGCGAAGGTCGCGCTCTTCTGCTCGACCAGTGTCGCCAGCGTTGCGAGCGCGTCGTCGCCGCTCTCGGCAGAGACAAGCTTGACCTCGCCCGACTCCGACAGGCGATTGCGCTTGGAGCGGTCGCGCCGGCGCGTCGCCGATGAGCGCTTCGCCTTGTAGAACTCGTCCCAGCTCCCGCTGAGCGGCGTGATGTAGGAACCGCTTGGATTGAGGTTGGCCGGCAAAGCCAGCATCGGATTGGAAACAGCGCCGACCAGAGGCGGCATCTTCTCCAGGCGGATGAGATCATGTTGCGAGCGCGGATCGGCCTGCAGCTTCGCGACAATCCGCGACCACAGCGACGTAAACGTCTCGGCGTCCAATCGGCTCGCCGCATCTTTCGCGAGCAACGGCGCGTTGTAATCGCACAGGTCCGAGCCGAACCAGGTCAGTTCACGCGCAACGCCGGTCTTCTGGATCGCCAGCGGCAAAATGAGCACCGGTTGGCCGCGCTCGTTCCGCACCACGACGATACAGGGCAACACGTTATTCAACACACCGACATGGCGTTGCCAGGCCGAGAGCCATTCGAAGGTCTGGAAGACCGTACATTCGCCGTCCGCCTGCAACTCGCGCCAGGCCGGCTCGGCGGCGGCAAGGTCGTAATGGATCGTCAGATCGAGCTCGCTCGACGCGACGGCAGCCACCCGCGGCGCAGCCGAAAAATCCGGCCGCTCGAAGATGCGCTCCCTCACCGCGACGTCAGCGTGCGTCATTCCCGCTCCTGTCAGCCCCAAATTGCCCAAACGCCGTGCACAAGCCGTTAATCCGACCGACTCAGGCGGGCTTTTGCGGCGCAGTGGGCATTGCCGGCCGGGCTTCGGCAGGCCTGGCCTGCTCGAATCGGCGCAACACCCCGCGCCCCAGATGAATGAAAAACTTGACCCAACGGCGCAGCCGCCACACCAGCCCGGTATCGATCGAGAAAGCTTTCAGGTTGTAGGCCTTCCTGATCGAGAACAGGTCGCAGGCTTGCTTGACCGGATCGTCGTAGAACGCAGCAATCTTGTCCGCACTCATTCCACTGCTTTGCAGCCATTGCGGAATGTGAACGTTGCAGAGCCGCTCGACGTCGTTGAGCACCTTACGCGCGCCGGTGCCCGCCGCCGGGCACGAGGTCGCGAAGGCGTCGCCGACCAGGACAATGCCGGGCTGCCGATGGCCGTGCGTCACATAGAGATCGATCGGCCGGATTTTCACCGGGCCGCTGACTGAGAACTCGCCAACCAAGCGGCGCAAGCCGGGCATCAGCGCAAACAGCGTCTCCTGCGGCTGCGTCCGCATCTCGCGCAACCACGGATCATCCATGTCGCGATACACAAAGAGATTGGCACGCATGGTGCTGCCGATCGGAAACAAGGTGATCAGCGCGGTCTGATCGCCGGCGCGCTCGGCATAATAGGTCAGAGCCGAAAACTCGAACTGCCGGCGCCCCACCGGCTCCATATCGAAACCGATCGAGATCGAATGGCAGGCGCTGATGACTTCGCGCTTCAGCCCAAGCGAATCCCGCAAGCCGATGTTCAGGCCGTTGGCCAGCACGATCAGTCGCGCTTGAACCACGTCGCCGGTCGACAGCGTCACCGCCTGGCGATCTGCACTGGTTGCGAGCGCTGTGGCCTTGGCATGAATGAAGCGCGTCTGCGCTGGAATCTCGGCACGCACCGCGTTGACCAGCGGCGTGTAGTAGATGCCCTGCTGATCGCCGGGACGCTTTTCGACCAGATGACCGAAGCGCGCGACCCAGGTCTCGCGATCCGGCGTACAGGCGCGGAGAATAGAGTCCGCCAGGCCGGTCTTCCGCAAAATCCTGACCTGATCGCCGTCGAGCTTCTCGCAGCGGAAATCCGGCGGATATTCCGTGTGCGGATCGATCAGGATGGCATCGATGCCGGCGCGGCCGAGCATCGCCGCCGCGAGCGAGCCGGCAAGTCCGCCGCCGACGATCGCAATGTCAGTGGTGTGCACCACCGGCGGCGTCTCCGAGTCGGTCTGCTTTTCCATTACCGCCGCTTCCACAGACGCCTCCCGCGCAGATAGACCTGCTTCACGGCCGTCCTCACCTGCAAAAATGCCTTGTATGCACCGGCTGCGATCGCGAACGACGCCGGCTTTCCCTGGCGCGCGCCGATCAAGAGATGAGCGATCTCCTGACGCTCGGACCAGGCCGACATGAATCCGGTTTCGTCGAGCGAACACGAATCGACGCGCGCGATCGATTTGTCGGCGAGGAATGCCGCCGTGTAATCCTCGAGCAGCAACATGCCGGGCGAGAAATCGCCGAGGGTTTCGTCGTAAGCGGTCTTCCAGGTAAACGCGGTCGCGCCGGCGCGCAGCACGATTTGCGCGGCGACCATCTTGCCGTTCTGATGGAGTGCGTGAACCCAAGCATCGCCGCGCTTGGCAAGCGCGGCAACCATCCCGCGCACCAGCTTTGCTTCCGCGTCGTTGCACAACAACGCGGTGCCGCCGCGGCCTTTCCAGCCGGCGGCTTCAAGCACCAGGAAATCTTCGAAGGCAGGAGCAACATCGGTCAGCGTGGTGCTGATGCGGCTGTCGAGCTTGCCCTTCTCTTCGAGGCGGCGGCGATGCTGGCGCAGTTTCTTGCGGCTCGAACCCGACAACGCTTTTTCGAAATACTGCTTGGCATCGAGGCCGGATTCGAGGACCGGGCGCCTGCCTTCGCTGAGCGCGTATGGCGCACTGTTGCGATCCGCCAGAGCCACCGTCAACGCGTGCATCGCCGAGCCATCCGTGCGGATCGGCTCCAGCGAGATAAGCTTTGGCAAGGCCGCGTCCAACGCGATGAAGTCGAGCAGCGCCGCAATGACGGCGTGTGCCGCAGTTCGGTCAACGACCGGCGTCGCGAGATATGAATAAGGCAGCGCCGGCGCGCGCAGCAGTTTTATCGGCAACACCGGATGACGCGCAACCGAGAAGGCCCACACACCCATCAATTTGCTTTCGCCGTTCCGCGCCAGCAGGGTGATGCAGGAATCACCGGCGAGATGCAGCAGCGCCGGATCCATAAACACGTTCGGCTCGTCGGAGCGAGTGACAAGATCGCGCCAATCGGCATCGAGCGCAGCCAGCCGTGCAGCGTCAGCCCGCTCGACCGAAATCGCCGCAGCTCGCCAGCTTGCCGGAACATCGAGAGCGGCGCGGCCGACTTGGACATCGGGCGCGACAAAAGCGTTTGCGATCGGCATGGTCGCGCTCATCGAACACCTGCCGGACGCCAGATGAACATGTGCAGCCCGAGGCTGCGCTTGGCGATGATGAAGAGCGCGATCGACTCGACGACGAAACCACCCGCCGTCGCAATCGCGGCACCGATCGTGCCGTAGCGCGGCGCCAGCAGCAGACAAGCGCCGAGGTTGAAGGTGAAAGCGGCGACGTAGGCATAAGCGCAAACGCGCTGATGGCCGAGCATGCCCAGCAATCGCTCGGCCGGGCCGACCGAAGCGCGGGCCAGCATTCCGACCGCCAGGATCACCATTACCGGCTGGGCGGCGACATATTCATCACCGAACAGCAGCAGCAGTGGCTTGCCGCCGGCCAGGATCACCAGCGTGAGCGCAAGCGAGAGCCAGAAAATCCACCGCACGGTGCTGGCCGCGAAGTTGGCGAGACCGTCGCGATCACCGGCGACGTGATATGTCGTGAAACGATGGGCGGCGCTGGCGGCGACAGCGAAGTAGATCATGCTGATCAGCGCCAGCAGCTTGGCGGCGGCAAAGTAATGCGCGACCTCGTGAGCCGGGCGGAAATGCTTGAGCACCAGAATGTCGGTCGAGGTCAGCAGGGTGTAAAGCGCCCAGACCAGAGTCATCGGCAAGGCGGTGACAAGCCAGCGCTTCACCTCATAGCGTTTCGGCCCACGCGGCACGACCTTGCGCAGGCCGCGATCGAGCTGGAGCATCTGCAACAACACCGACAGCCAGGCCGCGGCCGCCAGTGCGCCGAGCACGTTCGTCGCATTCAATGCGATACCCGCGACGTGCAGCGCCGTGACCCCGGCGATCAGCAGCACCGGCCGGACGATATAGGCGGGCATCAGTGCGAGATTGATCCAGTTGTAGGAGCGCGCGGCGCCATCGGACATGAACGTCAAGATGTAGGCGGGCAGCGCAAGGCAGGCGAAATAGAACGGCAGGAACAGCTCGCTGTCGAATCGGTCGTCGAGCGCGTAGATGACGAGACCGCCGAGCACCGCAAAGACGGCGCCGGCTGCAAACGACAGCCAGCGGCTGCCGGAGAGATAGCCGCGCAAAAAGTCGAACGCCTTGGTTTCGGTGTATTCGGGAATGAATCGCTGCGCGGTGAGCGGCATGCCGAGGTGGACGATGTCGCCCGCCATCAGCAGCCACGTCCACACATAGACGTAGGAGCCGAACTGGTAGCTGCCCATCCAGCGCGCCAGCAGAATTTGCGAGATAAAGACGATGCCGGCGCTGACGATGCGGATCGCGAACGCGGTGCCGGCCACGCGTTGGGTGAGAAAGCGTTCGCTGGCGAGCAGTGCCTCAACGCGCTGACGCACACGCGACAGCGCGCCGCGCGGAACGGAAGAATTTAACGCACTGAAGCCTGTGAACGCCATTTCGCACCCGTCTCGGGATGCGATCTTCTAGTCTCAATTGGTGAGTTATTCCTGAAATCGCTCGGTAAAATTGACGACACTTCACCTCAAATTGCCGCGCATTCAGCACCGGACGAAATTGTTTACCCTAACGAAGCGTTGCGCGATGCACGCGTTTTCCATTCGCAAGTGTCCCGCATGCGATGAAAGTCCGAGCGACCGCGTCAATAAAAGCGCTCAGTAAAAACTTTGCGGATCGACGTCGATCTCGATGCGCACGCTGCCCTTGCGCTTCGGCGCGCCTTCGAGCCATTCGCGGACATAGGCCGACAGATCGAAATTGCGTGCCGACTTCGCCAGCAGGCGGAACCGATGCCTGCCACGCACCACCGCGATCGGCGCTTCGGCCGGCCCGAGGATACGCACATTCTCGTCTCGCGGCGCGGCGGCGGCGAGCGCGCGCCCGTAGCCTTCGGCGGCGTGGCGTTCGTTCGCGGTGACGACAATCGCGACCAGCCGGCCGAACGGTGGATATAGAGTGCGCTCGCGCAGCGCGATCTCGCTGTCGTAGAACGCTTCCCGATTGCCGGAGATCAGCGCGCGCATTACCGGATGCTCAGGCTGATGGGTTTGCAGGAAGCCCTGCCCGACGCCTTCCGAGCGACCGGCGCGGCCAACCACCTGATGAAGAAGCTGGAACGTGCGCTCGGATGCGCGTGGATCGCCGTTTCCCAAACCGAGATCTGCGTCGATGATGCCGACCAGATTGAGCTTCGGAAAATTATGACCCTTGGCGACAAGCTGCGTGCCTATAATCAGATCGAATTTACCGGCCGCGACATCATCGAGCTCGCCACGCAGCCGCTCCACCGACTCGACGAGATCGCTCGACAGTACCAGCGTGCGTGCGTCGGGGAAAAGCTCGGCGGCTTCCTGCTCGAGCCGCTCGACTCCGGGCCCGACCGCAACGAAGCTTTCGGTGGCGTGGCATTTCGGACATTCGGCCGGTGGCGGGGTCGAGAAGCCGCAAAGATGGCAGACCAGCCGCCGCTTGAAGCGATGATCGACCAGCCAGCTATCGCAGTTCGGGCACTGCATGCGGTGGCCGCAGGCGCGGCATAATGTAAGCGGCGCAAAGCCCCGCCGGTTGAGAAAAAGCAGCGCCTGCTCTTTCTTCTCCAAGACGATGCGCACCGCTTCGGCGAGCTGCGGTGCGATGAAGCGTCCGCGCGGCGCGCCTTCGCGGCGCAGATCGATGGCTTCGACGGCCGGAAGATATTGCCCGCCGAACCGCTCCGGCAACGACAGACGCTCGTAGCGCCCGCGCCGCGCATTGACTTCGGATTCGACCGATGGCGTCGCCGACGCCAACATCACGGGAATTTTCAAGCCGCGGGCGCGGACGATCGCCATGTCACGCGCATGATAATGAGCGCCGTCCTCCTGCTTGTAGGCAGGGTCGTGCTCCTCATCGACGACGATCAGGCCGAGGTCGGCAAATGGCAGAAACAATGCAGAGCGCGCACCGACGACAACCTGAACCTCGTTCGCCGCGACCGCCGCCCAGGTGCGGGCGCGCTTGCGCGGCGATAACTGCGAGTGCCATTCAGCCGGGCGGGTGCCGAAGCGTTGCGCGAAACGGTCGAGGAACTGCGCCGTGAGCGCGATCTCCGGCATCAGCACCAGGCATTGCTTGCGGGCACGAACCGCCTCGGCGATACCTTCGAAATAAACTTCGGTCTTGCCGGAGCCGGTGACGCCATCGATCAGGGTCGCGGTGAACTCACCGCGCTTGACGGCCTCGCGCATTTTCTCCGCGGCTTCGGCCTGCGCCGGCGAAAAGTCGGGCTGGAAGAAATCCGGATCGGGCGTCTGCGCGATCGGGTCCGGCGGCAGCACGACGGCTTCGAGCGTGCCTTCATCGACCAGCCCGTCGATCACACCCGAGCTGACGCCGGCTTCATGCGCCGCATCGCTCTTGGCGCGTGTCATGCCGTCCGACAGCAATGACAGAACACGCATCCGCGCCGTCGTCATGCGCGGAGGCGCCGGGCCGACCTTGCGCACGCCGATGCGCTCGCGGCCGGGGCCGAGATCGCCCATCCGCAGCGTCATGCGCAGCACCATGCCGCGCGGCGCCAGCGTGTAGTTCGACACCCAATCGACGAAGCCGCGCAGTTCCTCCTTGACCGGCGGAATGTCGAGCTTGGCGTCGATATCCTTCAGCCGGTTGTGCAGGCCGGGCCGCGGATTGCCCTCGCCCCACACCACGCCCATCGCTTCGCGCGCGCCGAGCGGCACGCTGACCACGTCGCCCGGATTGAGCGTGAGGCCGGCGGGCACCCGATAGCTGTAAGCCTGGTCGAGCGCGACCGGCACCAGAATGTCGACAATGCGTGAGGACATGAGCGCATTAGATGGCGATTCCGGCCGCTTAAGGAAGGGTGAAGAAAGCGATGGCACGTTCGCCCGATGCAAGGCGCGATTGCCCCCGATGTTGCAGCCGAAATCGGCCACTGGCTCGGCTTTCTCAATGCCGAACGGCGGATGTCCGACAAGACGCTCGACGCGTACCGGCGCGACGTCGCACAGTTTTTGAGCTTTCTCGCCGAGCACCTTGGTGGTGCGCCGACACTGAAAGAACTGGCCGCGCTATCGCCGCAGGACGTGCGCGCCTTCATGGCGGCGCGGCGCGGGGCCGGCATCGGCAGCCGCTCGCTGATGCGGGGGCTCGCGGGCGCGCGATCGTTTGCCCGCTATCTGGAACGCAATGGCAAGGGCAAGGTCGCGGCGCTGGCTGCCGTGCGCGCGCCGAAGGTTGCCAAGACACTGCCGAAGCCGCTCGCGGTTGCTTCGGCGAAGCAAATGTCGGACGCCGATCTGCGTGCCGGTGAGGAGCGCGCGCCATGGGTGCTGGCGCGCGACGCGGCGGTGCTCGGCCTGCTGTACGGTTCCGGCCTGCGCATTTCCGAAGCTTTGTCTCTCAAGCGCAAGGATATTCCGGCGCCGGGCGCGGGCGATGTCCTCGTCGTCAAAGGCAAAGGCGGCAAGGAGCGCATGGTGCCGGTGCTGCCACAGGTGCTGAAGCTGATCGCCGACTACGACGCACTGTGCCCTTACGATACCGGGCGCGACGGGCCGATGTTCATCGGCGCGCGCGGCGGGCCGCTGTCGCCGCGCATCGTGCAGCTTGCGATGGCGCGGCTGCGCGGTGCGCTCGGACTGCCGGCGACGGCAACGCCGCATGCGCTGCGCCATTCGTTCGCCAGCCATCTGCTGGCGCGGGGCGGCGACCTGCGCGCGATCCAGGAACTGCTCGGGCACGCGTCGCTCTCGACCACACAGATCTATACGGCTGTCGACAGCGAGCAGTTGCTCAACGCCTACCGCAGCGCGCATCCGCGCGCATAAAGAACAAGTAACAACGCCGCGCGCGATCTTGCGGAATGGCGAACCGCGAGACATCGTCCTCCCTCGAGGGGGAGCGAAAATGGCTGGCACGCACGAAAACCTGGAACACGCCGAACAGGCGCAGCACGCGTCGCACAGCGGCAACAAGAAGATTGCGCTGCTGATTTCCATTCTGGCGCTGCTGCTGGCGTTCTCGGAAACGCTCGGCAAGAGCGCGCAAACCGAGGCGCTGACAACCAACATCAAGGCCTCCGATACCTGGGGCTTCTTTCAGGCCAAGACGATCCGTCAAACGGCGCTTCGCGTCGCCGCCGAAGGGCTAGGCGCTCAGGCGAGCGGGATCGCCGATCCGGCGGCGAAAGCCGAGATCGCGAAGCAGATTGAAGCCTGGAAAGGCACAGTCGCGCGCTACGAGTCGGACCCGAAAGGGCAAGACGGACGCGAGGAGTTGCGTGTGCGTGCCGAACACTACGAACATGAACGCGACACCGCGATGGCGCGCTATCATCACTACGAGATTGCGTCAGCGACTTTGCAGATCGGCATTGTGCTGGCTTCGGCCGCCATCATCACCGGCACGACGATTCTCATCTGGCTGGCCGGCGGCCTGGGCGCCGTAGGAGTTTTCTTTATCGCCGTCGGCCTGTGGGCGCCGCACGCCTTCCACCTCATGTAGAAGCCAAACGGCGCGCCGTCACATATGAATGGCGCGCTTGTCGACGGCGAGTGCGGCTTCCTTGACCGCTTCGGGCAGCGTCGGGTGTGCGTGGCACGTCCGCGCAATGTCCTCGGCTGACGCGCCGAACTCCATCGCGATCACCGCTTCGGCAATCATGTTGCCGGCATCCGAGCCGATAATATGCACGCCGAGCACGCGGTCAGTCTTCGCATCGGCCAGAATCTTTACAAAACCATCGGTCTGCTGATTGGCCTTGGCGCGGCCGTTCGCGGTGAACGGAAACTTGCCGACGTTGTAAGCGATGCCCGCCGTCTTCAACTCTTCCTCGGTTTTACCGACCGAAGCGATTTCCGGCATCGTATAAACGACCGCAGGGATCGCGTCATAATTCACGTGACCGGCCTGTCCGGCGAGAATTTCGGCAACCGCAACGCCCTCATCTTCCGCCTTGTGCGCCAGCATCGGCCCCTTGATGACATCGCCGATCGCCCAGATGCCGGGCACGCTCGTGGCAAAGTGGGAATCCACCATGACGCGGCCGCGCTCATCGAGCTTCACACCGGCCTCCTTGACGCCGAGGCCGTCGGTGTAAGGCACGCGGCCGATCGAGACGAGCACAACATCGGCTTCGATGGTTTCGGCGGCACCACCTTTGGCGGGCTCGACGGAAACCTTGAGGCGTGGCCCCGATTTATCGACAGCCGTCACCTTCGATGACAGCTTGAAGGTCAGGCCCTGCTTCTCAAGCAGACGCTGCGTCTGGCGGCGAACTTCGCCATCCATGCCCGGCAGCGCGCCGTCGAGGAATTCGACCACGGTGACTTCGGCACCGAGACGGCGCCACACCGAGCCGAGCTCAAGCCCGATCACGCCGGCGCCGACCACCACCATTTTCTGCGGCACCTTGTCGAGCGATAACGCACCGGTCGAAGACACGACGCGCTTTTCGTCGATCTCGATGCCCTTGAGTTGGGCTACACCGGAGCCGGCCGCGATCACAATCGACTTGGTGTCGAGGGTCTGAGTCTTGCCGTCCGCGCTTTTGACCTCGACCTTGCCGGGCGCAGCAATGCGCGCCGTGCCGTGGATGCCATCGATCTTGTTCTTCTTGAACAGGAAATCGACGCCCTTCACGTTGCCGTCGATGGCCTCCTGCTTGAACGCCAGCATCTGCTTGAGATCGAGCTTCGGCTTGTCGACGCCGATGCCCATCTTGGCGAAGCTGTGACCGGCCTCGGCAAACAATTCGGACGCGTGCAACAGCGCCTTCGACGGGATGCAGCCGATGTTGAGACAAGTGCCGCCGAAGGTGGGCATCTTCTCGACCACCGCGGTTTTCAGTCCGAGCTGCGCAGCGCGGATGGCGCAGACATAGCCGCCGGGGCCGGAGCCGATGACGATGAGATCGTAAGCCATCACAAATCCAGAACGATACGCGCCGGGTCTTCGAGATTTTCCTTCACCCGCACCAGGAAGGTGACCGCGCCCTGCCCGTCGACCACACGGTGATCATAGGTCAGCGCGAGATACATCATCGGGCGAATCTCGATCTTGCCGCCGATTACCACCGGGCGTTCCTGGATCTTGTGCATGCCGAGAATGCCGGACTGCGGCGCGTTGAGAATCGGCATCGACATCAGCGAACCGTAAACGCCGCCATTCGAGATCGTGAAGGTGCCGCCCTGCATGTCTTCGATCTTGAGCTGGCCGTCGCGCGCCTTTTTGCCCATCGCGCTGATCGCCTTCTCGATGCCGGCGAGCGACAGGTGATCGGCATCGCGCACCACCGGAACCACGAGACCGCGCTCGGTGCCGACCGCGACGCCGACATGATAATAGTTCTTGTAGACAATGTCGGTGCCGTCGATCTCGGCATTAACCTCGGGAATTTCCTTCAGCGCCTGGATGCAGGCGCGGGTAAAGAAGCCCATGAAGCCGAGCTTCACGCCATGCTTCTTCTCGAACAGCTCCTTGTAGTCGGCGCGCATCTTCATCACCGCGCTCATGTCGACCTCGTTGTAGGTCGTGAGCATCGCGGCGGTGTTCTGCGCATCCTTGAGGCGGCGGGCGATGGTCTGGCGCAGCCGCGTCATCGGCACGCGCTCTTCACGCGCGGCGTCATCGGCGGGGGACGGCGCGCGCATTTGCGTCGGCGCTGACGATGCAACCGGAGTCGGCGAAGCGGCAGCGCGCTCGATCGCCGCCATCATGTCGCCCTTGAGCACCTGACCGTGCTTGCCGCTGCCTTCGACCTTCGACAGATCGACACCGGTTTCGGCGGCCATCTTCCGGACTGATGGCGGAGGCGGCATTGTTGTCGAGGACGCCGAACGCGGCTTCGGCTCTTCCTCGGCTGCATTGATCGGCATCGACGAGGTGGTCTTGGTGTCCGGACGCGCGGTGCCGGTGCCGCTCGCCACCGATTTCGGCGCCGCGCCGGCACCGTCCTTGATGCTGCCGAGAATGGCGCCAACCGCAACGGTCTCGCCCTGCTTGACGCTGATGTCGCCGAGCACGCCGGCCGACGGGGCCGGCACTTCGAGCGTCACCTTGTCGGTTTCGAGTTCGACCAGCGGCTCGTCCGCGGCGACCGCCTCACCCGGTTGCTTGAACCAGCGGCCGACTGTGGCTTCGGTAACGGATTCGCCCAGCGTCGGGACTTTAATATCGGTCATACGTCAAACGTCGCTCAGCCGAGCGCCTCTTCCAGAAATTGCTTGAGTTGCGCGAGATGCTTCGACATCTGTCCGACGGCGGTCGACGCCGCGGCCGGACGGCCGGCGTAACGCGGCGCGCGGTGCTGAGATGAAATCTGATTCAAGATCCAGCTCAGGAACACCTCGACGAAGAACCAGCCGCCCATGTTGCGCGGCTCTTCCTGGCACCACACCATCTCGGCCTGCTTGAAACGCGACAACTCGGCAATCAGCGCCTTGGTCGGGAACGGATAGAGCTGTTCGATGCGGAGCAGATAGATGTCGTTGATGCCGCGCCTCTCGCGCTCCTCGTAAAGGTCGTAATAGACCTTGCCGGTGCACATCACGACGCGGCGTATCTTGTCGTCAGGCACGAGCTGAATCTTCTCGCCCTTGAGATACTGGGCATCGTCCCACAGCAGGCGATGGAACGAGGTGTTCGGCCCGATCTCATCGAGCCGCGAGACCGCGCGCTTGTGGCGAAGCAGCGACTTCGGCGTCATCAGAATGAGCGGCTTGCGGATTTCACGCCTTAGCTGGCGGCGCAGGATGTGGAAGTAATTGGCGGGCGTCGTGCAGTTCGCCACCTGCATGTTGTCTTCCGCGCACATCTGCAAGAAGCGTTCGAGCCGCGCCGAGGAATGCTCCGGCCCCTGCCCTTCGTACCCATGCGGCAGGAGACAGACGAGGCCGGACATGCGCAGCCACTTGCGCTCGCCGGACGAGATGAACTGGTCGAACACGACCTGCGCGCCGTTGGCGAAGTCGCCGAACTGCGCTTCCCACAGCGTGAGCGCAGACGGCTCGGCGGTCGAATAGCCATATTCGAAACCGAGCACGGCTTCCTCGGACAGGCTTGAGTTGAGAACTTCGTAGCGGCCCTGTTTCCCGCCGAGATGATTGAACGGCGTGTGACGCTCTTCCGTCTCCTGATCGAACAGCACCGAATGACGCTGCGAGAAGGTGCCGCGTTCGGAATCCTGGCCGGACAGGCGGACGCGGTTGCCTTCCTTCAACAATGTGCAGAACGCCAGCGCCTCGCCGGTCGCCCAATCGATGCCCTCGCCGGTCTCGATCGCCTTGGCGCGGTTGTCGAGGAACCGCTGCACCGTACGGTGAACGTGGAAGCCCTGCGGCACCGCCGTGATCTTCTTGCCGATCTCACGCAACTCATCGAGCGCAACACCGGTATTGCCGCGGCGCGGGTCGTCGGCGTCGTGCGCTGCTTTGAGGCCCGACCAGCGGCCATCGAGCCAATCGGCCTTGTTCGCTTTATAGCTTTGACTAGCCTCGAACTCGGCATCGAGCCGCGTCCGCCAGTCGGCCTTCATCTTCTCGACTTCGACGTCAGTGATGACACCCTCGCCGATGAGCTTCTTGGCATAGATCTCGAGCGTCGACGGCTGCGACCGGATCTTCTTGTACATCAGCGGCTGGGTGAACGAAGGCTCATCGCCTTCGTTGTGACCGAAGCGCCGGTAGCAGAACATGTCGATGACGACCGGCTTTGCAAATCTCTGCCGGTATTCGGTCGCGACCTTGGCCGCGAACACCACCGCCTCGGGATCGTCGCCGTTCACGTGGAAGATCAGCGCCTCGATCATCTTGGCGACGTCGGACGGATAGGGCGACGAGCGCGAATAGCGCGGATAGGTCGTGAAGCCGATCTGGTTGTTGACGATGAAATGCAGCGAGCCGCCGGTCTTGTAGCCCTTCAGATCGGAGAGACCGAAACACTCTGCGACCACACCTTGGCCGGCAAACGCCGCATCGCCATGAATGAGCAGCGGCAGCACCATCGACCGCTCGGTCGGAGACGCGCCGTGCTGGTCCTGCTTGGCGCGCACTTTGCCGAGCGTGACGGGATCGACGATTTCCAGGTGCGACGGATTTGGCGTCAGCGACAGATGCACTTTGTTGTTATCGAACTCGCGGTCGGATGACGCGCCGAGATGATATTTGACGTCGCCCGAACCCTCGATTTCGTCTGGCGTCGCGGACCCGCCCTTGAATTCGTGGAACAGCACGCGATGCGGCTTCGCCATCACCTGCGTCAGCACGTTGAGCCGGCCGCGATGCGGCATCCCGACGACGATTTCCTTCACGCCGAGATTGCCGCCGCGCTTGATGATCTGCTCGAGCGCCGGGATCAGCGACTCGGCGCCATCGAGACCGAAGCGCTTCGTGCCGGTGAACTTGACGTCGAGGAATTTCTCGAAGCCTTCCGCTTCGACCAGCTTGTTCAGGATCGCGCGCTTGCCCTCGCGCGTGAATGAAATTTCCTTGTCCTTGCCTTCGATGCGCTCCTGAATCCAGGCCTTCTGCGCACCATTCGAGATGTGCATGAATTCGACGCCGAGCGTCTGGCAATAAGTGCGGCGCAGGATCGTGACGATCTCGCGCATGGTCGCGAATTCAAGGCCGAGCACCTTGTCGAGGAAAATCTTGCGGTCCATGTCGGCTTCCTGGAAGCCGTAGGAGCGCGGATCGAGTTCTTCCTCGTTCTTTTCCGGTTCGAGATCGAGCGGATCGAGCTTAGCGTGGAAATGGCCGCGAATGCGATAGGCGCGGATAAGCATGAGCGCGTGAATGGAATCGCGCGTCGCCTGCTGGACGTCGGTCGCCGACAATTCGACGCCGCGCGACTGCGCCTTGCCC